>CACZZG010000005.1 GCA_902785645.1 uncultured Erysipelotrichaceae bacterium | reverse complement strand
CACTCACGCGGCGTTGCTCGGTCAGGGTTTCCCCCATTGCCGAAAACTCCTTACTGCTGCCTCCCGTAGGAGTTTGGACCGTGTCTCAGTTCCAATGTGTCCGGTCATCCTCTCAGATCGGATACGCATCCTCGCCTTGGTGGGCTGTTATCTCACCAACTAGCTAATGCGCCGCAGGTCCATCTTAAAGCGGAGCCAAGAGCTCCTTTCAAATTCAAGAGATGCCTCTCGAATTCATATCCGGTATTAGCCAAAGTTTCCTCTGGGTATCCCAAACTAAAAGGCAGGTTACCTACGTGTTACTCACCCGTTCGCCACTAGGGTGCAAGCACCCTCGTTCGACTTGCATGTATTAGCTCGTTCGACTTGCATGTATTAGGCACGCCGCCAGCGTTCATCCTGAGCCAGGATCAAACTCTCAAAGTTTTATTCTAGTTCAAAATAATTATCTGGTTATTGTATTAAAAAATAATTGACGTTTTGTGTTTGTACATCTGTTCAGTTTTCAAAGATCAGTGCATACTGTATTACTTTGTAATATAGGTCGGATCTCTCCGCAGCATGCTTGATAATCATATCACTATCCGATTTATCGTGTCAACGACTTTTGAAACTTTTTTATTTCTTTTTTTCGGGTAATATGACCGCGCTTTTTACAGCGCTTTTCCTATTATACATTTATGCGCATATATGTAAAGCAAATTTTTAATTTTTTTTAAAATAGAAAAACACGATTCTAGAAAACTATCTTCCATATATATCTTTAATTAATAATAAAGCTACACAATAAATATTGATTTCGTCGCAAAAATTAGCTTTTTGGCTTATTTACTTTGTAAATCCTTGTTAAAACACCTATTCTTCGTTAGAATTAATTTATCAAAGGAGAAATTTTATGAAAAGAAAGGCACTATTTTTTTCTATTAGTTGTGTTCTTGCTTCCACAATGATAGCCGTATCGTGCATCTTAGTGAATCAACGCAACAATAGATTAGACAAGACAAAAGGTGATGATGATTTCTACACCATCACGATTAATCCTGAAGATGTCACTGATGCAATTTCATATGTAAATGGAGTTTTTCAGGTTAGAACCGACCAACTAGACAACCCTATTAATCTACAATACGAACAGGTTTTTAGAGTAACAGAACCTCAGGATGCGATTTACTTAGGAAGTAATGGCACAGGCAAAATATTTAATTATATTGGTACAAATAGTGAAATCCGTGGTATGAATTCCATCATCATTAAAGGTGCTAATGATCCATTCACTGTAAAATGGGGTTGGGCAGATGGAGAAGAAATTGTCTACGAGAATAAAACATGGGATTATGCTCGACCAGAAGGCACTGAATTTAGTTTTAATAATGAAAAGCCAAATTATTTCCTTATTGAATCAGGCAATAAATATGCCGATATGCTTTACCAAATAATCATTAAATACGGGAGAGAATGTGAAGCTGGAACTGATCCTTATGCACAAGTTGGAAAAATGAAATATAAACGTCATGACGATGTTTATTGGTGCGAAGGTTTTATTGATGAAGATGATCCAGAGAATCCAACCACTTTAACATTCCCATCAACAATTAAAGGTTTACCAGTGACTGTTTTAAGTGGATTCGGTAGTAATTACGCTATTGAAACTCTAGATTTAAGAGGCAGTAATATCAATGAACTTTGGACATACTCATTTAGCAATTGTATTAGCTTAGATACAATCTTAGGCTTTGAACAAATCACATCATTTAGAAATTCTTGCTTACAAGGTACAAAATTAAGTGGAACACTCACCTTTGGTGATGGATTAACGATTCTTGAAGGAAGCGCATTCTATGGTTGTGACGATATTGAACACGTTATTTTCTCAGATTTATGCACTCCTTCCTCCATTGATAATGGTTCATTTAACTGGTGCGAAGGTGTAAAAACATGTAGATTGGGCAAAAACTTTAATGGCGGATACCCAGAATTCTATGGAGATATGGTATTTGAATCATATATTACCGCTGAAGATAGCGTTTACTATAAAGCCATCGATGGTATCTTATATAGAAAATCCGGAGAAGACTTTGCATTGGTACAAATCCCAACACACAACGCCACTGAAAACTATGTAATGCCAGATAATGTTGTAAGTGTTGATAGTGAATTTGCAGAAAACTGTAATGTTTTAAAAACATTTACATATAACGATGTTGTAACATATAGCGGCGCGGAAGCATTTGAAGGTTGTACAACATTAGAGGCTGTGACCTTTGGCGCTAACATGTATAGATTATCAAGCTATAGCTTTAGAAATTGTTCAGCTTTAACTACCATCGATATTCCCGTTTCTGTTAATAGAATAGAAACATATGTTTTCGACGGTTGTACGAGCCTAGCAACATTTAACTATGCTGGAACAGTTGAACAATGGGGATTAATCACTTTCGATGATGATAGTTGGCATACATCTTGCCCAGCCACTGGAGTTGTTTGTACAGACGGTACTATCACATTCTAATATTTACTAACATTTAAAGGCCGTGGGCGATGCTCATGGTCTTTTTTATAAATAAAAGGATCGGCTTAATACCGATCCTTAAATCTTTTATTAACAATTTTAATTCTTTCTTCCAAATAAATAGACAACAATTCTAAGTATTCTTAAGAAGATATTAATGAAGTCGTTATAAAGAATAAATGCACAGAATAATGACAAATTACGGGTTAATTCGCCACGAGCGGCAATATCTTTAATTCTTCTTAAATCCCAAATGGTAATGAGCATCACTGCGGCGAAAACCGCTAAAGAGATAACCCAATATAACCACACCATTGTTCCGCCAATCGCGCCAACTAACATTAAGATCAATAACATTAACGACATGATGCCAGCGCCGAAGAATAATCCGATCGCGGCAATAGCTAAACCATTGAGTTTGCCTTTGGCAAGGAAAGCAATTAAAGCCATTAAGCCAAAGACTAATGCAGTAATACCAAAGGTAATGCCTAATAAGAACCAAGGAATAAAAACAGTAATTGATGATAATGCTGCGCCCATCAATACTGAATAAATAATGGATGGGACTAAAGCACTACTATTTTCCCTACTCGCGGTAATTGGAACTACAAATGACATGATGATGATTCCGATAAATGAAACAATCATCAAGACAACTAGAGCAACAGCTGCGGATGTTTGCATGTTGACATTAACACCATTAGCGTAATCAACGCCTAATAGGTAACGGAACATGAATCCAAGTCCAGCAGCCACTGAAGCGGTAATTAGTAGTCCAGCGAACATATAGCCAAATATTTTGGCTAAAGAATAGGTCGTTCCAGAAGAAACGGCCTTTTCATTATTGTAATAATCTGTTTGAGACATAGATTATAAGATGTTAGTCAATAATCCTTCGTAAGATTCTCTCTTTAAAGAGGCACCACCAACTAAGCCACCATCGATATCTGGGCAAGATAAGTATGCTTTGATATTTTCTGGTTTGACGCTACCGCCATAAAGGATTCTGATTTCATCAGCGACTGCACCGAATTGTTCTCTTAATAGTTCACGGATAAATCCGCAGACATCTTGAGCGATTTCAGTGGAAGCGTTTTTGCCGGTACCGATAGACCAAACTGGTTCATAAGCAACGACTAAGCGTTTGACTTGTTCAGCACTAAATCCTTCTAAGCCTTCTTTGATTTGACGTGAAACGACTTCTTTGGTTCTTCCTGCATCGAATTCTGCTAATGTTTCACCGACACAGTAGACTGGAACCATGTTGTTTGCTAATAAGGCTTGAATTTTGTCATGGCATTTTAAATTGGTTTCATTGTCATATGCTCTTCTTTCAGAGTGACCAATTAAGACCCAATCAATGCCAAATTCCAATAACATTGGAATAGAGATTTCGCCGGTAAAAGCACCGCTTTCTTTGAAGTGGCAGTTTTGTGCAGCAACAATCATTCTCTTATCAGCATTTTCTTTAACCGCGGCTAAAGATAAATATGTTGGAGCAACACCGATATCGATGTTGTTTTTGCTTGCGAGTTCAACAAGCTCTTTTGTGTCTAGGGCAAACTGTTTGGCTTCCGCAGAAGTCTTGTTCATTTTCCAGTTGCCTAATAATAATTTTCTTCTCATAACTATTTGAGGACATCGATGCCTGGTAAGTGGCCATCGTTTTCAATCATTTCTAAGGAAGCACCGCCACCTGTGGAGACGTGGGAGAACTTCTTGGCATAGCCAAATTGTTTAATAGCAGCTGCGGAGTCGCCACCACCACAAACAGTGAAGGAACCTTCTAATTTTGCGACTGCTTCACAAATAGCTAATGTACCTTTTTGGAATTCTTCTTGTTCAAAGACACCCATTGGGCCATTCCAGAATAACATCTTAGCTTTGCTAATTTCTTTAGCGAATAATTCTCTGGTCTTTGGACCGATATCTAAACCTTGGAATCCATCTGGGACATCAACGCTGTCTAAGACTTGGATTGTGGTTCTTTGTTCTGGATCAAAAGCATCACCGACAACTGTATCGATTGGTAAGACGATTCTACCTTGTGCTTTTTCTAAACATCCACGTGCGTAATCTAATTGATCATCTTCCACTGGGGATGTTCCGGTTGGGTGACCTAATGCTTTTGAGAATGTAAAGGCCATTGCACCACCGATGAGGATTTTGTCACATTTAGCTAATAAAGATTCGATAACTTTGATTTTATCTGAAACTTTTAAACCACCTAAAATTGCAACATATGGTCTATCACATTTTTTGACATCAACACATCTGGTTAAGTTGGCAACTTCTTTTTCCACTAAATAACCAACTGCAACTGGTTTTCCTTCTTTCTTTAATAATTCAGGAATACCATATGTGGAAGCATGTGCTCTATGAGCACTACCAAATGCATCCATGACGAATGCATCACCTAATTTTGCCCAAATAGCGGCTAATTCAGGATCATTCTTTTCTTCGCCCTTTTCATAACGGGTGTTTTGCATTAATAAGACTTGGCCATCTTTTAATGAAGCGGCGGCTTTTTCAAGTTCTTCACCACGAGTGACTGGGACAAAGATAACTTCTTGGCCTAATAATTCGCCTAATCTTTTTGCGACTGGGGCCATATTGTTCTTTTTCTTTTGTTCTTCAACAACTTCTGGAGCTTCTTTGTGTTTCACTTTGCCTAAGTGGCTCATTAAGATAACACGAGCGCCTTTAGCTAATAACTCTTTGATTGTTGGTAAGGCGGCAACGATTCTATTATCGTCTCTAATTTCTCCACCTTTTAGAGGGACGTTAAAGTCAACACGAACAATAACACGTTGTCCTTTTACGTTAAGTTCTCTAACTGTTAACATAGTTAATTCTCCTTTTTTTATTTAAAATGGCACCCATGATAAGACACAGGTGCCAATATTTAATTATTTAGCGACCCGAGATCAAAACTTAGCAATTTTCAGCAAAGTATTTGATGGTACGGACCATTTGGCTGGTGTAGGAGTTTTCATTATCATACCAAGAGACAACTTGGACTTGATATAAACCTTCACCAATCTTGCTAACCATTGTTTGTGTAGCATCGAATAAGGAACCGAATCTCATACCGATAACATCGGAAGAAACGATTGGATCTTCGTTATAACCATAGGATTGGTTAGCAACACTCTTCATATGAGCGTTGATTGCTTCTGGAGTTAATTCACCGTCGAATTTGACGACAGCGGTAAGAATTGTTGTGGAACCAGTTGGGACTGGGACACGTTGTGCACTACCGATTAATTTACCATTTAATTCAGGAATGACTAAACCGATAGCTTTTGCAGCACCTGTAGAGTTAGGAACGATGTTGGCTGCGCCAGCACGTGCTCTACGTAAGTCACCTTTTCTGTGTGGACCATCGAGAATCATTTGGTCACCAGTATAGGCGTGAATTGTGCTCATAATACCAGATTGGATAGGAGCTAAGTCATTTAAGGCTTTGGCCATTGGAGCTAAGCAGTTTGTGGTACAGCTAGCTGCGGAAATGACTTGATCATCTTTTGTTAATGTTTTTTCGTTAACGCCGAAGACGATGGTTGGTAAATCTTTACCTGCAGGAGCGGAAATAATAACTTTCTTTGCACCAGCTCTGATGTGAGCCATGGATTTTTCTTTTGAGCAGTAGAAGCCTGTACATTCGAGTACGACATCAACACCTAATTTGCCCCATGGGAGATCGTCTGCTTTTGGCATTGCATAAATGGTAATTTCTTTACCATCAACGGTAATGCTTCCTGGTTCTAAGACTGTTTTGCCATCTTCTGCTAAGACTGGTTCTTTTGAACTGACGGTGTGTAAACCTTCACCGATGACACCAGCATAACCACCTTGGGCGGTATCATATTTTAATAAGTTAGCCAACATCTTTGGAGAAGTTAAATCGTTAATCGCGACGATTTCATAACCTTTGGCTCCAAACATTTGTCTGAACGCTAAACGGCCAATACGACCGAATCCGTTAATTGCAACTTTAACTGACATGTAATAATGTCCTCCTTTTGTTTGCGTTATATAGTCTATACTATATGTAAACCTTTTGCCAAGAAAAACACACCAAAGGAATAAAAAATTTGATTTTTTACACGAAAAAAGCATCCTTAGATAATTTGGATGCCTTTGAATAATTCTTCTAATGTGATATCAAGTGCTTTTGCAATTTTCTCTAAAATCTTGACTGTGGGATTACGACTTCCTCTTTCTAAATCGGAGAGATAATTCTTATTCACTCCCGCTTCTAAGGCTAAGTCTTCTTGCGACCATTTATTGAGGGAACGCAAATACTTGATTCTCATTCCTAATTGCTTATTTACGTCCATCATCTAACCTCTCATATAATTCATGTATTTTTCTAAATAAATGATTAACATTACTTTTAGTAATGGTCTTATTCATAATACTAGACATTATTTCTGATAATTCTAATAATGAAGCCGCTTCATTTTCTAATCTTAATTTGCATAACATACGAACTTTTTCGTTGGTGATATTATCAATTCCTAACTTCTCATCTATGACTTTAATTTCTTTGATTTGCTTATTCGCCGTATCATAAATTCTTCTCATGTTTGCGGTGTCCATATTGGTTAATCTATTCGCGGAATTAATCATGTCGCGGTTCGCTCTGACATTTTCAAATTCCATACAGCATTCCACTGCACCAATCATGATTAAGAAATTAGAGATTTGATCACTCTTTTTGAAATAGATAACAAATTGTTCTCTTCTTTTAATAACCTTTGGTTCAATATCGCTGTTACGGTATTTAGAGAATAATTTAGATAACCATTTCGCGAAGTTTTCACTATTGAGGGCGATTTCTAAATGATAATTACTTGTCTCTGGAGAATTGACAGAACCACTCGCTAAAAAGGCACCGGCTAAATAACCAGATATTGTGTCATCATTTCTCACGATGTTTTTGGAAATCTTACCTTCAAGGAAGGAAATATCCAAATCTTCAATAATCGTTTCACTAGCTTCTTGAATCTCAATTGTGTAAATCGTATTCTTCGCTAAATTGCTCTTATTGGAAAAAGATAGATGAGCGTCAGCTTCATAGATATTATTAATTGTTTCATAGATGAATCTAGCGATTTTTGCGTTTTCATTTGACATAGTCAAATAACTCTTCTTATCACGGAAGACTAAACTACCATTGATACGTATATAAGCGGCTAATAAGGCTCTTAAACGATCTTTGGATGGATATTCATTGGAACATAGTTCCTCTTTGACTTGTCTAGTAAACGATTCTTTCCTCATATTATCTATTCAATTCCGGGGAATCACGATGATAACTTTCAACGTGATATTTATCTTTAAAATAATCTCTTAAATAATTCGCTACAAATGTGGAACGATGTTGACCACCACTACAAGCTATACCAATTGTGTAACTTGCTCTACCTGTTTTTTGCATTTCTGGAATATAAAATTCCAAATAATCGATAATATCTTTCAATAACTTTTTAGTGACATCAAAGGACATGATGTAATCGATGACTTCTTGATCTCCACCATTTAAAGGTGCTAATGATTCTACCCAATATGGATTAGGAATAATACGAACATCAAACATCGCATCTAATCCGACAGGAATACCGTTCTTTAATCCAAATGAAAGGAATGTGATCTTAGTAATATTATCAGTATCTTTACCTTGTAATTTATTATATAAATTAATTCTTAATTCTTTTGTAGTTAATTTGGTTGTGTCAATCTCATAATCCACGACATTAGCCAAAGATAAAGTTTCTTTAACATCTAAGTCAATCGCTTCTTCTAATGAGATATTATCAAGTATTGAACGTGGATGAGCATGTCTAGATAAAGCATATCTTTTAATTAATTCATCTTTTTCTGTAGTTAATAAAATGAAGGTGACATGGAATCTTGGATCTTTTTTAGCGATATCTAAGACTTTCTTTGCCCCGTTAATTCTCGGCATCAAGCAAACACCTTTCATAGATTTCTTATTTGCGTATTCATCTAGGATTGGTTGAGTGACACTACTAGGAGCGTTATCAATCACATAAAAACCCAATTCTTCAAAGACGAATTTCGAAGAAGAAACTCCACTTCCACTTGGACCAGAGAGAATAAATAGTTCTTTCATATCAATACACTCATAAGTGTAGCAAATAAATATTTTTATGCAATAAAAAACCGAGCTGTTTACTCGGTATTTATTGTTTTAATAATTCAGTTATTGATTTAGCGATGACCATACCATCATGTTCCGCTAAATAGATTTGTCTGATATCTCTTGGTAAGACATCTCCGCCTGCATATAAACCATCACATGATGTTTTCATGCTTCTATCAACTGGAACTGTGCCCCATTCATTTAATACACCATCAATCTTGATGTATGAAGTATTTGGGATTTGTCCCACTAATGGGAATAATCCATCTATGGTTAATGTTCTTTTTTCGCCATTTTCACGGTTTTCAATAACAAGACCGGTGATTTTATCATCCGCTAAGATTTCAACTGGGATATAAGGCGTAATGATTTCCACATTATCCATCGCCTTTAATTCATCAACTAACTTGTTACTGCCTCTAAATTCATTGCGGCGGTGAATGACGTAAAGTTTCTTCACAATATGTGAGAGATGAATGGCTTCTTTTAACGCGGCGTTACCACCACCGATAACTGCGACATCTTTATTTCTAAAGAAATGTCCATCGCATAAAGAACAATATGATAAGCCATGACCTAACATTTCATCTTCTTTGGCTAGGCCGACTTTCTTCTCTTTTGTTCCAGAAGCAATAACAACAAATTTAGCTTCGTATTCGCCATATGTGCCTTTTAAATGAAAAATATCACCTTGTTTTGTTAATTCCAAAACATCGTCAGCAATGATAGGAATATTTTTCTCTAATAATCTTTCAAAGAATTTAAAAGCTAAATCTGGTCCAGGAATCTCTTTATGACCTGGATAATTATCCACGCGAGGAGCAATGTTGACTTTTCCGCCAGGAGTTCCACTATTAATTAAACCGAAATTAACTCCAGCTTCATGGAGCTTTAAAGCACAGCCAATACCACATGGTCCAGCACCGATAATAAGAACATCATATTTTTCCATTAAGCGAGTTTCCTTTCTAAATCTTCATAAGAAGATATTTTCAAAGTTGGTTTTAAATTCGGATCTAAGACACGTGGACCCCAAGTCACTAATGCGCAATCAACTTTCGCACTATTCGCGGTATCTAGATCAATTTTATTATCGCCAATATATAAGACTTTATTCAAATCATATACATCAACAATTTCCATAGATTTTAATATTGGTTCAGCTTCTGGTTTAGGATGACTAACATCATCATAACAAACGATGCAATCAAATAAATTGTCTAAATCAAGTAGACCTAAGCATAAAACAGTAGCGTTATGCATCTTATTTGTGACAATGCCAACTTTATATCCACGTTTTTTAAGATTTAAAATTGTTTCTTTACAATGTGGATATGTCGTCACTACTTTTGGATATAATTTAACGGATTCTTTGACGAATTCATTAAATAAGAATTCCATGTCTTGACCAGGAAATTCTTTTTGTAACGTTTCATATATAGGAGGCCCAGAGAAATAATATATTTCTTCTCGAGGAGTTCTTCTACCATTACGATATTTATCGTAAAGAATGTTCATTGTCTGGACAATCATCTCATCAGTGTCCGCGACAGTGCCATCTAAATCAAAAAGAATTAATTCGTATTTATGCATCAACGACCTGTTCTTTCTTAAATAAAGGTGGAAGAGTAATCATTAAACCAAATAATAATGAAACACCAAGGGTTAAAACGATTAATCCCCAATGGAATTGATTGAGCACTAAAGATTTAGTGAATGAAGATTGGCTCATTAAAATCGCACCTAAAGCGATTAAACCGATTGAGACAAAACCAACACAGATAGAACCGATTAAGTATTTGTTTCTATTAATTTGTCTTGGTTTTCTTAAATATCTCACTAAGTGATTCACCGCAATTGCTAATGCACCACCGAGGACGAATAATAATGACCAAATCCATGACCAATATCCATTTTCACCCATGTTAAATGCGGTATCTCTAAGAGGTTCCATCAAAACACGAGTTAAACCATACCACATGATATAGCCAAAGGCTAAATCACCTAATTCTGTATATTTTCTTAAAGCAATACCAAATAAGTGGGCTAAAACAAAGTAACCTAATAAGTTGGTAATACATTCAATAAAGAACAATGGGACATAGATATATCCTTCAGGAGCCCATCCGGAAGCGGATGAATATCTAGCATTTTCCCAAATAACACGTGGCAACCAACTCCAATTAGATAGAGGTTGTAAAGTTCCATGAACTTCACAGTTGAAGAAGTTACCCCATCTACCGACTGCTTGAGCCACTAAAATGGTTGGAACAATAATATCGATAGCTAACCAAATGCTATAGCCTTTATTTCTCCACATGAACCAAGCGACACCGACAACGATACCGGTAATCGCACCACCTAAGATGGTTAATCCGCCTTCCCAAATAGCAAAGACATGCCACCACTCTGTATGAGCGAATTCCACACTCCAGTTACCAATAACATAGAATATTCTTGCTCCTAAGATACCAGCGGGGAACGCCACTAAGAATGTTGATTCAATAATGCCGTGTTTGCCATATTCTAAATAGAATTTATGGTCACAAATGAAATAGACATAAATTGCGCCAGAAAGAATACATAAGGCATAGAAAGCAATGTTTGGACTGACACTACTTGTGGGTGAAACAAATCCTTTAGTAAAACTAATACCATTAATTAATGGATATGTCATAAATCTCGCAAATCCTTCGCTTAAGAAGAATAAAGAGATGATAAATAATGGGAAAGCCGCCATTAAGGCTTTAAATAACCATTTATCAATGGAAGGAACATTTCCTTTGGCTTCGCCACCACCCCAATAATGAAGCATGAATGTGAATAAAGAAAGCGAACCTAAAAAGCCAGTTAATAAGCCACCAACAATTGTCGCGGTTAATTCATAGGCTCTTGGTTTAAGATGACCCCATAAATAAATGGAAATCATCATTGTTGCAAATGTTAGTGAAAAGACACCGATGATAATAGATAATCTTTTGATTAATGTGACAAAAGGAACAGATGGAACTGTTTCTTTAATAAATTTCACTGCCCAATATATGCCTAGGCCAAGGGCGAAGCAGCTGACAACTGCTGCAATAATAAATAGTACCATTATTCGTATTGTCCTTTCTTAAGAATATCTTTTAGATATTGTCCAGTGTATGATCTTTCACATTCACTGACTTCTTCTGGGGTTCCTTTAGCGACGATTGTGCCACCACGATCGCCACCATCAGGTCCTAAATCGATAATATAATCAGCGACTTTGATGACATCTAAGTTATGTTCAATAACTAAGACAGTATCACCATTATCGACAATTCTTTGCAAGATTTTTAATAATCTTGAGACATCATCTGTATGTAATCCAGTTGTGGGTTCATCAAGAATATATAATGATTTGCCAGTTGGTTTCTTTTGAAGTTCATAGGCTAATTTAACACGTTGAGCTTCACCACCAGATAATGTGGTCGCGGGTTGACCGAGTTTCATATAGCCAAGACCAACATCATAAAGAATTTGAATTCTCTTTTTGAGCTTTGGACGATTTTCAAAGAACTTTAAGGCATCCTCAATTGTCATCTCTAAGACATCATAGATGGTTTTACCTTTATAGGTAACTTGTAACGTTTCTTCGTTATAACGTTTACCACCACAAGCATCACATCTAACATAAACATCCGGTAAGAAGTTCATGGGGATACAAGTGACACCTGCGCCTTGACATGTTTCACATCTACCACCTGTAGTATTAAAAGAGAATCTTCCTTTATCAAAACCACGAGCTTTAGCTTCGATAGTTTCTGCGAATAAATCGCGAATATCATCAAATAACTTCACATATGTAGCGGGGTTACTTCTTGGAGTTCTACCAATTGGATCTTGAGTGACATCGACAACCTTATCTAAATATTCCACACCCTTAATTTCATCGAACTTACCTAAGGTAACTTCAGCGTTTTCATTAAATAATTTTTGGATATACGGATAAAGTGTTTGGTTGATTAAAGATGATTTACCGCTTCCAGAGACACCAGTAACACAGACAAAACAACCTAAAGGAATATCAACATCCACGCCTTTTAAGTTATTACTCTTTGCGCCTCTAATTTGAATGAATTTACCATTTCCTGGTCTTCTATTCTTTGGAATAGCAATATATTTCTTACCGGTTAAATATTGTCCAGTAATACTATTTTCCGCTTTTTCAATATCTTCTAAGGAACCAGAAGCGACAACTTCACCACCATGGAATCCAGCACCAGGACCAATATCAACAATATAATCCGCACTTCTAATGGTTTCTTCATCGTGTTCAACCACCACTAAAGTGTTTCCTAAATCTCTCATCTTTTTCATCGTGCTGATGAGTCTTTGGTCATCTTTTTGATGTAAGCCAATAGATGGTTCATCTAAAACATATAAAACACCGGTTAATTTACTACCGATTTGTGTGGCTAATCGAATACGTTGACTTTCTCCACCGGAAAGAGTCATTGCCATACGAGATAGAGTTAAATAATCTAATCCCACATCACATAAGAATGATAAACGGTTATGGATTTCTTTTAAGACCATATCCGCGATAGTTCTTTGACTTTCACTTAATTTATTTGGCAATTCATCTACCCACTTCAGTAGCTCTTTGAGTTGCATACATGTGACTTCGTAAATGTTTTTGCCATCGATTAAAACAGATAATGCTTGTTGATTAAGTCTAGCTCCATGACAGGTTGTACATTCTTTATCACAAACATAATATTCAAAGATTTCTCTCATCATATCGCTGCTCGTGTTGTTATATAGACGGTCAATACGAGTTTTAATGCCTTCGATATAACCGTTTCTATGCATGACATTTCCATTCACGGAAGTAATCTCATATTTAAATGGTTGATCACTACCCACTAAAACGATTTGTTTCTCTTTTTCGGTTAAATCTTTATATGGTTTATCCATATCGATTTTGTAGAGCTTACATAGTAAAGCAAATTCTTGCCACTCAATATTCTTACTACCAATGATATTTTTAAACCATCTAATAGCCCCTTGATTAATCGATAAGTTTTTATCAGGAATTAAGATATCGACATCCACTTCTCTTTTCACACCTAGACCTTTACAGTCAGGGCAAAATCCCATCGGCGCGTTAAAGGAGAATAATCTTGGTTCCACTTTTGGAACAGAGAATCCACATATTGGACATGTATGCTTATCAGAAAGCACTCTTTCGCCCTCTTCAGTAAGAATCACTAATAAACCATGTGACCAGTCTAAAGCGGTTTCGATTGAGTCATAAATACGGCTTCTATTCTCTTTTTTAACGATAATTCTATCAATGACGATATCGATATTATGTCTTTTATTCTTTTCGAGTTCTTTAACTTCATCAATGGTAATGAGGTTGTTATCCACTCTTAAACGAGTAAAACCATTGATTCTAATCTTGTCTAATATTTCTTTATGCGTGCCTTTTTCTTCATGAACAACTGGGGCTAATAATTGTATTTTTGTCCCTTCTGGATATCCTAAAACAATATCAGTCATCATAGATGGAGAAAAAGAAATGATTGGTTGATGATGATTTGGACAATATGGAATACCCACTCGACCAAATAGCAATCTTAAGTAGTCATATATCTCAGTAACTGTACCAACAGTACTTCTGGGGTTATGTGAAACACTTTTTTGATCAATCGCAATACTTGGTGATAATCCATCAATGCTATCAACGTTTGGTTTATCGTAGTTTCCCAAGAATTGACGGGCATAGGAAGATAATGATTCCATATATCTTCTTTGACCTTCCGCGAAGATGGTATCAAACGCTAAAGTGGTCTTACCACTTCCGGATAAACCAGAAAAGACAATCAAAGAATTCTTTGGTAATTCCAAATCGATATTCTTTAAATTATTCTCTTTTGCACCTTTGATAACAATTTTCGTTTCCATAGTAATTAATAATATAAACATGAAGAAGAGATATTTCTACCTCTTCTTTGCTTTTTCATAAAAGTAACGATAAATTTTATTTATATCTAATTAACCTAGAAACCCTTATCAAAAAAATGAAATATCAGTATAATAAATTAGTTATCGGGACGTAGCGCAGCTTGGTAGCGCACTTCCTTGGGGTGGAAGGGGTCGTGAGTTCAAATCTCATCGTTCCGACCAGGTAATAAAAAACATCTACTTTGTAGATGTTTATTTTTATAATAAATCAATTATTTCGCTTTCATTATCGCTTGTGGCGATATAGACATTTTTGAAGAATTCATAGTCCTCTTTTTGCGGTAATTGGAAATCAGCAAAATATTCATCTAAGACTGATTCAGGAACCGGGAATTCTCTCTCGCGATTTTGTCTAATAACTACTTCTTTAGGAATATCGAATATAACTAGATCCGCTTCATCAAAATTCTTTCTTAATTCTTTAACTGGATCGATACGATATTTAATATTTCGATTTGTCGCATCTAAGACCACAATGCCGTTTGGATCAGCGGAATAAACTTTAGCGAGTTGATAATACATCTTCCACATTAATTCATCTTCTGAGATGTTTCTTTGACTACCAGTCACAATATCTCTTAATGAATCAGAGGAAATGATATAAACATGCCCCACTTTCTTTTTGCGGAGCATTTTAGAGAAGTAACTCTTTCCACTACCTGGAACACCTGATAAAACGACTAATTTCGACATAAATAATCCTAAGAGATATTTTACATATAAAGAAAAAACAGGACAAGTCCTGTCTTATTCATTTTATTTAAGAAATTATTTCGCTCTTTCTTGTTCGAGAAGTTGTTCGACTTCTTCTTTTGTTAAAGCGCGTTCTTTATTAACTTTTCTCAAGGCTTTCTTGAGATCTAATTTAACTGCTCTTAAAAGAGATTCTTGTTCTTTTCTTGCAGCGATTTTTCTTCTTGTGGCGTTCAAAAATGCCTCTGGAACGTATGAAGAAATAATTTTGCTTCCTTCTCTCCATTGACGGTAGTAATAAGTATGTCCAGAAATTTGTTTAACGGAAATGTAACCAACTGGAAGGGCTTTGATATTTTCTTCGATTTGTTCCTTTTCATTCATTAATTCTAATACTAATTCGAGTTGTCTAAATTGTTTATTCATAATGCTTAACCTACCACATTAATATAGACCAAATTTAATCCTTTAACAAGTGAAAAGATAATAAAAATATACAAAAACTTAAGAATGTATCAAAACAAAAAGGAGGAAGCAAACCTTCCTCCTAAATTGTAATAGATATTAGAGACCAAATTTCTTGATTCTATCGAATCTATCCTTCGCATATTTCTCACATTTTGTGAGTAATTCTTCAGCATGTTCAGGGTTGACTCTTGGGAGTTGAGAGAATCTGGTTTCAGTCATGACGAAGTCTCTTAACTTGCTGTAATCTGGATCTTTGCAATCGACAGTAAGTGGAGTTTCTTTACGTGGGTCATATCTGAAGATTGGGAAATAACCGCATTCCACTGCTAATCTTTCTTGTCTCATGGAGTTGGCTAAGCCACCTTTAATACCATGGTTAGCACATGGAGCATAGCAGATTACTAATGATGGACCATCATAGCTTTCAGCTTCTTTTAAGGCTTTAATAGCGGCCACTGGGTTAGCGCCTAAAGCGATTTGAGCGACATAGACATTGCCATAGCTCATGGCGATGAGGGCTAAGTTCTTCTTCGCGGTTGTTTTACCGGAAGCGGTAAATTTCGCGATAGAACCAGTTTGTGAAGATTTAGATGATTGACCACCGGTATTAGAATAGACTTCGGTATCTAAGACTAAGATGTTAACATCTTCTTCGTTAGCGATAACGTGATCTAATCCACCATAACCGATATCGTATGACCATCCGTCACCACCGATAATCCAAATGGATTTGTCTTGTAAGTCTCTTTCATAAGTAAGGACTTCTTTAACGCCTTCATCTTTACTGGCTTTAACAAGTTCGACTAATCTCTTCACGATTGGTCTAACAGCGTTTCTATTCTTGATGTTAGCAAAGTAAGCATCAATTGTTTCGTTTAATTCAGGTTCTAAGCCTCTTTCTTTTGCGGCTAATAAGATTTCAATGATACGTTTGATCTTGGCATCTGTTGCCACTCTCATACCATAACCGAATTCAGCGTTGTCTTCGAATAAGGAGTTAGCCCAGGCAATACCTTGACCTTCTTTATCGGTGCAGAATGGAGTTAATGGAGTGGAACCACTATAGATGGATGAGCAACCAGTTGCGTTAGCAACTAACATATCTTTACCAAATAATTGAGAGACTAATCTGTAATATGGTGTTTCACCACATCCCGCACAAGCGCCGGAAACTTCCATATATGGCATTAAGTAACTAACACCAAGGACACTATCGAGCATTGGTGCTGGTAAAGCATCAGCTTTATAAGTGACGTGTTTGAATAAGTAATCAGCAGCTTCTTCTTGAGCGAATTGTGATTTAGCTTCAACCATTTCAAGAGCGACTTTACCGGTCTTGTTAGCGTTACATTCGCTGACACATAATCCACAGCCAACACAGTTACGTGGAGAAATTTGTAATCTGTATTTTAAGCCTTTGGCTTTGAGCATTGGGAGTTTTGGATCAACAACTTCTTTAGCGAGCTCTGGGGCTTTGGCTAATTCTTCATCGTTGAGTAAGAATGGTCTAATTGTGGCATGTGGACAGACAAAGGCACAGTTATTACATTGGATACATGCTTCTGGGTGCCATAATGGGACTCTATCCGCAATACTTCTCTTTTCTTTAAAGGTGATATTGTTTTGCATTGTGCCATCTAATAATTCACCTTCTAAGAATTTGCTGACTGGTAAGTTATCACCATCTAAGTTACCGATAACGGAAACGTATTGGTCAAAGTAATCATCACCAGTTAATTTAACTTCGGCTTTTGGAGATAATTCGGCCCATTTTGGATCGACTTTCACTTCTCTTAAGCCTTCAGTACCGGCATCAATAGCTTTCCAGTTAAGTTCAACGACATCTTGACCTTTCTTGGCGTAGCTCTTTTCTGCGAACTTCTTCATCCATTTGTTAGCTTCGCTATAATCCATAATATTTGGATTCAAATAGAAGAATGAGGCTTGGAGAATGGTATTTGTATGACGTCCCATACCAATTTCGCTAGCAATCTTGTTAGCGTCGATGACATAGAATTTTGCTTTCTTTGTCGCTAATTGATATTTGACGCGGTTTGGCATCATCTTCACTAATGTGGCATCGTCCATATCAGTGTTAAGCAAGAATGTGCCACCTTCTTTTAAGTTCTTAATCATATCGAACTTGAAGAGGTATGTATCTAATGAGCAAGACACAAAGTCTGCGTTTTGCACATAGTATGTGGATCTAATTGGTGTTTTACCAAATCTTAAGTGTGAACGTGTAACACCACCAGCTTTACGTGAGTCATATGCGAAATATGCTTGTGCGTATTGGTGTGTAGCATCACCGATAATCTTGATGGATGATTTGTTAGCGGAAACTGTACCATCACTACCTAAACCGTAGAATAAGCAGGATGTGTAGTCACCTTTAACATGATAATGTTCATCCACAGGAATGGATAAGTGTGTGACATCATCATTGATGCTAACGGTAAATCCGTTCCAACGTTTTTCCGCTTTCAAGAAATCAAAGACGGCTTTCATGTCTTTTGGTTGTGTATCCTTAGAGGATAAACCATAACGACCACCTAATACTTCGATGTTTAAGCCAGCTTGTTTAATAACAGCGACGACATCTTCATATAATGGTTCACCGGAAGCACCTAATTCTTTGGTTCTATCTAAAACAGCGATACGTTTGACTGATTTTGGTAAAACTTCTAATAAATGTTTAGCGGAGAATGGACGATATAAGTGAACTTTCACTAAACCGACTTTTTCACCTTTGCTTCTTAAATCATCAATGACTTCACTGATGGTTTCTGTAACAGAACCCATAGCAATGATGACTCTATCAGCATCTTTATCACCATAATAGGTGAATGGAGCATAATTTCTACCAGTTAATCTGCTGGCTTCTTTGAAATATTTAATAGCGACTTCAAGGACTTCGTCTGCTTTCTTGTTTTGAGCTTCTCTGCCTTGGAAATAAATATCATCGTTTTCTGCACCACCACGTGTGACTGGGTGAGTGTGTGGATTTAAGGCTCTAGCTCTAAAGAGTTCAACCTTATCCATTGGTAATAATTTCTTCCATTCAGCATCATCGATGAATTCAACGTTTTGAATTTCATGAGATGTTCTAAAGCCATCAAAGAAATGACAAACTGGATATTGAGCATCAATGGCTATTAAGTGAGCAACGTTTGTTAAATCTGCGATTTCTTGCACAGAATGTGAACATAACATTGCAATGCCTGTTTGTCTAATTGCGTAGATGTCTTGATGATCGCCAAAGATTGATAAGCTACGTGTGGCTAAGCTTCTTGCAGAAACATGTAAGACTGCTGGTAAGCATTCACCGACCCACTTATAAATATTTGGAATCATTAATAATAAGCCTTGGGATGCAGTATATGTGGCTGCTAATCCACCAGCTTGTAATACACCGTGAACTGCACCAGAAGCACCAGCTTCAGATTGCATTTCACTAACCTTAACTACAGAACCAAAGAAGTTCTTTCTTTTTTGTGAAGCATAAACATCAATGTTTTCCGCCATTGGTGAAGATGGAGTAATTGGGTAGATGCCTGCTACTTCAATGTAGTTATAGGAACCTAATGCTGCTGCAGTATTACCATCAACTGAGAGCATTGTTTTCTTAATTTCTTCCATAAATTAAAAACTATCCTTTCGTAATAACCGTAATAATTATACGCGCACGTCTAATTTGTTCGCAAGGACGAATAAAAAAATGGGGATATTATTTCAATAATACTTACTTGCGCATTAATTTTTGCGCAACTATAATGTTAATAGAAAGGTCCATATATGCAAACTCTAAAAGAAGTCAGAAAAAAAGCTGGTTTAACTCAAGTTGATGCCGCAAGAATATGCGGTGTGTCTAGACGCACTTATCAAACTTATGAAGAAAAAGGTGATATCTGTGAAGCATACGATGAAATCTTAGCAAAACTCAAGGGAATGGGAATAAATCAAGATGGTAGTCCTGCTATTTTAAACTTGAGAACTATCAGAGCAAAAGCAAGTGAAATATTTGCTAAATATTCTGAAGTAAGGTGTGCGTATTTATTTGGAAGTTATGCTCGTGGAGACGCGACTAGTCAAAGCGATGTTGACATTGTCATTGTGGAAAGCGAAACAATGGGACTGAAATTCTATGGCCTGGCCGCAGAATTAGAAGAATCTCTGGGAAAACAGGTTGATTTATTGAGTTCCGAACAACTCTCAAATAATGATGAATTTTTAGCAAGAGTGTTAGTAGATGGAGTAAAAATTTATGGACAAAACAACTATAAAACTAAGAATTGAGTCAATCATTAAACACATTGATTTTGTGACTGATGATTTAAAAGATTTATCCTTAGAAGAGTTCGAAAAATCAGACCTACATGGTAGAGCCACTTGTTTCTCGTTAATGCAAATAGGAGAGCAACTTACCAAATTAAAAGAAATTTTTGGGGAAGAATACCCAAACATTCCATGGAAAGAAGCGATAAAACTTAGAACATTAATAGTTCATATTTATAACAAAGTAAATTTTAAAGAAATTTACAAAATCGCTAAAAACGATTTACCGCCTTTAAGAGAAGAAATTTTGAAAATTAAGATTAATTAAAAAAACTGAGCAAGCACACCTGCTCAGTTTTATTTTTATTTCTTACCTTTTCTATTTGCGAGTTCTTCACTAATTAATTTTTTAAGAATTTTTAAGTCTTTATCAGACAATTCCACGCTCTTATCAATCATTCCACCATAGGTTAGTTTCTTATAAATGAAATCAAAATAGTTGTCATATAAATCAATTTCATCCTTCTTCACCACTACTGGTTTTGGGGTTGGTGCTCTTTTAGCTTCTTTAGCTTCGATGAACTTTTTCATCTGTGGAACGAGTTCCAAAAGATTGAATTCATAATCCATCTTCACCATTGGATCAAAATATGAAAGATTTTCATTAATCACTTCTGGATAAATGCCAACGATACGAGAAAGTCTTTCTGAAGTAATATATTTGGCTTTTGGAAGTTTAGCCATGCCTTGTAAATATTTCTTTAGATCTTTAACATTTGGTTCTTTCATATGAAACACCTCTAACATATTAATTATATAGCAAACTATATTTATTAATGGTTAAAAAAGAAAAGCAATAACCGAAGTTACTGCTTATTTTGCGGTTTGGTGATCCCTAAGGGATTCGAACCTTTGACCCACTGATTAAGAGTCAGTTGCTCTACCAGCTGAGCTAAGGGACCATTTTTCGCGCTTAATAATAATATATGAAAGGTTTAGACATTTCAATAGTAAAACAAAACGTATTTTATTTATAAAAACAAGCGATTTAAGGCCTTTTTACGATGAAAACGATAATTTATACATAAATAAAAGATGCGGCGATTACCGCACCTATTTGGTTTTAATAATACTTAGCGAATTCGCTATCGAAGAATTTAACACTCTTCTCTTTTTCTTTATCTGCAATATCAGTTGTGCCTTTTTTGTAATAATCTTTATGCCTTCCAGTGCCTGACATAGTCATATCATTAACACCATCTGTGGTGAAAGTGATGTCACCATTAATGCCGTTCCAATAAATGGTCTCACATCTATCCTTCATTCTTTTCATTGTTGATTTGTTTGGATGATTAAGTTGACCTTCACCACTACCCAATACGACTTCGTTAGGAACGCAAACGGAATCAATCATTGCGGAAGAGGTAAATATTATTTCTGGTCTTGTCCAGTCTAGGAACTTATATCCCATAGAAGATGAACTGCTATGATGGGTTCCTTTTAAAAGTATTCTTTTATTTTTATCATTGAATAGTTTTTCGTGGTTATTTGATATAGATGGTTCTGCGAATGTGCTATCAATATCACCGCACATCACTAAATTCCAATATTTATATTCCAAAACAAATGAAACGGAAGTGACGTTTGGATTTGTGGATTTGCATTCACTATTGGGGAACGTATCCTTTTCACTAAAATAGTAATCATTTTTTAGCCAGCGAAGATTCAAATCATCCTTTTTGCTTATAGCAAGGACTTTAGATTCATTCATTTGCTCCACAATGCCGTGATATTTAGCGCCACTACTAATAAATTGATTTCTTTTATTAATGTAGGCTTGAACATATTCATTGTTGGTGATTTTATCATGGCCATCAGTCACATATGTATATCCATAATCGACTATTTGTTTGATAGTCATATCACTTAAGGCATCATTAATGATTCCACCAATATGATCGCCGTGAGGATGTGTTACCACTAATAAATCAATTGTTTTGTCACTAACCTTTGTATTTAAGACTTCCTTGACATGGTTAGCATCTAGTTCACTACCGGAATCCACTAAAATATCAAACCCATTGTGCTGAATAAGTGTGGATTCCCCATATTCATCCGCCATTTCAATAGATGTTATGGTTAATGTATCACCGGGTTTATAGTTCTTTTTAGAACAACCAATAATAGAAATAAGTGAAATTAAAGCAACTAAAGAAATAATTTTGGTTTTCATGGAATCACCTCTTCCTCATTATAACAAAAAAGGATGTTCATTAAGAACACCCTTAATTAGATAAGCGAATTAATTATTTTAATTCCATGAACATTGCAGGAGCATTGGATTCAGCAACCCAATATTTTTCAATTGTGCCTGCGAATGTGCTGTATTGTTTTTGTGTACCAACACAAATCTTGGTGTCGTTGCCTTTATATTTAAAGGTTGTGACTAATGTCTTTTCGACGAATGCTTTCTTTGCGGCATCTTCATTTCCTGGATCACCAATGACATACACTGATTTGGCGGTATCTTCGAGTGCTGGGGAAGTGTAGTTACCATCATTGAAGTTGATGTACTTAACTGTTTCGCCATCTGGTAATGTAACTTTGAGATTGAAGCCACCTTCAACTGCGACTAATTCGACATCTGCCGCTTCATCAACATCTGTTGTACCATTGATAACGTGTTTGGAGCTATCAAATGTGCCTGCGCACCATGTTCTTCCGGCAGTAACATCTTCAGCGAGTTTATATTTTTTGCCTGCGACTGGTGTGACTTGTGTCCATTCTTTTGCTGGTTCTTCAGAAGAAGATGGAGCTGGTTCACTTGATTTTGGTTGCTCAGATTGTTGTGAGCTAGCTGGCTTTTTGGTGTTACAACCGACTAACAATAAAGCCGCTAATGGGATTAAGAATAATTTCTTGTTCATTTTTTTCTCCTTATGTTAGGTTTGACCTGTAATTATATTTTATATAAGTAAAAGTAATTTGTTAAACTTTTTTTAAAATAAAAAAGAGCCGCCAACAAAATGACGGCTTTTTTGCTTATTAGGCGTAGTAAATTGAAACGTGATAAGTAGACTCTGCAGTTAAACCATTCCAAGTCATTGTTAATTTTATATCAGTATCATATTCATCAGCTGCTTTATAAATCATTTTTGGTTTTAAAATTGTATATGATTCATCGGCTGTGTATTCCTGAAGTTTCCATTTATCATTAGAGAATGTCCAATTGATTTCTGGTTCAGCAACGACCGGGGTTCCATCTTTATTTTTTCTTTCTGTTTCGTATTTTAATGTTTTGACACCTAAAAGGTAATTACTATTCTTCAATCTTAGGGTTGAACCTGGTTCTAATCCAGAACCAGTAACTGGATTGACAATGTTAGTGACCATTGAAGCCATTTCATCAACAATTTGTTGATCTGTTTTGCCTTTTTTGCCACAGCCTGTTAATGCCATTAACATGACTGGAGCTAAGAATAATGCTTTAAATTTCATAGTGTTAATCCTTTCTAGCCTACTAATTCAATGTACTTATAGGCTAAGTAGTTATTTGCGAGTTGAACTTGGAACTTATCGTAGTATTTTACAAAGTAACCAGTCACTTTATATGTCTTGCCAACTGGGCTATTAGCGCTACTGACATCGTGTTTGTCACTTGTGCCAAAGAAAGCTGGAGCAACATATGGATTGAGTGAAGCATCAACTCTAATGTTGGTGTAAATGGATTCACCATTCTTGTCTTCGATTGAAGCATAGATTGTATAGGCTTTTGTTTCGGAATTTGAATTGTTCCAATATGGATCTTCAGCACCACGGACGATGTTTTTTTGTTCTTCTTTATCATCATCTTCAGAAGGTGTGACTTTTCTGATCTTCATATTGACTTGGATCCATTGATATTGATATTGGAGTAAATCTGTACAATTGCAATCTTCTGATTTGTGGTTTCTATCTAACTTGCTATTATCAATAGCAACTGGAGCAGTTGAAACGTTCAAGTCTGCAAATGTAAAGTCTTTATCAATCTTGTATTGGTGAGACCAGTTCAAGGAATCTTTATATTTATCAAAGTTATCAGCGGAGATGACTCTGAATGCTTTAGCACCAGAAGTTCCGGTTTTAACGTCTGATAATTGAATGTTTCCACCATAGGTTGTAGCACGTGCGAAGAATCTAACAACTAATCCAACACCTGTTCCATCCATACCGGCCTTTTCAGAAAGGTTGGCTAATGTAGAACATAATGCGGTGTTAAATCCAGCATAAGCGTATAAACCAAAGAGTTGTGCGCCTTCGCCTTCTTCTTCGTATTGTTCTTCATCAATTAAGACATCACGTAAATACATGTTGTCACCTTGAATACCAACGACTAAGGCTGTGACGATTAATTGAACGCCAGAACCACCTTCATCGTTAATACCGATTTCATCATAGTGTTTTTTAATTCCCCATAAGGAATATTCATATGCTTGAGCGGTATAGTCATATTTATCATCTTCTTCACCATAGACACGGATTCCACACTTTTCAGCAAAGGAACCTGCGGCTTCGAATGATTTACGATAGTCACAAACTTTGCTATCGATAAATAATTGGTTTCTTGAATAACCTTGTTCGACTAATTCAAGGTTTAAGTTTCTCCAAGCATCACTTGAACTCTTACGATACCAAACAAACGCTAACCAACGGTTACCAGAGGAATCTCTTTCCCCCATCGTTTCTGGATCGGTAATCAAAGCGATGTTATAAACTGTTTTGCCAGCAGCAGCGGATTCTTCGTCCGCTTTTGCTTGTGCGGCTTCTAAGATATGTTTTGTAAATAAGGAAGCTCTTTTGCCCCATGGTTCAACCTTAGCGGTTGATTCTGGAGTATTAACACCTAAGAAACGTGTCTTAATAGTAATTTCTTTCTTATCTTCATCAACATAGCCTTTTTGCGAGAAGTTAGCGGTGTCACCATCAGTACAACTCTTTAATGTGACGTAGCCATAATGCTCATAGGATTTGCTATCTTCGCTTGTAGAAGCGAATGAAGCACCTTCGAGTTTATCTGCTTGCGCTAATTTTAAGCTATCGGTGTAAGGTGTAGCTAAAACGGTATCGCCTGTTGGAGTGGCAGGACATTTACCACCTCTAGCTTTACATCCGGTCACAAGCATCGCGCTTGCGACTAATAATAATAGGATTTTATTTTTCATTAACGATCCTCCTTATTATCTAACGTAATCTCTTAATTGTTTTAATACTTCATCAATGGCCTTTTGTGGTTCCATCTTATCTAAGAAGACGTATTTTGGAACAGAAGCAACTTCTTCACGGACAGAAGCACTGCCTGGGAATGGTTGATCGACGAATTTTGTCCACTTTTCAGTGGCTTTGATGTAGTAATCAACGTTAATATTAGCGGTTTGACCTTTAATTCTTTCTGTGGTGTTTGGTGATTCTAATGAATCGCCAAGCCATGTTGCGTAGTCGACGTATTTTTCTTCATCAGCACCCTTCCACATACCACCTAATTCGGCGTATGGAGAAGCTGGATAATAAGATGTTTGAGAACAAATATAACCATTAGCGTATTTGGTTAAGAATTTTAATAACATCCATGCTGCTAATCTTTGTTCACGGCTACCTTTATCTAATAAAGCTAAGTTAGCACCTTGAGAAATGACGAATTTTCTTTCGGCATCCCAATATGGAACTGGAGCAGCTTTAATATCAAAGGCATTGCCTGTAGGAGCGTCATTTGCGACACCAGCACTACTACCAAGAGTCATGACGGTCTTTGAAGCTTTAAATGGGTTGGAACCATAGTTTTGTTCATTCCAGTCAGCTGGAATGCCAAATGTTTGGTCATTATACATTGTGTTTAGTTTGTTTAAAACATCGACGGTTTCTGGGGAATTAAATGCCACATAACCTTTTCTTGTTTCTTTATCTAATTCAGTGTATGTTCCACCATTTTGTCTAATGGATGTAATGAATAAGTTGGCTTGTGAGTCATAGGAGAATGGTTTGAAGCAGTCTTTTTGAGCTTTGCCTGCAGTTCCCCATTTAAAGATACCACTTAAATTTAAGACGATATCTTTTGGATTTTCTGGTTGTTCTGTGGTCACAGTACCATCTTTTAATAGATAGTGATCATAGACACCTTTATCATCTAATAATTTAAGAATGGATTTACCAACTGTATCGAGTTCTGCGTATGTTGCAGGAACATGAATGTTGTATGAAGGTTCATTAGCAGCACACCATGAGAAGAATGTATCATTAACAATCAAAACCTCTGTGGATTTATTGAATGGTACACCTAAGGTGTAAGGTTTGCCTTCTGCATCAAATTCAATAGATTGATTTTCTCTCATGTAGTCAGCATAGAAGTCTTCAATTTTGAATTGTTGATTATCAGGTTCAAATGAACTTCTGACATCATTTTGGAAATAATAGTCTAATCTAACGATAATGTCTTGGTTAACATATGTAGCAAAGTGGTCAGGATAACCAACGATTAAGTGTGGGAATTTACCACTTGTCGCTGCTAATGTTGTCGCATTGAGGACTTGGGTATATCCACCCTTACTTTCATATTTAACTTTAACACCTGTCATGTGTTCGAATTCAGCAATAACTGGTTCTAAAACGTCGTTAATTGCGGAACCGAAACCAGTCCAGAATTCAATTTCTGTGCCTTTAACATCAGCATTAAAGTCAATGTCATAAGCATATTTGTTTCTCCAACTTGGTTTACAAGCTGTTGAACTAACTGCTATGCCACCTAGCATTGCAACTGATAATAAGGTCGTAACTATAGGTTTTTTCATAAAAGACCTCCTTATCTTGTGAAGTCTGGTAATTTCTTATAGACTGCGTCTAAGATTTGTTGATTGGTTCCGACTTCACCAGAAATGATGTAACCAGGAATATAACCACATTCTTGTCTAACAGCGGAAGAACCTAAGAATGCTGGGTCGACGAATCTCACCCAACCGTCTTCTTTATTACCATAGACTTCTTTATTAATACGACCACATTCAATGGTGATCATACCTTTGGCATCAGCACTACTTTCAAGGTAGTCTTGATATTCTTTAGAATTGGTGGCGTCTTCACATGTTGGGAAATAACCAGTTTCGGCAGCAAATCTACCATTGGCTTGTTGTGATAAGTAAACCATTAATTTCCAAGCGGCGACTTTTTCTTTATCAGTGCCTTTATTGAATAAGGCTAAGTTTGTACCTTGAGAAATAACGAATTTAGCACCATCTGGGTTATTTTCGTTTTGTGGAATAGCAGCAGCTTTAACTTTGAAGGCATTGCCTTGTGGAATGGCATTGTAAATACCGGCTGTTGAACCAACGTTTAATAATGATTGTCCATTACAGAATGGTGTGGAGCAATATAAGGATTCACCAAAAGTGGCTGGAATACCAACGAGTTTCTTGTCGGCTAAATCTTTATACATATCCATCGCGGCTAGGGTCTTATCTTTCTTATCGGCATCGTTAAATGCAGCAAAACCTTTACCTGTTCTTGTTGGATCTAATTCGGTGAATGTACCACCAAATTGTCTAACTAATGTAATGAATAGGTTTTCTGTTGAGTCATATGACAATAAGCGGAATGCATCAGCATCAGCAACACGTGTAGCATCATAAACTTTTGTTTGACCAGTTGGAATACCTGCTTCATCATCATAGACATTGCCATCGCTTGCTAAAATATGTCCATAGACACCTTTTGTTGCAAAGAAGTCTTTAACGGCTAAACCAACGGATTTAACTTCGCCCCATGTTGTTGGAACAAAGATTTTATCTTTGTATGCTTCTTGTGTGGCGAACCAATCAAAGAATGTTTTGTTGACTGCCATACCTTCACTAGATTTGTTGAATGGTAAGCCTAAGACATAGCCTGTACCATCGGCTTTAAATTCTAATGATTCGTTTTCTTTTGTGTAATCTTTATAGAAATTGGAATAGTCTAATAATCTAATGCCATCGGCATCGGCGTCATGACCATTTTCATCTTTCTTATCGGATTTACGTTTTTCATCGTTCTTGATGAGACCATCAAGACGTAATTGAATATTACTGTTAACATAACCAGCAAAGTGATCTGGATAACCAACAGCAACATTTGGGAATTCTTTCTTTGTAACTGATAAGTTAATAGCGGTTTGAAGGTTTGGATATCCACCTTTTGATTCGTATTCAACTGTGATACCAGTTTTAGCAGAGAAATCAGCGACGATTTCTTTTAATTTGTCACTAATGGACGTTCCAAAACCTGTCCAGAAGCTAATTGTGGCACCTCTTGTATCCACTGTTACATCGACATTATCTGTATCGGCAGGGCCTAAACCTTTGGCACAGCCGCCCATAGCTAATGTGGATAATAAAGCGATAGGTGCAATGATTGATAAAAGTTTTTTCATAATAAATTTTCCTTTCTTTTATCCTTTAATACCGGAACGTGAAACACCACGCATAATATATTTTCTAAAGATTAAGAAGAATATAAATAATGGAATGGTTGCGAATAAGGAACCGGTGACTTTCGCAGGATCATCTGAAGCAAACTCTGTGCTTTGGAACTTACTCATTAAGCCGTTAGAGACTAAATGCATATCGTGCACGTTTTTGCCAAATAACCATGGGTGTTTGCCTGAAGCGACCAATTGTGGCCAAATATAGGCATTCCACGCACCCATAAGTGAAAGAATCATAATGGTAACGATTGTTGGCATGGCGATTGGAATCATACACTTCCATAAGTATGCAAAGTGTCCATAACCATCAACTTTCGCTGCTAAGAATAATTCATTCGGGATTTGTTGGAATGTTTGTCTTAAATAGAAGATATAGAAGACACTAACACCATGGACGAAGATTAACGCCGCAAAGGTGTCTTTCCAGTTCAAAGCCATTGTGGTTTGGAAGTTGGTAATCATCATCATTTCACCAGGAATCATCATGGTTCCTAATAAAATTGTGAAGATTAAGTCTTTACCTTTAAAGTTGACTCTTGCGAAAGCAAAGGCTGCTAAGACAGATGTCACTACTGTAAAGGCTGTGGAGACGACTGCGGTATAAATTGTATTTAAATAGAATGTACCGAAGTCACCTGATTTACCCATAACTTTTCCATATTGTTCAAAGGAGAAGTTAGAGGATGTTAACAATAAGTTAAGTTGTCCGTGTTGAACTTCAAGATTATAAGCATCAGTGGATTTGAATGATGTGATAATCATGTAGTAGAAAGGAATAACAATGAATAAACCCATGATGGTGAGGAAGCCATAAAGCAACACTTGGGTGATGATCTTTTGCGCTTTATAACGTCTCATCTGAGCTTCACTAGCGAAATACACTTCATGTTCAGCCATAAGTCATTCTCCTTTCTAGTAATGCACTCTGTTCTTGCTAACCGCAAATTGAACAAGAGTGAGTAATAAGATAAGAATCAACAAGATAACAGAACCAGCTGCAGCACGGCCTAAAGCGGATTCTTGTGTTGATTGCATGTATTTGTAAATAAAACCGACGATAGTAATCCATCTTGTACCATCGGTACCACCGAAGTTAACAGGACCGGCACCGAACAAGGCGATAATTTGTGAATATGATTTCGCTGCGCCGATGAACGATGTAACGGTAATGTATAAGATCTGTGGAGATAATAGAGGAACGGTAATTCTTCTAAAGATGGTGAATTTTGATGCACCATCGATTCTTGCGGCATCGTAATATTGTTTATCAATTGTGGATAAGCCAGACATAAAGACTAAGATCTTAAAGGCAATGCCGTTCCAAATTGAGTAAACGACGATAACGAAGAACATGCTCCATTTGCTAGCACTTGCACCTAACCAGTTAACTGGATTGATACCGAACCAACCAATGAGAGTATTGAATAGACCAGCGCTTCCGTCAGAGAACATGACGTTAAAGACCATACCTAAGGCGATGGCGTTGGTAACATATGGTAAGAAGAAGACTGTTTGATAGAAACCTTGTAAAGGTTTAATGGAATGCAAACACACTGCAATGATTAAACCAACTAAGATTGTCAAAGGAACTTCAACGATAACGATTAAACCGGTGTTTCCAAGAGCTTGCCAGAACAATTGATCTTTAAAGATGTTGACATAGTTCTGGATACCAAACGATTGAACAATACTACTTCTTGTATTGGCTCTTGAGGCAATAAAGTTAACGATCGCTAAGGATGAGTTACTACCACCGACCCAATAGAAGTTATTGATGAATGAAATCATGAATGAGTTGATGATTGGGTAAATCATAAACACAATCAAGAAGATTAAAGCAGGGATTAAAGCAATCCAGCCCTTTAACCATTCAGGCATGATCCATTTGTGTTGTTTGACATCGAGATAGCCTTTATTGGTTACCGCGTCAATGTAAGGGGTTTGTAAAACCGCACTACCGTTGGCAGTTACGACAACTTCTTCATTCCTTTCTTTTAAATTTGCCATAAAAAATACCAAATAACTTAAATGTTATTTAATCCTTTCTCCAGATTCTTCGAAGACATAGAAACGTTTTGGTTCAAATCTTAATTCGTTTTGACCAACAACATCTTTCCAAGATTCGCTTGGAATAATAATCTTCATACCTGTTTCTTGGCCTTTGACACGGCCAATAACGGAAACGTCACGTCCAACGTGTTGTACGAATTGGACATCGATTGGGAGAGAGCCTTTCTTACTATAGGTAAAGGCTTCTGGACGAACACCAATCTTGACTAAGCGGTCTTTCTTCACCACTTCTTCGTCTTCTTGGACGATTTCGATTTCAGGATTCTTTAAAGCTTTAACTTCTTTTGGTTGTAATCCTTCTAATCTTTCTGGGTGAGCCGCTAAATCAGCTTGATATTCTTCTGAAGTCATTCTTGTACCTTTAACAAAGGCATATTCGTGATGAATGACACCGTGATATTCTTCTTTGTACACTTTGTCATCATCAAAGACTTCGCCAGCGACATATAATTTGCCACCTTTGATTTCGCCATCAAAGATGTTAATTGCTGGAGAACCTAAGAATTTAGCAACAAATAAGTTAACTGGTTCATCATAAACTTTTTGTGGTTCATCAATTTGTTGAATGACACCAAAGTTCATAACGACAATAACATCGGAAATAGACATAGCTTCTTCTTGGTCGTGTGTGACGAAGATTGTGGTAATGCCTGTTTCTTTTTGAATACGTCTAATTTCTTCACGTGTTTGTAATCTCAAACGAGCATCTAAGTTAGATAATGGTTCATCTAACAACAAAACACGAGGGGATTTCGCCAAGGCACGCGCGATAGCAACACGTTGTTGTTGACCACCAGATAATTCCTTTGGCTTTCTTTCTAAATAAGGCTCGATGTCAACGAGTCTAGCCATCTTATGGGCGATTTCGTCTTTTTCTTCCTTAGTTAGCTTTTTCTTTGTGAGTTGAGCATAACGCTCTGGATCTTGAACTTTAATTTGTTCAAGTTCTTCTGTGGCCTTTTGTAAGGCTTCTTCTGCTTCCGCTAATTCCTTTTCGTGGAGGGCGAGAGCTTCTTGGTCACCAGCCTTTTGAGCTTTTTTGATTTGGGATTTCGCTTCATTCACTCTTGTCTTATAAGCTTGAAGAGGAGATGGGAAACGAACGTTGTCGAGTGGGAAGGTGATATTCTGTTTAACAGAAAAATGTGGATACAAAGCATAGTTTTGGAAAACTAAACCAATACCACGGTTTTCTGGAGGAACATTAGTAACATCTTCATCACCGAACCAAATGTGACCATCGGTTGGTTTGTGTAAACCCGCAATCATATAAAGGGTTGTTGATTTACCACAACCAGAAGGACCAAGCAAACCGACCAATTTGCCATCAGGCACGACAAAAGACATATCGTTAACGGCGGTAGTCTTGGAACCTTTCTTACCAATGAAAGATTTGGTAAGATGTTCAATTCTTACTTCCATAGAGATAACTCCTTTCTCATAGTATGGAAAATTTATACAATTTGAGTTTAGCACATGGAACTATTTATTAAAATAAAAAAGTGCGCACTTAGGGGCACACAAACGCACAAAAAAAGTTAATCAGATTTTTTCCGATTAACCTTCTTTATTTGTCTTATCAAAATCTTCATTTTTGTAGAGAATTGTCTCTTCTCTTGGTGTTTCCACTTCTGCGAGTAATGGCTTAACGGATTCGATTTCTTCCTTCACTCTCGCTTCATGGTTCGCGTTATCAAAGATTTCAGAATGAACTTTATCGATAACTATTGTACCTGCGACATAGTCATGGATGGCTTTATGATCTTTAGTGAATATCGCTAATCCATAGCTAGCTAATCCGAGGAATGTCACAATACCCATGAACCAGGCTAATGCACTATAGAAAACCACTAAGAAGACATATAGGAGCACAATGACCGCCATCTCAAATAAGAAACGGGGAATGAGCTGTAATCTGTTATATCGATATCCTAATTTATTAACTAATCCTAAATGGAAGATTAATTTACCAATGGTTTCACCATTTTTGAAACAAATTGGAATGATAAAGAAGAATATGAGCATGGAGAATGAGAAGGTAAATATAATTGGTAAATTATAATAATGCTCATACCACTTATCATATGCTTTAGAGACAAATGGTCTACCTGATAAATCTAATGCGGCGATATGGTAATAACATGTCTCATTATCTTTGTTATTTTCATCAGCGATATAGAAGTATTTCACTAATGCTGCTTTATCTTCTTCGCTAATCTCTTTTTCTGGATCGTTTTGCTGACAAGTTGGAATCGCTAATTCGTTATAAATAGGTTTATTATCGCTATCTAATTTATAGGAGAATAACGCATTACCTGTAGATGTCACTAATTTATTTAATTGATTAATATCATCATATTTAGCTAAATCATCTTTTTGCCCTAAGACATGGACATTAAACCAATATGTTTCATTTCCTTCATAATTGACACGATAAGGCTCGGGACAATCATTCACGAGATAATCTGTGTAATAGGTATAAAACAAGTCCTGATAGCCCTTATAATCACTAAAAGTCCTAGGTTTATAAGCTTTGGCCTCTTCATCGTAGACAAATAACCCACTATCAATGTTATATCCGTAATACTCTTGTTCGGCTTGTTTGACATATTTAGAATTTGGACAGATAACTTTTTGCACTAATAACAATAATCCAAAAAAGACTGTTCCCATAATTGCTAGATCAACGATGACCGCAACAAAACGAGGAAATAGTTTTGCGTGAGTAATATTTTTTAAACCGTTGGTTTCTTGTCTTTGAAATGTGGAATATACTTCAGCCATATATTAAAAATATATCACATATATGAATTAATGATAAGAAAAAAACCCACCGATAAACGATGGGTTAGTTCATAATCTAAATTAACTAAATTATTTAATAATTTCGCTAACTGTACCAGCACCAACGGTTCTGCCACCTTCACGGATGGAGAATTTGGTACCTTTTTCCATAGCGATTGGGTGAATTAATTCAACGGTTAATTCAACGTTATCGCCAGGCATAACCATGTCAACACCTGCAGGAAGTGTAATAACACCGGTGACGTCTGTTGTACGGAAGTAGAATTGTGGACGGTAGTTGCTTAAGAAAGCTGTGTGACGGCCACCTTCTTCTTTGGTTAAGACGTAGACTTGACCTGTGAATTTGCTATGAGGTGTAACTGAACCTGGTTTTGCTAAGACTTGACCACGTTGGACTTGATCACGGTTGATACCTCTTAATAAGACACCAACGTTATCGCCTGCTTCGGCGTAGTCTAAGATCTTACGGAAGGATTCAAGACCTGTAATAACGGATTTTTGTGTTGGTTTGATACCGACGATTTCGACTTCATCACCTAATTTTGCTTGACCACGTTCAACACGGCCTGTGACGACGGTACCACGACCAGAAATGGTCATGACGTCTTCGATAGCAAGTAAGAATGGTTTGTCTTTTTCACGGGCTGGAGCTGGGATGTAGGTATCACATGCATCCATTAATTCCATGATGTGTGCTTCTTCTGCTGGATCGCCATCTAAGGCTTTACGAGCGGAACCACGGATGACTGGGACTTCATCACCTGGGAAGCCGTAGCTATTTAATAAGTCACGGACGTCCATTTCGACTAAGTCTAATAATTCTGGATCATCGACTAAGTCTGTTTTGTTAATAAAGACAACGATGTATGGAACACCAACTTGACGAGCAAGTAAGATGTGTTCACGTGTTTGTGGCATAACGCCATCTGTGCCTGCGACGACGAGGATTGCACCATCCATTTGAGCAGCACCGGTGATCATGTTTTTAACATAGTCAGCGTGGCCTGGGCAGTCGACGTGAGCATAGTGTCTTTTATCTGTTTGATATTCGATGTGGGCTGTGTTAATTGTAATACCACGAGCCTTTTCTTCTGGAGCGGAGTCGATTTGTGCATAATCGGTTTTGACAGCACCGCCCTTTTTAGCTAAGACAGAAGTGATAGCAGCGGTTAATGTTGTTTTACCGTGGTCAACGTGACCAATTGTACCAATATTAACGTGTTCTTTGGTTCTGTCAAAATGTTGTTTTGCCATAAAATTGAAATCTCCCTTCTCTTTCGTATATGCAATTTCGCAACGAAAACATAATATAGCAATTATTTTTTATTATCAATACCAATTAATTAGGTATTAGACATAATTTTATCGAGCGGACATGCCACTCTTTTTGATAATTTCTTCCTGAATATATTTTGGACATTCGCCATAGCGGTCAAATTGCATGACGTAGTTACCACGACCTTGTGTCATACTACGTAAGTCAGTGACATAGCCGAACATTTCAGAAAGTGGAACTTCCGCTTCAATTGTCTTCGCATTGGCTCTTTGAGATTCACCGGTAATGTTACCTCTTCTACGAGAGATGTCACCGATGACATCACCATAATATTGTTCAGGAACTGTAACTTCAATCTTCATGATTGGTTCAAGAATGACTGGGTTACATTTCTTTGCCGCTTCTTTAAGCGCTAAAGAGGCAGCAATCTTGTAGGCAGCTTCACTAGAGTCGACATCGTGGCTAGAACCATCGAATAATGTGGCTTTAATATCCATGACATCAAATCCAGCAACCATACCTCTCTTTAGAGCGTCCACTAAACCGTCTTGAGTTGGTTTAATGTATTCTCTTGGAACAGAACCACCAACAACGGCATCAACGAATTCAAAGCCCTTGCCTGGGTTAGGTTCAAATTTGATCCAAACGTGACCGTATTGACCACGACCACCACTTTGCTTGATATATTTACCTTCGCAATCAGCAGCGGATTTAATTGTTTCCTTATATTCAACTTGAGGAGCACCGACGTTAACATTAACGCCAAATTCTCTTCTCATACGGTCAACGATGATGTCTAAGTGCAATTCACCGACACCAGCGATAAGGGTTTGACCGGTTTCAGCATTAGTTCTCACTTTGAAGGTTGGATCTTCTTCAGCGAGTTTTTGTAATGCCACATTCATCTTTTCTTGATCGGCTTTGGTCTTAGGTTCAACAGCTTCTTCGATAACTGGATCTGGGAATTCCATTCTTTCTAAGACGATTTCATGTTTCTCATCACATAATGTGTCACCAGTAATTGTGTTCTTTAAGCCGACGACCGCACCGATGTCACCAGCGTGAAGTTCTTCAACTTCTTGACGGTGATTAGAGTGCATCAAGACGACACGAGCAATTCTCTCTTTGACACCTTTTGTGGAGTTTAAGACATAGCTACCAGCTTTTAAGACACCGCTATAGACACGAACGTAAGCTAATCGACCAATGAATGGGTCGGTAGCGATTTTGAACGCTAACGCGGCTAATGGAGCGTCATCAGTTGGAGCGCATGTGACTTCATTACCTCTGTCATCAGTTCCTTTGGCAGGATGAATGTCTAATGGACTTGGTAAGTAATCAATAACGCCATCTAAGAGTAATTGAATGTTTTTGTTTTTGTAAGCACTACCACAGAAGACTGGGTGGAATTCACCAGTTAAAACGGCCTTACGAATAACTTCTTTGGTCTTTTCAACACTTGGTTCTTCCCCTTCTAAGACAGTCATTAAGATTTCTTCATCGAAGTTAGATAATGCTTCGAATAATTTTTCTCTTAATTCCTTAACTTTATCTTTATATTCTTCTGGAATAGGAACTTCTTGTGGATCATCATGGATGTCTGAAGTATAGACATAGGCTTTTTGTTCGATAATATCGATACAGCCTCTAAGTGAAGATTCAATACCAATTGGGTATTGGACAGCAGCGGCGTTAGCACCTAATCTTTCGTATAATGAGCGAACACTCATTTCGAAGTCGGCACCGATAGCGTCTAGTTTGTTAACGAAGACGATTCTTGGAACACCGTATTTGCTACCTTGTCTCCAAACGGTTTCTGTTTGTGGTTCAACACCGCTTTTACCATCCAAAACGGTGATGGCACCATCTAAGACACGAAGTGAACGTTCAACTTCAACGGTGAAGTCGACGTGCCCTGGAGTGTCAATAATGTTAATTCTGTTGCCCTTCCAGTAAGCAGTTGTCGCTGCTGAGGTAATGGTAATACCTCTTTCCTGTTCCTGGGCCATCCAGTCCATAGTGGCGGCACCTTCATGGGTTTCACCAATCTTATGGATTTTACCAGTGAAATAAAGAATACGTTCTGTTGTTGTAGTTTTACCGGCATCGATATGGGCCATAATTCCGATATTACGGGTATGGGCTAAGTCAAATTCACGATTTGCCATATGGTGTTGCCTCCCCTACTACCAACGATAATGGGCGTAAGCTTTGTTGGCTTCTGCCATCTTGTGAGTATCTTCTCTCTTCTTAACTGAAGCACCAGTACCGTTAGCGGCATCGATGATTTCGTTGGCTAATCTTTCTTCCATGCTCTTTTCGTTTCTTAAACGAGAATAGTTAACTAACCATCTTAAGCCTAATGTGACTTTTCTATCTGGTGTAACTTCTGTAGGAACTTGGAAGTTGCTACCGCCGACACGGCGCATTTTTAATTCAACTGTTGGCATAATGTTATTAAGCGCAGTTGCGAAGACGTCCATAGCTGGTTTTCCAGTCTTGTCTTCAATTTTCTTGAAGGCGGAATAGAGAATGTTTTGGGCAGTTCCCTTTTTACCATCAAGCATAATTTTGTTAATTAAACGTGTAACTAATTTACTATTGTAAATTGGATCTGGTAACACGTCACGTTTTACAGCATTTCCTTTACGCATAATGTTTTCCTCCTATCAATTATTCATTTCCTTTTGGCTTTTTGGTGCCGTATAAGCTTCTACCTTGACGGCGAGCATCGATACCAGCGCAGTCTAAGGTACCACGAACGATGTGATATCTGACACCTGGTAAGTCTTTAACACGTCCACCTCTGATCATAACTGTGGAGTGTTCTTGTAAGTTGTGTCCTTCACCACCGATGTAGGCTGTGACTTCATATCCATTTGATAATCTAACACGGGCGTATTTTCTTAACGCAGAGTTAGGTTTTTTAGGAGTCATAGTACCGACACGGGTACAAACACCACGTTTTTGTGATGCAGCTTGGCCGATGTTCTTTTTCTTTAAAGAGTTCCATCTTGTGCCTAATGCTGGAGCCTTGGATTTCCAAGTCTTGTTTTGGCGACCTTCACGAACTAATTGGTTAATGGTTGGCATATAATTGCTCCTTTCGATTACTAATTAATGTTGTTTATCTATTTCCACGGAACCTGGTGTATCACATTCTCTCTTTAAAAAATGGACCCCAAGGTCAGCGTAGTTACAAATTAACACGCTCATATATATTAGTGAAATCAATAAATTATGGCAACAAAAAAATAATAATTTTTGTAAAATAATTTTCAACGTATCCAGGTGTATCATAACCACCATTTCTTCTATAGAACAAAATAAAAGAGCGGTTTTCCCGCCCTTATTGATAAACATCAATTATTGATGTCTTTTTCTTTTGATCACAAAGAATGCAATAACTGAAATCGAAATAACAGAGATAATAGACACTAGTATGGCCATTCCATATTCATTTCTTTTCAGTGGAAGAATGAAATTGGATGAAGATCCTTTACTAGATAGCATAGATAATCTATTAGTGATATCCACAAAACTGATATCAGCATAGCCTTCACTCATATCTTTGGATTTATAAGTCCATAATGTGGAATTATTAACTGCTCCTTTTGCCTCAGCGCTTAATCCATTATATAAATTATATAATTCGCCTGCTTTAGAACTAGAGATATTACAGATAGATGAATCAGAAGCTTTTTTGATTTCATCTACTATTTGAATCACTACTTCTGCAGCATCACCTAAATACTTAAGTCCTTCACCAGCATTATTGTAATAATAACCGCCATCAACTAAGTTTAAGTCAGCAGTTTGACCACCATTATAAACCACAATAACTTTTGTGTTCTCGACATTAACAATTGGGAATGTGACTTTAGCAATTCCACCAGCATGATTAAAGTTAGCATCTCCAGAAGCACTTTCTAACGTTTGTCCAGGCCATCCACGTAATGCTTCATATTTATATGAAGAATCACTGATTTCATCCCAAACATAAAGACTTGTTGTTCCATCTTGAAGTTGAACATAGACAGTAGATTCTTGGGCTAAATTGATAGTAATGTCTCCAAATGAATTTAAATAGATGTTAAATGTACTAGCTGCACCACAAACAATTGCGTTGTCGTAATATTCATCAAAAAATGGTTTGGCGGTTCCATCATCTAAATTCTCCCAACCAAGATATTCATATTTATCAGTTTTATCATAGATAGTAAAGAAATCGCCATTGTTAAGTTTTACACCTAATAATTGATATTCTCCATCAACTTTTGTAAATTCATAGTCTTCTTTATAAGAGAAAGAATTAACTGTTAAAACATAACCATCAGTAGCGGCTTTCACGTAAGATTCAGAATTGCCCGCAAAATTAGAAACTCCAATGGCGACACCAGAACCCACTCCGACAGTTGATAATGCAATTCCGAGTGCAATTTTTAATCCTTTCATAGAAACCCTCCTCTACACGTAATGTGAAAACTTATCACTATAAAATAGCCTTTGCAACAGCGAAATAAAAAAGAGTAGATTGTTCCACTCTTATTTTTTCATAAAGGCAAAACAAAAGAGGGGCGAACCCCTCTAATGTTTCACTCTTCACAAATGTGAATGAGTTATTACTTCAGTATTGAATTAAAGTCTTGTGACTTGAGCTTTGGTGACTGTGTATGTTGTCCATTCAGCGGATAAAGCAACACCAGTCTTTTCGCCATTAGCTAAAGTACAGCTTTGATGGTATTCAAATGTCTTTCCAACATACATACCGGTTGTAGCATTACATTCCCAGACCCAGTCTAATGTGACTTTGGCACCATTCTTTGTAATAACTAAAGTGATATCCATATCAGAGAATGCTTCTGAGTTGACATTCCAGTCAAATCCTGCAGGCATAGAGCCTTTATCTTGTTCAGTAGCGTAACCGCCATCAGACCAACCAAACCAGTCCATACGGAATACTACATCAACTTTATGTGTTCCGGCATCAAAACCTTCGTCATAAAGAACTGGTAAGACTGTTCTCCAACATGTACTTCCTGGATCAGATGGATTTCCACCTAAACAACCTTTCATATTGAATTCTAATTCAACTTTAAAGTTGCCTCTTATAACACCTAAATCTGTCCATGTGGTTTTGTTATCCCAACCACCAAAGTTGTGGTCATAAGCATCGCCGGAAGCATTTGTTAAGTGATCGCCTACATTACAACCATGGCAATATCCATGTGTTGTTGGATAATCGGTATCACTATGATTTGTAAAGTCAAGTGGTAAGACTGTTTCATCTATTGCACCACATAATGTACATGTGGCTGTACCAATACCAGTTGTTGAACATGTTGCAGGAGTTGTAACTACAGCGTGTTCATAATCGAATTGGTGAGCATCTGGATCGATTGGTAATACTTCTGTTACACGATGTCCACAGAAAGCACAATCTTTATGTCTACTACCTGCAGCTTGACATGTTGGTGCTAAATCAACAACCCAGTCACCATAGACATGGCCTTCAGAACATTGTGTTCCATCATGAGCAAAGCCATCTTCAGTAATATTTAATGTTGTTTCTGGGATTGGGTTAGCGTACCAGTTATAGCCGTTATACCAACCGGATTTTGGTGCAAAGCCGAAGCAAGCATATGTACTTTCGCCTTTTGTGACACAATCATCACCATAAGGAACAAACATTTCGAATGCACCATGATATAAGTTATCTTCACCTTTAACTAGTGCTTTGTAGAAAATAGCTTCTGGTTTTTCGCCTGTACCAACAGAAACGAATGAACCACCATTCATAGAGGATAACCAATATTGGCCGCTCCATGCTTTGTCATCATCGGCTAATCTGAATTCGACGTTTTCCCATGTCCACCATTCATTTGGATTGCAAATTGCTTGTTCAGCAACGACATAATCCATGAAGAGATATAAACCTCTGGAATTCTTTGCGCCATAAATGTTGACATAATAAGAATCGTTCTTCTTTAATGAATATCTATTTGTTTTGACCTTATCAGACCAAATGAGATCATTCATTTCACCATCGAGGATGACTCTGAATTTTTCATCATCTGTAACTTCAAGAGCAAATTCAGCGCTTAATTCTGTGCCTTGTAAGCCAACAGTAATTGTGACGTTTCCAGCTTTTTCACTACTTGCGGTAATGACGCCTTTATTGTCAACTGTAGCAATTGTTGGATCGCTTGATGTAAATGTGAGTTTATTTCTATCCCACAAACCTTCGGTTGTGACTTGAATTCTATAAGTTTCACCTAAATAAAGAATTTCTTCATTTGATTTGAGTGAGAGACCTTCAGGAATTGTGTATAATGCGTCGATTTCATCGCCAACCATGCATTTTGCATCACTGATGACAGCGGCTTCTTTCCAACCACCAACCCAAACATAGTTTGCTTGGTCGCCAAAGCTATTGTATTCAAAACTGCCGACCATCTTTAATGATAAGTCAGAGGCTTTTCCATAGAGAAAGTTGTCCTGCCCAATCCCAGTTATCTAATGTGTCGTTTTCTTTAACGACGTTCATGTTAGACCAGGTATTGCCATCACGGACTGAATCAACATAGTAGAAAATTTGATGTGATTTTTCATGTGTCCAGAAACCATCATCTCTTTCAGATGCCATAATACCGAATTTTGGATATGCATCGGTTGGATCTGCGTCATTAATAATGATTGTGGCTTCGACATACCAACGTGTGTCGTGAACATCAGAATAGATTAATGCGATATCTTGTGGATCTTCGATTATGAATGATCCATCATCAAAGAATAATGATGTGTCTGGATTACCACGGGAATTCTTGAGATCGAATGGTGAGTGTTCGACTGTAAATTCAACGGAATCTTTGAAGTTTGCGTCTTCTTGAGCAGCCGCGGTAATTGTAACTTTCTTTTCTTCAGAAACTTTTAAGAAGTTAACAACACCATTTGTGACTGTTGCAACGCTGTCATCGCTGGAACTCCATTTGACCTTTTGTGAAACGCCTTCATCACCTGAAACTTTAGCTTTAAGAGAAACTCTGGTTCCATCTAAAACTGTGGTTTCATCGACTTTGTCAATGGCAACGCCTGTGACACCGGAAGCTTGTGATTGGTCACCACTTGAACCTCCACCACCTGGGCGTCCTTGACATCCACTAAGGAACAAAGGAATAACGAACAATAACGAAAGTAAACGATAATTCTTTTTCATTTGGACCTCCAATTATCTTGGCTCGTTAAAAGCCTTTTACAAATTTATATTAAAATTTACTATTTCATTTTGAAATAAAAAAGACCATTAATTTTAATGGCCCTTTTAAAAATTGTTGATTTTTTATTTAGCTTTTAGTGGAACGTTTGCTTTGATTAAATCTCTAAAAATCGCGTATCCAGCGGTATTTGGATGTAATCCATCTTGTTCATAAGAAGCATAATTGCTTCCATATTTTTCCATGACATCCAAATAATGCAATTTGCTATTGCTTTCCGCATTAGCCTTCATAAGTTCGTTGGATTTTTCATGTTGTGGCCACTTATTCGCAAAAAAGCCGGAACATCTAGTAATAGAACAATAATAAATATTGCAATTTGGATTGGTTTCCCAAATATCATTACATAAGTTCATGATATATTCCGCGGTTGTTTCACCATCTTCACTATTATCATCGACATCATTAATACCGATATTTAAGACGATATTCGCTGGTTGATATGGATCGATTAATTTCTTTCTCATACTTCTCCATTCTCTAGCTTGTGTACCGGAAATTCCGACGTTTGCGACATCATATCCAGAGAATGCAGTAGCGAAGCTTTCAGTGATACCAACTTGGTTCTTCCAGAATTCCCAGAATGAGTCACCAACAAATAATGTTGTACCTTGTTGTGTGGTCTTAGAAGCGGTATTTGCTAATGATTTAGCTTTTTGGAAGGCTTCATTATTCGCGTATTTATTTGAAGAATAAACATAGAATGTGCCTTTTAAATGTTGACTCTTCGCAGTTACTTTTGTGGAACCATTCATTCCTAATCCATAAACATGATCGTTTTCGATATAGCAAATGCTTTCATCGGCGACATCATATTCAAATACTTCGTCTTTACATGCTTCTGGGATAGTGAAGATTGGTCTAATGGGCACTTCATCAAAGATGATATTCGCATCACCATAGATGTACATGGTTTTAAAGTAGACTTTTCCGTAATCTGTAGTGTCTTTAGATGAACTTTCTTGTTCTGATTCTTGCTCTCCACCAGAACCTTGTGATTCGTTTTGTTTATGGGATGTGTTACATCCGAACATTGACATGGACATAAATAATAGTCCTCCCAGCATAAATAGTTTTTTCATATTAATTAATAACCTCCGTATTGATTATTTATCGTATCTTTTAATATGGAAACAAAGTCACTAGATCTTGTTTGGAAATAATTGAGTAAATAGGTCTTATAATTAATCCAATCATTGTAGTAATTATTAGGTTGACCCCATCTCTTTCCAGAATCTCTCTTATAATCTTTTACTTCGTTATACATCGCTGTAGTAATGTCAGAAAGATTATTGGCTTTCAAATTGTTATTTGCGAGTTCTTCCGCACGTTGAACCATTTTGGTCCTAAAGGTTTTGGATTTCATACAATCTTTAACAAGTGGCCAATTGTTATAAGAGTGATCAACGTTTTTATCAAAGAAGTTTGTGTGTTCAGTAAAGGCAAAGTCAGCGTCATGTAAACAGAATCTCCACTTACCATCTTCGTATTTCTTATCTGATGTTTCCATTACTCTCCACATCTTTAAGTTGTTGTAATTACCAACATAGTCCCAGTTGCAGCAGTAATATTCACATAATAATGCATCGATAAGACTATCCATATCCACTTTCGCGGTTAATTCTTGATAGGCTTGCTCCACTGTCGCTTGGTTAGAAGAATTGAAACGAGAATCTTTTAATAATGTCTCTAATTCATATAAATATGTTGTGCCACCTTCATCACCATCATCAAAGATGATTCCACCTTTAACTTCAAACATCGTGACGTTATCATCGGATACACCATAGTTTTGTTGAATATAATAATCAGAATAATGCTCTCTAAGAGACATAAGTCCCCAATATTCACCATTTAAATAAACTAAGCAAGGACGATATGCAGTTGTGGCAACATTTGTGCCAAACATCGCTCTTTGGAGAATCGCATCATTAAATCCACTCCACTGTTCAAAACAGTTACCACCATTATGAAGTCTAAATCTCGCGTGTTTAGTTAATGGCTTTGTGGTGTCACCACATGTTTTTCTATTGGTGAAAATATCGTAATTAACTTTTTCGTTTTTGTTACCTTTTTCATCTTTTTTAAAGTTAAGGTTTAAAGTTCTTTGAGGATATCCTTTGGACCATCCACCACCAACTTTGATTTTACTATTTCTTTGCCAATAATCCTTCGTAACTGGATCAAAGAATTCCAATTGGACTCTTTGTTCTACATCTTCTTCGTAGATATTGTTATAGAAATAATATGGGCTACCAAACCACTTTCTAAATGGCATGGATAAAAAGACCATTGGAAGTGTGTATTCTTTAGTGCTGTCCACTAAATATGTTAAAGACATATCAGTTTGAATATCGTTATAGATAAAGGAAATATCCACAACACAGGCATTATGGAAATATTGATATGTTCCTGGATCTTGGATGTTATTGATGTAGTTATAAGAAACACAACGGTTGTTATAGTCTCTTAGTTTTTCATCCACCGCTACTGACATTGGAATCTCATCATTAGTTTCTGGGACATTTTCATATATCTCAATAGCCTTAAAAGGATCTAAAGAATAAATCTTATTGAGAATTGGTTTTTCACCTGAGTAGTTATAATAAAGCTTTGCTTTCTTTTTGTTATAAGCAAATTTTAAGTCGAAATCTTTTTTATATAATCCCGGTTCTTTATTTACATATAAACCAGGTGTCACTAAATAATATACTTCACCATCAATTGGGATATTTGTGTATCCCTTATCAAAAATATCATCGTCAACTACAGGATCATCTGGATTAATTGAAGAATCATTTGGCATATCACTTGTGATGCTCGCACCACGATTAGGAATACAAGAAACCACAAAAGGAATGAATAACATCGAGAAAAGAATTTTGTGATGAATTTTCATACATTAATAATAACATTTATTAACTATTTTTCTTCTTTTAAAATTAATGGAATAATATTGATAGATGAAACGACTTTTACCATTCGTATTATTACCTATATTTCTTTTAGTGGGATGTCAAAAAAATAACAAGAATACATCTTCTTTTATTGAACCCCACTACGAAGAGGTAGAGGAATTTCATATTGAGTGGAAAGATTTATTAAATCAAAAAGAAGAACAATATTTTGCTTATGTCTATTCTGTCACATGCACACCTTGTTCAATGTTAAGAGAAGAAGTTATTAGCTTTGCCAAGGAAAAGAAAGCTAATTTCTATTTCATCTATCCATCAGATGATATTCCCTTTACCAAAGATGAGAATCTCGCTGATGCATCATTAGGCAAAGATAAAATTGAAGATGTCTATTGCTATAGCACACCGACATTAATCGGTATTGATAATAAAACAATTACTAAATATTCCCGTGACTATACTGAAATAAAGGGATTTATCGAATCATATAAATAGGAGATTAATATGAAAATCATCGTTCACAATGAAAACCACAACCCCAGAGATCCATCAATCATCTTTCATAACAACAAGTACTACCACTGCTTTTCTAACGGCAATCAAGTACTGATGTGTTGTGTGGATAAATTAGAGGATTTAGATAAAGCGGAAGTTATTCCAGTATTTACCGCGGATAAAGAAGAATATGCCCATGAAATCTGGGCGCCAGAAATCCATATCATAGATGATAAATGCTATATTTATGTCGCCATGGATGATGGCGAAAACTATCACCATAGAATGTATGTCTTAGAAAATAATTCTAACAATCCATTAGATGAATATAAGATGCATGGGCAAATTGGTGATAAAACCAATAAATGGGCAATTGATGGAACAATTGTTCAATATCATGGACAACTCTATATGGTCTGGTCAGGTTGGGAAGGCGATATAAATATCGCACAAAACTTATATATTGCTAAAATGAGTGATCCATTCACTATTTCAAGTGAAAGAAGATTAATATCTTCTCCAGATGAAGAATTCGAAAGAGGAAGTTGTCATGGACTGGAATCACCATATATTAACGAAGGTCCATTCCCATTCTATGATAATGATGATTTATATATCCTTTATTCCGGAAGCGGTTCATGGGATATCTACTACTGCATTATCGCTTTAAAACTAGATGGCAAAGACCCAATGAAAGATCCATGGATAAAAGCTAAAGAACCATTCTTACAAAGTAATGATGTATGTAAAGGTCCTGGCCATTGTTCCGTTATTCAAGGAAAAGATAAAAATCTCATTTTCTTCCATGCTTGGCCAAAAGAAGAAAAAACCATCCGCTGGAATACCGTTCATTCCTACATGGGAGAACTCATCTTCAAGGATGGTAAATTCCTAGTTAAATAATAAATATTATTGTTCAGTCTGTGTTTCAAGAGGTGTTTCTTTCTTAAGAACACCTTTTTTCAAATGATAAATTGTGGCGATACCCATAATAATCACTGACGCTAACCAAGCTGCAGAATTTGAGAAGGATAAGCCCACAAAGCTCGCATTACTTGTCGGATTACTTGGATTAATTAATTGTGGAATTAATAAACACACAAGTGATCTTGCGGCTAATTCTCCAATACCACTTAAAAGTGGCCATAAGGATTTTTTGATACCTTGAAGAACGCTGCGGCATATTCTTAATGTACCTTGTAAGAATAAGGACGCAGAAATGACATAGCAATAAACACTAGAGTAATAAAGAATCTGTTCATTTACTTCTGCTTTAGGAAGGAAGATATATGGGACATAAGGAATAATAAATACCGCAACACTAATTGTGGCGACCCATAAAATCATCGTAGAAATCCAACAAACCTTAATACCTTGTCTAATTCTATCGATTCTATTTGCTCCATAATTTTGGGCAACAAATGTTAATAAACCATTTCCTAGGAATAGCACCACCATTGAGATATAACTCTCGTATGTTGTGGAACAAACATTCGCCTTAGAGGCCATACCTGCACCAAATTGATTGACGACACTTGATTGAATAAAACTGCCAATAAATAGAATTGACCATTGGAATCCTAAAGGAAGACCAAGTTTTAATAATGACCAAATCATTGACCAATCAAGTTTTAAAGCCGCTTTTGTGGGATGATAAATCGGATATTTAAAGACTATATAGAAAACATAAATCACTATTGTGACAAAATAAGCGATAAGTGAGGCGAAGGCCACACCTTGAACGCCCATTTTTAATGGACCTGCAAATAATAACGCAAAAAGAACATTTACTGCCGCTTGAATAATAGAAACCACTAATGGGAAGAAGGAATTGCCTAACGCTCTTAGTTCTGCGGCTAATAAATTATTGAGCATCATTAACGGGAACATCGCTAAGATGATGACAAAATATTTCTTCGCATCAGCGATAAAAATCTCATCAATATTTAAAAATGCAATCAGTGGATCTAAGAAAATAAATCCAATCGCGCTAATCAAAATCGATATTGCTAAAGAGATATATAAACTTTGATACATGCTCTTACGGCATTTATCCGGATCTTTTGAACCATGATAGTTCGCAGTTATCGTCGCAAATCCAGAAACTGCTCCATAAGCAAAATTAAATAATAATTGCGAT
>CACZZG010000004.1 GCA_902785645.1 uncultured Erysipelotrichaceae bacterium | reverse complement strand
TATTTACGCTGGAGGAGCGGATACAGTCACTGAATTACTATTCACTGATATTGATACAGTTATTGAATACATTTTGAAGTATGAAAGATAGATTATGGAATTAGTCACGATTGCTAAACGTAATAATCCCTTTAAGAAATTAAAGGCAAAGATGTGGCGCAGCAAATACCTGATGCTCATGATTTTGCCTGCAATCGTTTTCTATATTATCTTTAATTACATTCCAATGTATGGTGTCTTAATGGCATTTAAGAACTTCAAACCAAAACTTGGTATTTGGGGTTCACCATGGAATGGTGTAGATAACTTTATCAGGGTCTTTGAAGAACCAAAATTCTGGGATGCATTTAGAAATACCTTAATCATTGGTTCTATCAAAGTTATTATCGGATTCTTAGGCGCTGTTTTAGTAGCGTTATTACTCAATGAATTAAGAATGAGAAGAACTAAGAAGACCATTCAAACCATTGTTACCTTCCCACACTTCTTATCATGGGTTGTCGTTTCCGGTTTCGTCTTCTCATTATTCTCATATTATGGAGCGATTAACTCTTTGACCAACTTCATGGGTGGAGGACGAACGAATTATCTAACAGATAAATACTTCTTCTTTGGCTTGATATTTGCCTCGGATATTTGGAAGGAGGCTGGCTGGGGAAGCATTATCTACCTTGCCACAATGGCGGGTATCCCTCAGGATCAATATGAAGCTGCGGATATCGATGGTGCAACGCGTTTGCAGAAGATATGGCATATTACCTTACCAGGTATTAAAGCCACCGCAATTTTATTACTGATTATGTCAGTGGGTGGTGTTCTTTCCGCTGGATTTGATCAGATTTTGAATTTAGGTAATAAGCTCGTTAGAGATGATATTGCCATTATTGATACATATATTTATTACCACGCGATTGTGGGTAGTGATTCCGCCGGTGTTGGTACAGCGATTGGTTTATTTAAATCAGTCATTGGTTTTACTTTAGTTATTGTTACCGATAGAATCGCCAAAGCTTGTGGAGAAAGGGGTATTATCTAATGAGAAAAGATAGATTAGAGAGATTACCTCTTCGCCCAAGAAGATCATCTAGAGAAACAAAGATACAAGCAATTGATATCATCATTTGTATCATTTTAGTGACCTATGCATTATTGATTCTATTCCCGTTCTGGAGTGCATTTGTCATCTCCATTTCTAGTGAAGAAGCATATTTACAAAACAATCTATTACTCTGGCCGACAGATTTAGACTTATCTTCTTATAAGAAGGTCTTTACCAACGATGCCCTTTGGGGTGGATTTGGTATTACGATGATTCTTCTTATCGGTGGTACTTTGTACCAATTATTCTTCACAGTCATTACTGGTTATGCCTTATCAAGAAAGAATTGGACCGGTAAAAACCTAGTGATGAATATGATTTTAGTCACCATGTTCTTCGGTGGTGGTATGGTCCCATACTATTACCTCATTCGTGATTTAGGGATGATGAATACCATCTGGGTCATGATCATCCCGGGTGCGATTGATACATTTAATATGTTACTCATGCGTAACTATTTCGCGTCCTTACCAGCAGAAATGGAAGAAAGTGCGAAGATTGATGGCGCGAACGACATCGTTGTCTTTGTGAAGATTTTCTTACCGTTATCATTACCAATGCTAGCCACAATTGGCTTATTCTTCGCCGTTGGTAACTGGAACTCTTGGTATAACGCGATGTTATTTATTCCTGATAAAAAGGAATTATGGCCATTACAAATGGTTCTTAAAAACTTAATTAGTAAAGTATCATCAAATATTGAAAACCCGGATGCTAGAGAAGGCTATTCCGAGGGTTTGACGATGGCGAGTATTTTCTTCACCATTGTCCCAATGATGTGTTTTTACCCCTTCTTACAAAGATTCTTTGTAAAAGGTATTGTTGTCGGAGCGATTAAAGGATAAATAAGGAGGATTATTTATGAAAAACGCAAAGATTATTTATGGAGCATGTATCACTGCTTTACTATCGATTGGAGCACTAGCGGGATGTAAATCCAAAAGTGGTGCGGACAAATACGATAAGAATGGACGTCTTATACTTGAGTTAAAGAACGTTTATTTCAATAACTGGGAAGGCGCGGATACATACACCGAAACCTTAAATGAAATGTTCCAAGTGGCAATTAGACCAACAAACTATGTTTATGGTAACTGGGATGAAATGGTTAACGTCGCAATTAACGGTGACAATTTAACCGACGTCATTCACTTCAACTTAAAAGCTTATAACTTTGGTTCAACTTATGAAAAATGGGTTGATGGTCAAATTATTAAGGCTTTACCAGATGATTTGAGTAAATGGCCACATCTTCAAGAAATGCTTTCCCACGTCAGCAATATTGATAGATTGAAATATGATGGCAAATTATATTGCATTCCTGTGATGAGTGACATAGTCAACTACGAAAAAGACTTCTCGAACTTCACATATGTCTATAGAAGAGACTGGGCAAAACAAATCGATGAGATGCCAGTTAATGTGAACAATCCAAATTACATTCCTATTTATAAGGAAGGCGATGTTTATACTTGGGAAGAATTCAATCGTTTATTAGCTGCTTTCAAAACACACATTAAAGATATTACTGGCACAAATCAATCCATTCCTTTAGTGGATCAACCATGGGCTTTCCCATCAGTTACTAATTTCTATAAAGAAGTTCCTCATTGCTTCGTTAAAGATAGTAATGGTAAAGCCATCAATGCTTTTACATCTGATGAATATATGGCAGGTTTAGAAGTCGCTAAAAATTTAGCTTCTGAAACAATTTATTCTCCAGACCAAGGCAGCTTTACTGAAGAAAACGATAAAGCATACCAAGCCTATAAAGGCGGTTTTGCTGGTGTTTTATATGACAATTTCTCATTAGCGAACTACATTCAATTAAGAGAATATATGAGAAAAGAACCAAAACTTGATGATGCAACCGCATTAATGAAAGTTAAAGGTCCGGATGGGAAATTTGCATTAGAAGGAACAGAGAACTGGTTCTCTGCGACAATGTTTAACTATGACATCTCCGAAAAGAAGATGAATAAGATTTTAGATATTATGGATTACCTTTTATCTGAAGAAGGTACAAGATTAGCCATCTATGGTAAGGAAGGATATGACTATAACATCGTTAATGGTGAAGTTGAACTAACTGAAAAAGGTTGGGAAAAAGGCGCTGATGGCAAATATGCTCCAAAAGATAATGGTGCTAAATATCTTAGATATATGGCCACATTAGGTAATGATACAAAATCATTTGACCCATATACCGATATGGATGCCTATAACATTCTCAATGCTTGGACAGAAGAAATGAAACAAGCTAAGAAAGATGGTTTATTAAGAGTGGTGAAAGAACCAGCCGATATCGACTGGATGTCCACGCCAACAAAGAACGATAAGACCGAAGGTTTGTTAGCGGATGCAAACGTCTCGGCCTCTAAATATGCGATGTCATATAAAGGTTTTGACAAGAATGCTTATTTGGATTCTTTCAAAAACGCATCATGGGAAAGAGTCCTAAAAGAGATTAATGAAAAATTAGGTAAATAAAAGAAAGGATTTTTATGAGTAAGGCGAAAAGATTAATAACCTTATCATTATTAACCGCCTGTGTATGTACCATTGTCGGCTGTAATCAAAAAGTCGACTTGGATAACATGGTCTACAAAAAGAAGAATATTGTTATTCAGAATTTTGAAGGCTTAGGTGTTGAATGGGGAACTTATGAAGATCCTGACAAGCTTTCTTCTGGCTCTTGGGAGAGATCTTTAAAGATTATGAATCGACTAAATCCTCAAGTAACCAGATGCATGCTTAACTATGACTGGTTCATCACCAATTTTGATGATAAGGGTGATAATGACAAAACTAACGATACTTGGGAATATAATTTCTCAAATAAATTAATGAACAACACAATTGATGTTTTAAGATACTGTAATGATCATGACATCGATGTGGCTTTTGGTTGTTGGAATGTTCCGGGAAATGTCCGTGCTGACGAATATGATATGTTCGAAGAAGTCACAAGTGATATTAGATGGGCAAAGATGACAGTGGATGTCATTGAATATCTCGTCAAATTCCAAGGAATCAGATGTATTAAATACTTCGTTAATTCCAACGAACCAAACTATACTGGTCAAATGTATAGTTCAAAGAACTATAATAATACTTTCGAAATATGGTCAAAAGGTGTCGCTAACGTGAGAAAAGAACTTGATGATCGTGGTTTTAACGACATCAAGATTGTCGGTGGTGACACAACTGGTTTTGAAGGAACTGATGAATATTTCACCGGCATCTCTAAAAGCAAGACATTAAGAAAACAAGTAGGCGATTATGGTTTCCATGTTTATTGTCCAAATATGATTATTGATACTGGCGATTTAGCCGTTCGTATCAAACAAATGTATAAGAAGACCAAAAAGAACGATAAAGATTTAGGTAAAGTGAGAATGCCTCACGTTTGGGAAGCTGGTCTTTACGATGGTAAAGATGCCGCGACAGACTCCAATGCTTATATTGCTAACTATTCTTATGGTTTAAGAATGGCGGATTACACATTACAATGTGCAATCTCTGGCGTTTCATCAATCGTCTATTGGGACTTTGATGATGGCATGCACTTTATTTATAAAGAAGATGGCACAATGACCTCTAAAGGTTGGGGTATGTTCTCCTCATTGGGCACTGATAGCGCAGCTAAACAAAGATTGAGACCTTGGTATCATTCCTCAGTCTTATTGACTAACTTAATGAGAAGGGGTAGTCAAATCTTTGATTCTGGAGTCAACGATCCTAAATATGATAAAAACTTTAGAAGTTTAGGCGTCATTGGTCCCAACAAAGAATACGCTGGTGTTGTCGCAGTCAATAGAGACGCAAAAGCGATTACAAAAACATTTAGAATAGGCGAAGATTTTAAAGATTCAGGTAAAATCTACGTTTATATTTATAACGAAAACGAATTGAAGATTGGCGAGGATGGATTTGTCAGAGAGAATAAAGTTCTCGAAATGAGTTTAAAAGATCAAATCGAATTAACCATTCCAAATGACACATTAGTCGTCCTCTCTAGCAAGGAGCTCTAATTTATGAAAAGAATGAGATTCCTTAGCTTGTTATTCATTCCGTTATTAATAACGGCTTGTAATACTTCCGAACCACATTACGAATCTAAACCAATTAATGTTGAACGTCGCGTGGGTGAAATCGGTGACTTTAAACTATTAAGTCCTGAAAACGGTTTCTCCACAGATAGTAACTTTACTTTTACCTGGGAAGAAGCAAGTAATGCTGATTATTATCAATTAGAAATTGCTAATACTGAAACATTTATCAATGACCCTGATGAAGTTTATGTCAAAGAAAACAATATTTCTGCGACCGAATTTGAATTAGATTATCCTCTTCCAAGAAAAGATATTACTTATTTCTGGAGAGTTACTGCAGTTAACAAGGACCACAAGAAACCATGCAACACAAATGGTAATTTTACATATCGTTCTAAAGATGTGGATGAGATACCAATTAAAATTGAAGATGAACAAGATTGGGTGCTGCATAAAGAAGGCAGTTATGCTGATATTTCTATAGATAGAAGCAACTTCTTTGGCAATGGCAAAGATTCTTTAGCGATTGTTTTTGACAAAGAACATACCTCTCAAGGAATTCCAAAGAGCGATGGCTGGATTGTTGTTACCAAAACTGAAGATAGAGAACTATATGGAACAGATGCTTTCTATTTCAATTTCTTCTATTCCGGTCATGACTCCACAATTTTGATTCGTGTTTTGGATTACGATGGCGAATATTGGCATCAACAAGTTCAAATCGCAAATAACTCAAAACAAACTATTTTGATGAAGTATGAAGACTTCACACTAAGAACTTCCGGTACGAATATTTTCAATCGAGAATTCGACTGGGAACACATTAGATATTTCGAAATCGTCTTCGAAAGAACATTCGGTGATGGTGTTTGCTTAATATCTGATGTTAAAGCGGTTAAATATGATAACTATTCCAACATGTTCATGAAGAAGATGGACTTTAACACCAGACCACAAAGTGAATGGACTTATGAAAACTATGATTTCATAAAGACCGTTTCTGAAGATGGAAATGAAATCGAATTACATTACGATAGAAATGGAACACCTCCATTTAATGGATATGGTTTCCAAAACATCAACCTCTATAAATTCTTTGTAAAAGGTGATGCTTTAAGAATGAAAATTAAAATCACTGGTTCTTCCGCAAATGCGGTGTTCTATTTCCGTGTTCTTGAAGAAGATATGGATAGATGGCAATTCAAGACTCCATTTACTTATCTAAAGACTGATTTAGACGCCGATGGTTACAAAGAACTCATCATCCCATTAAAAGCATTCCAAAGAACGGATTACATGCAAGGTGATGGTGCAAAACAATTCTACTTTGTCCAAAAATTCAATATTGGTTTAGCGGATAACTATGCGACTGGTAGTATCTTTGTTAAAGATTTAGAAGTTATTGAATACAAAGATATTCTTGATAATAGAACACGTCTTGTCGGCGCTGACGGACGCATTGAAGACTTTAATAATTACGATATCTATACACAAATCTATTATTATTGGGATCAAAGTGTCGTCAATAAAGACGAAGCCATGAAATTAGACACCATTCATAAAGTTGGTGGTGGTGGCAATAAATATTGTGCGGAATTCGATTATAAAGCCGATATGGAACAAGCTGTCTATCAACTATATTTAGACACCAAAGATGTCTCCACCGATATGAAGTCATTCAGAATTTGGCTAAATGATGCTTCGGTTAAGCCGAACGATCCAATGGTTGCTTATATCCCTGATGATGATGTCTGCGCAGAAATGACTATTCAATTAACAATGGATAGTGGTGAATGGTATCGATATGTTATTCCAAAGGTGGAAAAAGAGTGGACGCAATACACAATAGCCTTTGAAGATTTTGAATTATCTAATGAAACAGCATTATTTGATAAACCAAATCCATTGAGTGTGGATCATATCATTCACATGGCTTTTGCTTTCCAATATTTCTACTATGACCAAACTGGTAAATCTCATCCAACATATGCGATTGCTAATCCAGTTTACATAGATGAAATCTATTTTGCTCCAGATACTGAATCAGGAATGAAAGAGCTTGGCGGTACTTTAAGACCAGATATTGATGATGAAACAAAGATCACCATTGATACATTTGAAGAAGATATTTATCCAACTGATGAAGAGTTATTTGAAAACTGGAGTTATGCAACAGTTTTAGATTATAACTTGATGGAATTCTCAAGTGATGTATCTAGCCAAGGTGGTAGTAGATCATTATTGATGCAATATAAAGGTAGTTCTTCTGTCTCTTATGTGAGAAATACTCCATTCTCCAAGAAGTGCACCGCAAAAGGTATCGCACTTGATATTAAGGGTGATGGCAAGGCTGTCGTGTATTTGAACCTCAACTTACGTTCTGGTTCGACCGTCTTCAAGATGAGATATGCGATTGTGAATATTCCAACAGAATGGACACATTATGAAATCGGCTTCGATTACTTCTTAGATGTCAACGGTACATTCAAGAGTATTTCTCAAGGCAACATGAAAGATATTGAAAATATCTCATTTGGCATTATCAATAACAACAACACTCAAAGTCAAATCTATATCGACAATATGAGAATGCTCAAAAATTGTGAATATAGCACAAAGACTGTGACGGCGATTGTCTAGAAAGGAGGATTGGAAATGATATTAAATAAGTGCAAACAAAACCCAATTTTAAAACCAAATCCTTCTAACCAATGGGAAGAATTGTGTGTTTTAAATCCTGCAGCGATGTATGTAGAAGAAGAAAAGAAATTCTACATGATTTATCGTGCAGCAGGAAACGATAAAACCCATTTAATTCATTTAGGTTTAGCCACTAGTGATGATGGTATTAACTTTGTTAGAGAAAGCGATAAGCCATTAATCAGTGGTGATCCCAATGGATTAGACTCTGGCGGATGCGAAGATCCAAGACTTGTGAAGATGGGCGATTATTTCTATCTCACATATGCTTCTCGTCCATTCCCTCCAGGACAATATTGGAGAGAAGATAAAGAATATTTTGGTTTTAAACCAGAATATGGTCCAAAAGTTTTGGTGTGGAATAACACCTTAACTCATTTAGCAATATCCAAAGACTTAAGACATTGGAAGAAGCTAGGGCCAATTACCGATGCTCATTTTGATGACCGCGATGTCGTGATTTTCCCAGAGAAGATTAATGGTAAGTTCTACATGCTCTCAAGAGGTATGGAAAGATGCGGTAGTGGTTATCCAAATAAAAACCCAGCAGTATGGATTTCTTCTAGCGACGATTTATTATGCTGGGATAACTATTCACTTCTCATGGATGGTAAAACAGATTGGGAAGATAAAAAGATTGGTATTAGTACCCCTCCGATTCGAACAAAAGACGGATGGTTAGTCTTATACCACGGTGTTTCATCTAAAGATGATGCCTATCGAGTGGGCGCAATTCTAATAGATATCAATGATCCAAAAAAGATTATTGCTAGAACTAAAGATTTCCTTATGGAACCAGAAGAAGAATATGAAACTAATGGCTATTACAATGGTTGTGTATTCCCCACAGCGATCGTTCCTATGGGAGATGATTTATACATCTATTATGGTGCAGGTGACAAAGTCATCTGTTTAGCGACATGTAAGCAAAGTGAACTTCTTAAATACTTAAAGGAGGAATGCCATGAATAAGAATATTTTTAAACCTTTCCTCATAATCGGTTTATCTTTATCTCCATTAGCTGTTTTACCTATGGTTGGTGGCTCTCTTCTTAAAGCGGAAGAAACGAAAGTTTATCATGTTGATTTCTTCTCTAACTATTTAAGACAAGACTTTGTCTTGGGTAGTGGACGTTCCGGAAAAGGAAATAATATCTTATATACATCAGTGGAAGCCAATGAAAACAGTTTGGTAAATAAGCCTACTGATCCAACTAGAAGAAACTATGAATTCCAAGGCTGGTATTTACAAGAAAGCTGTGAAACTGAATGGAACTTTGAAAGTGACAAAGTCACAGAAGATACAAGATTATTCGCTAAATGGGGTTTAGCTGAATCAGGAGATATTGTCGAACCAACTTATACTCCTCCATCAACTGTTTTACCTGAAAGCGCTTCAGAAAGTTATGTCATTAATTCAATTATGAATTTCCCAATTACTTATGGTGCGAATAATGCTTTGAAATTAACAACAGCTGGTTTAATGAAACTAGAAGCTAGCAAAGAAAACATTCTTCCATTAATGGAATATAAAGCCAAAACTAGTAAAAATGTGGCGGCAAGTTATAACCCAGAGGAAAAGCTTATAACTGTAACTTGTAACGGCGAAGATAATTTACTCATTCAAGTAGTGGATGATTCTACAAGATATACACTTAGCAATTCCACTTACGAAACAAAAGCTAAGAATTATGAATCCAAAGCTGTTGAAGAAGAAAGTTATCATGTTATGTTAGCTGGTTCCTCTTCTATTGAATTCTGGGAAAACTCCAAGGATGATTTAGCTCCAATCGTGAGTTATAACCATGGTATTGGTGGTACCACAGTTGAAGAGTGGAACCAATATCTTAATCAAAGATTAGTCTATCCATATAAGCCAAAGATGGTCGTGTACTATGTCGGTATCAATAACGTTATTAACTCTAAAGAAGATATTACCGTTATTGCTAATCGTTTAGTTTCTTTATTTGATGAAACACATAGGTCTCTTCCTAATACTCAAGTTCAATACATTTTGATGAACTATTTACCAAACTATTCAAGTTATAAAAACGTTATTACCGCAGTAAATAATTCCGTTATTGAATATCAAAAAGCTAATAGTGATTGGCTAACCCTCATCAATCCTGGTTTAGCTTTATTAAAAGAAAACGGCGAACCTAATGCTGCATATTTTAGAACTGATGGATTACACCTATCCCATTATGGATATATCCTTTGGGGAAGCATTATTAAAGAATCCATCGTTGCAGGATTAGAAGCTATGCAATAATACTATGTATTACAGTGTGGATGTCGAGCATGAATATCAAACGATAAAATCTAAACTATTTAGAACATCTTTGCTATTTGCTGTCATCCTCACATTCGTTCTCTTAGCGGACGCTCTCCTTGTAGCCTTATCTAAAGAAGACTACTTGGTGTGCATGATAATATCCATTGTTATAACAGTTATCTTTATCTGGTTTGCAATCTATTTCTTCACTAATGTGTGGAGCGATATCAATAACCAATATCGTTATTTCAAAGGATATGAATCAGGTCTTCATCCCACAGAAGAAGTGGAATTCATCTCGCAAGATGAAGAACTAACTTATGTTAACGGACTCTACGTTTATCGCGTTCATGTTCGTTACATTACAAATTTAGATGCTCAAGAGAAGATTATCTATTCTTTAAAGAGCAAACTTCCATATGATGCTGGAGATAAGCTAACAGTTACAACTTATCAACGAGTGATTATGGCTTCAAAGAGGCACAAATAATGAACTCGCTTAAGAAATCCCGCATCAAATCCGTATTACGCTACACGTGGCCGTTTTATATCTTAACGGTCATAATTGTCATCCCATTGATGATGTTTGTGTTTCGCGCTACCCATCGACTTCCAAATTATAAGGTCATTACTTTATTTGTCTCGGGAAAGATGGAAGATAGCAAAAAGTTAAAGAATGACTTAATTGAGGCTTATAAAGATAACGAACTTAAAGAAGTCTCCATTATCTCATCTGATCCGGATGATGTTGTTCTGTATCAACAAAAGTTGACCATCGCTGGATATAACACCGCGGACATATTAATTGTGCCTAGATCAAAACTAGATATAGTTAATGTCAACGCATTCGGTTTATCACTTAGTGATGAACTAATTAATGAATATTATTCTGGTTGTAGTTTTTATAGCCAAGATGATGTTAAATTCGGGGTGAAGATTAACCGTGAAAAGACAAATGAATATTTCTCCTTACCAAACGAAGATTGCTTCATGATCTTAAATGGTAAAAGTGTCAATACTGGTAAATACTCACCAAAAGAAATTAAAGAGCATGATAATGCCTTACAAATAGTGAAAGATTGGGGTATGTAATGAGAAAAAAGAAAGAAAGGGTAGAACAAGAAGTTGACGGATTAAAGAGTCTTCCAAGAAACAGAAAGGAAGTCTTCTTTGATTTTATCAAACACCGCAAAATGACATTATTTGCGTTATCTTCTTTTACCTTTATGTTCTTTATTCCTTTAGCGGTGGACCTCTTTTATTTCAATTTTTTAGAATCTGTCGCTAGTCAAAATGGACAAACCGATGCTTTATTTTCATTAATCTTCTATTCGATGCTCATTATGATTCCATGTATGGTCTTAGGATTCATCGGATTAACTGGTGCTTTTTATGTCGCGAAAAAGATGGCGTGGCAAGAAGGTATAATGCTCGCCTCAGACTTCTTCAAAGGTATAAAAGAAAACTGGTTACACGGTTTAATTGATGGATTGTTGTTTGGCATCTCATTATTTGGATTAGTGGTGGGTGGCTTGTATTTATATTCCTATGCACCTATCCATGCCTCCATTAAAGGTATTGGTATCGGTGGATTAATCTTAGTATTCCTAATATTAGGAATTGTTACTGCGTTAAATATGACTCAATCGGTTTATTACACGAATAGTTATTTAAAAACATTTAAAAATTCTTTCTCCTTTTTAGCCGTCTTAAATTGGAAAGTATTAGTGTTATTTCTCTTCTCCACTGGAGCGGTATTCACCTTATGCTGTTTCAATATGATTTTATTAGGAGTAGGACTATTCTTATTTGCTATTTTAAATAGTGTAGTCGTTGTCCTTTATACCTTAATCGCTCATAGTGCGTTTGATAAATATATTAACCAAGTTCATTACCCTGAATATGTTGGCAAGGGTTTATATAAAGAAAAGATTCAAGATTCTCCATCGGAGAATGAGGAGGCCTAGTTTATGGCAGATGTGACATTAAAACACGTTTACAAAGTTTATGAAGGAAGCGTTCGTGCGGTCAATGATTTCGACTTAGATATCAAAGACAAAGAATTCATCGTTTTCGTCGGTCCTTCTGGATGTGGTAAATCCACAACTTTAAGAATGATCGCAGGATTAGAAGAAATTACCGCTGGTCAATTATATATTGATGGTGAGCTCATGAACGAAGTCGAACCAAAGAATAGAGATATCGCGATGGTCTTCCAAAGCTATGCTTTATATCCACATATGACCGTTTATGACAACATGGCCTTCGGTCTTAAACTTAGACACACTCCCAAAGAGGAAATTGATCGCCGTGTCAAAGCCGCAGCGGAAATCTTAGAGATTAGCGAGTTATTAACTCGTAAACCAAAAGCGCTTTCTGGTGGTCAAAGACAACGTGTTGCTTTAGGTCGAACCATTGTTCGTGAACCAAAAGTCTTCTTGCTTGATGAACCTTTATCTAACTTAGACGCTAAATTGCGTGTTGCAATGCGTAGTGAGATTACTAAGTTGCATGAAAAATTAGAAACAACATTTATCTATGTTACCCATGACCAAACTGAAGCGATGACCATGGGCAATCGTATTGTCGTAATGAAAGATGGATTTATTCAACAAGTCGATACTCCAATTACATTGTTTGAAGACCCCAGCAATTTATTCGTCGCGACATTCTTAGGTTCTCCACAGATGAACATCATTGAAGCAGAACTATTTATGGATGGCAAAACCTTAAAAGCCAAACTCAATGATTTAAATAATTTAGTCGTGGAGTTCCCAGAGATTAAAGCTAAACAATTAGCAAATCAAAGATATATTGGTCAAAAAGTCTTATTAGGCATTAGACCAGAGCATGTCAAACCACAAGAAGGTGACTTACCAGTCTTTGTCGATGTCGTCGAGCATTTAGGTGATGAATCCATTTTGTATACTAAAATGGAAAATAGAAAAGAACAACTCATTATCAAAATGCCATTCAATTCTAGAATCAAAGCTAATGAAAACATTAAAGTGGCGTTTGATATGATGCATGTCTATTTATTCGACCATGAAAGCCATAAAGCGATTATGGGTATTCCTCATGAAGATGAAATCCCAGTTTGTATCAATAAAGGATGCTTAAAAGTTGGCGCACAAGAATTAGCGTTAGATCAAGAATATGAAGCGCATCTTTTAGATGAAGCATTCAATAACGAAGTCATTTTAGGTATTAAACCAGATTATATTAGTCAAGAAGAGATTCCAAATTCTCTCAAATTAAGAGCGAAGTTAGAATTTGTGGAACAAAAGACTGACTATCAAGCGGTTTATTTCTCCCTTAAAGGAATTAATGGATACTTTGCAATGAAAGTGGCAAACGAGAAAGAAGTCAAACTTGGTAAAGAAGTAGAATTATATCTCCCATATCAAAGAATTAATGTCTATAACCAAGAACACATCAAACTCAATTCTCGTGAAATCGTTTATCCAAACCGCGGTAGAGCTATCGTAAAAAGCGATGAAACAAAACTTACCATTGAAGTGGCGGGAGCAAAGTTAACTTATCCAGCAGAACCTGAAATTGAAAGTGGCGAATATGAACTCATCTTTAAGCAAGACAAATTACTACCTTTATATAATAAAAAGATGTTCAAACAAGGTTTAGAGAATCCAGAAATGGATAATCCACACAATAAGATTAAAGTCTCCGCATATGACGAAGATGTTTTGGGTAGCAAATTACTAGCCTATGTCGAAGTGAAAGGATTTGAAAATTATGCATCCTTTGTCATAGACAACAAGTTCTCTGTTTATAAGAATCCAAAATTTGAATTATATGTACCAAGAGATGCTTTTGAATTAAAATCTTTATAGGATGAGAAAAGCATTTAATCAAAACTTTTATAAAAATCTCTATCTCGATATGTTTCTTCCTGACCAAGAAGAATTCTTTACTATTATCCATTTTCACGGTGGTGGTTTAGTAGAAGGGGATAAAGGCGATAGTCACGACTATTGTGAACATTTAGCGAAACTAGGTTTTGCGGTGGCCACGGCGAACTATTCCTTAATCACTGAGAAGAGATTTCCAGAGTGTTTATACGACGCGGCAAAAGCGGTGAGATATGTTTTTGATAATATTTCAAAATATGGTAAATCCAAAGGATTTATTATATCTGGACAATCTGCAGGGGCATATATCACTTTAATGCTTTGTTTAAATGAAGAATATTTACAATATGTCGATATTCATAATGAAGATATCATCGGTTGGATTAGCGATGCTGGACAAACCACAACTCACTTTAATTTATTAAAGTATGAAAGAGGTCTTGATCCCATGCTTCAAAGAATCGATGATAGTGCACCTTTATATTACGTCAATGATAAGACGAAGTTATCCCATCTTCTTTTGATGGCCTACGAAAAGGATTTACCAAACCGCGTTGAACAAAATAAGCTCTTAATGAGCGCGATTAAAAACTACAATAAAAATGCGGATGTTGAATTCAAATTATTAAAGGAATGGCATTGCCATGGTAGCTCTGCACTTGATGAAGATGGTGAATATGAAGCGGTCAAAGTCATCAAACAATGGGCAAAGAGATTATATGAATAAAAATATTCCCAATAAAATTGGTGTATTCAAAAGATATCAAAAAGAAGTAACCACGATGAAATATGGTTACTATTTTGATTATTTAATCACCTTACCATTTTCTAAAGAAAACAAGAGAATGGTGAGAGTGTGGTTACCAGAGAGTTATGACTTTGATAATCCAAATAAGAGATATCCAGTTATCTATATGTCCGATGGACAAAACCTCGTCGATCTATATTTATCCGCATATGGTGAATGGGAACTTGATAAAACCGTTCATAAGCTTGCTAAGCAAGGATATCAAGAAATTATCGCTGTCGGAATTGATTGTCCCAAAGACCCTTTAGAGAGAACTAAAGAATTGTGCCCTCCTTATCCCCCAAGAAAAGAAGTCTTTAAAAGAGAAGGTGGAACTTTTAAGCCTTACGCGCATAAATATGTCGACTTTATCGCAAATGAATTAAAACCATTAATCGATAAATTATTCCACACAATCCCTGAAGACACAGCAGTGGGTGGATCATCTATGGGTGGCATTATGGCGTTCTATGCTTATATATATCGTCCTGATGTCTTTAAAATGTCTTTATCATTTTCACCAGCGTTTTTCTTCTATAAGAAGAATGATTGGATTCATATCCTTGATGAATACGATATTAATCCCGAAAAGAATGGAAAACTATATTTATATGTCGGTGGTAAAGACTTTGAGAAGATCTTCTTAAAACCAACAATTAATACTTATGAGTATTTGGTTAAAAGAGGATTCTGTAATGAACAAGTGGCCTTAATGGTGGACACAAATGAGATTCATCATGAAGCAGCGTGGGCTAAATATTTGCCTACTGCATTAGAATATTGGTTAAAAAAATAAAAAATATTTTATGAAGAATAATTTGATACACTATGTGTATCATTTTATTTTTGTCCCACTTGACAATATTTTAAAAAGGTCTAATATATAGTCTCAAATATGAGTACCCCGTCCCCGGCATGACGTAAAAAGGCTTAGAGGAGGTACTTATATATGAAATACTATACATTACAAACTATCAATAACGGTCACACTGTTGTTGTGAATAAAAAATTTAATACCAGAGACCAAGCGATCAATTATGCCTTCGCTTACTTTGAACATAAATATTTAAACGAAGACTTACAATTAAGCGATGAATTTAAGATTGATGGTAATAAACACAACATCGAATACGTTTTAGATTACAAAAATAGATTTAGAGTGAATCGTGTGAATTTAGCATAACTTTGTTATTTCTTTTAGGATTGAAATTTATTAATCTATTAGTGCTATGTATCAAAAGAAATATTACATCGGTAGCAATGACGTGGATCAATTTCTCGATTTGAAATTGCCTTCGTTCTTTAGACTTATGCAAGATATCGCTACAGAACATGCAGAAGTTTTAGATATTGGCAAAGCCAACACATTAGATAAAGGTCTATACTGGGTCATTACTAGAATTGAATTAGACATCATTAAAATGCCTAAATATTTACAAACCGTCACTTTAAAGACTTATCCTGGAGATGATTTAAGATTTATCTTTCCAAGATATTTCCAATTAGAAGATGAAAAAGGCAATATCCTTATTAAAGCTTCTTCGACATGGATGGTCTTAAATAAAGAAAACCATAGAATATGCCTTAATCCTTTTGAAGGTAAAAGAATTCCACCGGAACATTATGAAGGCGAACAACCTTTACCCACGAAAGTCATTAGCGATAGTGATATCTCTTTAGTGGAGAATCGTAAAGTCAGATATTCTGACATCGATTTAAATGGTCATTTGAATAACACAAAATACATCGATTACATCATCGACTTACACGATAGTGAATTCTATAAGAAACATCGCATTTCTCATTTCTTAATCAATTATGAAAAAGAGATGAAAGACAATGATGTTTTAGATGTGTATCGTCATGATGGAAATAAAGAATATATCAAAGGAGAGATAAACGGAGCGACCGTCTTCGAGGTCAATATCGATTATCTTAATAGATAGGATGAAAAAAGTAATCGTTCTCGGTGGTGGTATATCTGGTGTTTTCGCCTCGATTAGAATCAAAGAAAAACACCCAGATTATTTTGTCAGTGTCTTTGAACATAATGACAAACTACTTAAAAAGATCTACGCAACCGGGAATGGTAAATGTAATTTTGCAAATAAAGGTTCTTTAAATAATAAATATAACCACGAAGAATTCGCACTTAAAATTATCAATCAATTCAACTGCAATGATATTGTTAATTACTTTGAAAAGATTGGTATCAAGAGCAAATCCATCGGAGATTTACTCTATCCATATAGCGAATCCGCAGAAACAGTGGCGAACCATTTATTAGATAGAATCAAACAATTAAACATCGATGTTCACCTTCAATGTGAAGTCAAAGACTATCAAAATGGCCATTTATTGACCGATAGAGGCGAATTTACCTACGATGCGTTAATTATTTCGCTCGGTGGTAAATCCTCCCCAAATCTCGGCTCAAATGGATCTTTCTATGATTCTTTAATTAAACACGGCTACGCAATTAGAGAATGTCATCCATCTTTATGTCCAATTAAAACCAAAGAAAACACTAAAATGGTGGAAGGTCTTAGACATAAAGTAAATGTGCAATTATATCAAGGTAATAAATTACTCCATGAAGAAGATGGTGAATTGTTATTCAAAAAAGATGGATTATCTGGAATGGTCATCTTCAATATGACCCATTACATTAATCGTTTGGATAATAGAAATAACATCACACTTCATGTTGATTTCGCAAAAGGAATTGATGGTGATTATGAATCATTAGTGAATCCTAAATTAGCGAAATACTTAATAAGTAATAAATTAGATATTCATAATGTGATATTCACATTCAAAGATTTCTATGAATATAGCAATTCTCAAGTAACCAGTGGTGGTATTTCCATTAGTGAACTCAATGATGATTTATCATCAAAGAGAGAAAAGAATGTTTATTTCATCGGTGAAGTCGTTGATATTGATGCGATATGTGGTGGATATAACATCATGTGGGCATTAGCTAGTGCAGAACTAGTGAGTAAAAAAATATAGACAAGCATTCGCTTGTCTTTTTAAAAAAAATCCCCCGGAACTCGATTTAATGACCGATCGAATAGGGGATTTTTTCTTAAAATAGGTCGCTATGTGTGCCAGTTCTAAACAAGAATAATTCTAATTCTTCATCGTCGACATGATAGATTAAAAGCCAATCCGGTTTAATGTGGCATTCTCTAAAGTTTGAATACTTTCCTAGTAATGGGTGATCGCGGTATTTTGCTTCTAGTTTTTCTTGCTTAGCCAGTTTATTCACAACAGCTTCCAAGGGCTCTAAACTCAGCTTTCGTTTTTTGGCAATCTCTATGTCTTTTAGAAAACGATTTGAAGCAACAATTTTTAGCAACTTATTTCTCCTTTAATAAATCTTTGAAAGAGTCATATCTTTTATACTTCTTTTTATTGGTTTTCATCTCATCCAATTCATTAAGAGCATCAATAGTGGTTTGGTTTGGAATATCCAAACGTATTTCAAAAGGAATTCTCTTCTCTCTAACCGATTGAGATAAGAACAAAGAAATGGCTGTAGAAAAATCTAAGCCAAATTTATTAAACAATTCGACGGCTTGTTTTTTTAAATTTGCGTCAATACTGATATTGGTATTTATCTTAGCCATAGTGTAACTCTCCCTGCATAATCATAATAACGAAATATGTGTATAAAGTAAACATAAAATACACATGAATATTCTTAAATAAAACCCATCCTCTCGAATGGGTTCTATTCTATTTTGTGACGATTTTGTGGAATATTTTCTTTCCTTTTTTAATCTTTACACCTGATTGAAGCATAGCTTTGGTTAAGACGAGATAGACATCTGTGACTTTTTCTCCATTGACGGAAACGCCACCTTGTTCAATAAGTCTTCTGCCTTCACCTTTACTAGTAATTAGTTTCGCGGTAACCATAGCGTCTAATAATTGAACGCCTTCTTCTGGAACATTTTCTAGTTCAGTAGTGGGCATGTTATTATCATCACCTTCACCTGAGAATAACGCAAGTGCGGCGGCTTGAGCTTTATCCGCTTCATCTTTGCCGTGGACTAATTCTGTTAATTCATGAGCGAGAATCATCTTCTTCTCGTTAATACGAGAGTCATCCCATTTTTCCATTTCTCTTAATTGCTCTAATGGAATGAATGTTAACATCTTTAAACATTTCATAACGTCTGCATCATCAACATTTCTCCAGTATTGATAGAAATCAAATGGGGAAGTTTTGTTTGGATCAAGCCAAACTGCACCAGAAGCGGTTTTACCCATCTTCTTACCCTCGCTATTGAGTAAAAGTGTGATTGTCATGGCGTAGGCATCTTTGCCGGTTTTCTTTCTAATTAATTCAGTACCAGCAAGCATATTTGACCATTGGTCATCGCCACCGAATTGCATATTACATCCATAGTGTTCGTGTAAGTAATAGAAGTCATAGGCTTGCATGATCATGTAGTTGAATTCTAAGAAAGATAAACCTCTTTCCATTCTTTGCTTATAGCATTCTGCGGCTAACATGTGGTTGACTGAGAAACAAGCACCGACATCTCTTAATAAATCGATGTAGTTGAGATTTCTAATCCAGTCAGCGTTATTGATGAGCATGGCTTTACCTTCACCAAATTCGATGAATCTTTCCATTTGCTTTTTAAAGCAATTGACATTGTGGTCAATATCTTCAACGGTTAAGACTTTTCTTAAATCGCTTCTTCCAGATGGGTCACCAATCATACCAGTGCCGCCACCTAAAAGGGCGATTGGACGATTGCCAACTTGTTGTAATCTCTTCATTAAAACAAGAGTCATAAAGTGACCGACATGTAATGAATCCGCAGTGGGGTCAAAACCAATATAAAATGTCGCCTTACCATTATTGATAAGATCTCTAATTTCTTTTTCGTCAGTGACTTGGGCTAATAAGCCTCTTTCAATTAGTTCTTCATAAATACCCATAAAAGTTCCTCCTAAAATAAAATCCTCTATTCAAAAAAGTGAACAGAGGACGATATTAATCGTGGTACCACCTCAATTTAGATAACCCTCACGAGTTATCCCTTTATGTGTGCTATGCACAACTCCGCGATTTCGGGCGGACCCGTCTATCCCTACTTATTGTTTCAGGTAGCAGCTCTGGAATGTATTCGATAGCTCTGCTTTATATCCTTTCACCAACCGGATACTCTCTAAAAAGTGATCGCTATTTACTATTTTCCTTCTTCGCTTTGTTAATAATCTATACCATTTACCATCGCGACTACAATAGAAGAATCGGTTATGCGGCTATCTCCATAAATCTTGTATTCGAGATTGGAATTTTGGAAATATGTTGATAAGTTGACGGCAGTTCCGTGTTCTTCATATATCTTTTGTTCACATCTTGCTCTTGTCTCTTGCAAGATAGTGTTGAAGTTGAAGATGATGGAGTGGTTAGTTTCATCAACGTTAATCGCGGACATTGTATCATCGCTATCTAATAAAGCCTGGTGTAATAGTTCAAAGAAACTATGTTCTAAGACTTGGGCTTGGACCGCACCATAATCAACACGTTGCACCTTGAAGATCATCTTATATTGCTCTTGTTCTTCTTCAATGGTTTTGCTCGTAAATGTTAAAGCGGTGTGATAACCGTTGATATTAATCTTACAGACGAATTCCGCAACTTTATCTGTGGAATGGAAGAAATTGCAATATAAGTTATCGATAGTAATGAAATTAGCTTTATATTGGTCGCCTTCCCATTTAAAAAGTAGTGAAGTATAACCAACAACATTTCTACTTTCTAAGTAATTATTGAGACCAGTTTCGCTTAAACGACAAACGTTTTTATTAATTGTTGGATCTTTACTGATTAAGTTATCAACGTTAACACTTTGTGTTAATTGTTCGTGAAGTTCATATTCAGGTTTGACTAAGTCAAATCCCTTATAATTAGCTTTATCAGTAATACCGATTGATGACATATCGATTGTATCGATGTGTTCTCTTTCTTGCGCGGTAATATTGTTATAGCCTGCAAATAAGAACTTAAAGACTGTCGCAGGTGGGATTTCATTGATATCAAATTTATGTTCATTAACTAATTGAACCATCTTGTCACGGCATCTTTCACCAACTTGGCTTGGTTGAACTTTAATTTGTCCAACATAGTCAGTGACGTACATATTTTCGTGGAATGGTTCTAAGTTAGCGATACCTTCAGCGAAGTTTTGAGTCTTGAGATTGAAATAGAAAATCTGATCTCTAATGATTGTTTCTAAAACATCATTATATAAATCGATAGTGCCGTTATTTGTGAATTTCACGATATCGTCAATTAAATCGATTTTGTTATAGGCAAATGATAAATCTTCACCAGAATATTTAGCGCTTAATCCAATCTTCTTAATAAAGGAGTTGATGGAAGAAGTGTTAACGAAGGCACCGAGGAAGCTTGTGGAGATATTTTTAAATCCACTGACACGTCCAATGGTGATGTCTCTAATGGAGAAGACGAATGACATTTTGTCACTGGTCTCTTCGAGAAGAGTGTCGAATTTAATTCTGGTTTTAAAGACTCTTAAATCGAGATCGACATAGAATGCGTATCTATTTTCATGGACATAGACATAAGCTTTTTTGACGACGCCACCCTTGGCACCGGCATCTCTTAAAGCACAATCAATGATTGCGTCCATGTCTTTTTCAGTCACGACAAAGTTTAATTTATGATCAGTTGGCGCGCTGTCTAAAGAATCAACGGTAATGTTGTTTGAAATATTTTCTACAGTTTCGTTCTCAGGAATATTTAATTGTTTGGTGTTTGCATCATAAACAAAAATGAATAATGCGGCGATTGGTAAAACCAAAACAGCAATGACCAAGAGTAAGACAAATGGCCAACGTCTTTTTTTCTGAGACTTTTTTGATACTGCAACTTTCATAATAAAAACAACTCATAATTATTTTTAATTATCTTGCAAAAGTAATCAATTGTTTTTTCTATTATTAAAATAATGTTTTTGATTATGGTCGAGATTAATTATAATAATTAACGATATGAAGACACTTTTAAAAAATGCACGAGTTATAAAAATGATTGATGACAAAGTTATCTTCGCTAACATTGTTATTGAAGATGATCGCATCAAATATATCGGTGACAAAATCGATAAATATAAACCATTTGATGTTGTTTATGATTGTGAGGGCAATGTCATCATGCCTGGATTTAAAAACGCTCACACTCATAGCGCAATGACGTTCTTGAGAAGCAAGACCGATGATACATCATTACAAGATTGGTTATTTGGTTCTGTTTTGCCAAGAGAAGATCACTTAAAAGAAAATGATGTTTATGAATTATCTAAAATTGCATTCTTAGAATATTTAACAAGTGGTATAACCGCTTGTTTTGACCAATATTATTTCCCAATGTCCACCGCAAAAGCGGCGCAAGAAATGGGCATGCGAGTGGTCTTATTAGGTACATATAATAAGGAATTCGATTTAGTGCAAAAGCTTTGCGATATTTACCATAAGCTAAACGATAAAGATGGCTTAGTGAAATATTGTTTAGGTGTACACGCTGAATACACATTAGGCGAAGGCGAATTGGAAAAAGTCGTGGAAGCTTGTCATTTATTAAAAGCCCCATTCTACACACATATCTCAGAAACAGAAAAAGAAGTGAGAGAGTGTTATGAAAAAAGAGGCATGTCACCAGTTCAATATTTTGAAAAGATGGGTGCTTACTATTATGGTGGCGGTGGTTATCACTGTTGTTATTTCTCTGATGAAGATATTCAAATCTTTAAAAAACATGGTTGTTATGTTGTCACATGTCCAGGAAGTAACACTAAATTAGCCAGTGGCATCGCTCCAATTTCTAAATATTTAGAAAATGGACTAAATGTCGCTATCGGCACAGATGGTCCTGCCAGCAATAATTCCTTAGATATGTTTAAGGAAATGACCCTTGTTTATGCTTTACAAAAAGTCTCTTTAAAAGACCCTTCCGCATTACCTGCTTTTGAAGTTTTAAAGATGGCAACTGTTAATGGTGCTAGAGCGATGGGTTTATACGATTCAGATGTATTAGATGTCGGCAAAAAAGCGGATTTAATTGAAATTGATTTATCTAAGCCAAATATGCAACCAATTAATAATATTATTAACAATATTGTTTATGCTGGTAGTAAAGATAACATTAAGATGACCATGATTAATGGCAAGATTTTATATAAGAACGGTAAATTCTACACTAAAGAAAAACCCGCAAAGATATATGAGAAATGCCAAAAGATTTCCGAAAGAATTGAAAAAGAACTAGAATATTAAATACTATGGCGATTAAAAAAGGATATTGCACAAATTGTAATAAACACGACGAGCCCCGCCGTATTTTTGACGTCAATAGTGAAGCAAGGGTTTGTTATTGTCCACATTGTGGTAAAAAATATCGTCCAAAAATCGCTATCTACAATTACGAAAGAGTGATTACTAAATATCTCCGTCGTGCTTATTTCTTTTTAAAGAATGTTTGCGATGCTTCTAGAGCTTATTCTTTATTTGCCTATGTTTTAGAACTTGAACCCACGAATAAAACCGCAAAATTAGGCAGATTATTATCCTTAGCATTCTTATCTACTTTAAGAAGAAATCGCTGTTTAGAAGTTAGCGAATTATTACAAATTGAGATGGCGGATTTCCATACGCCAAAATTTACTCGTGAATATACCGCTTTCTTATTATCGCTAGATCATTTCACAAATAATTACATCGCTAATGTGAAGAAAAAACTTACCCTTAGAAATTATTTCTATGATATTGACTGTATCAAATTATATTTCAGACATATTTATGACACTTTACCTTTAAAGAGACTTATTGCCTCAGAATTATCACTTTGTGATGAAGCTAATTTAGCTGCAGAAGTGAACGAGGGCATTAAGACCATGGAAAGTGAATATAGCCAAGGATTCTATGATGTTCATGGTCAAGAACATAATTTAGTGAATTTCGCTAAAAGTGGTGATCCGCTTGTGGTTAATGGAAGAAGTAAAGTTGATACCACGAAGTTGCTTCGTTATCGTATGAGTACACTCGATCCTACGAAGAAGAAAAACTTCCGTGTTTTAGCTGAGCCTGTCTTTACCAGAACATTTATTAGAATGTTTGAAACTTATCACCGCGCTTTAGTGACCACAATTATTTTACTTGCGGCGACAATTACAGCGTTAATCGTATATTTAATTATTATTAAGCAACCACTTTCAGTTATTTTATTAGTTGCTACTATCATTCTCGGAGTTGGCGCTATTACCTTCTTAATCATTAGATTGGTGTTTGGTTCAGTACTAACAAAAACAAGGCTTAAATAGCCTTGCCATTGATTTTTAAATAAGTTAACAATTTCTTTAAGGCCTTACCTCGATGGGAGACCTTATTTTTTTCTTCCTGACTCATTTCTGCGTAGGTTTTACCAAGTTCATCACAAACGAATATTGGGTCGTATCCGAATCCACCTTCTCCAAATGGTTTATCAGCGATATGTCCAGAAACAATACCTTCAAATAGTAGTGGTTTATCTCCTTCATTTAGTAAAATGATGTCACAGATAAATCGAGCACTTCTATCTTCTTTATCTTTTAGATAATCAAGAATAGTTTGGATAGCTTTATCATGGCCTCCACATTCGGAAGCAAATCTTGCGCTTTTTAATCCTGGCTTATTATCCATCGCTAAGATTTCTAAACCAGAATCATCGGCGATAATGGGCATAGTGGTGAGTTTCTGGACCGATCTTGCTTTAATTAAAGCATTTCCTTGATATGTATCAGCGTTTTCTTCAGCGTCTTCTGGTTTTAAATTCAAATCATTTAAACCATAAACGACAATTTTATGAGGAGAGAGTATCTCTCTGACTTCTTTTAATTTATGAGCGTTATTTGTCGCTAGAATGATTTCATAGTTCATAAAACATCTTCCTTAAACTTGTTTAATTATAACAATAATTGCACTTGTATTATAATAAAAAAGAAAGAGGGACAAACATATGCAAGAAATACCTTTTAAAACTATGATCTGTGATTCTAGACAAGGCGATGGTGGAATCTATTTTTATAATGATTATTTTGAATGGTTAAATCGCGATACCCGTAGAGGATTTAGAGTCAATTATAGTGATATCAAAGATGTCAAAGTCATCATGAATAGAAAAAAGCAAGTCACAATAGTCACTAATAACGGAACGTTTGTGGACTTATATTTATATAGATACGAAGAACTCCTCAGCATCATATATTCCAAGATGGATGAGATTAAAAAAGGTGAAACAAGTCAACAAGCTGATGTTGGTGATGATCTTGATAAACTTGAAAGACTCGCAAAACTTCATGAATCTGGCGCTTTAACCGATGAAGAGTTCGCTAAAGCCAAAGCTAAAATACTCGGTTAATTGAAGTAAAAAAAATAAACAGGCCAGTGCCTGTTTTTTTATCATTTGGAGCCGGTGACGGGAATCGAACCCGCATAACTAAAAAACAAAGATTTATTCAATTAAAATTGAATAAAATATCGAATAATGTTATAATAATAACGAAAGGAGGAATCCTTATGGAAAAGTATCAAGTAGTCAAGTTTGTAGATGATGATTTCACTTTAGATGTTCGCACAGATGCAAAGAATGAAACAATATGGTTGACACAAGAAGAAATAGCTCTATTGTTTGATACCGCAAGAAGTACAATCACTTATCATATTAATAATATCTTTACTTCTTCGGAATTGGATAAAAACACTTCGGTCGAAAAATTCGACGGAAGGGTCAATTATAGACCTGCAAAGTTATATAACTTAGACGTTGTTTTATCAGTTGGTTATAGGGTTAATTCTAAGCGCGGTATCGCCTTTAGAAAATGGGCCAACAAAGTATTAAAAGATTACTTAATCCAGGGTTATGCAGTTAATCAAAAAAGATTAGATAATCTTGGCAAAGTAATCGACATACAAAATAGAATGCTTTCTTATTCTTTGAATATTGATAAAGAAGAATTAACTAAAGTTATTGATGAATATACAAGAGCGTTGGACCTCCTTGATAGTTATGATCATCAAACGTTAGTCAAACCAAAAGGCAGTCAAAGCGATTATGTTATGACATATCAAGAAGCGAGAAGCATTATTGATTCTATGAAATTTAATGATATGTCTGATGTCTTTGGAGTAGAAAAAGAAGAGGGCAAACTTAATGGTATTATTGCTCAAGTTTACCAAAATATCTTCGGTAAGGAATTGTATCCATCCATTGAAGAGAAAGCTGCTCATTTACTCTATTTCCTTGTTAAGGACCATCCTTTTGCGGATGGTTGCAAACGTATTGCCGCAACCTTATTCATTAACTTCTTATATAAAAGCGGACATCTATATAAGAACAATAAACAAATCATCTCAAATGAAGCTTTAGTGGCCATAACCATATTGACCGCTGAAAGTAATCCTGATGAAATGGAAATCATTGTCAAACTAATTACAAACTTGCTACAGTAAAAAAAGAAACAGACCTAATTGGTCTGTTTTTTTGTTGTCTGGAGCAGGTGACGGGAATCGAACCCGCATAACTAGCTTGGAAGGCTAGTGTTCTACCACTGAACTACACCTGCAGTTAGCGCTATTAATTATAACAACGCTACTAAAATTTTCAATTTTTTATTTTAAGAAATTTAAAAGTTGTGGTTTTGGCATATAACCCAATGCGTGGTCAATGGCTTTTCCATCTTCAAAGAGGATGAGTGTTGGAATAGATTGAATACCGAATTTCATCGCGATATCGCTAGCTTCGTCAACATCGACTTTGACGATTAATAAATCACCAGCTTCTTGTCTTTGATCAATTTCTTCTAAGACTGGAGCGAGCATTTTGCATGGACCACACCAAGTGGCAAAGAAGTCCACTAAAACACGACCAGATGCGATTTTTTCATTAAATTCTTTTAAATCATTAACGTGGATAATCATATTGTTTGTCTCCTTTATAACAACATTCCGATTCCAAATACCACTAATAAGTGAATTGGGTAATATAAGTAGGATCCATATTGGAACCATTTAGCATTATAACCGCGTTTACCGGAATAGAGCAAAATAAATGCTCCAGCAATCATCGCAGCGTTTTGTATACCTGGAATCCAATATACCCAATCTTGTGGAATTAATAATGAAACTACTAAGTAGATGATCGTGGCCACAATTACAAATCCGGCAGAAATAATATTCAGCGCATATCTTTCCATATTCGAGCCCTTTAAGGATTCAAAGTTTAAACCAGTTTTTTCTGCGTGTTGTTTTAAGAACAAATCCGTAAGAGGATGAGCTAGATAGAAAAGTGCCATCATTAATAATGAATAGAAGTGATATTGAGGTCTAAGGAAGAAAGGTAACCAATGAATCAAAATGTGTTCGGAATTTTCAATGCAAACAACACAGAATGAGGCAATGGTAAAAGCAAATGGAAGAATCGCTAATAATTTGAAATACCATTCTTTTCTTCTTAATAAGAAGACAGTAATCGCACCTAATAGTAAATCAATAAAGATATTGCCTTCGTTGCGCATGGATAGGCCATCAAATATTGGAACATATTCAATAAAGACAAAAGCACCTAAAATAAGTGTCGCCATAATACCTAAACGAAGAACATATCTTGAGAATTTCTTGGTATTTAAAACACCTTCCACAATCATAAAGCAGAATAGTGGTAGAGCTAGCCTTCCGACGTAACGGCAAATTATCGAAGGCAAATAGTTATATCCAACATTGTTGGCTAAAACCACACCGACATGGTCGACAGTCATTGTTACCATAGCGATAATCTTTAATATAAAACTAGATAATATAGCCCAAGAAAATGTCTTCTTCATAATTAAAATTGTAAGTGTTGCGATAGTATGGTCATTAGTACTGAAAATAGGTTATTGAAACAGTGAGCAACCATCGAGGATGCTAAACCGAATTTATCGTACCATAAACAGAGCAAGAATCCGGCAGCTGCGTAGCTTGGTAAGTTCAATAATTCATTGATCAATTCATTGGTGGTTTCCGGCATGAAGTTGAAATGAATTAACGCAAAAACGATAGTGGTTACTAAGTAAGCAATCCATTTTTTGCTTCTACTTAAGAAAGAGAATAAACCCAAGCGATAGGTGAGTTCTTCCACTAAAGGACCAACTATACCTATAATAAATACTGATAATACTGGATAGAAAGTAATAACATCATTAACTAATTGTTGGTTTTGATTATCAGTTGTGGGATAAAATACATTGACGAGTAAATTCCATAACATCGAAGCTCCGATAAGAGCGGCGCCACCAGCTAGACCTAATAAATAGGGTTTGGCCTTGTTGAAGTGTTTACCGAATTTGACAAAGTCATAATTTATTAATAATCCCATTGCCACAAAGACCATTAAATATCTCGCGGTATTGATAATTGTTGTGTAGGTAGGTCCATCAATTTCACTTTTGATTCCGTATGTCACAATTATTTCTGCAGCAAAGCCACAAATATTGAGTAAAACTATGCCGAAAACAAACAAAAGAATTTGCTTATATATTGGTAGCCAAATGACGTTTTTTGGGATTCCGAGGTTTTCGAAGTTCTCGTCTCGTGTATGACACGCTGGACAAGTCTCCTCAACTACGTCATAGCTACTTCCACATTGTGTACATTTTTTCTTCCCAAATAACATTTTTGTTTCTTTCTTATAGAAAAAACTATACACTAAATAGTGGCTAAAATGTAGCAATAACTTTGTTATATATGGAAATATCTGGAACGTTTATCAAGACAACTGAAGTGATGAAAAGCAAGTTCATCGCCATTTTGTTTCCTATCGATAATCCAGATTTATTCAAGAAAGAGTTAGCAAAAATACAGAAAGAGCATTCTAAGGCCAGACATGTTGTTTATGCTTATCGAATTGATGGAAAAACTAAGTCCTGTGATGACCGCGAACCTAAAGGAACAGCAGGCAGACCATTATTAGAATTGCTCATGAAGAAAGACTTAAACAAAGTTGCTTTGGTGGTCGTTAGATACTTTGGTGGAACATTATTGGGAGCCGGAAGGTTACTTAGAACCTATGTTCAATCAGGTGTTAACGTACTTAAGGAAGCAGGAATTGAATAAAGGAGAGTTTTATGGCGGATTGTAGTCATGATTGCGAAAATTGCAGCGTTGAAGGCTGTGGTTCACGAATTGAAAAAGCAAAATTAAATGATCGTTCAAAAATCAAAAAGATCATCGGTGTGCTTTCAGGTAAGGGTGGTGTTGGTAAATCCTATATCACATCTTTACTTGCTGTCTATTTAAATAGACAAGGTTATAAAGTGGGTATTATGGACGCAGATATCACTGGTCCAAGTATTCCTAAAGCATTCGGTATCAAAGATAAAGCTTATGGTGATGATGGATTAATCTTCCCATTAGTCAGTAAAGGTGGAATCAAACTTATTTCTGCGAACTGCTTATTGGAAAACGATTCCGATCCAATCGTTTGGAGAGGACCTCTTTTAGGTGGTTTGATCAAACAATTCTATGAAGATGTTTTGTGGGAAGAACTAGATTATTTATTAATCGATATGCCTCCAGGAACTGGAGATGTCGCCTTAACAGTCTTCCAACAATTACCGGTTGATGATTTGATTATCGTTACCTCTCCACAAGATTTAGTGTCTTTAATTGTCACTAAAGCAATCAAGATGGCTAACATGATGAACATTAAAGTGTTAGGCGTTATTGAAAATATGTCATATTTAGTTTGCCCTGACTGCGGCAAAAGAATAAATGTCTTTGGCGAATCCCATTTAGAAGAATTCGCAAAAGAGATGAATTTTGATATCTTAGCGAAATTACCTTTGGTAAGTGAGAATACCAAACTCGTTGATGAAGGTAATGTTGAAAAGATTACATTAGATGAAATCTTGCCAGCGGTAGAAAAAATCACAAAAGGAGATAAATAATATGCAAGATTTAGAACTTAGAAGAGAAAAACTGTTTTCCATGATGAGAGACCGCTCTGTCGCGGTAATCTTCTCTGGTGTTAGTAAAGTCGCGACAGAAGATGAATTATTTCCATTTGTTGTAAACAATTCCTTTTTCTATCTCACTAATATTACCCAAGAACACAGTGTACTTTTAATGATTAAGGGTCTTGGTGAAAAGAAATGTTATTTATTCATTGATGAATACAATGAACTCAAAGAAAAATGGACAGGCCGCCGCTTAACATTTGATGAAGCGGAACAATTAAGTGGTCTTTCAAATATCTATAGCATGGATAATTTTGAAAACATGCTCAACTTAGCTTTGACCAATGAAAACAATCAATATGGTGCAATTGAACACTTATATTTAGATTTAACTCCTGAAATCAAAATTGACGATGCTAGAAGCACAATCACCTTCCAACAAGAAATGGAAGCTAAATACCCACAAATATCAGCGATTGACATCAAACCAATCATTACCTCACTCAGAATGGTTAAATCACCATATGAAGTTGAACAAATTAGAGACGCTATTTCTGCAACTAATTTAGGTATTAATAAATTAATCCTTTCATTACGTCCTGGAATTATGGAATACGAATTAGCGGACATCTTTGAATTCTTTGGACGCGGACAAAACCGCAGCAAATTAGCCTTTAATACTATCGTTGCCGCAGGTAAAAACGCCACATGTTTACATTATCCAACACAAAACTGTGCAGTCAGAAGTGAAGACTTGGTCTTATTTGATCTCGGCTATAAGAGCAATGGTTATTGTGCGGATATTTCTCGTACATTCCCTGTTAGCGGTACATTCACTGGCAAAGCCAGAGATATCTATGAAGCTGTCTTAAACTGCAATAAAGCGGTTATCGAATATGCACATCCAGGTTTAACTATTGCTGACTTACAAGACTTTGCTAAGAAGTTCTTAAAGAATGAATGTGTTAAGTATGGTTTATTAAGAGATGAAGATGATATTCAAAAGGTTTATTACCATAATGTCTCTCACCATTTAGGTTTAGATACTCACGATGCCTCTAATAGAGAAAAACCATTAGAGGAAGGCAATGTTATTACTGTTGAACCAGGATTGTACTTTGCTGACTTAGGTATTGGTGTTCGTATTGAAGACGACATTTTAATTAGACAAGATAAAGCAGAAATCTTATCTTTTGCTATTCCAAAAGAAATTGCTGATATTGAAAAACTATTCCGTACGAAAGGTCATTAATCATGAAAAAGTACATTCTATCTGTCGACCAAGGTACTACAAGTACTAGAGCAATCTTATTTGACCATGAAGGACATGTTTGTTCTATGGCCCAAAGAGAAGTTGAATGTTTATTCCCGAAACCAGGTTGGGTGGAAGCGGATGCTTTAGGAATCTGGGTTAGTGTTATCGACGTCGTTAACGAAGTCTTAGTTAAAGAAAACGTCACTATGGACTATGTCGATTCCATCGGCATTACCAACCAAAGAGAAACTGCGATTGTTTGGGATAAAAATACTGGTTTACCAGTATACCATGCGATTGTATGGCAATCTCGTCAATCGGTCGAAATTTGTGAAAAGTTAGAAGATAAAAAAGAATACATCCATGAAAAAACTGGCTTATTGATTAACCCATATTTCTCTGCGAGCAAAATTAGATTCATTTTGGATGAAATTCCTAATGGTCAAGAAAGAGCAGAAAAAGGTGAATTATTATTCGGTACAGTGGATTGTTGGATTATTTATAAGATGACCAAAGGCAAAGTCCACGCGACAGACGCGAGCAACGCGAGTAGAACAATGCTTTATAACATCTACGAAAATAAGTGGGATGATGACTTATTAAAGTTATTTAATATCCCGAAAGCAATACTTCCTAAGGTTTTACCTTCATCGTATCATTACGGTGTTGCATCATTCTTCTCTGATAAAGTTGAAATCTGTGGCGTCGCAGGCGACCAACAAGCTGCATTATTTGGACAAACATGCTATGAAGTTGGCGAAAGTAAAAATACTTATGGAACTGGCTGTTTTATGCTACTAAACATCGGTGAGAAGCCAGTTTTATCCAAAAAAGGATTATTGACCACAGTGGCATGGAAAATCGGCGATAAAGTCACATATGCCTTAGAAGGTTCGGTCTTCGTCGGTGGCGCAGTTGTCCAATGGTTGCGTGATCAAATGCATTTATTACATGACGCGAGCGAAAGTGAAAAATTCGCGATGGAAGTGAATGACACAAATGGCATGTACTTTGTACCAGCCTTTGTCGGCTTAGGAACTCCATATTGGGATGATGACGCAAGAGGTTCCGCCTTTGGCATGACTCGTGGCACAACAAAGAATCATTTCATTAGAGCGTGTTTAGAAGCCATTGCTTATCAATGTAAAGATGTCTTTGCCGCGATGAGTGAAGAAAATTGTTGCTTAAAGAATCTTAAAGTCGATGGTGGAGCCACTAAGAATAAATTCTTAATGCAATTCCAAAGCGATATCTTAAATACAGAGATTATGCTTCCTAGCTGTTTAGAAACAACCGCTTTAGGCGTTGCCTATCTATCAGGCCTCGCTAGTGGTTTCTATAAAGACATCCAAGAGATCAAATCAATCCATTCTTATCAAGCGATTTTCAAACCTCAAATGAAAGAGGAAGAAGTTAACGAAAAATACGCTGGTTGGAAAAAAGCGATTGACGCGACTAGACATTATCGTTAATTGATTAAAATCTTAATATTAAAACAAATAGGTACAGTGTACCTATTTGATTTTTTTATAGACTAATTCTATAATATTTGTGTGAAAAAGTTAGTCATTGCGCCGAGAGAAATGCATCAAGATATTTTAAATGAATATCGAAAAGATAATCCTTTTTATGATGTCAAATTGATCACCAAAGAATCATTGCTATCTGACTATTATGGAAGATTGTCTGATCAAGCCTTTGTTTACATATTAAAGAATACAGATTATTCCTATGACAATATCAAATCGTTTATTCGTTTAATACCTTTTGTGGGTCCATCTTTCCCGGAACTATATTCCATCAAAGAGCAACTTATCAAGAATGATATGTTAGTGAAAAACGATTATCTCCCAATGTTATTTAATGATAAAGACATTGAAATAATTGGATATTCTAAAAACGATAAAGAATTGGTTACTGTTTTAGATATTTTAAACATTGAATATAGTTTTAAAGAGAATAAACGTGAATTTAATAAACAAAATATCTATTGCTATGATACTTTGCTTGATGAGGTATTTTTCGTTTTAAATAAGATTGCTTCTTTAATAAAAGAAGGCACTGATATTAACGATATTTATATTTATCGTCATTCAAATAGTTATGATTACTTCTTGATGAAATATGCTAAGACATATGGTTTTAGTGTCGATTTGGAAGAATCATATTCTCTATATACATATAAAATTTCTGAGATTTTCTTGAATAAATATGCTGAAACAAAAGATTTTGATTCATCTATCGAAACCATAAATGACATTGAAAATAAAGATATTCTCGACACATTTAAAGAAACAGTTACATCCTGTTTTGATAAAGAACTAACTTTTGAAAAACAGATGGATTATTTCATCGGTGAATTAAAAAGTACGAGTTTTTTGAAAAATAAATACACAAATGTCGTACATGTAATTAATAAACCAATATACAAAAAAGACGCCCATTTCTTTGTGTTGGGCTTTGCCCAAAAGTCTTATCCAAGAAATTATAAAGATGATTCGTTTTTAAGCGACAAGCAAAGAGAAATAAACCATTTAAATACGTCGTTTGATTTAGCCCAAATCGAAGAAGACACTTTATTAGATTTTTTCGCGAGTAAAAACAATTTCTATTATTCTTTCTGTAGTAGATTTGGCTCTGAGAGCTATATTTTATCTCCTTTTATTAATCAAATGAGTTTAAATAAAGCAAAAGAATATTTACCAGATGTTCTTTTTTCCAAAGATATGGCGGAATATTTCCTTGCCAAATACACGGATTTAAAAACATTTTATCAAGAGATTCATCCAGATTATTATCCACTAAATAAGCTCGTCAAGATTGAATACAATAACTATGACAATCAATATTCTGGCGTTAATGCCTTGAATGATGAAATGTTTTTAACTCATTCATACTCATCAATTACAGAGTATTTTGAGTGTCCTTTTAAATATTATTTGGATCGAGTTTTGAAGATATCGTTGGATGAGGGAACATTTAATACTAGATATGGAAATTTTTGTCATGAAGTATTACAACATCAGTTCGATCCTGATTTCGACTTTGATTTGGCGGTAAACAAATACAAACAAAATTATGAATTTGAAGAAAAAGAAATACCTCTTTTGGATAACATCATTGAGCAGCTTCGAGAAGTTAATAAAGCTAACATGCTTCACTATAAACACATGGCTTCTCCAAAAGTTTATACAGAAAAGAGTCTCTCTTTCTATCTCGATAAGAACACTAGAATAACTGGAAAGATTGATAAAACAGTTGTATTGAAAGACCAATATATCTTTGTTGTAGATTATAAAACCAGCAAAGACAAATTTGATAGTTCTCTTTTGGAATATGGATTATCAATGCAACTTCCAACGTATTATTTGCTTGTTGGTTCCGATAAGGAGTTACAAAACTATGAGGTTATCGGATTATTTATCAACAATATTTTAGATAATTCAATTTCTAAGGAAAAAGATGATAAAGACAAACTAATTCCTTCTTATTACAAATTAAATGGTTCTGTTATTGTCGATATTGATAAGATTCATTGCATTGATAACACATTTATAACAATTCCTTCATGCAAATCTGAATTTATTAATGGAGTCGCTCTTAACAAAGCAGGAAATGAATTTAATAAGAGTGCTTCTTTAACAAGCGAACAACAGTTTAAAGACTATGCAGATATAGTTTTAAATAATTATAAAAAAGCCAATAAGGCAATAAGAAATAATGAGTTTCCTATTAACCCACTAAAAGTAGGAAGTAGTAATGATGCTTGTGAATACTGTAAACATAGAGATGTATGTTTTGTTAAGTCATCTCAATTTAAAGTAGAAAATAAGAAGAAAAATACTAGCAACGAGGAGGTAAAAAATAATGGCTGATTTCAAGTGGTCTGATGAACAAAAACAAGCTATAACATATACCTCCGGGAACTGTCTTATTTCAGCCGGTGCTGGTTCTGGTAAAACCGCTGTATTAACTGAAAGAATTTATCAATTAGTGAAAAACGGTGCTGATATTTCAAGGTTTTTGGTGCTAACATTCTCAAATGCTGCAGCCGCAGAGATGAAATATAGAATCAGAAAAAGGATATTAGAAGATCCTGAATTATCTCACCTTTCGTCTCGAGTTGAAACTGCGCATATTGAGACTTTTGATGCATTTGCTTTATTTATTGTAAAAAAGTACGCCTCAACTTTAGGAATATCACCAAATGTTGTTAATTTGGATGGAACAATCATTAAGATTAAAAAAAGAGAATATATTGATGAATACCTAACCTACCTTTATTCTAATAAAGATAGTGTTTTTTACTCTTTTATAAGAAAATATTGCATTAAAGATGATTCAAGGATTCGTGACTTTGTTTTAAAAGTTTCTGACTACGTAGAATCTAAACAAGATAAATACGGTTGTTTGGATAAATTGGCAAATGAATATTTCCGAGAAGAAAAAATCGATGACTTATTGATGAATGTTTATAAAGAACAAGTATCTGCTATTAATGATGCGATTATTCAGGCCGATAATCTAGGTAATGAAGAAGATTCGAAGAGCATCATTGAATATTTAGATAATTTACTTAACAATTCTCATAATTACGATTCTTTATTCGATCAAATTAGTTTATCATCATTTCCTGGACAAAAAGGTAAATACGCCGATGAAGAGAAAAAAGAAAAAAGAAAAGCTATTAAAAATGATGTTTTGATATCATTAGGCATTAATGATAAGAATAAAGGTTTTGGACCATCCTCTTATATCAAGGAAACGTTTTTATCTACCAAAGAAGACGCCAGAATAATTGTCGATATCGTTAAACATTTAGAACAAAAACTTGATCAATTCAAAACAGAAAAGAACGCATATTCATTCTCGGATATGCAATTTATGGCGCTTTCATTATTAGATATAAATCTAATAAAAGAAGAAATGTCTCAGTATTTTGATTATATATTGGTAGATGAATATCAAGATACTTCGCCTATACAAGAAGCCGTTATTAATAAAATAGAAAGAAATAACGTTTGTATGGTTGGCGATATTAAGCAATCAATTTACAAGTTTAGAGGGGCTGATTGCACAATTTTCCAAAAACGTTTTGATAAATATATCAACAATGATGGCGGCACACTAATTAATTTGAACGCAAGTTATAGAAGCAGAGAAGAAATATGTGACGTTGTGAACGGTTGTTTTTCTTCATTAATGAAGAAAGAATTTAATCCAATCGATTATCAGCAAGGTCATAAATTTAAATATGCTTTAAAAATATATGATGACTTAAAAGACGCAAATATTAATTACGGCTTGAATGTTATCCAATATGATGAATCTGAAAGCGAAAAGAACTGGGAAAGTGAAGCACATATTGTTGTTAACGATATATTAAATCATATTAAAAATAAGAACCTTATCTTTGATAAAGACACTAACAGTTTAAGAGCATGTTCTTATAAAGACTTTGCAATTATTGCTAGTGAGGGAACTCACTTTGATACTTTTAAAAAAGTTTTTTCACAACGTGGCGTACCAATTAAAATCATGTATAAAGATTCATTCTTCAATAACGATATTATCGTTGTGACAAAGAATGTTCTCGTTATCATAAATGAAATCTTAAATGACAATACTGACAGCAGCGAATTTAAGCACGCAATGGTATCTATTTTAAGAAGCTATTTATATGAAATGAAGGATCAAGAAATCTATAATCTCGTCACAAACAATTCATTAAAGGATTGTGAATTTTATAATTCAATACTTAAGAGAAAGAGCTATTTTGAAACCGCTCCTTTGGCTTCAATTGTGAAAACTATCATTGATGATTATGCTATCGATAAAAAGAGTTCAAAATTGCAAAAATACACTAATAATCTAGACAGAATTAATATGTTTATTGATATCGCTTCATCGATGGATGAACTTGGTTTTTCTCTTGATGAACTAATAGATTATTTTAATAAACTTAAAGATAATAACTTGGACTTAGAATATGAAGATTATGATGTTGCTAGCGATTCAGTGACATTGATGACTATCCATAAATCAAAAGGTTTAGAATGGCCGATTCTTTATATGCCTTTATTAACCTCTAATTTTACCAAAGACAGTGGATCTTCATTCTCTGTAACCGATAAATATGGCATAATTTTCCCAATAAGCGGAATTGCCGAATATTCTTCAATATTTATACACCTTATTAAACAAGAAACAATTTTGTCTGACTTCGAAGAAAGACTTAGACTTCTTTATGTTGGAATGACTCGCGCTCGCGAACAATTAATAATGATAGATAAGAAATCCAAGAGCGATAAAATAGTTTTAAATCCAACCAAAGCAAACACCTTTAGTTCGATTCTGAAATATCTTAAAAATTTGCCTATTAGCACTCCTTGTGAAAACGTTATTTTTACGCCAGATAATTCCCAAAATAATTCTTTAGAAAGTCGCAACATTATTTTCGATTCAATAAACGTAAAAGAAAGTGTTAAAACAATAAAAAGAGCAAGCAAAGAACTTGATATAGATGCCGACGAAAAGCTATTAGAGTTTGGTAACGAGATCCATTATTTACTTGAAAATGTGAATTTTGAAACCAAGGATCTTTCGATGATTAAGGACTTTAGAAAACGCAAATATGTTAATAATGTTATTAGCCAAGATTTGTTCAAAAATGTTAAAAATAGCCAAGTTTTACATGAATTTCCTTTCAAAGATGAGCAAAATCACACAAATGGTATTATTGACTGTTTGTTATTAAAAGATGATGAAGTTGACATTATTGATTTCAAACTAAAACACCTAGATGATGATAAATATGTCTTGCAGCTTCATACATATTGTGATTACATTAAGCAAATCACTGATTTACCAATTAAAATGTATTTGATTGGAGCTATTACAGGGGAGGTAAAAGAAATTGAGTAAGATAACTATATTTGATCGCAGTCAATTTGACCGCATCGTTGATCAATTTAGCAACAGCAATGACATCAATAAAGATTTGCTATATCAAATTTACCTCACCACTAGTGAAGGTATTGAAGAATTAGTTAATAGCAATATCATTTCTGGTATTAGAAACGTTAATCCTATCGATATTCTTTATTATTGCCTTGGAGAATATACCTATACCAACCTTGGTTATACAAAAGAGCAAAAAGAATCATTAGTCGGAAATGAGAAATATATTACTTCCATCGCTTCTGTTGCAAGTGATAAATATTTATCTCTTTCAATGTTCAATCACGTCGAGAGAAAACTAGCGAATAAATACATTCCTCCAGTTTCTTCTCTTAACCTATATTTGAATTTCATGTTGAACATTTTACAAAGCTACAAAAGGAATGATCCAAAGACTACTTTGATATCTGATTTGTTAATGAAATCTGTATCTATTTCTCGTTGTATCCTCGGTCTTATTACTGATGGGTATGAAACTGAAGCGTTTTCTTCTTGGAGAACACTTCATGAATGTGAATGCACACTTCTTCTTTTAGATAAATATGGAGATCCATTAATTAATCGTTATTTGATTCACATGCAATACGGAATTGTCTTCAAAAAAGAAGATAGAGAAGATGAATATGGAACTCGTATTTTTAATGACATGAAGGAAGAAATGAAAAAATACGATTTAAAGAGTAAAGATATTAAAAAGTATATTGAATACGGCTGGCTATATGAGATACCTGAATTCAATAATCCTGAACAATATAAACTTAATTTCCGCGATGGATTAGAAAAATTTGCGGGGTTATCCGCTTATGCTAGTCGATATGAAATGAGTAGCGAAATCATTCACAGCACTCCTATGCTTATCTACTCTAATAAAGAATACTTCTATTTTGTGACATTATTATCTCTTTATGAATCGTTCTTTAGATTAGAAAAGGTATTTATGTCTTTATTTGCTAAAAATGTTTCTAAAGAGCAAATGGATCGCTACATTGAAATGAGAAATGTTTATTATTCTCAATTAGTGAATATTCACAAGAGAGAAATTGCCAATTTCAAAGCATGGCAAAACCTCAAAAGAGAATCTAATGATATTTAAAAAAAAGAAAAACCCGCAAAGCGGGTTCTTTTTTTGTTTGTTTAATTAGTCTTCGTAGCAGCTGCCACCGATGAATTCACGAATGATGGAATTACATGGGACCCATTCATCTGGTAAGTCATCGAAGAATTTAAGCATACGAATTAATCTTTCAGCGACTGGGAAGTATTGACTTTCCGTGTCGATGTTTTGGAGTAATGGCATAGCATATTTCTTCATTGCTGATAATTCAAATGAGGAGAAGCTGTTATAAACATAGTTTGCGCCTTCTTGAGTGTTATAAATTGATTTGAATTCACCTTTACGGACGCTTGGCCACATACTCATTGTGTCTTCTGCGGAAGCATTACGTGTGCGATAGTCACGAATAATTCTTCTTAATAGTCTTAAGTCTGTTAATGATAATGGATTGTGGTTATCAATATTGACTTGTGCTTGTGGAGCAATGAAGATTTTGAATTTTTGGTGACTTGGAATTGATGAAGTCATTTTTTCATTTAAGGCATGAATGCCTTCAATGATGATTGGTTGGTCAGTTGGAATTTGTAATCTTCTGCCAGGGACTCTCTTACCAAGTTTGAAATCGAATTTTGGAAGATCAACTGGTTCACCAGCGATGAGATCAGCCATATTTTCATTGAATAATTTAATGTCTAAAGCATTAACGTCTTCTAAATCTGGATTGCCATCTTCATCTTTTGGAGCTTGATCTCTTTGTAAGTAGTAATCATCCATGGAAATACGGATTGGATTTAATCCACGTGATAATAATTCAATTCTTAATCTGTTAGCGAATGTGGTTTTTCCCGAGGATGAAGGACCGGCAATACAAATTAAACGGATACTTTCTTTATCATCTTCAATCATTTGGCCCAAATCGCACAATTGACGATTGTGTCTTTGCTCACAAAGAGTGATGAAATCAATTGGTCCGTCGGATTCAATTCTCTTGTTGATACCGCAGATGGTGTCACAACCTGTAGATTTTGCCCATTGGTGAGCACTCTTAAGAGTCTTACCGAAAGTAGGGGCATCTTCGAATTGAGGAATTTGTCCACCAACTTCTGGACGTGGATATTGGATAATAACACCTGGGTGGTAGAATCTAATTTTCCATTTGTTGATATAACCAGTGGATGGAACCATACGGTTATACATATAGTTTTTGTAACCTTCGCATGTATAAATGTGCGCGGTTTTCTCTGGACGATATTTTAAAATATCGACTTTGTCTTGGAAACCTTCTCTAGTAAAGATTTTTGCAGCTTCGTCTTTATTGACGATACTTCTCACTAATGGGAAATCGGATTCGACGATACGGTTCATTTCTTTTTCTAAATCTTTAACCATTTGGATGTTGCTTGTAACACCTGGTGTAAGGATTTGCATAAAGATTGAACGAGAGATGTTGTAAGAGAAGCGGATCTCGATTTCTGGTCTAATATTATGCATAGCCATAGCGACCAAGAATCTAAGTGATGCTTCATAAATTGGTTTTGCATCTCTATCGGAAGTTGTTAATGGGACTACTTCAGAATCCTTATCTAACATATAAGTGAGTTCACGAACACGCTTATTGACGTAAGCACAAACGATATCTTTTGATTTACCAACAACATCTAATACGCTGATTGGTTTATCGTATGTTTTTGTTTCCTTATTAAAAGTAACGTTGAATGACATGTTTTTTCTCCTTTATGTCTTAATACATTTAAAATTTTAATGTAATTCCGTTATTTTATCAAATAAATAAAATAGGCCGAAAAAATCAAAGAGATTAAAAACGCATTTTTCCGTTAACAAAAATTGAAATAAGTGGGTTAATTTTATAATCATTTTGAATGTTTACTAAAAGGATAAACAAATCAGCAAAGGAAAAATATAATTTTTAGACGCAACCGGTTTTAATTGAATATTCAAAAGAATATTGCGATAATTAAAGCGATTTATTAAGGAGAATGAAATATGAAAAACATGGTTTACATTCAATCAGGTGGACCAACCTCTGTCATTAACACTTCCTTTTATGGTGCTGTCAGAGAAGCTCAACGTCACCCTGATGAAATCGATCACATCTATGGTTCTGTCAATGGTGTAGAAGGACTAATTGATGACAACTTAATCGACATCGGTCAAGAAGACGATGAACAAATTGAATTATTACTTCAAACACCAGGAAGCATTCTTGGTACAACTAGAAGAAAACTTCCTAAGGATATTAACGATCCTATCTATGGGAAAATTATTGAAAACTTAAGAAAACATGAAATTAAATACGTTTTCATTAATGGTGGTAACGACTCCATGGATACCTGCTACAAGATTTCTTTACTTGTAAAGCAATTAGGCTTAGACATCGTTGTTATCGGTGTTCCAAAAACAATTGATAATGACTTAGCCGCAACAGACCATTCATTAGGTTTCCCAAGCTGTGCCAAATTCGTTATCAATACAGTTAATGCTTTAATTAAAGATGCTTGCTGTTTCAAAGTTGGTAAAGTTCACATCGTTGAAATTATGGGTAGAGATGCTGGTTGGTTAACCGCTTCCCCAGATGTTTTACCAGAAAACAACAGACCTCACTTATTCTATTTACCTGAAAACAAATTTGACTTAGATCAATTCTTAGCGGATGTCAAAGCTGTATATGAACGTGAAGGTTACGCAATGGTTTGTATTTCTGAAGGATTACAATTCCCAAGAGATATGAAGAACGTTAGAGTCGATGGATTTGGTCACGCTCAATTAGGTGGTGCAGCAAGTGATTTGTGTCATATCGTTGAAGATAAATTAAACCTTCCAACACGTGCTGTTGAATTGTCACTCACACAAAGAGCATGCCCAGTTTTCATTAGTAAAGTTGACCGTGAAGAAGCCATAAAAACTGGCGAAATCGCTGTAAAATCCGCATTAAAAGGCGAAACTGGCAAGATGATTGTCTTCAAGAGAGTCAGCAATAATCCATACAAAATTAACTTTGAATTAGAAGATTTAAGCAAAGTCGCAAATGCAGTTAGTTTAATTCCTCAATCAATGATGAAAGACGTCACAAGAATGGACGAATCCTTCCGTGAATATATCCGTCCTTTAATCAATGGTGAAGTACAACTCAAATACAAAGACGGTATTGCTTTATTAACCAATTTCAAACGCGTTAAAGTAAAGGCCTAATTTATGAAAGACTGGTACAGACAACTAAAACTTGAATACAAAGTTGCGCTTTGGTCTGCACTAGTCATTTCATCGGCTATTATATTGACCATCCCTTGCTTCTTCTTTTCGCTAATGGAAATCCCTCAAGGAATTGCTTTAGGCGGAGGAGTGGGGATTTTGACTTATTTATTCTTAGGATTAGCTGAGAATGATGAAGATCAAAAGAAATCGATGGTTTTAACCATCGTTGTTATTATCGTTAGAATTTTGATTATCGCGGGTGTGTTATTTCTTGCGGGCTGGTTGTATTACGCGCAAGGTGTGAAAGCATTTAACATATTCGCTGTTATCGGTGCTTATATAATAAGCATCATATTAAATATTATTTTGGTAAGAAAGGAGAAATAATGGACTTTATCGCCAATCTTAAAAACGCACATATTACTGGTCCGGTGATCAGTTCTTTGATAGTGATGGGAATCATCATTATTTTTGCTATTTATATTGGCATTAGAGCTCATTTCCAAGATCCACTAAAGAAACCTAAAGGTGCTTTATTGCTAGCTGAATGCGGTGTGAATTTCTTTGAAAATATGGCCGAAGGTTTACTTGGTAAACGCTTTAGATCTTTTGGGGGGTACATTATGTGCTTAGGCATATACATGTTCGTCGCGTTTATTTTTGGTCTAACTGGTTTACCTTCCCCAATTACATATATGGCGGTGCCACTTTCATTAGGCTTATCGACATTTATGATGATTCACGCTACAGCAATTAAATATAACAAGTTCCGTTATTTCAAACGTTATATTGAACCAGTCCCATTATTCTTACCAATCAATTTGATTTCCATGTGGGCACCTTTGCTCTCGCTTACATTGCGTATATTTGGCAATGCTATCTCTGGCTTTGTCATTATGTCGCTTATGTATGCAGCGCTCAAGGACTTGTCCGGAATGATATTCTCGTCACTAATTGCTAGCGAATGGAGTCAAGTTTTTATCGCTCCATTATTGACCTGGATATTCCACTTATATTTTGACCTTTGGAGTGGTTTCATCCAAACCACAGTTTTCTTGTCACTCACAACCATATATGTAGGTCAAGAAATTCCTGAGGACTTAATAGGTGCTTAATTTTAAAGAAAGGAGATAGATTTATGCAAGCTGATGCCATGAGATTATTAGCCATCGCCATTACAATGTTAGCCGTTATGCCAAGTGCTCTCGGTGAAGCTTTGGTTGTTGTACACGCAGTTGATGGTATTTCAAGAAATCCAGAAGTTTATGGCAAACTTCGTACAACCATGATTTTGGGTTGTTCATTAGTTGAAACAACCGCTATTTATGCGTTGTTAGTATCAATTTTATTGTTATTCACAAAATAGGAGGAGCATAAATGTTTGATCTAAAAGTCGGACTAGTGTTATCTAACATTTCCGAAATTGGCGATAAGATCAGTCAGTTTATTAAAGAAAACTTAATACCAAACTGGCTTGATTTTGTTGTGCAATTCGGCGCTCTAGTAGTGATGGTTTTAGTCTTCTTCTTAGTAGGCTATAAACGTGTTAGAAAAATGCTAAATAAACGAGCTGATTATGTTGAGAATAACATCCGCGATTCCGAAACAGCTAAAGCTGAAGCTGAAAGAAATGCAAAAGCAAGTCAAGAAGTTTTAGTGGCAAGCAAGAAAGAAGCTGCAGAAATAATTGCTGCTGCAAAACAAACCGCTATAAATAATCAAAAACAGATTATTGATGACGCACATCTTGAAGTTAATAAGATAAAAGCGCAAGCGGAAGAAGATATTGAACGCAGTAAGGAAGAAGCTAAAGAAGAGATTCGTAAAGAAATGATCTCTGTGGCTTTGACAGCCTCTGAAGAAGTTTTGAAACGTGAGATTAACGAGAAAGATAACGCTCGTATTGTAGAGGACTTTATTAAGGACATTGATTAATTATGGAAACCATATCTTCACGTTACGGTTTAGCCCTTTATTCTATTGCTTTAGACAATAACCAAGTTGTTGAAATGCAAGAAGAAATAAAGCAAATATCCAGTATTTTTAAAGAAAATGCTGATTTTATCATGATCCTTGGAAGCTCTTTTATCTCATTAACTGAGAGACAAAATTTATTAAAGAAAACCCTAATAGGTGTGAACGAAGATATTATCGCTCTCATCTTAGTGGTCATGGAAAATAACCGTACTAGTTATTTGCTCGATATTTTTGAAGCTTTTAATAGCTACTGTAATGAATATCGTGGAATTAGTGAAGGATTGGTCTACTCAACCTTAAAACTAGATCAAAAAGTTATTAACCAAATTGAAGAAAAGATTTCAAAGGTAGAACACCAAAAAGTTGAACTTAAAAACATTATTGACCCAACACTTATCGGTGGTGTGAAAGTCGTGGTTCACGATTGTATTTACGATGGTTCTATCAAACATCATATTGAAAATATGAAAAAAGACCTTATTAAATAAAGGAGCAACATTATGAAAATTAACGCAAATGAGATTAGTGCTCTAATTAAAGAGCAAATCAAAAATTACCACGCGAAGATTGATTCAAGCGATGTCGGAACAGTTGTCACAGTCGGTGATGGTATTGCTTTAATTTATGGTTTAGACCAAGCTATGCTTGGGGAATTATTGTTATTCCCTAATGACATTTATGGTTTAGTCATGAATTTAGAGGAAGACCATGTCGGTGCTGTTTTATTAGGCGACGACAAACTTGTTAAAGAAGGTGACGTTGTTAAACGCACAAAACAAGTTATGGAAGTTCCTGTTGGTGATCAAATGCTCGGTCGTGTTGTCAATGCGTTAGGACAACCTATCGATGGTTTAGGCGAGATTAAAACCGATAAATTCCGTCCTATTGAAAGAATTGCTCCTGGTGTCATTACTCGTAAGAGTGTTGATACACCTTTAGAAACCGGTATTACCGCGATTGATGCGATGACCCCAATTGGTAGGGGACAACGTGAATTAATTATTGGTGATAGACAAACCGGTAAAACAGCGATTGCTATTGACGCCATTATCAATCAAAAAGGCAAAGATGTTTTGTGTATCTATGTAGCAATCGGTCAAAAGAATTCAACAGTTGCTCAAATCGTTGATAAGTTAAAAACTTATGGCGCTATGGATTACACATTGGTCATGGCTGCAACAGCTAGTGAACCAGCCCCAATGTTATATGTCGCTCCATACGCTGGATGTGCAATTGCTGAAGAATGGATGGAACAAGGCAAAGATGTCCTAATCATCTATGATGATTTAAGTAAACACGCTGTTGCGTATCGTGCCTTATCCTTATTATTAAAACGCTCTCCAGGTAGAGAAGCCTATCCAGGTGATGTCTTCTATTTGCATTCTCGTTTATTAGAAAGAGCTTGTAAATTATCTGATGAGTTTGGTGGTGGATCTATTACCGCTTTACCAATTGTTGAAACTCAATCAGGCGACATTTCTGCCTATATTCCAACAAATGTCATTTCTATTACAGATGGTCAAATCTTCTTGACCACAGATTCATTTAATGCTGGTCAAAGGCCTGCTATTGATAGTGGTTTATCTGTTAGTCGTGTTGGTGGTGCTGCACAATTTAAAGCTACTAAACAAGTTGCACGTAGTTTGAAGATTGATTTAGCTAGCTTCTTAGAAATGAAATCATTCTCACAATTCGGTAGTGATTTAGATAAATCTACATTAGCCATTTTAAAACATGGTGAAGTTTTACTTAGAGTGTTACGTCAAGAACAATACAAAGTACGTTCATTATCTAAACAGGTATTTGAATTATATTTAGCGAAGAGCAAATTACTCGATGAACTTCCAATCGAAAATGTGAGAGACACACTTGAAGAAGTCCATCAATATGTTTTAAATAATCACCCAGAAATTCTTAAAGATATCGATGATAAGAAAGAGATTTCTGAAGACAATGAAAAAGCTTTAAGAAAAGCAATTGAAGATTTCTTCGCTATAAAAGAAAAATAGTTTATGTCACAAGAAGTAATCAGAATTAAAAAGAGAATATCTTCCGTAAGCGGTGCTTTAAAAGTTACAAGCGCGATGAAGCTTGTTTCCACAGTTAAACTCAAAAAGTGGAAAAACAAAATGCTTAGCAATCGCGAATATTCTGAGCAACTTAAAGAGACTACCGATTTAGTTCTTTCATTTGCGAAAAAGGCCAAGACACCTTTTAACATCATTAATGAAAACACGGACAAAAATTTATACATTGTTGTTTCCTCAACATTAGGTTTATGTGGTTCTTATAACAACAATATTTTTAAGCTTGCTGATGTGCAACTTAAAGAAAAAGATGATGCAATTATTTTGGGAAATAAAGGCTTAATTCATTATGAAAATGGCAGTTTTACAAAGATTTTAGGTTTTTCTGAATATAATTCCATCGAAAATACTTCACTCATAAATTCTCTTACTTCATTCTTAACCAGTGAATATCTCAAAGGTAAATATCACGAGATACATTTGATATATTCTGAATACAAAAATTCCTTAGTTTTCTTACCTAAGGATGTTGTTATTCTTCCACTTAAAAGAGTGGATACTGAACCGGATTCATTTGGTCCAATTTTGGAACCAGACGAAAAAACTTTAGTGGAAAAATTAGTACCTATTTATATTAAGACAATCGTCTATAGCAAATTATTAGAAAGCGAAGTTTGTGAACAAGCCGCTCGTTGCAACGCAATGGATAACGCCACAAACAATGCCAAAGACTTACTTGACGATTTACGTATTGAATTTAATAAAGCCAGACAGGGTGCAATCACTCAAGAAATTACAGAGATTGTCTCTGCGGCTAATGCATTATAGGAGGTTTAATTATGAAAGACTTGACTGTAAAAGGAAAAATCACACAAGTAGTGGGCCCTATTGTTGACGTAAGATTTAAAGATCAACATTTACCTGAACTACTTACTGCTTTAGAAATTCCATTAGATAATGGTCATAAATTAACTGTGGAAGTTGCTCAACATATTGGTGATGATACTGTGAGATGTGTTTCTATGGGTCCAACCGAAGGTCTCGTGCGTGGTATGGACGTCATCTCATTAGAACACCCAATTACTGTTCCTGTCGGAAGAGAAACTTTAGGACGTATGTTTAATGTTCTTGGTGAACCAATTGATGGAATGGAAGAAGTAAAAGATGGGAAAAGATTATCAATTCATAGAAATCCTCCAAAATTTAAAGACCAATCTGTTAAAACTGAAATCTTTGAAACTGGTATCAAAGTTATCGACTTACTTTGCCCATATGTTAGAGGTGGCAAAATCGGTTTGTTCGGTGGCGCTGGTGTTGGTAAAACAGTTTTAATTCAAGAATTAATGAATAACATCGCCAATGAAAAAGGCGGTATTTCTGTCTTTGCTGGCGTTGGCGAAAGAAGTCGTGAAGGTAACGATTTATATCATGAAATGAAGACCTCGGGTGTTATTTCTAAAACCGCTTTAGTTTTCGGTCAAATGAATGAGCCACCAGGAGCTCGTATGAGAGTTGCTCTATCTGGTTTAACAATGGCGGAATATTTCCGTGACCAAGAACATAGCGATGTCTTATTATTCATTGATAATATTTTCCGTTTTACCCAAGCTGGTAGTGAAGTTTCTGCCTTATTAGGTAGAATGCCTTCCGCTGTTGGTTATCAACCAACATTAGCGACTGAAATGGGTCAATTACAAGAAAGAATTACATCCACTAAAGATGGTTCAATTACTTCCGTTCAAGCGATTTATGTTCCTGCGGATGACTTAACAGACCCAGCACCTGCAACTGCTTTCTCACACTTAGATGCGAAGACAGTTTTGGATCGTAATACAGCTGCTTTAGGTATTTATCCAGCTGTTGATCCGTTAAATAGTTCGTCTACTGCACTAGAGCCAGCTATTGTTGGTGAGGAACATTATAATGTTGCAAGACGTGTTATCGAAATTCTTGAAAGATACAAAGAATTATCTGATATCATTGCGATTTTAGGTATGGATGAATTATCAGAAGAAGATAAGAAAGTCGTCGAAAGAGCAAGAAAAATCCGCAACTTCTTATCACAACCTTTCCATGTTGCTTCACAATTCAATGGAATTCCTGGTATTTATGTGAAAGTCGAAGACACAGTTAGAAGCTTTAAGGCTATCTTAGATGGCGAAGCTGATGACTTACCAGAAGTCGCCTTCCTTTATGTTGGCACAATTGAAGAAGCAAGAAGCAAAGCTGAATCCTTAAAATAATATGGCAAATACATTTCATCTCGTTATTTATACTCCATATGGAAGATACTTTGATGGCCAAGCCACATTTTTAGAAGTGCGTTCTGAAAAATATAATTTAGGTATTTTACCAGGACACGCTCCATTGGTATCCACAGTTGATATTTGTAAAATGGTTATTAAAACTGAACAAGATACATTTATCTATGCTTGTGGTGGTGGTGCGCTCAATATCACCAAAGAAAAAGTGACATTACTTTTAGATGCCATTGAAAGAGCGGATGAGATAGATTTAGATAGAGCAAAAGAAGCTAAAATGCGTGCTCAAAAAAGGTTAGAAGAAGCTAATAAAAATGACACAATTGATGTCAATCGTGCCAAAATTGCTTTGCTTAAAGCGCTGAATAGAATTAATCTTGCTTCTAAAGATTAGTTAATAACTCATTAAAACCTGAACCATCGTCAGTTTTCATGTCGATGGTTTTTATTTCATCTTTGTTTTTGCAGCCAATAAAAGAATCAAGAGAAGTAGCAAAATATGTTTGAATTTCTGAGTAATTTTCAGCAAATTCCGCTTTATTTATAAGAATTACAGGCTTTTTTGTCTTCCCAACAGATTCATTGATGACATAATTACTTGTGTATTTTGAATCATCTAAATTGTTGATATCGTATGTAGCAAAAACATACGAAGATTTGCTTTTCTCGAAGTTTTTAATTGCATCAATACTGTTAGCTAAATAGATCTCAGAATCATTAAAATGTCTATTAAATATCTTCTTACCATAACTGTAAGAATCAAATGATGAGACATCAAAATTGAAGGTTAATAGCCCTTTTTGTATGAATTTAACTTTAGGAACCAATCTTTCATCAAATATATCAGGATATTTTACATGTAGATTATTGTTGAAATCATCTTCAGATACTTTTGATAAATCCAACGTGTAAATTATTCTTTTTGCTTCTTTTGTGTACCTTTCTAATTTAGGAGTCAATTCGCGACAATAGGTGCATGTTGGAGAATATAGTTCTAGCAAAAAATCTTGTTTGGATTCGATTAAATTAATTATTTGATCTCTATTAATCTCTTGTTTCAAAACAGTATCATCTAATGTTTTAATTGATGTAATGCTATGTGCTTTATCCTGACACCCAGTAATAGTGGGGGCCAATAAAATTGGAACTAATAGAGTTAATAATTTTTTCATGGGTCTAGTATATCATAATTTCGTAATGTAATACGAAACTCTTTGTGATAAAGTAATAATGTTATAAGGAGCTCATTATATGCATGTTTGGCACGATGTAAAACCATCTCGAATTACTCCCGAAGAATTCTTATCGCTTATTGAAATTTCAAAAGGAAGCAAAAACAAATATGAACTAGACAAAGAAACTGGTCATTTAATCCTTGATCGTGTTTTGTTTACTTCCACAATTTATCCACAAAATTATGGTTTTATCCCAAGAACATTTGCTAGAGACTATGACCCTCTTGATGTTTTGGTTTTGTGCAGTGAATCCATTCTTCCAATGAGCTTTGTTAGATGCACACCTATTGGTGTCCTTATTATGACTGATAATGGTTTACCAGATGAAAAGATTATCGCAGTGTGCAAAGATGATGCATTTTATAAAGACTTCAAAGATATTCATGAGCTTCCTGAACACGTTATGGGTGAAATTAAACACTTCTTTACTGTTTATAAATCATTAGAAGGTAAAGAAACCGCTGTTGATGAAGTATACGGCAGGGATGAAGCAATTAGAGTAATTAAAGAATGCCTTGCTTCATATAAGAGAAATATTCGTCCAACAATTGAAGCTGAAAGAAAAGCACGTGGTTATTAATGATTAACATCGTTTTATATAGACCTGAAAAACCACAAAACACCGGAAATATTATGAGAACTTGCGTCGCTATCCATGCGGCGCTTCATATTATTGGCCCCCTTACTTTTTCTATTGATTCAAAAGATTTAAAGAGAGTGGGAATGGATTATATTGATGATCTGAAGATGTTCTATTATGAAAACTATGACGAGTTTTTGCAAAAGAATAGAAATGCTGATTTATATTATGTAACTAGGTATTCAAATAGGGTTTATTCATCTTTTGATTTTTCCGATCCAGTAAAAGATATTTACGTTATGTTTGGAAGAGAATCAACAGGAATACCTCATGATATTCTTAGAAATAACCCTGAAAGATTGTTAAGACTTCCGATGGTTCCAGAAGCCAGAAGCTTAAACCTATCTAATTGTGTCGCTATTATTTCTTATGAGATTTTAAGACAACAAAACTTCCTCAATTTATCTACCTCAGAAGCAATTAAGGGTGAGGACTTTTTAGAGAAAGAAAATATTAAAAAGTAATTATTTTTTCAGTAAATCTGCGGTTTTTTCGCGGATTTTATTAATTGTATATGTTTGATAGGAACCTAAAATGGCTTGACCAGGCGTGGTTCCTTTTTTCACATTTTTAATTAGAGTAACTTGCACATCCCCACAATCTTTTCCACTGAGTAGTAGTGCAATTTCACAAGCAGTTAATAGGACTTCATTTGATGGTTTATTTTGATCAATGACAACATGGCTTCCATGATAATCTTTAATATGTACAAATGTATAATCACGATTAGCTTTTTTGAAAGTAAGGTTATCGTTCTGTTTAGCATTTTTACCGAAATAAATTGTTGCTCCATCTACCTTTATTGAATCAGGTTTATATTCAACTTTTCTTCTAGCAGGCAACTTGAATTTATGTGGAAATAATAGGTTGCCTAATTCGACAACATCTTCTTCATTCATGAAACGAGTTTGATTTAAACAGTCAGTTAAATAGTTGATCTCATCACTAGTTTTGTCTAACTCTAATTGATCCATTTCTAGAGTTCTTTTGTATTTCTTATATCTTTTAAAATACTTCTCTGCATTTATGCTAGGTTTAATGTTCCAATCATAGCCGATATTATTTTCTTCGATATAATCTTTTAGGCTTTCTTCATCGTAAGACAGCGCCAAAATAGATGAGCCTATTTCTTGGCACTGCAATCCTTGATTAGCTTCATCCATCTCTTTATTTAAAACGGCAATTTTTTGTTTAAGTGTTTTAATTCGAGATTTAATGTGTTGAAGAACAGGTTTAAATTGTTCCTCTAAACGGCGATGCTTGGCTTGATAATAATATGAAAGAGACTCTTTTTTATATGATTCATAATCAAAGTCTTCGATAATTTTATTTTCATTAATGGGTTCTTGATAAATCAAACCCTTTAAAACTGGGCGAGTCGAAGACATGTCGCTATAGTGGAAAGCAAATCGAATCTTTTTATTCTCGTCTAGTAAAAATAGATTTGGTCTATGCGGTATGAACTCAATGACTAAAAAGCGTATCTCTTTATCAAAATATTCGTTAGTGTATCCATATTCGATAGAAATTATTCTATCTTCATTTATGACTTCAACATCCAAAATGTATCCATCTTTAACTTCTTTTCTTAATGTATCGTTGAGTGACCCAATCTTTGTGGGGCATGAATCCTTAATTTCGATAAGTGATAAAAATGGATTTTGAGGATTTAAAGAAATGAGCAATTCTTCTTGACGGTAATTGGAAAAAGACATGATTAAATCGAAGGAATTGATAATGGTCACATTCGATATGTGATTGGAAGATAATTTATCCTTTAATTCCTTCGCGATTGTTTTTATTCCTGATACAGTCAACCTATTTTTATTCATGGAAATATTTTAACATAAATGTTTGACCTACTATAAATGTATATTTATAATTATAGACATGAAAAAGGGATTACTCATTATTCTTAGTGGACCATCTGGTGTTGGTAAGGGATGCGTTAGACAAGAAATCATGAAAAATGATAAGCTTGAACTCGTTTATTCTATCTCTATGACCACCAGAGAAAAACGTGAAAAAGAAGTCGACGGAAGAGACTATTATTTCGTCAGCGATGAGGAATTCCAAAGAAATATTGATAATGGTAATTTCCTAGAATGGGCTAACTTTGTTGGACACCGTTATGGCACTCCAAAAGACAAAGTTGAACAATTAAGAAACCAAGGCAAAAACGTATTCCTTGAAATTGAAATTAATGGTGCAAATCAAGTCATGTCAAAAATACATGACGATCGTATGATTTCCTTCTTCTTAATGCCTCCTTCTTTCCAAGCACTTGAAAATCGCATTAGAAAAAGAAAGACAGAATCTGAAGAAATCATTCAAGAAAGATTACAAAAAGGTCTTAAAGAAATGACGATGACTGAGAATTATGATTACATTGTTATTAATGATAAAGTGCAACGTGCTGCTCAAGAAATCATCGACTTAATTAAAGCAAAAAATAAAAAGAGATAGACGGAAGAGATGAAAATAGTAGAAGTTCTAATAGAATACGCAAACAATTCACTCAACCGTCCTTTTTCTTATTTTTATAAAGGATATAAACGAGTTGACACAGGCTTTCGTGTGCTTGTTAATTTTAATCATCGTGAATTGGTTGGATATGTTATTAATTGTTATGATTACAATGAACCAATTTCTTCTTTAGAAGAAAAGTTGGGTTTTAAAATAGGAGAAGTCATTGATGTAATCGATGAATCACCTTTGTTAAATCAAGATTTATTAGATCTTGCTGATCAGGTTACTGACTATTATTTATCTCCAAAAATCAGTGTATTACAATCGATGCTCCCTCCATCTTTATCTCCGAGAAAAAGTTCATTAAAAGCACCCAAAATAGCTTACGACCAATACGTCTATACGATTGACAAAAACGAAGATGGGCTAACCGATAAGCAAATTGAATTATTGCGTTTGATTTCTTCGGTCGACAAAGTTTTAAAACGAGACATTAAACAGGTATCTATATTAAATAAACTTATTGAAAACAAACGAGTTGATATTTTAAAAGTAGAAAAAAGAAGGTTGGCCATTCCTTCATACGAATACAAAGAACCACCAAAACTCACTGTTGAACAACAAAGAGTGGTGGATGAATTCAAAAACACAAATGACAGTGTATATTTACTTGAAGGCGTGACTGGTAGTGGAAAAACCGAAGTATATTTAAATCTTTCCGAACAAGTTTTAAAGGAAGGCAAATCGGTTTTAATGCTTGTTCCTGAAATATCATTGACACCAATGATGATGGAATATTACTTAAGAAGATTTGAGGGTGATGTCGCTATTTTACATAGTGCACTTACACCTGCGGAAAAATATGATGAATACCGTAAAATCGCTAGTGGAGAATGCCATATTGTTGTAGGCGCTAGAAGCGCAATTTTTGCTCCATTAACTAATATTGGTTTGATAATTTTGGATGAAGAGCATGTCGAAAGTTATAAACAAGATACCCCACCTTTTTATCATGCGAGAGAAGTGGCGATAATGAGGGGGAAACAACATAATGCTAAAGTTTTATTAGGAAGTGCAACTCCATCATTAGATAGTCGTGCCAGAGCGCAAAAAAATGTTTATCACTTATTGAAGTTAGAAACTCGAATTAACAATAAAGAACTTCCAAAAACTACAATTATTAATTTAGGCGATTATCGCAACATCGATCGAGATTCCTATATCTTTTCGATTAAGTTAAGATACGAAATTCAAAATGTTTTAGATAGAGGCGAACAAGCTATATTACTCATCAATAGAAGGGGTTTTGCTTCGAGTGTTTCTTGTCGTAAATGCGGACATATTTTTAAGTGCCCAACATGCGATATTGCATTAACCTATCATAGAACAGATAATATGCTTAAGTGCCATCATTGCGAATATGTTTGTGCGATGCCTAACAAATGTCCTGAATGTGGCGATGATAGATTAATCAAAATTGGATTTGGAACAGAAAGAATCGAGGAAGAGATTCATCGATTATTTCCTAATGCTCGAACATTGAGATTAGATAGCGACTCTGCTAAAATTCGCGCAAAAATCCCTGCAATTATTGAAGAATTTAGACAAAAACGTGCTGATATTTTAATTGGAACACAAATGATTGCCAAAGGTCACGACTTTCCGGATGTTACTTTAGTTGGTGTTGTTTTGGCAGATATTGGTCTATCCATGCCCACTTATAGATCAAATGAAATGGCTTTCCAATTAATTACTCAAGCTATCGGTAGAAGTGGTCGAAAAGATAAAAATGGTATTGCTATAATTCAAACCTACATTCCTAATCATTACGCTATTACAATTGCTGCTCGTCAGAATTATGAAATGTTTTACAGACAAGAGATGGAATATCGTCGTTTGCAAAGCTATCCGCCTTATACATTTTTAGCGAGCATTACTATAGCTGGCAAAAACGAAGAAACAGTTATTATCAATACACAGAATTTAATTGATATGCTCAATAATCAATTTGGAGATAAAGCACAGGTGCTTGGCCCAACGACACCTTATGCTCCTTATGAAGGTAACAAGATATTGCGAACATGTTTAATTAAATGCAGAGATCAAAAGTTATTGCATGATGTCCTATCTAAAATTATTAGCGTGTATTCAAATAGAACCAGCATTAATGTATCGGTAAATATCGATCCATACAATTTTTAATATATAAAAATGTATATCCTTGTATTATAATTACATACGAGGATTTTTTTATGATTACAATTACTATTTATGGTCTCGATCAATTCGTTGTTGGAAATTTATCCAGAGAACTGACTCCTTTAATTGCGAAATTATATGAAGTTGATGAAGATGAAGTTAATTTTATTGCACCTAATGCGATGATGTTTCATAAAGGCGTCGAACAAACATCTTGGAACATTTTGATTTTAGTTGATGCCCCTAAGAAAGTTTCTGTTCTTCAAGACCATATGGCGGAACTAATGTTACATGGTATTGGTGATGTTGCCATTCATGTCACTGTTGAGTTCAAATATTATTCAGAAGATGACCGCTATACAAAAATAAATCCTGATTATCCACGCTATATCAGCGAAGAAAATTTAGTTGATGTTGATAATGAATATCCTGAAGACCTTGAAGAAGGTGAAGAGGAAGATCAAATTTATACTGGCGACATCTTTGCAGGACTTAATAAATAACTATGAGAGATTTTGAACATACATTTAATGTCTTATCTAGAGTAATTGAAGAAGGGCTTTCTTTTAACTTGGCAATTAATTCCGAGATTAAAAAAGAAAAAAGAGCCGATCCTTCTTTGAAGAATGTAATTTCTGCTTCTAGTGGAAGTGTTTTAAGACATTATTATTTGTTCAAAGAGATCATTACTCGTCATTATGGCGAGATCAAAGAATCTAAATTTATTTTATTAGCGATGGGTATTGCTAATCGCTTGTTCTCTAAGAGATTTGAAGAAGAATCATTATTAAAATTCATCGAAAAAGAATCTGAATTAGATGATGTGAAATCTTTTATCGAAACTTTTTCTAATGAAAAGTCTCTTATACCGGAAGACATTACTTTAGGTAGTAAAAAGTATTTATCCATTAGATATAATCTTCCTTTGTGGGTAGTTGACATGTGGGAGAAAAATGCTGGAGATTTATTTAAAAAGCGCTTGTTCCCTTCTATTTATAAATCCCAAAATTTATTTGCTAGAGTTAATACTCGAGAACTCACGAGAGAACAATTTCTTGAAAAATATAGCGGTTTTGAGCCACTTTTTGACGATTATTTTGTTAAATATTGTGAAAAAGGCAATATTAGAAAACATGAGTCAATCATTAACGGCGATGCATTCAATTACTCTCCATGTTATTCATTGTTATTAACCGATTTAGATGTCGACCCTTATCGTGGAATTGCTTTTTATTGTGCTTGTAATAATCAATTGTTATATGAACTTGCCATGAGACTAGGTGCTGGTTTTAAGGCAGATTATCTATGCGGCAACCAACAACATTTCTTTGAAACTAATAAAGCTATTAAGCAACTTGGTCTTACTGATATATCACTTTTTGAATGTAGTGAGGATGCGATACTTACATGCATCTCAAAACCGGTTCATACATTCTTTGTTTGTCCAAATAATTCCTCATTCCTCAATCTCAAAGATAAGCCAGATTATTTCTTGAAAATCAAGCAAGAAGATTTGGATTCATTCATAAATGATGAATATAATGCACTTATTAATGCCAGTGCACATGTTGAGGATGGAGGATATTTAGTTTATTTCATCCCGACATTCTGCAAAAACGAAAGCAAAGGAGTTATTCGCAAGTTCTTAAAAGTTGCTCCTAACTTTAAATTAGAAAAAGAAATTCAATTATTCCCATTTGATAAATACCAAACACTTTTCTATTTCGCGGTACTTAAAAAAGAGGTTTCAAATGATTAATCTTTACGGAATGGAAATGAAGAAACTACAAGAATTAATGGTTAGCGAAGGTCAAAAACCATATCGCGCTATCCAGCTTTACACTTGGATTTATGAAAAGAATGCCCGTAGTTTTGATGAAATGACGGATATTTCCATTAAATTCCGTGAAGTTCTTAAAGAAAAATATTGTTTAGAACTACCAAAAATATTCCTTAAACAAGTCAGTAAAGATGGAACGATTAAATTGCTCGTTGAACTTGAAGATCACATGAAGGTTGAGTGCGTGCTCATGCGATATAACTATGGATGCGCTGTGTGCGTTTCTAGTCAAGTTGGATGCAATATGGGTTGTTCGTTCTGCTCCTCTGGTATTTTAGGTCGACAAAGAAACCTCAAACCAGAAGAGATGGTTGGCCAAATTATGGTCATTAACGATCTCTTAAGAGAAGAGGGCAAAGGTATGCATGTGACACATGTAGTAGTCATGGGAACAGGCGAGCCATTCGACAATTATGATAATGTTATGGATTTTATCCGTATTATCAATGCACAAAAAGGTTTAGCAATTGGTGCTAGACACATTACTGTTTCAACCTGTGGTATTGTTGAAGGAATTAAAAAGTATGCTAGAGAAGGTTTACAAACCAATTTGGCTATATCATTGCATGCTCCAAATAATGAACTAAGAAATTCATTAATGAAAATAAATAAAGCTTATCCATTAGAAGTTTTAATGCCGGCTGTTAAAGAATATGAATCTATTTCTGGAAGAAGAGTAACATATGAATATCTTCTTTTAGAAGGTATCAACGATACAAAAGAACATGCGGAACAATTAATAAAATTAATTAAGGGCACGATGGGTTATGTTAATCTCATCCCTTATAACGAAACAAATAAAAACGATTATAAAAGAAGCAGCGGAAATCGTGTTCACGCCTTCCTTGATTATTTAACTAAAGGTGGTGTGACCGCCACTATTAGAAAAGAGTTTGGTAGTGATATTGATGCTGCATGTGGACAATTAAAAGCAAAAAGTGAGGGTGTTTATGGCAACTAAGAAATATATTTATGGCCGTTATTCATTTAAAACAGATATCGGTAAAGTCAGAGTAAATAATGAAGACCGTGCGGTTGCTTTAACCAATTCTCGCGGAAATATTTTGCTTGTTGTTTGTGATGGAATGGGTGGTCAAAATAAAGGCGACTTAGCCTCTTCTATGGCGATTGAATATATCACCGAAGCTTTCCAAAACAAAGATAGATTTAACAGTAAATTTTTTGCTAAACGTTGGGTTGCTAACACCATTAGAGAAGCAAACTCTGCGGTATTTAGACAAGCCACTAAAAGTGAAACATATAATGGAATGGGTACAACGATTACATTAGTATTAATCATTAATGATTATATGGTTGTTGCTCAAGTCGGTGATTCAAGAGCTTATTCTTTTAGAAACCGCATCTTAACACAAATTACAGAAGACCAAACTTATGTTGAATATTTATATAGAACTGGTGAAATCACTAAAGAAGAAATCGCCACTCATCCAAAAAGACACGTTTTAATGAATGCTTTAGGCATTTACCCTAGTTTGGATTTAGATATTAAAACCATCCCTTATTTAAACGATACAATTCTTGTGTGCAGTGATGGTTTATATAATAACGTTCCGGAAAAAGATTTACTTTCAATCTTAAAAGGAAACGATACACCTGATCAAAAAGTTAATGAATTAGTTTCTTTAGCTAATAGTAACGGCGGATCAGATAATATCGCGGTAGTAATTTGGGAGGCGAGAGAATAATGCCACTTAAAATAGGTTCATTAGTCGATGATCGCTACCGCATCAATGCCAGAATTGGGCATGGTGGTATGGCCGAAGTATATGAAGGCACAGATATTATCACCAAAAGAGTAGTGGCGATTAAATTAATTAGGGAAGACGTCATGAAAGACCCAGTCAATTTAAGACGTTTCCAAAACGAGGCCTCTATTGCCGCGTCTTTAAATCACTCAAATATCGTCAAAGTTTATAATCACGGCACCATTGATGGTGTTCCATATATCGCCAACGAATATATCAAAGGTCAAAACCTCAAAGAAGTTTTGGACTTTAGAAGTGCTCTTCCTTTGGAAGAAGCAATTGATTACATGATTCAACTCGCGGCCGCGTTATCATACGCACATGCCCATGGAATTGTTCATCGTGATGTAAAACCGGACAATTTATATGTTATGGGTGATGGAACCATCAAACTTGGCGATTTTGGCATCGCACAAAATGAAATTAACGAGATTAATTCTATTAATTCTGAAATCGTTGGTTCCGTTCACTACTTAGCACCAGAAATTACTTTAGGTAAACCCGCCACTGGTAGATCAGATATTTATTCAGCAGGAGTTACATTTTTTGAATTAATTACTGGCCGCGTTCCATTTAATAAGCAAAAAGCTATTGATATTGCAGTCGCACACGTGAAAGAGAAATTCCCATCCGTGAAGAAATATTTACCAAACTGTCCAAAAGAAGTGGAAAGAATTATTTCTAAATGCACAATGAAGAATCCTAAGGATAGATACGAAACAGCGGATGAGTTATATAAGGACCTTCTTAAACTTAAAGAAGATCCAAAGAATTTTAAGGAAAAGAAAAATATTTTCTCAAAGATATTTGGTTTTAAATAATGCAAGGAAGAATTGTTGCTTTAAGTTGTGGAACATATTCTATCGATGTTGATGGAGTTATTTTCCATGCACCCGCAAGAGGAATTTTTAGAAGTAGAAATATCAAGCCGACAGTGGGGGATTATGTTGAAATCAATGATAATAGCTATATCATTGAAAAAGTCTTCGATAGAGTGAATTATCTTAAAAGGCCTCCAATTGCAAATATCGACCAAATGTTAATAATTGAATCATTAAAAGAACCTGAATTTTCCTATTTATTAGCGTTCAAATATTTAACCTATGCAAATATGAATAATATCAAGGCTAAAATTATTTTAACCAAACTCGATAAACAAGATGATTTGACTTTGATTGATGAGATTAAAAACACATACTCCGCATTAGGAATTGAAGTATATGTCGTCTCAAATAAAACCAAAGTCGGTTTAGATGAAATTCGTCATCTATTTAAAGACCATATCACTTGTTTAATTGGACAAAGTGGTGTCGGTAAATCTTCCTTAATCAATTCTATCGATCCTGATTACGAAAGAAGGGTCAATGATTATTCAAAAGCTCTTGGTAGAGGAAAGCACCAAACAAAAGAAGTGATTCTCCTTCCTTATGAGGGCGGATATATCGCTGATACACCTGGGTTCTCATCATTAGAATTAGATTTATTTAAGGAAGATTTAGCGCAATTTTACCCTGGTTTTGCTGAAAAATTCACCAATTGTTATTATTCTAATTGTCTTCACATCACTGAAAATAGATGTACAGTTAAAGAGGCATTACAAAAGGGTGAATATCCTCAAATTGCCTATGATTGTTATTTAAAATTATCTGAACAAAGTATATATAAAAATAAGAGGTATGAACGATGAAAAAGATTCTAGTTGCTCCATCAATTTTAAGCGCTGATTTCAATAATTTACTTCATGATATTAAAGAAGTCGAAAAGGCCAAAGCTGATTGGCTCCATTTTGATGTTATGGATGGACATTTTGTCCCTAATATTTCATTTGGAATCCCTGTTTTAAAGAGCATTAGTAAATCACATTCTATGGTTAACGATGTTCATATTATGATTTCTGAACCTAAGAAATACGCTCCAGAATTTATTAAAAGTGGTGCTGAATTTTTAACCTTCCATTATGAGGCTTGTAAAGATGATCAAGAAGTCTTTGAAGTTATCGATCTTATTCATTCTTTAAATGGCAAAGCCGGTTTATCAATTAAGCCAAATACTAAAGTTGAAATATTAGATAAGTTCTTAGAAAAATTAGATTTGGTTTTAGTTATGTCGGTTGAACCAGGTTTTGGTGGACAATCTTTTATTCCATCCGCTTTAGATAAAATTGCTTATTTAAGAAGAGCTATTGATGAAAAAGGTCTGCCTTGTTTAATTGAAGTTGATGGCGGAATCAATGGAGAAACCGCAAAGCTTTGCAAAGAAGCAGGCGTTGATGTTCTCGTTGCCGGCTCTTATCTATTTGGCCACGATGATTTGGCAAAACGTATTGAGGGATTAAAAGAATAATGGGTATTGGTTGGCTCATCGGTTTAGCATCTTCATCCATTCTCTTTTTCTTCGCTTATTTTTTCTTTTCATCTAATAACTATAAAAGAAGATTTAAAGATAAATACGATCTAAGAAATCATTTTCCTTATGAATTTAATTATGAAAGTAAATTCTTTGATAATCCTCTTGGAAATGTTTCTTTGGTAATGAGCATGCTTTTTTCCATCGCATTTTATTCTCTTACCGCAGTTTATAATAATAAAAATGGTCTTGTCTTATTTGTTCTAATATCTGGAATCATCTATTCAATATTGATTATTGTATTGAACTTTGTGCCAATCAAATATCTCAAAACGTTCTTAATTATTTCTATATTCTTATTTGCTGTGAGCTTTATTTGCCCGGCATCAATTGCTTTAGCAAGTTGGGATCATTATCGCGAAAGTAAAAACGTAATAGCCTTAGTCTTATTAATTGTTGCTGCAATAGTGGCGTTATTCAATTTTGCATTAACGATGAATCCAAAATTATCTCTTAATATCAAAATGAATGTGGCAACTGATGAAAAAGGGAATGAATATTACGTTAGACCTAAATACATTATGATGGCCTTCTCTGAATGGATTATGTTCTTCTCTTTATTAATAGATGATGTTCTTTTGATTGTGTTATTGACCATTATATAGAAACAAAAAAAGCGACGATTTGTCGCTTTTCTTATAATCAGTAATAATTTTATCTCTCTTTGTATTGTTTGTTGAGACTGCGATAGGCACGTGTGGACATGCGAACGCGCATTTCTTTTCCATCAACTACAACAGTTCTGGTTTGGAGATTACAATTCCATCTACGGCGTGTAGCTCTTAATGAGTGGGAACGGTTATTACCACTGATTGGTCCTTTTCCTGTTACTGGGCATACTCTTGACATATCGTAGTCCTCCTAATTCACTTTGGAAATCTTACCACAAGTCAATAATTGTTGCAATAAACATTTCAACAAATTGAAAACATAAAGAAAAGTTATCTTTTCTCATTGATTAGATAACTCATTTATATAACTAACTATAATTTAACCTGCGGAAATTTCATTTTGTACTCTTCGTAAGAGAGTCTATTCTTACAGTATTGAAGGAAAGCTGGATAGAGAAGATTCTTTGAATCAAAATATAAATATCTTGCATGACCATGTCTTGTAACGAAATGGATCATCTTTTTTCTTTCAGATTTCTCTTCATCTATATAAACTACATCACTGTAATAATATATGAGTTTTCTAAACCCTTTATGGACCACGACATATTTGCGATATACCTCGTAATAATTCATAAAAGAATTAAGAACAATTAAGACGATTGAAGTCGCTAACCAGATACCAATAATGGTGTATGGCGCCCAGTTCCATTGGGTAATTGGCTTTAAAAATAGATTAAAAGTTAAGGCAAAAATAATACCACCCGCAACAAGGACTAGACCCAATAAAGCTGGAAGTGTTCTCCAAATTGATATCCTAACTTTCATACCAAATAGTTTATATCGTGCCTTTAAATATAAAAAGAGTTTGTTTTCTTATTACTTTACGCGTATGCACATGATATACTTAATCTGCAAGGAGATTTTTCTATGTCCAAAAAAGTAGTCGCGATGATTCTTGCTGGAGGTAAAGGCACACGTCTTGAAGCCCTCACTAAGAAAACCGCAAAACCCGCTGTATCTTTTGCAGCGAAATATCGTATTATTGACTTCCCTCTTAGCAACTGCGCTAATAGCGGAATCAACACAATTGGCGTTTTAACCCAATATGAATCTACCGATCTAGATGCTTATGTCGGAAACGGTGAAAAATGGGGTCTTAATGGCGTTCACTCCCTTATGACATCATTGGCACCAAGGCAAACCGAACAAGGCGCTAATTGGTATAAAGGAACAGCCGACGCTATTACACAAAACATCGACTTCTTAGATGATAACAATCCAGACTATGTTTTAATCCTTTCTGGTGACCACATCTATAAGACCTTATATAACGATATGATTGATTTGCATGAAGAAAGTGGTGCTGATGCCACAATTTCTGTCATTGAAGTTGATCCTGCCGAAGCTAGCCGTTTCGGTATTATGGCGGTTGATAAAAATGATCGTATCGTCGAATTCCAAGAAAAACCAAAACAACCGAAGAGCAATTTAGCATCTATGGGTGTTTATGTCTTTACCTGGAAGACATTACGCAAATATCTCGTCGCTGATAGTAAAGATCCAAAATCTGAACATGACTTTGGAAATAATATCATTCCAAACATGCTTAATAATAAGTTGAAATTACAAGCTTATCGTTTTAAAGGATATTGGAGAGATGTTGGTACTTTAGCTTCCTTGCACCAAGCTAATATGGACATTGCTTTAGATAATAGACTTCTCGACCTTTATGATGGTTCTAGAAGCACCCGCATTTATACAGAAGACACTTATAGTGTCCCTCAATATATTGGACCTCAAGGTTCAATTACTCGCAGTATCGCAAACCAAGGATCAGTTATTCTTGGAAAAGTTGATTGCTGTGTCATTTCTAGTGATGCAGTTATTGAAGAAAACGCCTTATGTACAAAATGTGTCATTATGGCGGGCGCGAGAGTAAAAGTCGGCGCCAAAGTTAACAACGCTATTATTGCGCCAAACGTTGTGGTTGAAGAAAACGCGAGAATTAATCTTAAGAGCGATAAAGTTGTTCTTATCGCTAAAGGAGGAAAGAAATAATGAATAAAGTTTTAGGTATTTGTAATTTACACGATACACCTTCATTAGGTCTTTTAACTCAAAATCGTCCACTTGGTGCTTTATCATTCTTAAGCCGTTATGGACTAATGGATTTTACATTAAGTAATTATTCCAATTCAGAAATCGACCAAATCCTTATTTTGACTGAGAAAAACGCGACAGCTGTTTTAAGTCATACCCAACAAGGTAATGTTTGGATTAACAATACAAAAGTGGGTTTCTTACGTATAGCAGTAAATGAAAAGATGCTTGAAGCTCCAAAATTTAATACCGATATTGCGAACATGGAAGCGCATCGTTCCATTTTGGAAGAAACTAAACCAGATTATATTATTGTTGCCCCAACATTTTTCTTAATGTCTTTTGATTTTAGAAAACTCATTGAATTCCACGAAGAACAAGGTGCACAAATAACTTGTTTATACACCACAACAACACGTGGTAAAAAAGAATATTTGAACTGTGACTCTTTAGAGATTGCTAATAATCATGTTATTACCAATAGCAAAGCTAATACTGGTGAAACCAATAAGCAAAACATCTCTTTAGAGACATTTATCTTTACCAGACAAGCCTTTGAAGAAGTGATGGCGATGTCTCATCAAGTTTCTTCAATGTATGGATTTAGAAAGATGATTAGTTTCTGTATTAATCATCGCCGTATGCCTGTTCATGCATATAAGTTTGAAGGCTATGTCGTTCCAATCCTTTCTGGAGAAGATTATGTTAATAGATCATTTGATTTATTGAGCTATGAGAATAGACAAAAACTCTTCTTAGAAGATTGGCCAATTTATACAACCACACATAATACCCCTCCAGCCCTTTATGGCAAAAACGCCAAAGTGAGCAACTCCTTTGTTGCTAATGGCGCAATCATTAAAGGTAGTGTAGAGAATTCTATCATCTCAAGAGATGTCGTTATTGAAGATGGTGCAGAAATAAAGAATTGTATTCTTCTTTCACGTACATTTATCAGTAAAGACACCAAGATGGAATATGTTTTGTGTGATAAAGATGTCAAAGTGATGGAAACCAAATCACTTAAAGGCACAAAAAACAAAGTCTTAATTATTAAACAAGGGGACTTAGTCTAATGAAAATAGCGATGGTTGCCAGCGAATCACGCCCGTTTTGTAAAACTGGTGGATTAGCTGATGTTGTTTATTCATTATCTAA
>CACZZG010000003.1 GCA_902785645.1 uncultured Erysipelotrichaceae bacterium | reverse complement strand
ATTGGAAAAAGATATCGCCGTCAAGATGCAATTGGAACTCCATATTGCGTCACAATTGACTTCGATACATTAGAAGATAATGCTGTTACAATCCGTGAACGTGATAGTATGCAACAAGTCAGATTGCCTATTGCTGACCTCGCAAAATACTTATCAGTCAAAATTTTCTATTAGTATTTTAATAGTAATTAATTAGTAGATTTATAACAAAGTTATATGGCAGATTTAAAAGATTTAAGTAGAGATGTTTTAGCCCATTCTGATATAGTGAAAACAATCACTTCTTTTATTCCTGCAACTAAGAAAGGAAGAAACTATTGGGCAATTTGTCCTTTCCACGATGATACACACGCATCAATGTCAATAAGCCCAGAAAAAAGAATGTTCCGTTGCTTTGTGTGTGGTGTTTCTGGATCAGAAGCAAACTTCATCCAACGTTATGAACACATTTCTTATTTCGAAGCCTTGAAGAAAGTGGCGGAGATTAATGGTTATCAAGATGAAAGACTTGTTAACAAAGTTAATGTAAAGCCAATTGATAGTAAGAAAGAGCCTTTGCTTAAGTGTTTAAGCGACTTAACTCTTTATTATCAATACGCTTTGAATACTGAAGAAGGAAAAGTCGGACTTGATTATTTTGAATCAAGAAATCTCGATGAAAAAGTGAGATACAAATATAAACTTGGCTATGCCTTTAAAGATGGCAAGGCTACGTGTCGATTTTTGCAAAGCAAAGGTCACTCAGTTAAAACCATTGAAGATATTGGAATTGCCTCATTAAGTGGTGGCGAATACACCGATAGAAATCAAGGCAGAGTCATTTTCCCGATTGCCGATGCAGATGGAAACGTCGTGGGCTATAGCGCTAGACGAATTGGAAATAGTGATGAAGCTAAGTACGTAAACTCACCAGAGACTTATTTATTTCATAAATCAAACATCTTATACAATTTCCATATCGCAAAAGATAAAGCTAGAACAGCTGGATATATCTATGTCTTAGAAGGTTTCATGGATGTGTTTGCGTTAGGAAAGATTGGAATTGATAGTGCGGTCGCTATCATGGGAACCGCCTTAACCAAAGAGCATATTACCATGTTGAGAAGCCTTAATGTTGAAATTAGGCTTTGCCTAGATGGTGACTTGGCTGGTCAAACCGCGATGATGAACATCAGCAAAGCTTTACACGAGGCTGGTCTTGAAGTCAGAGTGGTTGATAATCAAAACAGTCCTAAAGACCCTGATGAAATTCTCAATGAAGATGGACCAGATGCATTAAGAGCATATTTAAATAATCTTATTTCCAGAGTGGATTTTGCTCTTAATTACTTCAAAAATTCCAATCCGCTGACCACAACAAATCAGAAAAAAGCATTGATTAAACAATTTATTCCTATTTTATTAGGAATCAATAGTCAATTAGAACTGGATAGTTACTTGCGTAAATTAGCAAGCGTTACTGGTTTTGAAGCCGAATCTATTAGAGAGTTGTTAAAGGACGCAAGAAATAAAGAGGAATACGACAATCCCGTTGACGCGATTAAAGATTTCCATCCAGAAAGAAAAGCAATGAGAAAGCTTGAACTCGCGGAACGCGAACTCTTGTATCAAATGCTCAACAATAGTGAGGCTGTGTCGTTCTATGAGCAAAAAATCGGTACTTTCTATGATGAAATCTATAGACAAGTCGCCAATTACATTGTTGATTACGCAAAGATTAATGATGAATTATCGACCATCGATATTATCTCTTCATTAGAAATGAGTGATTTGGATAATAAAGATGAATTGATAAATGAATTGACTAAAATATCGTTCGAAAATACTCACAATAAAAAGTGCACAAATGCATTACTAGATGGATTGTTACAGTCAATCGATGAGGAAAAAGAGAGAATCTTTGAAAAAGATACACTCGAACAGTCATTAGTTGGCAAAGATCCATTAGAAAAAGCACGCATCATGGCGGAATACAATCGCCGCAAGATGAGAAAAATGCAAAAAGAATCCGAAAAGAAAGATGGAGGTAAATAATTATGGGAAGAAAAAAGGCATCCGAAGAAGTCAAAGCACCCAAAAAAGCAAAGGCCGCTAAAGCCGAAAAGGAAACTAAGAAGTCCAAGAGCAAGATGAGTGCTGAAGACATTAAGACATTAAATGAAATTGAAAAAACACTTCTTAAGAAGTGCAAGAAGAGCGGTTTTATAAACCAGAGTGAAATATACGATGCATTAAATAATTATGAATTAGATGACGACGCAGTAAATGAATTAATCGCTTTCTTTGCGGAAAACGAAATTGAAGTCGTTAATGATGACGAGGACGAGGAAGAGGAAGAAGAACTTTCTGAAGAAGAGTTTGATGAATCAAAAATAGATTTCAATGCCGACACAGAACCTGACGACGACGATTTCTTCTCAAGTGGAGAAACCGACGAGGATGTTGAAGCGGAAGACATCGACATTGATCACCTTGACGCAACATTAGGTGGCGAAGTCAGAGTCAATGACTCTGTCAAAATGTATTTAAAAGAAATCGGTAAATACGATCTTTTAAAACCTGAAGAAGAACCAATTCTCGCTAAGAAAATCTTAGAGGGTGATGAAGAGGCCAAACAAAGACTCATCAACTGTAACTTACGTTTGGTTGTTAATATCGCTAAGCACTATGTTGGACGTGGTATGCAATTCTTGGATTTAATTCAAGAAGGTAACTTAGGTTTAATGAAAGCCGTTGATAAATTCGACTATACAAAGGGATATAAGTTTTCAACTTATGCCACTTGGTGGATTAGACAAGCTATCACACGTGCAATCGCTGACCAAGCTAGAACTATTCGTATTCCAGTCCACATGGTTGAGACCATCAACAAGATGACTAGAATTCAAAGACAATTAATTCAGGAATTAGGTCGTGAACCAACCGCTGAAGAAATTTCTGAAGCAATGGGTGGCGAATTAACACCAAAGAGAATTAGAGAAATTCAAAGAATTGCCTTAGAACCAGTTTCATTAGAAACACCAATTGGTGAAGAAGATGATTCTCATTTAGGTGATTTTATCGAAGATAAAGAGAGCGAATCACCTGTTGACTTTACCACAAGACAACTATTGAAAGAAAAACTCTACACAATCTTAAAGGATTTGAATGACCGTGAAGAAAGAGTCATTCGTTTACGTTACGGTTTAGATGACCATTGCCCGCGAACACTTGAGGAAGTTGGCAAAGTCTTCGGCGTTACTCGTGAACGTATTAGACAAATCGAAGCCAAAGCTATTAGAAAGTTAAAACACCCAACACGTAGTAAACAACTCGGTGACTACAAGGAAAAGATGTAATGAACTATCTCTCTGAACGATTACAAGCAATTTACAAGATGGTTCCTAAAGGAATGGCTGCCGATATTGGCGCCGACCACGGCAAATTGATGATTGCCTTATTTGAAGGTGGAATTGTTTCCCATGGTTATGCCGTAGAGAACAAAAAAGGGCCTTATAATCGTTTGGTGAAAGCATTAACTGAAAAAGGAATTGAAAATGATATCGTTCCTTTGTTCAGCGATGGAATAAAAGATCTTCCAGAAAAAGTACATACCGTAATTATTGCCGGAATGGGTGGTAATTTAATCGTAAATATTTTAAAAAAATATCCACAAAAAACTAAACAAATCCAAACTCTCATTGTGGATGCTCATAACGCCATACCAAAAGTTAGAGAAGAAGTTTCTAAGTTAGGGTTTGTCATAGCTGATGAAAAAATAGTAAGAGAAGATGAAGTTTTCTATGAAATTATTAAATTTGTCAGAGCGGATGTGGCTTTTTATGGAGAAAACGATATTGAATTTGGACCAATATTGAGACATGAAAAATGTGCGACTTTCAAAGAAAAATATGAAAATCGTATACATGAAATTGACGTTCTCTTAACAAACAAAAAACTCCCAAGCGAAAGAATTAGAGAACTTTCTAAAGAAAAGGAAAGGATTGAAAGCGTCTTATGATTGAGATGAATAAGGTTTTGAGAAGAATCGCTAAAGACTTCCCGAAAAGATATGCAAAAGCAAATCATGATCGCGTTGGTCTTATGACCGGCAAGAAGCCTGACAAAATCCAAAAAGTCTTCTTATCTTTAGATATGGATTGGGAAGTTTTACCTTTGGTAAAAGAATTTAAGCCAGATGTTATCATTACCCATCATCCTTTGATTTACGGAACTCGCGCTAGAGTTTTAAAAGCTGATGAAAGCAAAAGGCAACTAGTTGAAGAAATTGATAGATTAGGTATACCTGTATATAGCTTCCATACCAATTTCGATACAGGAAAAGGTGGTATTAACGATTCATTAGCGGAAGCTTTAGGCTTAACTAATGTTTATGCTCCAGAAAAAGATATTATGATGCGTATAGGCGAACTGCCTAATCAAATGGAGGCCGTAGAGTTCGCAAAAAAAGCCAAGACGGATTTCCATGTTGACTATGCACTTTTAATCAACAGCGGCGCTAAAAACATCAAAAAAGTCGGCATTGTTGGTGGTGCTGGGTCTCGAGGTTGGCGTCTTGCAAGAGAAGAAGGCTGTGATATCTTCATCTCTGGTGATGCTCCCCATCACGTACGCAGGGATATCGTAAATGCGCAATACAATTATCTGGACATGCCTCATGAAATAGAAAAAATCTTCATGCCAGCCATGAAGAAGATTCTCTTAGAAGTGGATCCAACTCTAGAAATTAAGACAGTGGATCACGAAAAGTTACCAAAGGTAATTCAATAATTAATTTTATTAAACACCTCATCAATGATTTCCATCGGAGTAGAAGCTCCGCTAGAAATAACGATGTGGTTTTTATTTGCAGTAGAAGCTTTATCTAGTTCACTCGCATCAGAAATCATTATTGATTGGATGTTAGGGTGACATTGTTGAGCAATTTCTAGAAGTCTTCTAGTATTACTAGAATTAACATCACCAACAACAATTATTAAATCAACATCCTTTTCAATGTTCTTAATAGCTTCTTGTCTTAATCTTGTGGAAGCGCAAATCTCATTAGCAATTCTCGCATTAGGAAAGACCTTAAGAATCTGTTCGTGTATGTCTTTTATATCCAAAATATTAAGAGTGGTTTGATTGATTACAAGTGGCGAATCGTCAGAAATTGATTGGTAGTTTTTTAGTATATTTTTATGGAAAAGTATCACTTTTTCACTAAGTGATAAACATGCTTCTGCTTCCGGATGTCCTTGTTGACCAATATAGATAATTTCATGTCCTTTTTGAAGGTTTTCTTTGATCAGTTTTATGTTTGATAATACCTTCGGACAAACCGAGTCATACACAATTAAATTTTTCTTTTTGGCGACCTCATCTAACTCTTCCTTATGACCGTGCGCTGAAAAAATAATTACGCTTCCATCTGGAATATCGTTAATGTTCGATGCAGAAAGGATGTTTTGCTTTTGTAACGAACGAACAACAAAGTTGTTATGAACAAGCATCCCCAAAACATATACATCTTTATCGTGATGTTCTTGTCTTGCTTTGAGGGCGATATTGATTGCGTTATTTACTCCAGCGCAATAGGCGCAGGGCTTTAAAATTTCAACTTTCATACTCGTTCAATCTTTTTATATGGTATCATAACTTTTAGTTAAATACACCAAGAGGTAATGATATGAGCGATTATAAATTATATATTGGCAGTCATGTGTCAATGAATTCTCCAGAATTCTATGAAGGTAGTGTTAAAGAGGCGCTTAGTTATGGTGCAAATACCTTTATGTTCTATACAGGAGCTCCTCAAAATTCATATCGTAAGCCTTTAAGTGAATTAAAAATTCAAGAAGGCAAAAAGCTCATCAAGGAAGCCGGAATAGATGAGAGCAAGATTATCGTTCATGCTCCATACATTATTAATGGCGCGAATAAAGCTCGTGAAGACTTATTCGATTTATCAATTAAAGTGATTTCAAGCGAAATTAAAAGAACTGCTGGTTTCGGTTGTAAAACAATTGTTTTACACCCTGGTGCACATGTTGGCGCAGGCGCAGAAAATGCTATCAAGAATATCGCCGAGTGTTTGGACATTGTTTTCTCTCAAGATAATAGTGATGTCAGAATCGCGATCGAAACAATGGCGGGTAAGGGAACTGAAATCGGCATTACCTTTGAACAAGTCCGTGCCATTATTGATCAATGTCATTATCCAGAAAGACTTGGAGTTTGTTTGGATACTTGTCACATCAGTGATGCTGGATATGATATCAAAGATGTCGATGGAATTCTAAAAGAATTCGATAGAGTCATTGGTCTTGATAAATTGCTCGTTGTTCACATCAATGACAGCAAGAATCCTATGGGCGCTCACAAAGATAGACATGAAAATATTGGCTATGGTTATATTGGATTCGAAACACTATATAAATTTGTTCATCATCCATTATTAAATGGAATCCCAAAAATATTAGAAACTCCATACTTTAATGAAAAACCACCTTATAAGCAAGAAATTCAAATGCTTAAAGATGGTCAATATATTGAAGGTTGGAGAGAATAATTAGAATTTATCAATCTCTTCTTTTAAGGTCTCAAAGGCTAATGCTTCTGGGACTTTTTTAATAACCTTATCTTTTTCAAAGATAACATATTCGTGATGTCCACCAGCTATGCCGATATCAGCATTCTTGGCTTCACCTGGACCGTTGACAACACAACCCATAACAGCGACATGGATCGGTTTGTTTGTTGTTTCAAGGTAGTCCATGACTTTTCTTGCTAAGGATTGAACGTCTACTTGAGTTCTTCCGCAAGTTGGACAGGCCACTAAAGTGGGATAGTTTGGATAAAGATCACAGTCATGCAATAATCTCTTGGCGGCAATGATTTCATCCTTAGGATCGCCAGAAATTGAAATGCGGATGGTATCTCCGATTCCATCAAGTAGTAAAGGCGCCAATCCGGCAGCGGATCTAATCACAGATATTTCTTTAAAACCTGCTTCGGTGATACCGAGGTGAAGTGGATATGGGAATGTTTCACTTGCCAATCTATATGCCGCAACTGTTTCTTTGACATTGCTTCCTTTTAAAGATATGACTATGTCATAAAAACCTAAATCTTCCAAAATTTTAACGTGTTTTTTAGCAGATTCAACAAGCTTTTCGGCGGTATATTCAGTGGAGTAATCATGTATTTCTTTATCAAGAGAACCGGAATTAACCCCAATCCTAATAGGGATATGCTTTTCTTTAGCCATATCGACCACTTGTTTGATTTTATCAATTGAGCCGATATTTCCGGGATTGATTCTCACCTTATCAACGCCGTTTTCCATGGCGATTAAAGCTAGGCGATAATCGAAGTGAATATCTGCAACTAAAGGAATGTTAATTCCTTTTTTAATCTCTTTTATTGCTCGTGCATCTCTTTCATCCATGACAGAAACGCGCATCAAATCAGCACCTAAAGCGGCGCATTCATTTATTTGTTTAATAACTTCTTTGTAGTTTTCGGTTTTAATGTTGCACATTGATTGAATCAAAACTTTGTTTTGACCACCAATTGTTAGTTGACCTATATGGGTTTGTCGAGTGTTAATTCTATTAGTCATGCCGTTATTATATCATTAGGTCTAGAAAAACGCTTAAAAAATATACTTTTCATAATGAAAGATAAATGATAATATATTAAGCGCTATCAAGGAGATTGCAGTCTATGGCGAAAAAAGAAGATCGTATATCATTAACATTAAAATGCACCGTATGTGGTGAAGAAAACTATCTCACATCGAAGAATAAAAGACATCACGCTGAGCGTCTTGAATTAAAGAAATACTGCCCACGTTGTAAAAAAGTAACTCTTCACCGTGAGAAGAAGAAATAATAGGCGATGCCTATTTTTCTTTTATAAAGAAATATGCGAGTCATTCCTTTTACTTACGAAGACTATGATGATTTAATATCCAATACTTTTGTGTTGGTTGATGAAAGCAATCAATGTGTTGTGATTGATCCTGGATGCAAATACGAAGGAATCAATAAATATATTGAAAAGAATAATCTGAAGTTGAAAGCCGTGTTACTAACTCACGGCCATTTCGACCATATCAGAGGAGTGGACACTTTAATCAATAAACACAAGGTTCCTCTATACATCGGATTTGATGATGTTGAATATTTAACAAATAGTTATTTAAATTGCTCTTCGGAATTTTCTGATCACGGGTTCGTTGTCGAATCCAAGGCAACACCGGTTTCAGAAGGCGATGTAATCGATGTATTGAATGAAAAGATTCAAGTTATATATACGCCGTTTCATACCGCTGGTTCAGTTTGCTACTATCTAAAAGATAGTCACATACTATTTACTGGGGATTCTTTGTTCTACCACGGTATTGGAAGAACCGATTTACCTGGGGCAAAACCTAAGGAATTAAGAAACTCATTAAGAAAGATTGCGGAACTGCCTGATGAGGTCAAGGTATACCCAGGACACGGCCCGTTTACATCATTATCTTATGAGCATAAGACAAATCCATTTGTGAAAAACTAATAGTTTGATATAATATCAAAGTAAATTTTAATAAGAAAGGGGCTAATCTACATGATCAATGTTACAGAATTAAGACCAGGAAACTATTTTATTGAAGATGGTAATATTTACAAAGTTTTAGACATTTTGTTAAACAAAACCGCAATGAGAAAAATGGTTGCTTCCGTTAAAGTTAAAAACATGAGAACAGGAAGCGTTACCGAAATCTCTCGTAATAGTGGATACGCAATTGAAAACATTCGTCTCGACAAAAAAGCCATGCAATATTTATATGACACAGGAGATTTCTTAGTGTTCATGGATCAAGAAACATATGAACAAATCGAAATCGCCAAGAGTCGTCTTGAATGGGAATGCAAATTCCTCAAAGGTGATGAGATTGTTGATATTACATCTTATGATGGCGAAGTTCTCGACATCAACTTACCTGCTAAAGTCGCTTTAAAGATCGTTGAATGCGAACCAGCTGTTAGAGGTGATACAGTCAACAAAGCTACAAAAGAAGCGAAGCTTGAAACTGGAATCACAGTCCGTGTTCCATTATTCATTAACGAAGGCGAAGTTGTCCTTGTCCGTACTGACACAGGCGAATACGATAGCAGAGCATAAGGAGAATAACTTATGTTTGAAATTAATACCGCCGTATTCGTGTTCTCATTAATCGGTTTATTCATTGCTGGTGGTGTCATTGGATTCTTCTTAGCAAGATATTTTTTAAAGAAACAAATTGAAAAGAACCCACCAATCAATGAAAAGATGATTCGCGTTATGTTCCAACAAATGGGCAGAACCCCAAGTGAAAAACAAATCCGCGAAATCATGAGAAACATAAACAATCAAAAATAAAACATCAGCACCCAGTTAATTGGGTGTTTTTGTTTGCCATTAGCGCACCGTTTAAACAGTCTAAACAGACGATTAATTTGATTCCGATTAGATGAACATTGAGGGTGTAAACGTGTCTTAAAATGGCTGTTTATGATATTGGCATTTATTAAGGAATTTTTATTCAATATTTTTAAATAAACAAACGAAAAGGAAAATAAAAAACCTAGATAAATCTAGGTCATTTACTAATTTTATACTAATTATCAACCAGGAGAATTTACTTCATCCAGGTGATTTTTCTTTCTGTTCCAGCACGTAATCTGGCAATATTTTCATGGTGTCTATAAATCATAACAGCACCCATAATTGTGACGACTGTGGCATAGACCCAGTTTGGATTTAATGATGGTCCATACATTGGTAGCCAAACGAGATCTCCAGGGATAACTTTGGTCATCACGAGTATCGCCCAAATCCAAGTAATAATAGAGACAAATATCGCTTGGAGAATTGCAGATAAGGAAACATATTTTTTCCATTTCAATGTTCCTAAGTAGAAGAATCCAGGTAAGAAGCCTAGCATCCAGCTGCTCATAACAGTGATTCCCATGAAGTTACTAGCGGCTTTACCACCTTTGAATTTGGCAAACATTGGCCAACAATGGCCAATCATACATCCAAGTGGAGCTAACCAATAAACTGGCCATTGAATTGCGTACCATTCGTTATATGGAGTATAGAAAGTTTTAACATCAGCTATTAAAGGAAGCGTTCCTGAATAATTAGCATCAGCAATCTTTGAATAATCGAATTTGGCAAAAGTTAATACTGCCCAACAAATGTATAATGGCGCAATCGTTTTAATCATGTCGAGAACGATGACTAAAAAACCGACTTTTTTGCCCCATAGACGTCCGGCGTTTGTTCCCCCAGCATTGTGAGAACCATATTCTCTTGGATCTTGGTGAAAGAAAATCTTTCCAACCCACACTGCGGTAGGGATTGATCCAAATACGTATCCGACTATCAAACAAATAAATGGAACCAATATATTAATAGTTAATATATTCATAAAGCACCCCCTAAAAATACTACGTTATATTCTACTAAATAACTTTATTATTTCAACAATTTTTGATTATAATTAAAAACGATTCGGAGACACACTATATGGCAGATAATAAAATTAAAACCTCATATACGGCTGATGACATTCATGTTTTGCAAGGACTTGAAGGCGTCAGAAAAAGACCAGCCATGTATATTGGTTCCACAAACTCCACAGGTCTCCATCATCTAGTTTGGGAAATAGTAGACAACGCTGTTGATGAAGCGTTATCCGGTTTCGGAGATCGTATTACAGTTACCATTCATAAAGATGGTTCTTGTTCCGTTCAAGATGAAGGTCGTGGCATTCCTTGTGGTATCAATAAAGAAACAGGTCGTTCTGCAATCGAGTTAGTTTTCACTGAGCTTCATGCTGGTGGTAAATTTAATAGTGCTGTCTATAAATCCGCAGCTGGCTTACATGGTGTTGGCGCATCAGTAACCAATGCATTGAGTGTTTATTTAGATGTTACCGTCTATAAAGACGGTACTATATATCATATGAGATTTGAAAATGGTGGTAATATTGTCACTAATCTCGAGAAATTAGGTAGTACCAAAAAACATGGTACTTACGTGAGATTCAAGCCCGATCCAACCATCTTTTCAACCGTCGAATTCAAGAGAGATATTATTGCTGGCCACCTAAAAGAATCCGCCTTCTTAATGAAAGGTGTGAGGTTTGTTTTAGTGGATGAAAGAACCGGTGATAACGAAGAATTCTACTATGAAAATGGCCTTGTTGAATACGTCTCAAGTATCAATGTTAACAAGTCTCCAATGACTGAAGTCATATACTTTAGCGACGTCGATGAAGCCACTGGAATTAGCACAGAAATCGCTCTCCAATTCTGCTATGAAGACTACAATGAAACCATCTTGTCTTACGTGAATAACGTAAGAACAAAAGAGGGCGGAACACATGAAGTCGGATTCAAAGCAGGTATTACAAGAGCAGTGAACGATTTTGGTGAAAATTACAATCTTTTGCATGGTAAAAAGCTTGATGGTAACGACATCAGAGAAGGTATCACCGCAATTATCTCCCTTAAAGTACCTGAAAAATTACTCGAGTTTGAGGGTCAAACAAAGGGTAAATTAGGTACTCAAGAAGCAACCTACATTGTGCAAAACGTTATCTATAATAAGTTTACTTATTATTTAACCGAGAACCGCGACATGGCGGTCAACCTTATCAAAAAGTGTTTAGATAGCCAAGCCGCTAGAATTGCTGCCAGAAAGGCAAAAGATGAAGCTAGAAGTGCTAAAAAAGCAAAAGCTGAAGTCATTCTTTCGGATAAATTAACTCCTGCCCAAAGCAAAGATTATGCCAAAAACGAATTATTTATCGTTGAAGGTGATTCCGCTGGCGGCAGTGCTAAAAAAGGTAGAGATAGATTACACCAAGCCATTTTACCACTTCGTGGTAAGCCACTTAATACCGATGGTATGGCATTATCCGCTGTTTTGAAAAATGAAGAAATTGCCACAATCATTAACACAATCGGTGCTGGTTTTGGTCAATCATTTGATATAGAAGACATCCATTATGGCAAAATCATCATCATGACCGATGCTGATACTGATGGTGCTCACATTCAAACCTTGTTATTAACATTTTTCTATCACTATATGCGTCCTTTAATCACATCAGGACATGTCTACATTGCAGTTCCTCCTTTATATAGAATATATAAAGAAGAGAATCATAAGATGAAACAAGAGTACGCTTGGAACGACGAAGACTTAGAAAACAGCAAAAAACGAATCGGTGCTGGATATAAAGTTTCTCGTTATAAAGGTCTTGGTGAAATGGACGCCATCCAACTTAAAGAAACAACAATGGATCCAAGAACACGTTTATTAATCCGTGTTGATATTGAAGATCCTTTATTAGCTGATTCTCGTGTTTCCACACTTATGGGCAAGGATACTTCCTCCCGTAAAAAGTGGGTAGAAGAGAATGTCAACTTCAATGAAGTTGATACATTTATCAAGGAGGTCAAATAATCATGGCAAGAAAAAAAGAAGAAGTTGTCGAGATTATCAACGAAAAAATATCTGTTGAGCCCCTTGAAGATGTCATGGGTGATAGATATGCGACATATGCTAAATACGTTATTCAAGATCGTGCAATCCCAGATGTTAGAGATGGTTTGAAGCCTGTTCAAAGAAGAATCATCTTTTCCATGTATAAAAGTGGAAATACATTTAATAAACCAACCAAAAAATGTGCTCACACAGTTGGTGCTGTTATGGGTACATTCCACCCACATGGTGACACATCAATTTATGAAGCTTTGGCTCGTATGAGCCAAGATTGGAAAGTTAGATATCCTTTGATCGACTTCCAAGGAAATAATGGTTCTATTGATGGCGACTCACCAGCGGCTTATCGTTATACCGAATCTAGATTAAGCGAATTAAGCAACGAACTCGTGAGAGATATCGAGAAAAAGACAGTTGATATGCAACTCAATTTCGATGATACCGAGTTTGAACCTGTTGTCCTTCCATCAAGATTCCCAAACTTACTATGTAATGGTACAGAAGGTATTGCAGTTGCTTTAGCAACTGAAATCCCTCCACACAACCTTAGAGAAGTCATCGAGGCAATCATTTATCGTATTAATCACAAAACCGCAACAACAGAAGATTTGATGGAATTTGTGAAAGGTCCAGATTTCCCTGGTGGTGGCATTATTTATGAATCCGAAGGCCTTAAAAATATTTATTTAACAGGTCGTGGAAGAATTGAAGTTGCCAGTAAAACTGAAATCGTGCAAAACAAGGACAATCAACAAATAATCATCACAGAAATACCTTATAAAGTGGTCAAAAAAGACCTTGTCTATGAAATAGACAAAATTATCCATGCAAAATCCGTTAGTGGCCTTATTGAAGTCAGAGACGAAAGTGATTATAAGGGTATTAGAATCGCTATTGACTGTAAAAAAGACGCCAAAACAGATCTTTTACTAAGATATTTAAAGAGCAAAACCTCTTTAATCACAACATACTCCGCAAATATGGTGGCAATTGTTAATGGAAGACCAAAAACATTAACATTACTCGACTTTATTGATAGTTATATCGAACACCAAGTTGATGTTATCACAAGACAAAGTAGATTTGATCTCGAAAAGAGTTTAGCAAGACTCCATATTGTTGAAGGTTTAATTAAAGCTTCGCTTTATATTAATGAAGTCGTTGATATCATTAGAAAGAGCAAAGACAAAGCGGACAGCAAAGTTAATTTAATGAAACATTTTGGCTTCTCAAATGAACAAGCGGAAGCCATTGTGACCATGCCTTTATACAAATTGAGTCACACAGATGAAGAAATACTCGAAGCAGAGAAAAAACAATTAATTTCAACAATTGAAGAACTCAATGGAATCCTTTCTGATCCAAATAAATTGAACCGTGTTTTAATCAAAGATTTAAAACAAATCTCTGAAAAATATGGGGATGAAAGAAGAACTCAAATTCAAGAAAAAGAAGACGACATGCCAATTGATAAACGTCAATTAATTGCTGAAGAAGAAACAATTGTCGTCGTCTCTCGTGACGGCTATGCAAAACGTTGTTCTTTGAAGTCTTATAAAGGTTCAGGAGATGATACTGCTCCAGGCATGAAGAGTGGAGACGTTATTGTGGCGGTTGGACAAGTATTAACAACTGATTACCTTATTTGTTTTACAAATATAGGTAACTATGCATGTATTCCTGTCCATAAATTGACAGAAAATAGATTTAAAGACGAAGGTATCCACCTCAATAATTTAGTGACTTTTGCACCTGGTGAAAAAATCATCAAAGCCATCGCTGTTCACCAAATCAGAAGTGACGTTTATCTCGCTTTCTTATCGAAATTTGGTCAAATCAAACGTATGTCTCTTTCATCAATAGAAACCGCGAAACGTTCACGCCCAACAAAATGCATGAAACTATTAAGTGGTGATGAAGTAACAGGCGTTCAAGTCCTAACTGGTAATAGTGATTTACTTGTTTTAACAAGTAATGGTTATGCTACATTCTTCAATGAAAACGAATTAACAATTCTCGGTTCTAAGGCCGGTGGAGTTAAATCAGTTGCTGGACTTGGCAAGAATCAAGCTGTGGCATTATTGTCCTTTGATGAGGCCGAAAGAGCGAAAATCGCTATAATTACTGACAAAGGTCATCAAAGAGTTATAGATATTAATAAGATGACACGCACCGCGCGCTTAGGAAAGACTCAAGAAGTGTGTCCATCCTTCAAAGGTGATCAACATCGAGTCATCGGTGGAATTAAGATAAATAAAGATTTAGATTTAATAAAATTAAATCTCTATCTCAGTGATAACAGTGTTTATCGCCTTACGATAGATGACTTTAGACAAACTGAAGCTAGATATGCGAAAAAGAATATTGATATTCCTGCTCGTACATCTGTTAGCTGTGTAATTGATACAACAATCGAATCAATTAACAAGAAAACAGTCACTCATCCAATCATTGTAAAGGAAAAACCAGAAGACAAAAAAGAAGTCGCCATGGAACAACAAACTATTGAAGAAATAGTGGAAAACGATGAGCCAAAAGTGGAAAATGAAGAAGTTTCTGCACCTGTTGAAACTCCAAAACAAGAGAAAAAAGAACAAAAATCATTCGAACAAATTTCCATCTTTGACATCGATGATGATGAATAAAAAATACACTAAAGTGTAACATGTTAGAATTAGTAGTTTATTAGTAGATTTTTACTACAACGAAAATTGCTCAAAAAGAGCCGTTTCCAAACAAGGATGCGGCTTTTGTTTTTCTGATTTGTAATATAGTTTTCCTTTATCTGTAAAAAGTTAATTTAATATTATGCTTCTTTCTAAACTGCTTGTTTTTTGATTTACTAAAAATAATAAAGTCTATATTTTTTAGACTTTTCCATTTACAATAGAACTAGATATTATGAAAAACAAATATGTTCCATTCGCTGTTGCCAAATCTATCTATGATATAGATATCAATTTCTTCAAACAACAAAACGTTAAAGTTTTATTAATGGATCTTGATAATACGCTTGATAGTTATCGCTTATATCATCCAACCGAAAGAGCTGTTGAACTTATCAACAATATTAGAAAGGCTGGCATATTGCCAATTATCGTTTCTAATAACAGGGGCAAGCGCGTAAGAACATACGCAAACGATGTTGGAGTTCAATACATCAATAGCGCGGCCAAGCCATTTGGGTTCAGAATCAAGAAGTTCATCAAAAAGAATGGTTGGAATCTTGATGACATCATGTTCGTTGGTGATCAAATGATTACAGATGTCGCTGCCGCAAAGCGAGTGGGAATTAGAGTTATCCTAACAGATAAAATCGTTAAAGAGGATCAATGGACAACTCATTTCAATCGAATATTTGGAAGATTAATAAGAAAACACCATGCCAAAAAAGGCAACCTAATAGACTGGAGGGTCATTTATGGGAAAAGTTAGAAGAGTCATGCGTTGCTACAACTGCGGTGCAGTGTTGCAAAGCAAAAAGAAAAACGAATCAGGTTACATCCCGGAAGAGTTATTAGAAAACTATACTGGGGATGGCCAAGTTTTGTATTGTCAAAAGTGTTTCGATTTCATGAAAGGCATTAATACAGGTGCACTCGAGCAAAACATTGATAAGGCAATGATTAAAATTCTTGATGATGCAGTCGCTACAGACGCCTACATTATTTGGGTTGTTGATTTATTTGCTTTTAACGGAACCATCAATCCTGAACTCGCCAAGAAGATGAAGAAACTCAAGGTTGCGGTCATCGGAACTCACAGAGACTTATTCTCCTCTCTCATCAAAGACGAAACATTAATTCGCTTCCTCAACGAACGTTTTGAAGAAGTTGGTATTGTTCCAGATTCAGTTACAATCCTAGGAAATGAAGATAATGTTGATATCGTTGAATTAATGAAAAAATACAACGAAGCAAGAAAAGCTCATGATATTTACTTAATCGGTTCTAAGATGTCCGGCAAGACATCATTGATCAACAGAATGTTCAAATACTATAACAACAAGACAAAATGGCCAATCAAGACAGAAAACTATCGTGGCACAAACGTTAAAGTCATGAGCATTCCACTAAGTAACTCATCCTTCATTTATGAACTTCCTGGATTCTCTCTTGCAACATCCGTTGTGGGAAAAGTTGAGAAGGATGTCCAAAAGCTTATTATCCCAAGAAGAAAAATTGAAACTCATTACCGCACTCTCGCAAAAGGCGATGCTTTAGCAGCAGGATCTTTGGGCTATTTTGAATTATTCTCCGGAAAGCCAACCGCGATTAAGTTCTACTGTGCCGAAGGCGTTGAGATCAAAAAGCTTGCGGCTGATAAAGTTTCAGAATTTATTGAAGAAAATAATAGAAAACGTTCTTTAAGACCAGTTAGTGAACGTATCACTTCCTTCCGTGACTATGATTTCTTTGAGTACACAATGGAAAACGATGGTCAAGTCCATGACATCTCTGTTGAAGGACTTGGTTGGATTTCCTTTGTCGCAAAAGGACAAATCATTCGTGTTATGTTCCCGAAAGGCGCTGCGCTTAAGGAATCACTTGCTAAATTGAGGTAATAAATATGCTTACTTCAAATGAAAAAAGACAACTCAAGGCTTTGGCGAGCACTCTAGATACCAAATATCAAGTTGGTAAGAACGAGATTAGCGACACAGTCGTCGCAATGCTCGATAAAGCTCTTACGGCTCGTGAATTAATTAAAATCGATGTCATGAAGGCTGTTGAAGTCCCAATTATGGAACTTGCTTTAGATTTGTCTTCACGTCTAAATGCAGAAATCGTCCAAGTTGTTGGTCGAGTCATAGTTTTATATCGATTCAGTAAAACTAATCACAAAATCAAATTATCCAAATAAATGAACAGAATAATTTTTGGTGGTGCTTTTGATCCTGTGCATAACGGGCATATTAATATGGCGGAAAAAGCCGCAAAAGCGCTCAACGGACAAGTAATCTTTGTCCCGGCGCGTATTTCAGTGTGGAAAGAAGTTTCGGCGCCCACAAGCGACAAAATCAATATGCTGAGATTGGCAATAGAAGGCCATCCGGACTTCTTTATTGATAAATACGAAATCAATAGTGGAGAAAAAGTTAATTATTCTATAGATACCGCTAAACATTTCCGTGAATTATATCCTAACGATAATCTTTTTTATCTAATTGGTGCAGACCAAGTTAATGAGTTCCATCGTTGGAAAGACGCTTTAGAATTATCAAAAATAGTGCATATTGTCTTTTTCAATAGGCCAGGATTTACTCTAAATGAAGATAATATTAAAGAATTTAATATGTTAGAGATTAATGGTGGTGGAATTGACGTATCATCAACAAGAATAAGAGAACTGAAAAACTTTGATTTGCCTGACGAGGTATTGTTTTACATTGTGGAAAACGATTTATATGAGGGTATGAAAAAGTTAAATGAGATGGAAACACCCCATAGGTTGTCTCATTCAAAGTCTGTCGCTAAGACGGCTTATCAGATTGCTAAAGCCAATAAAGTCAAAAATCCAATTAAAGCATATATCGCAGGTCTGTTCCATGATGTCGGAAAAGACATTCCGTTATCTAAACAAAAAGGATTAACGCAAAAATACTTCCCGGAATTTAGTGAACAACCAGAGTTTGCTTATCATCAATTTGCGGGTGCTGCGATTGCAAAAACTTTATTTGAAATTGAAGATCAAGACATTATCGAGGCCATAGAATTTCACTCAACGGGCAACGAAAATATGTGTGAACTCGCTAAGATAATTTACGCATCAGATAAGATTGAACCAACACGTGGTTTTGACTCTTCAGAATTGATAAACGCAATGATGAACGGCATTGATTCAGGATTCAAAACAGTCTTGCAAGCAAACAAAGATTTCCTTGTCAGCAAAGAAAAATCAATAGAAAATCCATTAACCTTCAAATGCTTTAAGCAATATTTATAACAAAAAGGATTAATAAGAGAAGGCATCACACAGATGTCTTTTTTCTTTATCCACTAAGAACTTGTGAAAAAGTGATGAAAATTACCTACTTCGTATAATTTCCATTATGTTAACCAAAGAATTTAGTTACATAGTAAAGTATTAAGAATGCTTTAAATCTTTACAATTATCTAAGTGTTTTCAACATATTAAAGACCGACTTTTCCACAAACGGAAACAGCCTTAATCTACTAAAAAATGTACTAATTTGCTACTAATGAAAAGCACTACTTCCATTGATTTTTTGAGTTTAAATAAGAAAAGTAAGCGTTCATAAGTTTCAAAAACTTGTCGTTTTCTAACCTCATTATCTCTATATTTTCATTATCTTCACTGTCGTAAAGTCTTCTTTCGCTTGGCCTTGAGATGGATCTTTTTGTATAGATTCTTAGCTTATCAATTGTTCTTATTTGATTGATTACCGCCACTGTGCTTTTGGCGTTGTTGATGGCTCTGATAAAACCCAAATCAACATCGTTTGTCGGATGTATCGAGCCATGATTTGTTTTAAGCGGACAGACTGTAACTAATGGGTTTGTCGCATCGGAATCAACGAGCACAACTCCAAAGTGACGATTGGAAAATTCAGCATTGATATTGATGCCCCAATCTATTTCGTAAATCTCTCCTTGCTTTAAGTCAAATCGCAATTCGAACTTCTCAGAGAACGATGCGTATTCAAGTTGTCTTTTAATCCATTCTAATTGATCACGCATTCCTTCTTTTCGAATACTGGCCTTTGTGCCGAATGAATTTAAGTCAGTTCTTTCGAGTGAAAATTTATCCATATTTTTTTCTTCTCCCCACCAATATATAGGGAAAAGTTCCACTACTTTTGTCAAAAAAAGTTGCCGAAGCAACTTTTATTTTATTTATAAAATAATATTTTTTATTCGAACAATTCTTCGATTGGATTGCCTAATAAATTATCAGGCTTCTCTAAACCAAAGTTTTTCAAGATTGTTGCGCCGATATCGCCAAAGGTCATTCTCTCATCCAAATAACGACCGGTTTTAATTGATTTTGAGAACATTAAGAAAGGAACCTTCTCACGTGTATGATCTGTGCCGTACCATGTTGGATCGTTTCCGTGGTCGGCTGTTACGATAACAAGGTCGTCTTCTTTAAGGACGCTAACTAATTCAGCAAGTCTCTTATCAAAGGCTTCTAAACATTCACCATAGCCAACAGGATTTCTTCTATGACCATATTCACTATCGAATTCAACAAGGTTCACAAAGCACATGCCTGTGAAGTCAAAATCTCTAGCTTCAGCAATTGTTTTATCCATGCCATCTTCATTAGAAGATGTCTTTTGAGTTTTAACGACACCATAGCCATCAAAGATATCACCAATCTTACCAACGCAGTCAACCATGAAGCCGTTTTCTTGCATGATATTCATTACGGTTTTCACTGGAGGCTTTAACGCCAAGTCATGACGATGAGCAGTCACACGTTTGAAGTCGCTTGCGTTTGTGCCAATGAATGGACGAGCGATGATTCTTCCCACCATCCATTCTGGTTTCATACAGATTTCACGAGCAATATCGCAGCAGCGATATAATTCTTCAACTGATGTGGTTTCTTCGTGTGCAGCGATTTGTAAAACGCTATCTGCGGATGTATAAACGATTAAAGAATTGTCTCTTTTTTGTTCTTCGCCAAGCTTCACAAGGATTTCTGTTCCGCTTGAAGCATAGTTTCCGATAACTTTATGTCCGGTTTTCTCTTCTAATTCATCAATAAGTTCTTTTGGGAAGCCTGAATCTGTGAATGTTTGGAATGGTTTTGTAGTGTAAACTCCCATCATTTCCCAGTGGCCTGTCATCGTGTCTTTTCCATTGCTTTTTTCTTGTGAACGAGCCACAAATGCATGTGGATGATCGACTTTTGATGTGCCTTTAATGTTATTGTCCAAATCGTGAATTCCCCAAGAGTTCATTGTTGGAATATTTAAGCCATTTGGCATTTTTTCTGAAATATGAACAAAAGTATTGCTTCCAACATCATTGTGACCTGCGTTGAAAAACTTGTCAGCATCTGGCATTGCGCCGATACCGGCAGAGTCAGCAACGATGACGAATATTCTCTTATATTTACGGGACATAGTTGTCTCCTTTCAAACCGGTTATAATTTTATCTTATTTGCGCTTCATATACAAATCATATGCGTTCAAAATGCGCTTTGTAGATATGTGTGTGTATATTTGCGTGGTCGCTATATTCTCGTGCCCGAGCATGCGCTGTACAGCGCGCAATTGTGCGCCGTTCTCGAGCAAGTGCGTAGCAAAACAGTGCCTGAGCGTATGTGGGGATATAGGCGTGTTAATACCTGCCTCAGCAGCGTATTTTTTTATTTGTTTATAGAAATAGATTCTTGATAGTTGTTGACCATATCTATTCAAAAATAGATACTTGCTATCTTTGCCTGGGTTTTTATTTCTGACTGTGGTGATGTATTTCTTGATGTACTCGATGGCAAAATCACCTAAAGGAACTTTTCTTTCTTTAGCTCCTTTACCAAAAACTGTAATAACAGCCTTTGTGAGATTAACATTTTTTCTTTCAAGTGATATGAGTTCCGAGACCCTGAGACCAGAAGCATACATAGTTTCTAACATAGCTCGATCTCTTAAACCATCAGGCTTATCTATGTTCGGAGCATTTAATAATTCTTCGACTTCCTCAACAGATAAGCAATTTGGAAGAGTTTGCGGTTTCTTTGGAGTTTCAATTTCCGGAACTTCGTCTTCAAAATATCCTTCTTTCTTAAGAAAGAGGAAAAATCCTTTCGTCGAAGATATTCTTCTTAATGCAGTGGAAATGCTTTTTTCTTCAGATACTTCCATTCTTAAAAAGTCCATCAAATCGGTGCCTCGCAAATCATCAACATAAACTCGATCTGGGAAATAATGAAAAAACTTTTTCAAATCATCTGTATAAGCACTGATGGTTTGCTTAGATAATCCCTTTTCGACGAGCAAATATTGTTGAAATAACTCAACGGCATCATTTATTTCCATCATGCTTTTCTACCTCACTAGCTCTAATAAGAGCTTTCTTTTTAAGCTTTCGATTCAAATCGTTTATTAATAGTTTTGTTGCGCTTTCTTCTTCATGTTGCTGATAATCAAACAGGCTCATTTGAATTGCAATATCTTTTGCGTCGATAAGGTTTTGCAAAGTTACCCCTAATAAACGAACTGTCATATTAGAGAAGTTCTTTTCATATAGTCGCATAGCGACATCGTAAATTGTATTTTCATTATTTGTGGGATTATCGATTGTTGTCGACTTGTTATGAACCTTAAAATCTGATTCTTTTACCACAATTTGGATGGTATGGCCAAGTTTATTTTCCTTCATGGCGCGAGAAGAGACTTCTTTAGATAAATATCTAAAAGTAGTGGAGATGGTGCTTTTATTATTGGTGTCTTCTTTCAAAGTTGTGGAGTTGCCAATTGATTTCGGATCCCAAGGAGTAGTAATAACTTCATCAGAACCTTTTCCGGAAATCCAATCTTTGATCGTGCTATAGAATTTTCCCAGTTGTGACATCAATATCGGATCATCTTTTTGGCACCTTAAAGCTAAGTCACCAATTGTGTTTATACCGATTTCTCTTAATCTAGGCGTGGTTTTCTTACCGATTCCGAACATTTTACTAATATCCAAAGGATATAGTAGTGGGGCAATGTCGCTTTTTCTAATGATGGTTAAACCCATTGGTTTTTTGTAATCGCTGGCCATTTTCGCTAAGAATTTCGTGCTGGCGACGCCAATAGAACATTTAAGTTTTGTTTTCTCATATAAGATCTTTTGTATTTTACGGAAAAAGGCGGGAACATCCTTCTCGTTTTTAATAACTTCAGTAAAATCCGCAAAACACTCGTCTATAGAAGCGATTTCAATCTTTTTAGTATAAGAGGCCACAAAGGCCATAAACTGGTCAGAAAGCGCCGAATAATAATGATAATCACTAGGTTTAATGATGAGATGTGGGCAGAGTTTCTTTGCATGGAACATCGGCATCCCACTAGAGACACCATATTCACGAGCTTTATATGAACATGTAGAAACAATTCCGCCTCGCCCATCATGTCCGACAGCTACAGGTTTATTTTCTAAAGACGGATCTTTGATTTCTTCGCATCTAACAAAAAATGCGTTAAGGTCAATATGGACGATAACTTTACTCATACAACATTATTATATAATGAATGTTTATATTATGTTAACCAAAATTATAGTAATTCGAGAATGTCTTCTGGTAATAGTTTAAATTGAGCCAATTGTTCTTTAATGGAAGCGTGTTCAACGAAGACATCAGGAACCGCTTTGACAATAACTTTGCCTTTATAGCCAAGAAGAATAAGTTTTTCAGCAAGAGCTTGGGAAAAGCCGTTCTCAATTGCATATGCATCATAAATGATGATAGTTTCATATTTGACTAGTTCATTCGCAATTACTTCTTCATCCATTGGCTTTAGATATAAAGCGTTATAAAGTGTGACTTTCTTTCCCTTTTCCTCAATTAGCTTTTTCAATTCTAGAAGAATTGGACCAACCGCAACAATGGCAGTCTTCTCACCTTGCAATTCTTTTTTCCATTTACCAAATGGTAATGTTTCTTTTTGATGTTCGAAAGCCACTCGATCGCGTGGAAGTCTAATAGCGAATAAACCATGATTATTAAATGATTCTTTCATTAAACCATAGGTTTCTGATTCTCTTGCTGCCATAGTAACAACTGTATTAGGCACAGATAAGAGGAATGACTCATCATATAGGCCTTGGTGAGTGTTTCCGTCTTCACCAACTAAACCGCTACGATCAATCACTAATGTTGCATTGAGATTCATTCTAGCGATATCGTGGCTGAGTTCATCAAAAGCTCTTTGTAAGAATGTTGAATATATAGAGACGATTGGATGCTTATTTGAAACGGCCAAACCACCTGCGAATGTGAGCGCGTGCTCTTCTGCAATACCAACATCAACACAACGTGTTGGAAATGCCTCAAAAACTGATTCTAAAGACGAACCGGTAGCTGTTGCCGGGACGATTAAAACAGCATTTTCATTCTCGCTCATGGATTCAAGAATAGCGTTGCTATAAATTTCTGACCATGTCACTGTTTGCTTGTCAGTATTAATCTTTCCGGTTTCTTTATCGAAACTTCCGACCCCATGCCAAATGCCTGAGTCATCGTTTTCAGAATATTTATATCCCTTACCTTTGATGGTTTTAATGTGAATAACGGAAGACTTTTCGTATTTCTTAGCCTTTAAGAAGGCTTTTTCCATTTCTTTAATATCGTGGCCATCAATTGGACCATAGTATGCCAAGCCCATGTTATCAAATAAGTTGATAGCAACTAGATGTCTTTTCATCCAGTTTTTCACTGCACTCATCCACTTCAAATTCCAGCGGCCAAACTTTGTTTTTTTGAAAAGTTTTTGGTAAGCGTGTTTACTACGGCGATAAAGCATTGAGTTAGAAAGCGCTCTAAAAGATTTGGCTAATCCACCAACTGGTTTGGTGATAGACATATCGTTATCGTTAAAAACGATAATAACTTTATGTTTATTATTAGAAAGGTTGTTTAAGCCTTCTAAAGCTAGACCGTTTGAAATGGAAGCATCGCCAATAAAGGCGACAATTTCGTATTTCTCATTATTCAAATCACGAGCCATCGCCATTCCTGATGCGGCACTAATCGATGTTGAACTATGACCACATTCAAAATGATCATATGGTGATTCTCCGCGCTTTTGGAATCCAGAAACCCCATCAGATTTTCTTAAATGTTCTAAAGAACGACCAGTGAGAACTTTATATGTATAACATTGATGGCCAACATCAAAAATAATCTTATCTTTACTAAAATCAAAGCAACGGCATAACGCAATCGTAGCGTCAACAACACCTAGATTGGATGAAAGGTGACCGCCATTAATTGAGGTTTGATCAATAATGTATTGGGTTATGTCCTGGCTTAAAAGACCAAGCTCCTTATAATTCAAATCTTTAAGGAAGTTTGGGTTTTCAATGCTGTTTAAATCGATTCTTTTAAGCTCTTTTTTGTGTCCCATTGTATACTAATAAACTACTAATAATTGACTAAAATTAATTACTTACCTTTGGTACTTATAATTTCTTCTACTTTTTGCTCTGCGGCTTGTAAAGCTTCTTCGAGCTCTTTAATAATTTGGATGCCTTCTTCGTATAATTTAAGGCTTTCATCTAGAGGTAAAGCATCAGAAGACACTTTGTCGACAATAACATCTAATCTCTCGATTTGTTTTGCAAAATCATTTTTCTTCTCGCTCATAATTATTCCTCCGTTTCTTCTATTGTACTAATAATAGTACCATCGCATAAAGTTGTTGTTATCTTTTCGCCTTTTTTCACATCTTTTATGCTCTTAATTACTTGTCCATCTTTGTTTGCGGATATCGAATATCCTCTTTTTAACACCTTCTTAGGATTAAGTGCTTCAAGTTGATTCTCTCTAGCTTTGATATCTTTGGATAATTCATTGATTCTATCTTTGATAGACTCGTATAGTTGTTCTTTTAAATCTTCGATATCTTTCTTTGTGTCAGCCACTCTATCTCTAAGACTTTTTTGCATGGTCTCGATGTCATATTGGAATGTCTGTTCAATTTCTCTCATGTCTACGGTTGCGAGTTCCGCTGCACCTGTAGGTGTGCTCGCTCTTTTATCTGCAACATAATCGATTAAAGTTGTATCAATCTCGTGACCTACGGCGGCAATTACTGGGAATTTGCTTTCAGCAACTGCTCTTACCAAAGTTTCATCATTGAAGGCGCTAAGATCTTCACTAGCTCCTCCGCCTCTACCGATGATAAGGGTGTCCAAATCGTATTCTTGTGACTTCTTAAAGGCTTGTAATAGTTCTTTTGGTGCATCGTCACCTTGAACAGCGCTTGGAAAGAAATATATTTGGCACAAAGGGAAACGACGATTGATGTTTGTGACGATATCTTTAATTGCGGCCCCATTTCTCGCTGTTATGACGCCAATTGCTTTTGGGTAGATATTTATATCTCTTTTCCTAGATTCGTCGAACAGGCCTTCTTTTTGAAGCTTTCTTTTTAACTTCTCAAGTTCTAATAACATTGCGCCTTGACCGACTGAGTCCATTTCATAAACAATTAGCTGATATGAGCCACGGGCTGTATATACATCAACACTCGCCATAACTAAAACTTCATCACCATCTTTGGGTTCAAAGATTAGTTTATTGGCATATGTTGCAAACATCGCGCAATTAATTAATGAATCTTTATCTTTCAAAGAAAAATAAAGGTGATTATTTGCCCCTCTTTTAAAATTGGACAATTCGCCTTTAACTGTAATAAATTTTAGATTCTCGTCTTGAGAAATAACGGTTTTGATATAACGGTTAACATCACTGACGGAGTAGATGTTTCTTTCGCCAATCATATTTATAAAACTCCATCTAGTATTGCGTTAATAAATTTTGCTTGTTTCTCGTCTATATATTTTTTCGCTAATGTGACAGCGATATTAATTACGATTTTTTTATCTACTTTTTCTACATAGTAGAAATGTGCATAAGACATCAATAAAATTGCTTGAGTCAATAATGGCAAACGTTCCCATTTCCAATTCTTTAAGAATGGAATGAATGCATCTCTAATTGCGCCATAGTTATTCAATGCTTGAGCGATAGAATTCTGAATATAAGGATCAACTTCTTCAAAACTGCATTCGCAAAGCTCACTAGTTAATTCTCTAGCGTCCCTAAAAGATTTTCCGCCACCAATAAAATAGTCATTCAATTCATCATAGATGACAGTCATGATTATGAAATGTTGTTGGTTACGATTCATTTCCATTAAATAATAGACTCCACTTTCACTTGAACATTAACTGGTATTTGTTCGGTAATGAGAAGCAATGAGTTATAGACTTCTTTTTGAATTTCAGAGACGACAGATTGAATGTTTTTGCCTTTGGTAACATCAATATAAATCCAAATATGAACGATTCCACGAACGATATAAGTTTGAACTGGTCTATTCAAAATAATGAATTGAGTTCTCTTCATCAATTTTTCGCTTTTAGCGATACCTTTTACTCTTCTTAAAGAAGAAGTAACGAGTTGATCAAAAACATGGCGGTGAATGCCAAGTTCGCCTTTTTTGGAATAGTTGTCTAAGTAAATGTAATCTGCCATAAATGCCTCTTAAATACTATATATAAAATATATGAAACAAGCAACAAAGAGTGTTTTTTCATTAAAGAAAAAGCGATGGAATTAACCACCGCTATTCAAATATTGTTTTGTTATTTAACAATTGATTTACAAAGATTTGCCAAATGTTCAAGAGTGAAATCAAACTTCGCAATAACAGCCTTCGCAGGAGCGCTTGCGCCGAATGTGTCCATACCCATATGGTGTTTGGCATATCTATCCCAACCAAAGGTTGATAACATTTCAACGGACACTCTTCTATCCCATGGGAGAGATAAAACAGAATCTTTGTATTCTTGATTTTGTGCTTCGAATAATTCCCAGCTTGGCATAGAAATTACTCTAACATCGATTCCTTGCTCACAAAGAAGTTTTTGTGCTTCAATAGCTAATGAGACTTCACTACCAGTGGCAATTAATTCTAATTGAGCTTTCTTTTGTTCTTTAGAAATGATGTAAGCACCTTTCGCTAAACCTTCAGCAGAACTATTTGCTAATAAAGGAAGATTTTGGCGAGAGAGAATCAAAGCTGTAGGAGTTCTTGTGCTCTTTAATGCTTCATACCATGCAGCGTATGTTTCGCGTTCATCACATGGACGAATAACACGAGTGTTTGGAATACTCCTTAGCATAGCTAATTGTTCAATTGGTTGATGGGTTGGGCCATCTTCACCGACTGCGATTGAGTCATGAGAGAACAAATAGATTGCTGGCAAATGAGATAGAGCCGCCATACGAATGGCTGGTTTCATATAATCAGCGAAGACTGCAAAGCAGCCGACATATGTTCTTAAACCACCATGGAGCAAAATACCGTTTTGTGCACTTGCCATAGCAAATTCACGGATACCCCAGTTGACATTATGTCCTTCGCGATGACCGGGTTCGAAATTCACACCGCCATCAAGTTTGGTCATAACGCTTCCAGCAACGTCAGCACTACCACCAAATAAATTTGGTAAGTTGAGCATATAGGCATTCAATGCTTTTCCAGAAGCAACACGTGTAGATGTTGAACTTCCTTCAACAAATTCTGGTAATACCTTTGGTAAGTATTCTTCAACACTTAGATTAATCAATGATTTAAATCTCTTTAATTCGGTTTCATTCTTTTCGCCGTATTTTTCTAAGCGCTTTTCATATTCTTCATGAGCCTTTTGACCACGAGCTATGAATGTTTTTGCAAAGTTTTCTCTAACTTCTTCTGGGACAAAGAAATCTTCATGATCAAATCCGTAAACTTCGACCTTAGCATGTTTTCCATCTTCCGCTCCTAAAGGAGAACCATGAACTTTGCTAGTTCCTTGTTTGGCGGAACCGTATCCAATAACTGTATGAACAAGAATCATTGTTGGTTTATCTTTAGACTTTTTAGCTTCAACAATGGCTTTATCAATTGCTTCGATGTCATTACCATCTTGAACTTCCAAGACATTCCATTCACTGGCGATAAATCTTGCTTTAACTTGTTCGGAGAAAGATAAATCTAATGCACCATCAAGTGTTACTTGATTGGCATCATAGAAAAGGATTAATTTATTGAGTTTTTGGTGTCCCGCTAAAGAAATTGCTTCTTGAGAAATACCTTCTTGTAAGCATCCATCACCACATAGCGCATATGTGTAATGGTTCATTAGCTCTTCGCCATCTTTATAATTAGCACGAACACTCTCTTCAGCAATTGCCATACCAACGGCTTGAGCAATGCCTTGTCCTAAAGGACCACTTGTTGCATCAACACCTTTTGTCCAGCGATATTCTGGGTGCCCTGGTGTTAAAGAGTTTAATTGACGGAATTGTTTTAAATCATCAAGGCTTAATTCATATCCTGATAAATGCAACATTGCATAAAGCAATGCGGAAGCATGTCCTGCACTTAAAACAAATCTATCACGATTGAACCACTCTGGGTCTTTTGGATCAGCAACTAAATGGCGTGTCCATAAAGTATAAAGGATTGGCGCGCTGCCCAATGCCATACCTGGGTGTCCAGAATTGGCTTTGTTGATCTCATCAATGCACAATGAGCGGATTGTTGCTACTGATAATTCGTCGATTTTCTTGTTCATTTTCTCTCTCCTTAATTAGTAGATTTTTAGTATATTATTAGTTTTTATTATAACTATGTTATAAATTTACTCTTTGTCCTTAATGACAATTCCTAAATCTTCAAGCTGTTGAGGGGTCACTTCTGTTGGCGCCATGCTCATTGGATCTACACCAGCAAGGTTCTTTGGGAAAGCGATGACATCACGGATGTTGTCTGTGCCACCAAGAATCATAGCTAATCTATCTAAACCGAAAGCCATACCTGCGTGTGGAGGTGTGCCATATTTTAAAGCGTTTACAAAGTAACCAAACTTCTTTTCCACTTCTTCATCGCTTAAACCTAAGATGTTAAAGATCTTCTTTTGAATCTTTTGATCGTAAATACGAAGTGTTCCACCACCTGCTTCATAACCGTTGATAACGATATCGTAAGCATAACTGATGACTTTTGTGGGGTCTTCATCCAAATATTTGAGATCTTCGTCCTTTGGACGAGTGAATGGATGGTGAGTAGCAACAATCGCGCCACTTTCAACATCTCTTTCAAACATTGGGAAATCAACAACCCATAATAAGTCATAGGTGTTTGGTTTAATAAGTCCTAATTGTTTGCCGTATTTCAAGCGTAACGCGCCTAATAAAGGTGTGACACGATTGTATGGACCAGCACTGATGATGAGAATATCACCATCGTTAACACTTAATTCTTTAATTAAGGCCGCTTTTTCAGCCTCAGAAAGGAATTTCACAAATGAACCGGTTAATTCCCCGTTTTCCTTTTTAAGGACCGCCAAACCGCCTAAACCGAATTTCTTGGCTTCTAGTGTTAAGTTATCAATAACTTTACGGCTTGTTTCTGCAGCAACTCCAGGTACACAAATACCTTTAATAACTTCCGCACTTCTATAGGCTTCGAATGTAGTTTCTTTGAAAACTTCTTTTAAGTCATGGAGTTCAATACCAAATCTTGTATCTGGTTTATCGCTACCAAATCTTTCCATCGCTTCCTTATAAGGCATTTGACGAAGTGGCAATTTGACATCGTATCCAATAGTATTCATGAATATTTCATGAATTAAGCCTTCCATAATCTCCAAGAATTGTTCTTGGTCTAAGAAGGATGTTTCAATATCGATTTGAGTAAAATCAGGTTGTCTATCCGCACGTAAGTCCTCATCACGGAAGCAACGCGCGATTTGATAGTATCTTTCAAAACCCGCCACCATCAAAAGTTGTTTGAACATTTGTGGAGATTGAGGCAAGGCATAGAATGAACCATGATGTAATCTAGATGGAACCAAGTATTCTTTAGCGCCTTCTGGAGAAGATGCACAGAGCATTGGTGTTTCAACTTCAATGAATTGAAGTTTGTGCAAATAACTATGTGTTGTGATTTTGATTTGATCACGAATGTCAAAGTACTTTTGCATACATGGTCTGCGCAAATCAAGATAACGATATTTTAATCTTGTGTCCTCTAAAGCATCGGTTTCATCAGCGATGATTAATGGCGTTGTGATCGCACTATTGACGACGATGATTTCATCAGCGACAACTTCAATCTCGCCTGTAGCCATTTTTGGATTTGGAGTTTCTCTTTTACAAACTTGGCCTTTAACTTGGATGACATATTCGTTACGAATATCAGGAGCCTTATCAGCATCCTTGACCATGATTTGAATAATTCCTGAACGGTCTCTTAAATCAATGAAGAGAATCGAACCGAGATTTCTTCTTTTAGCAACCCATCCTAAAAGGGTGACGTTTCTACCAACATCTTTGATGGATAATTCTGTATTACGACAAGTTCTTTCCATTTTACTATTCACCTTTCTTGCATTCGCATTCATCGCCTTCGCAGCACTCTCTTTTGCCACCGCAACATTCTTTCTTGTTGAATAATTCATCGCAAGTATCACCGAGAGCATCGAAGTCGACGGATGTTTGCTCTTTAGTTTCCATATCTTTAATAATAACTTTGTTATTTTTAATTTCATCTTCGCCGATGATTAACGCTAACTTGGCATTCTTCTTTTCAGCTCGCTTGAACATATTGGCGAGTTTAACGTTATCAAAGCAGATATCAACTTTATACCCGAGCAAACGCAATTCGTCCGCAACGTTAAGCGCGTGTTCTTGAGCTTCTTCGCCAATTGGCATAACGTAAGCATCTAACTCTTGTTTATTATTTAATAAACCATCATCAGAAAGAACGCTAACAAGTCTTTCGACTCCAAAGGAGAATCCAGTGCCTGGAAGATCTGGGCCACCAAGTTCATGGACCAATTTATCGTAGTGTCCGCCACCACCAACGGCACCATAATCGTTGCCTTTAGCGGAGACATAATGAAATTCATAAACAGTTTCACTGTAATAGTCCAAACCACGCACTAAAGTATCATCTACTTCGTAAGGAATTTCCATTTCTCTTAAAGCATCCAAGACTTTGATAAATCTCTTTTGACTTTCCAAAGAAATGTATTGGCTCATCTTAGGAGCGTGTTTCACGATTTCTTGATCCTCTGGAACTTTACAGTCGAGAATTCTTAATGGATTTACTTCGTAACGTGTTTGGCAATCGCCGCACATATTAGCGATTTTGTCTTTGAAATAGTCTTTTAAAGCGGCGCGATAATTGTTTCTTGAAGTTTCATCACCTAATGTATTGATTTTGATTGTGACATTTTCTAAACCCAAGCTTTGAAGAATGGTATACGCTAAAGCGATAACTTCCACGTCCGCGTAAGGAGAATTATGACCAACGGATTCAACACCAAATTGATTGAATTGACGGTATCTACCTAATTGAGGTCTTTCATAACGAAAGACAGGACCACAATAATAGAACTTAAGAGGAAGTTCGTTTGTGGCTAAAAGTTTGTTTTGAATTATTAAACGAATGATACCTGCGGTAAATTCTGGACGAAGAGTTAAACTGCGTCCACCTTTATCATCAAATGTATACATTTCTTTTCTGACAACGTCACTACCTTCACCAACACCACGAATGAATAGCTCGCTATGCTCTAACACAGGAGGTCTCACTGGTTGGAAAGCAAACATCGAAGCGATTTGCCCCGAAACGTTTTCGACATAATCAAATGACCTTGCTTCATCAGCAATAATGTCATGTGTTCCTTTTACGTTGTTAATTGCCATAAATATTTTCCTTTCAAAATTATTTATAATTTTAATGAATGATTCTTGTCACGGAATAGACACCAGAAACAGATCTAATAATGTTAAATACATCATTGAGTCTTTTGGCATCACTGACAAGAAGTGTGGCGCTAATATCAACTAGTCCACTATTTACAAGTCGAACATGTAAACTACTTAAAGTAACTTTCGCAGATGTTAATGTGGACATAATGTCGACAACTAAGTTGTTACGATCGTTAGCTTCAATCATGATATCCACTGGATAAGTGGCATATTCAATATCGTCTCTCCACAAAACTTCCACCAAACGTTCATGCTCATTAATGATATTTGGGCAGTTATTACGGTGAACAACAATACCTTTACCTTTGGTAACATATCCGACAATGCCATCGCCAGGGATTGGTGTGCAGCAGCTCGCTAATGAGATTGCAATCTTACCAACACCACGGCAATAGACCGGACATGAATCGCCAGACTTAGTCTTAATTTTGGCTTGGGTTGGGATATTAACTGGTTTTTTGATTTTCAAAAAGTCAATAATTGCACTCGGAACAGGCTTACGACCAGTCACACCAACAAACAAATCATCAACAGAATCAAAACCGAAATAATCGAGTAATTTAGAATCAGAAAGATGTGCCATCATCTCATCTTCATCCACACCACGAGCGCGGAATGCATCTAAACAAGATTGTTTGCCTTTGGCAATCTTCTCTTCTCTAATCAATTCTGCATTCTTTTTCGCGACATATTTTCTAATCGCGGATTTCGCAGCGCTTGACTTAACAAAGTCTAACCAGCCTTCGCTTGGTCCGGGGTTATTCTTGTTGGTTTTGATTTCGACAAGATCACCAGTTTTCAAAACTGTATTAAGTGGCACCATCACGCCATTGACTAATGCACCAACGCATGTATCGCCAACACGAGTGTGAATGTGATAAGCAAAATCAACAGGCGTACTTCCTTGAGGAAGTTCAATGACTTTGCCTTTGGGCGTAAAGACATAAACGTTAGCTTCAAAGATGTCATGTGTTAATGAATCAATAAAGTCTTTAGCGTCTTCACCACCACTGGAATTTGACATAGAGACAAAGTCTCTAAACCAGTGAAGTTTATTTTCGATTTCTTGCTGTTCTTTCGCGGAGTTATATCCGTTTCCTTCTTTATATGCCCAGTGTGCAGCAACGCCTGTCTCAGCAATTTTATCCATCTCTTCGGTACGAATTTGGACTTCATAGAAGTTACCATCACCACCAACGACTGTTGTGTGAAGAGATTGATACATGTTTGCCTTAGGCATAGCAATATAATCTTTAAAACGTCCTGGAACTGGTTTGTAAGATTTATGAATCAAACCCAATATCTCATAACATTGGATTTCAGTTTCAGTAATGATTCTTAGAGCTAAGATGTCATAGATTTCATCGAATGGATGGCCTTTAATATACATCTTTCGATAAATCGAATAAATTGATTTAACACGAGAAGAAATATCAAATGGAATATTGTGTTGGAACAAGATATCAGCGATCTTTTTCTTGAGGTTTTCAAGCGATTTGCCCATTGTTTTAGCTTTCTTTGAAAGGAGCTTCACAATTTCTTGATATCTCGCTGGTTGGAGATATTTCAAACACAAATCTTCCATTTCGGATTTGATGACATCAAGACCTAAACGGTGAGCGATTGGAACAAAAACATCCATTGTTTCGTTGCTAATAGCAAGTTGTCTAGCTTGAGATAAAGCATCAAGAGTTCTTAGGTTGTGTAACCTATCCGCAAGTTTAATAAGAATGACACGAATATCTTTCGCCATTCCTAATAAGATTTTGCGGTGATCTTCCGCTTCAAATTCTTCACTAGTTATCTTCGATAACTTTAATCTTTGGATTTTGGTTAAAGAGTCAACGATAACCGCGACTTCATCGCCCCATCTCTTTTTAATGTCTTCAATTGTGACATCTGTGTCCTCAACAACATCATGTAAAAAACCAGAGATAATTGTGTTAGGACCACAATGGAGTTCAGCAAGGATATAAGCGACTTCTAAAAGATGATGGTAATACGGTTCACCACTTTTTCTTAATTGGCCAGAATGCTTTTCTAAAATAAATTCGTAAGCTTCCTTAATTCTTTGGCGGTCTTCACTAGAAGTAATATAGACAGAATAAATGTCTTCGACTTCTTCGAAGGTATGAAGTGGATAGCCACCATTAACTTTTAATACTTTTGCTTTTTCCATAGTCAATGATAATTTTACAACCTTTTATTTAGTTTTTAAAACAAATAAATGAATAACCATAGAAAGAGCAAAAGAAAAAGCACTATTTGCTTTCTCTTTATTGTTCGATGAAATCAAGTTTTAGTGCTGTTTTCAATTTTATTAATAAAATTACTGGTCATCAGAAGCGAACTGCAATTGATACAGTTTGTAGTAATATCCGTGTTGTTTCAATAATTGCTGATGGGTACCACTTTCAATAACTTCGCCTTTTTGCAAGACAATGATATTGTCAGCCTTTTGAATTGTGGATAGTCTATGCGCCACCACCAGCATCGTTCCAATGTTTCTCATTTTTTCTAGAGATTTTTGGATCAATACTTCTGTCTCTGTATCGATGTTTGCGGTCGCTTCATCTAAGATGAGTATTTGTGGTTTATGCAAAACAGTACGGGCAAACGACAACAATTGTCTTTGACCTTGAGAGAAGTTTTCTCCCCTTTCAATGACTTCTTGTTCATAGCCGTTTTCTAATTTATCGATAAATTGATTGGCGTTGACGTACTCACAAGTCTTTTTAATTTCATCTTCAGAATAAGAATCATCGTATAAAGTAATGTTGTTTTTGACGGTTCCGGAGAAGAGAAAAACATCTTGCAGCATTTGCCCTATTGCGTGTCGTAAAGATTTTATCTTTATTTTCTTAATATCGACACCATCAATAAGGATTTGACCCTTTTGAATTTCATAGTTTCTCACAATCAAACCAAGGATTGTAGTTTTACCTGCTCCAGTGGCGCCAACAAAGGCGACTGTTTGCTTTGGCTCAATGACAAATGAGACATCTTTTAGAATCCATTCATCTTCCTTATAGGCAAACCAAACATTTTTAAATTCAATCTTGCCATCAATGTGATCAATTTCAATAGCGTCTTCTTCATCAACAACATCAGGTTTGACATCCAAAAGATTAAATAATCTTTCACTTGCGGTTACTGCTCTTTGAATGCCATTGATTTGATCGGCGATGTTTTGAATTGGGTTGAAGAACTTAGATAAATACAAATAGAAAGCAACCACTTCCGCAGAAGAAATAATCGTTTCTAAAGCGAAAGTAAATGTTGTAGCTATAGCTAAGAAATAAATGAACGACACTAATGGACGATAAATACCAAATGCCACCAAGACCTTATAACGAGTCTTTCTGAGTTTTTCGTTCCTAACTTCAAATTGTTTGCTCTTTTTAATCTCTTGATTGAAAATTTGAATAATTTTCATTCCTGATAGATTTTCATTTAAGAATGCATTCAAATCAGATATGTATTGTCTTTCTTGTTGGAAGATTTTGTGAATGATTTTTCTAAAGAAATAAGAAATAACAAACACTACAGCAATGAATATCAACATTACCAAGGATAGTTTCCAGGAAATAAAGAACATGAAAGCATAAACACCAACGATGAGTAAGATGTTTTTTAATAAATTAACAAGAATGTTGGTGAATAAATCTGACAATGAGGCTGTATATGAAACTACTCTTGTGACCAAAGAGCCGACAGGCATTTGATTGAATTGTCTTTGGGACATGCTAATGATGTGTTCATAAACTTCCATTCTTAATTTATAGACAATTCTTTGACCGGCCTTTTGTAAGATCATTGATTGGATATATGTGCAGATTTGACTAACGACGGCCATGATTAAATAACCAACGGCAATTGAGATGATGAACTTCAACGATATGCTTGGAGATTGTAGGTTATCAGTCAATTTTCCCATCAAATAAGGGAAGGCGATGTTAAAGGCGACGTTAATTGCTAAGAAAATAAACGCCAAAAGGAAATGAGCCCATTCAGGTTTGACATATTTGACCATTCGCTTGAAAAGAATTCTAGTTGGAATCTTTTTATCGCCAATCATCATTTCTAAATCATCATGCATGTTGCTCACCTCCCTCTAATTCTCTTTCGAGTCTTTGGAGATAAACCATATTCTTATAAGTATTAGAGGTTTTTAAAAGTTCTTTTGGTGAACCAAAAGCCTCTAATGTTCCATTATTTAAAACAATAATTTTGTCTAAATGAGCAACAGTAGATACACGCGATGCAACAACAATTGTGGTCTTACCTTTTCTTTCGTTGGCAACATTTTTTAAGATTGTTTCTTCTGTGCTGACGTCAACCGCCGAAACTGAATCATCCAAAATCATGATTGGAGAGTTCTTGACAAAAGCTCTAGCGATAGAGATTCTTTGTTTTTGACCACCAGATAAGGTGACGCCTCTTTCTCCGGAAACAGTGTCGTATCCATCTTTAAAAGAAATAATATCTTTATCAACGTCAGAGAACTTAGCGCCTTGTTTAACAGCATCTAAAGTTGGTTTCTCTTCGGCAAAGCCGATGTTGTTTGTTATTGTGTCACTAAATAAGAAGTTGTCTTGTGGAACGTAAGCTATGGAGTTGCGGATGGATTTCATCTTGATGTTCATGATATCGACATCATCGATTTCAATAGAACCTTCTTCGATGTTATAAAGTCTCAATAATGAATTGACTAATGTGGTTTTACCTGAACCAATTTTGCCGATAACACCAACGGTTTCTCCTGGTTGTATTTCTAAAGAAATATTTTCCAAGGAGTGATCCTTTTCACCGGGATATTTAAAGGAAAAATTCTTAAAGGTGATTTTACCTTGAACATTCTTTAAATTAATCGCGTCTTCCTTGTCTTTAATTTCTTCTGGTTCATCAAGGAATCTGCTAATTCTCTTTAGAGAAGTTTTGGCTCTGGATCTCATAGAGACGATTTGTCCAAGAGCAATCATTGGCCAGATTAATAAATCGAAGTAACCAACAAAGGAAACGAGTTTGCCAGCAGTTAACTTGATTTGGTGTCCAAATATAACAACAGGATTAGAATTGATAGCTTGATAGACGAAATAACCACCAAAACCAATCATTATACAGCTAATAAGGGCAATAATAATTTCAATGGAAGTATCAAAGATAACAACCATTCTCGCAAATCTAATATTAGCTTCTTTATCTTTCTTTGCTAATTCAGCAAAAGTATGAATTTGTTGTGTTTCTTTAACAAACGCTTTAATGACGCTGATGCCAGTAAAGGTTTCTTGGGAATAATCATATAAGGAATCAAATGTTTGTTGTCTTGCTTCCCATCTGGTTGCCCAGAATTTTTCACCGAGAGCACCCCAAAGGACAATCAATAAAACCGGAACAACGGAAATTAAAGCTAGTATCGGTTCAATCATGAACATTTGGACAATAACCAAAGTTGATAAGAAGAAAGCATCAACAAGCATGATTGTTCCCCAACCGAAAAACTCTTGAATGGTTTCGATATCATTAGTAAACCACGCCATAATTGCGCCGACTTTATTCTCGTGATAATAGCGTTGTGACAATCTTTCGGCCTTCTCAAACATTTGTTTGCGAAGTCCAGCTTCAATCTTGAAACTAGCATGGAAAATAGTAATTCTCCACAAGAATCTTCCAACCATCATAACAGCAGCCACAACGACTGTGCCAATGATCATGGAAATAATCTGGGTTCTGGTCTCATTAGGAATTGTTTCAGCGCCACTAGAAAGAAGTTCGACGATATCGCCAAGGTACTTCGGAACAAATAATTGTGCTAAATCGACAATAACTAAAGCAGCAACTCCAACAATGAAGAAGAATGCATATTTTAGATAATACTTGTTGATGTAACGTCCGAATAGCATAGTCAAAGTTAATAAATTAACTTCTTTAAGTCTATCACATGACACATGAAAAGCAAAATTGTAAGAAAAAAGCGGATTTGACATCCACATCTTCTGAAAATAAATGTAGGTTATGTTGTAAATTAGGATTCTAAAACATCTTTAATGGAATATTCAAGAGAGGTTTGCCCTTTATAAGATGTCTTTTTGATCTTACCAACCAAATCAACATATTTACATTCTTGAACATCATTTTTAGCAAAGCCAAATCCAACTAGTTTAACGCCTTGTCCAACATAAGTTAGGATATGCTCACCAGTTTTAGAAAACATCAATGAATCAGTTTTAATATGTTTCATGATGAATTCTGGCGATCTCCAGCCTTCTCCAAATGGAGAAAAAGACTGAATTATGTCATAGTTTTCTTCGTTAATCTCATTTAAACCGAGCTGCACATAATCATGCAAAACAACTTGAACAGGATTATTTCCACTATATTCGATAAATTTATTTTTGAATGAATCAAAATCTTCTTTTTTGATGCTGCAGCCACCCGCTAAAGCATGTCCGCCTGATGTAATTATGATATCTTTACAATAATTGAAAGCATCGACGACATTAAATCCTTCTGGAGCGCGGCAACTGCCTTTTAAGACATCTCCATCTCTTTCTTCTGTAAACACAATTGTAGGTTTATGATAAATTGAACAGATTTGATTGGCGATTAATCCAAGGAGACCTTCTTTAGAATCGGTCTTTACAATAATCGCGGATTCTTTTTCGTTAACCTTAGGCATATTCTCCGCAGCAAATTTACTTTCTAATTTTCTTTGTTCATTTGTCTCAACAATCCAATTGAGCAATTTTGCGGTTTTTTCGCGGTCTGCGTTCACGAAGAATTTGACGATATTGTTGATACTAGTATCATCAATTAGACGTCCTAGAGCGTTTATTTTTGGTGCTATCTTTAAACCGATTACGGATTCGTCAAATGGTTGGCCTTCTTTCAATAAATCGATTTGATAGAATTCTCCATCTTTATAACTAGAGAAGACTAGTCTTAAAAAATCTCTGTTATAGCTCACTAATGGCATCATATCACTAATTAAACTAATTGCCGCCATGATGGATAGATACTTATTAAAGTATCCGAGCAAGGCCCAAGAAAACATAAAGGATACAAAACCTGCAGAACTTGGTGTTTCACCGAACTCACTATATTGTGGATGAAGAATAGCGTCCGCGGGAGGAACTGTCTCTTGAACTTGATGGTGATCAATAATTAAAACTTTAACGCCATGTTCTTTCAAATATTCAATAGCCTCAAACGCAGAAATACCATTATCGACTGTAATAACTAAATTGAACTTTTGTTCCACTATTTTTTGAGCTTTTTCTAAGGTTATTCCATAACCATCTAAATAACGGTTAGGAATGTAATATGATGGAATGACACCTAATAGCAAAATGCTTCTTGCCACTATAGATGTCGACATGATTCCGTCCGCGTCATAATCGCCATAAATAAAGATTTTATCTTTATCTTGAATAGACTTTTTAACTAATTTAACCGCGTCATCCATTCCTTTAAAAGAATGACCATCGTTAAAAGAATCGATACTAACAGGAGCAATTAATTTCTCATATTGTTCTTTATCGATTTGGTAATATTCCAATAGTCTTTCAAATAAAGTGTTTTTCATAATTTCAAAAAGGCCACCAGAGGCAGCCTTGTATTTGATTAGTCGTTAATACCAATGAATGTTCTTTCTTCTGGTTCAGCAGAACGAACAACAGGTGCGACTTTCTTTTTCTTTTTGTGCTTGAACTTTTCTGCAATTTTCTCAGTGTTGATTTTGGAGAACAATTTGTAGAAGAGTTGGCCAATAGGTCCGAGTAATGTTGTGATGAAGAATACAGAAACGATTACACCAACAACAAGAATTAAATATAACCAAGCGTTATTAGCAGGACCAAATCCGAAGAAGTTGATTCCGATATAAACCGCTAAGATCGCTGTTAATAAGACCGCGGAATAAGACAAGGATGTGGCTCTAACCATAATCTTTTGTCTATTTTCAACAGACTTATCATGAGTCTTGTCTTCTAAGACTAATTCTCTTTCTCTGTTCATAATAATGATAGAGACGAATAAAGCGAATAAAGCGACAACTGGAATCACAACTACTGCGTAGTTAGTGACTGCTAAGAATGTGTACGCGAAGAATCCAGCAACGCTTCCAGCGACCATTGTGGTAACGATAAATGTCGCAAGACCACGTGATAAACGGTATCTGAGCAAGAGATAGAATGAACTAACAGCGATACCGACTAATGTACCCCAAATAACTGGAGCAAATTCAGGTTGTTGTGTGCTCACTAAGTTAACTGATTTCAAGTTAGCTTCAGCTTCACTATCGCCTGTGACCGCTTGGATACGTTCACTAATTAATGTAGAGATACCACCATTATCAAGGTCACTATAAACACGGTCGCCAATTTCTTTGCCTTCTTCGTCTAATTCAACGTAGTAGGAATTAATTTTGCTATTGTCGAGTTTTGTATTGAGCTTAACAACATAATATGTGTAGTTAATCTTAAGATCAGTGTCTTTATCTGTATCTTCTCTTGTCTTATAGACAATGTCTTTAACTTGATCAGACAATTTTTTGGCTTTGCTTTCATCTTTGTCATAGGTGTAAATTGTGCCTAAAACTTGTCTTACTGTTTCGTCGGTGACACCAGTATTCTTTGATTCTGTTTCAATGAAGATTTCACTATTTTGTAATGTACCACCATTGTTATAAACAACACCGTTCTTGAGACTACCGATAACAATCATGCCTGTTAAACCAGCAACGAATAATAATCCAGCAATAATACCAACTGGGAGTTTCTTCTTGGTAAAGTCTTTTTCGGCATAAGAACCATAATATGTTTGTTTTTCTTCTTTAAGAAGATTTGGTACGTGTTTGCTATCAATACCGAAGTATTCGTATTTGCCTTGTAATTTTGTGGTATTTGTGACTAACCACATAAGTCCTCTTAATACTAATAAGTTAAGTATTAATGAAGCAATACCACCTAAAACGGAGATGATTGCGAAACTTCTCATGATGGTGCTACCAAAGACGTATGAGAAGACACCAATGATAATTAATACGACATTGATATCGAGGATTGGTAATAATGATTTTTTCGCGGCTTCGCTATTGGCTTTCTTTAAAGAACGTCCACGATAAGCTTCGTCTTTAAGCTTGGTCAAATAGATGACACCACTTGTTAAGCTTGCCATCGCCACCGCGCATAAAGCGATTAAACCAGCAGCATTAAATTCAGCGGTGAATAAGATGAGACTGGCAATACCTGCAAAGATGCTTCCAATTGTTGTAGTGATAACACTTAAGGAACTTAAGCGATAGAAAACCACTAAGAGCAAGGAAATGATTGCAACACAAATGATTGTGCCTCTTAAGGTTGCAGTCCATAAGAGATTGCCATCTGCACCAAATAAGGTCTCTGTTGTGGCGCCAACATTGTTGGAATATAAATATGTGACTTTATAATCTAGTCCACCACAGTTAATCAAAGATACATAGTATCTTGCGGTATCAAATGCTTTTCTGACTTCACTAGCTTCATACTTTTCATTGCCATTAACATCTTGAACGTTAACGTAAGCAGTTAAGTTTTCAATTGGTTTATCTTCATTTTCTAAATCAATATACTTTTGCACATCGAATTTCATGAAGATTTTTTCCGCGACATGTTCATCATAATCGGTGTTACCTTCAACTGTTTGGCTGAATGTATCGCCATCTTCATAGTCGTGCCAGAGATAAATGTAGTAATGATAATCAGTTTTGGCATCATCACCTTCACCAGTTGTTTCACTTTCTGCGGCATCAGTATTTGGAGTTTCGCCTTGAGCGTAGTTTTTCACGATATCATAGAGTGTGGAGAAATTATCACCGACAGGAATATTAACGGAGGGAAGATTGTTTTCGGTTTCCATAAAGGCTTTACCAGTGAGGAAGTGTTCTTTTTCATCGCTGTTATCTAAGAAATCATCTAATTTAGATGATAAAGCTAAAGAACCATCGAATGTCATTAAATTTTCGACATTGTGATAATTAGCGTCAGTATCTTGTTTTAAAGTAACTTTAACTGTGTCATAACTCTCTGTAGAAACTTGATAATTGGTGACGTTTAAAGAATCTAAACGTTCAATCATTGATTTAGAAATAGTTTCAGCAGGTGTTACACCATCATCATCTTTTTCTCTTAAATCAACACCATCTTCTTTTTCGGAAATGCGGAATACCATTTCGCGACCATCAGAATATTCGATGTTGGATGTGCTTCTCTTGAAGACGTTAGCAAATGTTGAACCCATTAATACTAAAGAAGCGCCTGTCAAGATTACATAAGACCACAATCTTCTCATAATATTTCCTCCAAATATACAAAAAATACGTATGCGCTAAGCGCGCTATGTAATAGATTATACCAAATACTTATGTATTTCAACAAAATTATGCGCACGTATATGCATAAGAGAAAAGAAAAACCGCAAAGCGGTTATCTTTTAGAATAGTCTTCCCTGATGGGTAATGTGTAAGTGTTTATAGGCTTTATCGTTTGCGACACGCCCCCTGGGTGTGCGATCTATAAATCCAATTTGTAATAAATAAGGTTCATAAACATCTTCAAGGTTCATAATCTCTTCACCGATGGCATTGGCTAATGTATCAAGACCCACTGGCCCACCATTGAATCTTTCGATAAGAGTTTTGAGATATCTAATATCAACATCATCCAAACCAATTTCATCAACCTTTAGAGCATTGAGAGCTTCAAGGGCATCTCTTTCATCAATATCATCTTTTCCTTTGAAGTTCGCGAAGTCTCTGACACGCCTAAATAAACGGTTGGCAATACGTGGGGTTCCACGACTTCTTTTGGCGATTTCAAACGATGCTTTTTCAGTAATTTTACTATTGAAAACACGGGCGGTTCTGTTAACGATTTGCTCAACTTCATCAATATCATAAAATTGTAATTTTTCGGTTATACCGAAACGAGCACGTAAAGGTGCGGATAAATCACCGGCTCTTGTGGTCGCTCCAATGAGGGTAAATGGAGGTAAATTCATAGTCAAAGATTTACCATTAGAATCACGGTTAATCATGACGGTAAATTTGAAGTCTTCCATCGCTGTATAAAGTGATTCTTCAACGATTCTTGGAAGGCGATGAATCTCGTCAATAAAGAGAATATCCCCAGGTTCAATTCCGGACAAAATCGCCGCTAAATCGCCAATCTTTTCAATACTTGGTCCACTAGCAACATGAATATTTGTGTGCATCTCATTAGCGATGACATAGGCTAAAGTTGTCTTACCTAGACCAGGAGGGCCATAGAATAAAAGATGGTCAAGAGGCTCATCTCTATGAAGAGCGGCGCCAATGAAAACTTGAAGATTTTTCTTCAAATCTTTTTGACCGACATATTCTTTTAAAGTCCGAGGTCTTAACGATACCTCTTCTTGAATGTCGTTAGTATTTGGATGTGCATCTAATAATCTCGACATCTTACTTCCTCAATTTGTTTAAAGCGATTTTTAAAACTTGTTCAGGGGTCGCATCTGGTTCATTGATTGTTGCTAAAACACGATCAATGGCAGCACCTTTAAATCCTAAACCTTTAAGGGCTTCATAAACTTCATCGTACACGGTTGGATCACCTTTACTACCACCGGTTAATTGTCCTTTGAGATCAAGGATAATTTGTGCAGCGGCTTTTGCACCAATACCAGGTAATTTCTTTAAATAAGCAACGTTGTTGCTTGCAATAGCATTTACCACTTCTTGTGGGGTTGTGGTACTTAAAGCGTTAATCGCGCTCTTTGGACCCAAGCCTTTAACTTTAATTAATGAAAGGAAAACTGACTTTTCATCTAAAGATGAGAAGCCGACTAAATATTGTTCATCTTCTCTGACGACATTGTAGGTATAAACTAAAACTTCATCACCAACTTCGTAGTCATTGATGTGACTCACCAAAACTTGATAACCGACATTATTTACATCGATAATCACGGTATCTTTATCAATTAAAGCCACTCTACCTTTAAGAAAATAAATCATAACGTCATTCCTTTCCTATTAATAAATATAAATATTAATCTCTAACATATTCCTCTGGTGTGGGAATATCATTTCTTTTGTGTTCACTAACACGATGAAGATGTTCAATTCTTTCTTTGATTTTTTCATCAACTTCTCCACCGAGTAGATATTTATCTAAATCAGCATATTTAATGCCCATTTCTTTTTCATCTGTTTGTCCTTCAAATAATCCGGCAGAAGGAACTCTTTCCGCCAATGAGGTTGGAACACCGAGCATTTTAGCGGCTGCGACTACTTCACCTTTGGTGAGATAAACAATTGGAAGAAGATCAGCGGCACCATCACCATACTTTGTGAAGTAGCCGGTATATCTTTCATCCATATTATCTGTACCTAGAACTAACATGTGGTGAGTTTGACCATAAGCATAAAGCATTGTCATCCTAATTCTAACTTTCAAGTTAGATAATGACATTTTATCCAAAGCAACACCTTGTCTTAAAAATTCATCGACTGTGGCATGAAATGATTGACTACCATCCATCACCAAATAATTCAAATCAAGTGCTTCCGCAACTTTAATAGCGTCATCTAAATCGGATGGGTGACTATCAATTGGCATCATGATGCACATCAATTTATCTTTGCCGACTGCTTTTTTTGCTAAGGCTGCGACTAAAGAAGAATCGACTCCACCAGAAAGTCCGAGAACATAACCATCGACATGGCATTTTTCTTTGTAGTCAGATAGAAACTTTACGATAACATCCAAATATTGTTCTAATCTCATATTATTTCACGTATTCGAATGAGAAATCGTCTAAATAGACGATATCACCATCATCTGCTCCCATCTTCTCTAATTCATCATCCACTTTGAGTTTTCTTAATCTAGTCATTAAAACCATCATACCTTCATCAGTGGAAATATTAGTCATACGATAGAACTTAATAATCTTGTCACCCATAATTCTAAATTCATGAGCTTTAGTTCTTTCGATGTAGAATTCTTTTTCTTCTTCAGGAAGTTCATAGACTTTTGTGTCTAATTCATCATCATCTTCTCCATATAATGGGAAGATAGGTGTCTTATCTAATAAATCAGCACATTTAAATAAGCATTCTTGGATTCCTTCTTCGGTTAATGCGGAAATTGGAATTATCTCTTCTTTAACGTGCTTTTTAAACTCTTTTAATCTTTCTAAAGCGCCTTCTTCATCCATCTTGCTCGCTAATAAGATGGTTGGACGTTTATCTAAACCAAATCCATAGGATTTAAGTTCGTTATTAATCACTTCATAATCATTGACTGGATCTCTTCCAGATTCGCCCATATCAATGATGTGTAAAATAACACGGCATCTTTCAATATGTCTTAAGAATTGCAAACCAAGACCCTTACCTTGGTGAGCGCCTTCAATTAATCCGGGAAGGTCCGCCATCACAAAGCTTCTTCCGTCTTTAACTGACACAACACCTAAATTAGGAATGATTGTGGTAAATGGATAATCAGCGATTTCAGGTTTTGCGGAACTGACTACACTTAAAAGTGTAGATTTGCCAACGCTTGGGAAGCCCACAAGTCCGACATCCGCTAAAAGTTTGAGTTCAAGGATTAATCTTTTTCTTTCTCCAGGTTCGCCGTTCTCAGCAATTTTAGGAGCGCGATTGGTTGATGTTTTAAAAGCAGAATTGCCTCTTCCGCCACGACCTCCTTTAGCAACCTTGACGATTTTTCCATCTTCATTTAAGTCGCCTAAGAATTTATGACCTTGTTCTTCAAAGACAACAGTGCCAACTGGAACATCAACAATAACATCTTCAGCGTATTTACCAAATTGATTCTTAATGCCGCCTTTTTCACCATCATCTCCGATGAAAGTTTTACTATGACGGAAATTAAATAATGTATTAATATGAGAATTCGCTCTTAAATAAATGGAAGCACCACGGCCACCATTTCCTCCAGCAGGGCCGCCTTTTGGAACATATTTTTCGCGCAAGAAAGCAATGGCGCCATCGCCACCTTTTCCACTTCTAACTTCGATAACTGCGCGATCAATAAACATAGCTATTTTTTAATGACCTCTTTAATGATGACGCTTGGTCTATGACTGGCTTCTTCAACAGCTTTACCGATATAAAGAGATTGAATGGATAAAACGCCACTAATAAGTGTGGCAACACATAAAATGATATTGATAATTAGCCATGACCATAAAGTCAAATTATCTAAAGATAAAATATTACATAATTTCAAAATATAGAGAGTTAATTCTGCGATTGAAGATAAGCAGAATAAACACGCAAACAATATTGTAATTCTAAGAGAAATCTCAAGAGGCTTAACACTAACTGAAACAATGGAGTCTTTAGCTAACTTAACCATCGCCTTAAGTGGATAATGGGATTCACCTCTAGCTCTTTTACATCTCACAATTTCAATAGCGCCAGTTTTAAATCCAACAAATGGGATTTGCACTCTCAAGACACGATTGGATTCTCCTAAAGAATTAACTTCGTCAACCACTCTTCTGTCCAATAAACGGAAATTATTAACGTTATAAGGTATTTTTATTTTTGGGGAAATCTTATTTAAATAACGATAGAAAATTCCTGCGGAATTTCTTTTAAATCCAGAATCTTTTTTACGTGACACCCTAACAGCATTTACAACTTCATAACCTTGCTCCCACATTTCAATCATTTGTTCGATGATTTCAGGTGGGTCTTGTAAATCAGCATCCATTGGGATAACCGCATCACCTGTTGCGGTCATTAATCCTGCTCTAACAGCGGCTTCTTGTCCCCAGTTTCTGGATAAAACAACAATGGTTAAGTTCTTGTTCTTGTTTTGTTCCTCTTTCAAAAGATCGAGAGTCTTATCTTTGGAACCATCATTAATTGCAATAATTTCAAATTGATAACGACCTTCAAGAGGTTTGACAACCTTTTCGTTGATTGTGTCTAAAAGCAAAGAGACCATAGCCTCTTCGTTATACATTGGGATAACTAAAGAAATCTTTTTCATAAATACCTAATTTATATTATATATAAGAGAAAAGAAAAAGACCACAATAAAGTGGTCTTAACTTCATAATTATTATCGCTTATTTTTCTGCGACAACAACTCTTACACAAGTACGATCTTTTCCAAGACGTTCATAGCGAACGACACCGGAAGCTGTGGCAAAGATTGTATCATCTTTACCTCTCTTGGTATTTTCTCCTGGATAGATTCTAGTTCCTCTTTGACGATAAATAATGGAACCGCAGTGGCAATATTGTCCATCAGCAACTTTAGCACCGAGACGACGACCAGCGGAATCACGACCGTTTTTAGTTGAACCAACACCTTTTTTAGAAGCGAAGAGTTGTAGATTTAATTTAAACATCATAACGACGACACCCTTTCTAAAGATTTTTGATTTGAATGAACTCGCCATTATCTTCAGCTATAGTCCTAAGACTATTGATAATTGTTTCAATGACGACTTCATCGTGAGAAGAAACGGTTTTATTAGCTTTCAAATATGCATATCCTTCGTCGAGTTTGGCTTCGAAATCTTTAATGTTTTCAAGAGAATTAAATCCTCCTGTAACCACTGCTGAAACAGCAGCACATATCAGATCTTCGCCATGTGGAGCACTATTCGCGTGCCCTTTGACTTCTAAGGAAATAAATCTGTTTTCTTCTTTTTTGATTAAAACTTTAATCATGATTACTTGATGCTTTCAATAACTAAGCAAGTATATGGTTGACGATGACCAATGGTCTTGTGCTCATTTGCTTTGCTCTTGTACTTGAAGACACGGATTTTTTTGTTTAATCCTTGCTTTTCGACTTTAGCAGTGACTTTTGCACCTTCAACGTATGGGGTGCCAACTTTCACGCTTTTGTCTCCGACTAAGAGAACTTTGTCGATGGTGATGGTTGAACCAACTTCAGCTTCTAGTTTTTCAACATAGATTTTGCTGCCCACTTCAACGCGGACTTGTTTACCACCAGTTTCGATAATTGCGTACATAATGTCCCTCCTTAAATTAGATTCACTAAGGACTCGCTATTAAGGTAACCTTAATAGGTTTTAGAAACCTTCTCTATGCGGTTGTAGCTAGTGGGGCGACAACGTTATTAATATAACAAAAGTTATATATAATGGTCAATTAGTTTTTCAAAAACTTTTTCCAGGGTTATTTTTAAGATTTATAAATAACATTTTGCTCCAGGAAAGAATAATACCCCATAGAAGAAATAATCAGATGATCGCAAAGAGTTAAACCGAGATTTTTACAATCAGCGATTAAACTCATCGTGAAGCTACAATCATCTGGAGACGGTTTCAAAGATCCGCTTGGGTGATTGTGAATAATATAGAAGAATCTGCCTCCGTATTGAATAACCTTTTTAATGATTTGTTTAATCGAGTAATTCACACTATTTTCGTTTCCCTTATATAGATTTGTTTCATGAATAATGTTCTTCTTTTTATCAAGGATCACTAAAAACAAAAATTCTTGATTATCAAAGTCGGACATTAATTTATTTATATATCTTTGATATATATAATTACTATTTATCAGTTTATAATTTAGATCATCCTTCAAACTTTGAAACCTTTTGGCAATCTCAAAAGCCGCGAGTATTTTTAATGCTTTGTCCTTACCTATGCCGCTATATTTGCTAAGTGTGACATATGGTAGTCCAATTACATTAATTAACCCACTATTCTTGCTAAGTAAATCATAAGAAACATCTAATGCCGAATGCCCCTTATATCCTGAACCGATGATTAAAGCAAGTAATTCGTAATCCGCAAGAGTCTCTATTCCGTAACGGATGGCTTTTTCTCTTGGCCTTTCGTGAACAGGTAAATCTTTTATTTTTCCCAAAGCATTAATCCGCCCAAGAGAATTTCCAACCACCAGGAATAGCGGCATTACCTTTACCTGACATGAATAAACGATAGACAACTACCGCCATAACTGCGATTGCAGCTATTGCCATCACTGCGGCTAAAGTAATACCTTCTCCCACATATTGATTGTCACATTCTTGTTTAGACATTATTTCGTATTTCATAAAGAAAACCTCCTACCAACTAATAGGAGGTAATCGTGATTTTTTTGTCACTTTTTTTACATTAATTTATTTTTCTTTTCTTTTAGCAAAGCTAAGTTTTCTGTGTGCTGTTTTAACTTTTCTTCTTCAAGTTTGACTTTTTCTTTTGGTGCTTTACTAACGAAATTTGGATTTGAGAGCATTTTTTGGCATCTTAGAATCTCATTTTCTTCTTCGGCGATTTCTTTATCAATACGAGCGATAATCTCTTCTTTACCGGCTTCATTGACAATTAACAAGTCAGCGTTATCGTAAATCTTTAATTCGCCACTCATATTAACGATTGCATCGTCCACCAATTTGATTTCACTAAATGTGAATCTTTGGAGATAGTTCTCATATCCTTTAAACATCTTAATTCTTAAATTAATTGATAAATCAAGTTTGGCATTAGGCGCTAACTTGTTCTCAATCTTATAATTTCTCACATCTCTAATAATGGAGAATAAGACATCAATTTGTTTATCGACACCACTATGAACCATGTTTGTTTCATATTTAGGATATGTTTCAAGCATGATGGATTCTTTGTGAATTGGAAGGTTGAGATATAATTCTTCCGCGATGAATGGAGTATAAGGATAAATCAATAAAATAATATCTTTTAAACATCTAAACAACACTTGATAAGTATTGTTTTTCAATTTTTCATCATTAGATGAAAGTGAGACTTTACTCATCTCTAAATATTGTGAGCAGAAATCATCATAAACGAAGTTATATAAGTGTGAAGATGCGGCATTAAAGTCGTATTTCTCCATATTTGATGTCACCGCTTTAATGGTCTTTTCTAAGCGATTGATAATCCATTGATCTAAAGCGGATAATTCTTTGCTATTGATGGTTTCTTCTTTGAAGTCTTCAGGTAAAACACTTAAGACATAACGAGCAGAATTCCAAATTTTATTGAGATAATTGCTAGAAGCAATAACTTTCTCTTCGATATATCTCATATCTTGTCCAGGAGCGGCATTTGTGGTTAAAAAATAACGCAATGCATCCGCACCATATTTATCAATGACTTCAATTGGATCAACACCATTGCCTAAAGACTTGGACATTTTTCTACCGAGTTCATCTCTCACCAAACCGTGAATGACAACTTCTTTAAATGGTCTGACCTTATTCATTTCTAATGATTGGAAAATCATACGTGAAACCCAGAAGAAAATAATGTCATAAGCCGTCACCATTGTGTCGGTTGGGAAATATCTTTCAAAGTCTTCGGTTTTATTTGGCCAACCTAATGTGGAGAATGGCCATAATGCACTGGAGAACCATGTATCAAGAACATCGCTTTCTTGTTCATAATTTTCCATATCTTTTGGAGGATCCATACTGACGAGGACTTCACCTGTATGCTTATTATAATAAGCAGGAATTCTATGTCCCCACCATAACTGACGAGAAATACACCAGTCTTCAGCATTTTCCATCCATTGAATAAATGTCTTTTCAAATCTCTTTGGAACAAAGTCAACTTTGCCATCAGTCTTTTGATTAGCTAGAGCTTGTTCCGCTAAAGGACGCATTTTCACAAACCATTGTTTGGAAAGCATTGGCTCAACAACACAATGACTTCTTTCACTATGGCCAACTGGGTGAACGATATTTTCAATTTTCACGAAGTTACCATCTTTCTTGATGTTTTCCACTAAGGCTTTGCGGCATTCAAAACGGTCCATGCCTTGATATTGTCCACATAGTTCATTCATGGTGGCATCTTTATTAAAGATAATTGGTTTTGGGAAATGATACTTTTCACCGATGATAAAGTCGTTTGGGTCATGGGCTGGAGTACACTTCATCGCACCAGTACCGAATTCAACATCAACATATTCATCAGCGATAATCGGAATCTCTTCGTGATTTGCGGGGTTTATAACCTTCTTACCAATATATTTGGTATATCTTTTATCTTTTGGGTTTACGACCACGCAAACATCACCAAACATTGTTTCTGGTCTTGTTGTAGCCACCACTAAATGTTCATCTGTACCAACGATTGGGTATTTGAAATAGAACATTTGTCCTGGATCGTTTTGGTGAATAACTTCAATATTACTTAAAGCGGTCATTTGGACTGGGTCCCAGTTGATGATTCTTTCACCTTGATAAATTAATCCTTTATTGTATAAAGAAACAAAGACAGTCCTCACTGCGTAGTTAAGGCCATCATCAAGAGTGAATCTCTCTCTTGTATAGTCAAGCATTAAACCCATCTTGGCCCATTGATTACGAATGTTTTGCGCGTATTCTTCTTTCCAACTCCAAGCAGCATCAAGGAATTCTTCACGAGTAATCTTGGTGACATCAACACCATTCTTGCGGAGCTTTTCCATAACCTTCGCTTGTGTAGCAATACCGGCGTGATCCATGCCTGGAAGCCATAGGACATCATATCCTTGCATTTTCTTATATCTGGCAACGATATCTTGAATTGTGGTTTGGCATGTGTGACCAATGTGTAATTTACCAGTGACATTTGGAGGAGGAATAACCATGGAAAAAGCATTTTTGGATTTATCACCTGCGGTGAAATAACCTTTGTTCTTCCAATTTTCGTACTTTCCTTCTTCTACTTTGTGTGGATCATATCGCTTATCGAGCATATGATATCCTCCTTATAAAATAAAAACGTCCTAATCTAAGGACGCATCTTGCGCGGTACCACCTTAGTTCGCTTATATTTAAGCGCACTTCATTAACCTATTATCGTTAGGCGACTATCCTCCAAAGCGACCTTCATCAAATTCTTATATCAGGCTTCCACCATCCCCGACTCTCTATCATAAGAGGTTTTGATTACTCCTCTTCTTCAACGGCTAAAATTATTATACATAATATTTTACAAAAGTCATCTAAATATATTGTTCAATACCTGACCTCAATTTTTCCAAGGTTCTTGGTTCGTTGACCGATGTGAAATAAATGTTTTCTTTAATATCAAGTTCTAATAGTCTCTTGTTAAGTTGCGATTTTCCTTTTTGATTGATTTTGTCGGTTTTAGTTATGACCACAAAATAAGGAATATTGTTTTCTTGCAAATAATGAAGAATCTCGAGATCGTTCTCAGAGAATTCTCTACGAGAATCAATCAACAATAAAACCAGTTTAAGGAATTGATTATCAACAAAATACTCTTCCATCATTTCTCCAAATAAACGGTCTAAATCTATGCCACCTTTCGCATATCCATATCCTGGTGCATCCACTAAATAAAAAGCATCACCGATATTGTAATAATTCAATAATCTAGTGTGACCGGGTTTTGATGATGTAAAGGCTAAAGCCTTTCTTTGACATAAGGCATTAATCAAAGAGGATTTACCGACATTAGATTTACCCACTATCAAAACCTCTGGAAATTGATCCAGAGGTCTTTCTTTGACACTGGGTGTCGATTTGATAAATGTGGAATTCCTAAAGTTTATCATTTCACTAAAGCAATCTTGATTGCATCGTCCGCAGATTTCATGAAGACAATATTCAACGATTCCTTAACTTCCTTTGGAAGTTCGTCGACATCTTTCTTGTTTTCTTCTGGAACGATAATTGTTTTAATGCCACTTCTTAAAGCGGCAAGTGATTTTTCTCTTAAACCACCGATTGGTAAAGCGTTACCACGAAGTGTAACTTCGCCTGTCATTGCCACGTCAGGATTGACTGGACGTTTGGATAAGCAAGATACAATCGCAGTTGTAATCGCCACGCCGGCGCTTGGGCCATCTTTTGGAACAGCACCTTCAGGAACGTGAATATGAATATCGTTTTCCGCGAATAAGGATGAATCGATATTGAACTTTTCAGCGTTGCTCTTTACGTAGTCTAAGGCAATTGCGCAGCTTTCTTTCATAACATCGCCCAAATGGCCTGTTAATACGAGCGCACCTTTACCTTTGAAGTAATTTACTTCAATTGGAAGCATATCTCCACCAAATTCGGTATATGCTAAACCAGTAACAACACCGATTTGTGGTTCTTGTTCTTTCTTGCTGTCCTCAAAAGGAGGAACACCGAGATATTCTCTCACTCTTTCTTCGTTAATCTTGATTGTCTTAATGCTTGGATCTTTGACGATGGCCACCGCCACTTTTCTTAAGCATGAAGCAATCTTTCTTTCTAAATCACGAACACCAGATTCTCTGGTATAGCTTCTAATGATGAATTTAATAGCACCATCAGTGAATGAAGCTTGCTTCTTTTCTAAACCATTGAGTTCTAATTGCTTTTTCACTAAGTGACCTTTTGCAATTTGAACTTTTTCAAGTTCAGTATATGAAGAAAGTTGAATTAATTCTAATCTATCTCTAAGTGGACCAGGGATGTTTTCTAAATAGTTTGCGGTACAAATAAATAGAACATCACTTAAGTCATATGGCTCTTCGAGATAATTATCGTTAAACGAATAATTTTGTTCAGGGTCGAGAACTTCTAATAACGCACTTGCAGGATCGCCTTTATAGCTACTTGCGAGCTTATCGACTTCGTCGAGTAAGAAGACAGGGTTAGTAACACCTGCTTTTCTCATACCTTGAATAATTCTTCCAGGTAATGAACCGACATAGGTTCTTCTATGGCCACGGATTTCCGCTTCATCAGAAATACCACCCAAAGAGGCTTTGAAGAATTTTCTTCCTAACGCTCTAGCGATAGATTTTCCTAAAGAAGTTTTACCAGTTCCTGGAGGACCATAGAAACAGAGAATTGGGGATTTTAAATTACCAGTTAACTTTTTAACTGCTAAATATTCGATAATTCTCTTTTTTGGAATCTCAAGACCATAATGGTCTTCATCTAATATCTTTTCGACATTTTCTAAAGAATCGTTGTCTTCAGTCTTTTGCCACCAAGGAACATTCATTAAAACATCAAGGTAGCTTTGGATTAATGCACCTTCAAGAGAACCTTGAGGCATCATCTCATATTTTTTAATCTCGGCTTTAACTTTATTTTTGATGTTTTCTGGATATGGATTCTTTTCTAATTTTTCAAGAATTGAATCTGGATCATTTTGTCCACCGCCATCTTCACCAAGTTCATGTTTAATGGCTTTTAATTTTTCACGTAAGAAATATTCTCTTTGTGATTTTTCTGCACTCTCACGAACTGTTTGAGAAATGTCTTGTTCAATTTGATTCTTTTGATTTTCACCATTTAATAAAATTAAGACCTGCTCCATCAAAGCGTTGACATCTTTGCTTTCGAGCATTTTTTGCTTTGTTTCCACGGAAGCTTCTAAATAACCCGCTAATGCAAAGCATACATCGGTCGCTTTTGGCGATTTCATGACGATATTAGCGATGTTTTTGGGCATCGCGGAAAATACGTTAGGTACACCTTCAAGCGCTTTGCTAACGGCCTTTATGACGGCTTCGTTTTCCACAGGAGAAATAGAAGGTAATGGGTTCATTCCTCCAATTGCGGAATAATATCCAGCGTTTTCTTCGAATTTGATATCGGATAATTTCACTCTCTCTAAGACTTCAATTCTCACTCTTAAGCGATTATCTCTTTCAGAGATAGAAATGATATGACAGAGAACACCAATATCAAAGACATCCTGACCCGTTGGATTCTCGGTGCTAAATTGTTTTTGACTAGTGACCAAAATTAGTGAATCGCATTCATTTTTTGAAGCATTCACTGCGCTAATAGAGAAATCTCTACCAGCTTCAATTAATTGTTGGTTGCCTGGAAAAACAACTAGGGAACGAGTTATCAGGAGCGGAAGCGTTAAGGCTTGTGGTTTATTTGCCATAAGTTTTTCCTCCTTCTAACTTATAATAAGTTAATTGTTTTCGTTGTATAGTAAGTCATCGATGCGTTGCATCTTTAAGTTGTGACGGAATTCTTCTAAGTTTGCACTTAATGCTTTCTTCACATCTTCTAATGGCATCTTGTATTGTTCAGAAATCTTTGCAAATTCAAATTCTAAATCTGCATCTGTGATTTCAATCTTTTCGGCTTTACCGATTTCTTCTAAAACAAGATATTCTGTGGTTTCTTTGATAGCTTGTTCACGAATTTGCAAAGCAAATTGTTCTTCGGTTTGACCTAAAATTTGTAAGTATTGTTCAAGTTGTAAACCGGATTGTTCAATACGTTTAACCATGTCTTGTCTTCTGGATTCAACTTGGTTATCAATGATTTCGGAAGCGATGTCGGCTTTGGAGTTCTTCGCGATTTCTGCGATTAATTTTTCCATGTATTCGCGACGTGCTTCGGTTTCTTTACTTCTCTTTAAGTCTTCAGATTTTCTATTTCTGAAATCTTCCACTGTTTCGATGCCTTCGATCTTTAATTCTTTGACGAATTCATCGTTTAATTCAGGAAGTTTTCTTTCTTTCACTTCGTGAATCTTGCATTCGAATGTGGCGTCTTTGCCTTTTAATTCTGCAGTATAGTTTTCTGGGAACTTGACGTTAACTAAGACGTCTTCACCGGCTTTATGACCGACTAATTGTTCTTCAAAACCTGGAATAAATTGGTGTGAACCTAATTCTAATTCATAATTTTCAGCGGAACCGCCTTCAAAAGCGACACCATCAACTTTACCGACAAAGTCCATAACCACTGTATCGCCTAAAGCTGCTTCATTTTCTTTAACTACTAAAGTAGCGTTTTCTTTACGAGCACCTTCTAAAGCTTCTTCGATATCTTTGGCGGTAACTTTGACTGCCTTTTTACCGATATTTAAGCCTTTGTATTGACCTAATGTGATTTCTGGTGCGGTAACTAAGATGAATTTAACTTCTAATTCAGTATCACTTACTTTAGTAACATCCACTGATGGACGTGCGTAAGGTCTGATTTCATCCTTTGTTAAAATTTCTTCATAGATTTTTGGTAATAAAGCGTTAATAGCTTCATCCAAAACTTTCATTGGATCAATTTTTGCTTTGACCAAATTTTTTGGAGCCTTTCCTTTACGGAAACCATCTACTGTAACGTTTTCCGCTAACTTGTTAAAGGCCTTCTCTTGAGCATCCTTCCATGTCTTTTCGTCGACAACGACATCAACTTGAACATGTGAATGTTCTAACTTAGTAACTTTTCTTTCCATATAATATGCCTCCAAATTACGTGCGTTATGTATTATAAACGTGTTTACACATGTACAGCAAGAAAAACGCTCTTGCGAGCGCTAATTTTCTTGTGCATATCTACGCATTAGAAATTGTCCATTGCGTTTTTAATTCTTTGAATTAGTTGTTCCACTTCTTCTATGGAAATCTTTTTGCTTTGACAACGAGCTTCTAGAGAAGAATCATCATTTATTTGTAAGTATTCGTAAGCAATTGTTCTAAGAGCTTCCACTAATACACCGTAGTTAATGGCTAGTTTTTCTGGATATACATAAATTATGTATGAACTCAATAAATGAATGGCGTCTTCATTAACTGATGGATCCTTGAGTTCTGAATCCATATAGCGTAAGAAATCATTGAATTCAGTACCGATAAATGGAGGTTCTAGTTTACTAGGGTTCACAACGATGATTTCACCTAAGTGATTAAATCTTAGTTCTTTATCAATTTGCTTTTGAACACACAGTAACAAGGCGAATGATCTAATTGATTGCTTGTCAAAATTCATCATTATTTGTTCAAGTTCATTAATGAAAATGTTAATGTCGCGATTTCTCACCATATCAATAGCAGGCAAGACAATATCGGGTTCAGAAGACATAAGTCTTTTCTTTAATTCTTCGTTAGGAAGTTCCTTATTCATCAAAGAATTCTTTTCTTCTTCCCTAATGATTTTTGGAAGTTCTCTAAGAAGTTCTTCCGCTCTTTGGGATTGATAAGGAAGGTTTTCGTAATAACGAACTTCTTCATATGCCTTATCAAAATTATTTAATAAACAAAGAATCTCAATATGGATTTTCATTAAAAGAGGAAGATCGCCTTCTAAAATAGAACGATTATTTTCAATAACCGATAAAGCTTCTTCACCTTTACCTAATGCCAAGAAAGAGCTGATGCGATAAAAAAGATGAGTGATATCTTTAGAATCTTTAGTTAATTTAATAACTAATTCATAATCTTTGCGATCCATTAATGATTTCAAACTGTCCATTTTTCATTAGTCCTTTCTTAGTATATTATTAGTATTTTATTAGTATTTGTTAACTTTGTTAAAAATTGACTATGTCTCAATCTACTTATTATAGATTTTTAGTATTTTTTCCTCACTAATTGGTCCTTCTCTAAGCACTTTTACTTCTCCATTAACTAAAGATACAATTGTGGATGGTTTAGCAAGCTTTGCTTGTCCGGAAACAACATAATCAACTTCGTCGCCGAAGATTTCCTTGACCTCTTTGTTGCTTAGTGCTGGCTTCTCGCCGCTTCTATTTGCAGAAGGTACTAACAGTGGAAGCTTTGCTTCTTTGAGAACTTCTAGTGCTTCTTTATTCTCCGGGATACGTATACCAATAATGCCTGTGCCATGCGTAACATATTCAGGAACCGCATCTCTTTTTACAGGGACCAATATTGTAATTGAACCAGGCATAAAAGCATCTATCACTCTTTGAGTGCGTTCGTCAATTAATGCATATTCAGAGATATCGTTAACATCTTTGACCATCAAAGTATACGGTTTATCTTCTGGTCTTCTTTTGATTTCGTTTAGTTTGTCATAAGCAATTCTATCATTATAAAGAACCCCTAGACCCATAACTGTTTCCGTAGGAAAAGCAATTACACCATGTTTGTATAATGCTTCTTTTGCTTGTTGGAATTCATTTAATGACTTGGCCATGCTATAAATATAACCTTTTCAAAGAAAAAAGAAAACAAAAGGACTACATTATGCTATATTGTTTCATATGGTTAGAGAAGATCTTAAAGAATTTATCAAAACTATTCCGAGCAATGTCACTATTGTCGCAGCCTCTAAATACGTGGGCGCGGATGACGTAAAAACACTCGCGGATGCCGGCATTACAGACATAGGTGAAAACCGCGTTGAATCATTTCTTCATAAATATGAAGAGTTAAATAATTACGATATCAAATGGCATTTCATTGGCCACTTGCAAAGAAACAAAGCGGAAAAAGTTATTGATAAAATTGATTTCCTCGAGTCGCTTGACTCTTTAAAACTCGCGGAATTAATCAATACACGCCGTTTAAGACCTCTTAAATGTTTTGTTGAAGTCTCAATCAATTTGGAAGAAAACAAAAACGGAGTGCCCTATTTTGAAGTTGAATCCTTCATCAAACAATTATTGAATTACAAAAACATTGATATTGTTGGTTTAATGATGATGGCGATCTCTAATAGCGATCACGATTCACTTTGTGAACAGTTTAAAAAGTTGCGCCTTCTCAGAGACGACATAGAAAGAAAACTAAATATTAAACTTCCATATCTATCCATGGGTATGAGTGAAGATTACCAAGAGGCGATCACTGAAGGTGCGACTCATATCAGGCTTGGAAGAATATTATTTAATTTACTAAATTAAAAAAGTCGGAATTAATCCGACTCTTTTTTATTTGTTTCTTCAGGTTGTTGTTCTTCAACCTCTTCTTTATGTTCCGCTTTTTCTTTTTCCGCTTTCTCTTCTTCGATTGCAACCAATAACATTGGAACAGGAACAAAGTAATGATAGATGGATTGGAACAAATAAATCGCGCCTATGTAATAGAAGGCAATCGCCATCATCATTCTTCTGAAATCAATTGTGATGAATGATAATTTACAGAAACACAAGATATCAAACGTAATTAAATAGACAGCGACAGGTAGCAATAAAGCCTTGTCTAATAAGGAATTTTTCGCTCTTCTTTTCTTTGAAAAGAGAACCCAGAAGAAATCGACGATAATCCATGTCATACCAAAAATGGTTACCCAGTTAAATATCGTGTGCATGATTTCTCTTTTACCGATGACTCCAATAATTTCTAAAGTCGCGATAACCAAAAACAAAATGGCAAAGATTAAAAGCTCACCACTGTAGATGAGTTTTGTTTTCTTTTCTGCCGACATTTTTTCTTTCGCCATAATTACCTCACGTGTTCGTGTATGAATTGTTCTATTACTTTGTAATAACGATTCTTATCAACTAATATTGATCCGCAGTGACGAGCTCCTTCAAATATCTCGAGCTGTTTTGGACCATTGCAATTATTATATAAAATTTTGACATTTTCTAAATACACAAGTTCATCTTTATCGCCATGGATAAATAAAATAGGAACTCTTTTATTAAACCTAACAGCCTTTTCTGCGGAAGAATCATCATAAGAGAAATGGTATCTTCTTTTGATAAACCATTCGGTTATTTGAAGAATTGGAAAATATGGAGATTTGTGCTTTTTGATAAAGCCTCTAGTTAACTGCTTCAAAGAAGCAAATCCACAATCGGAGACTACAAAAGACAAGTCTTGATTCTCTTTCGTGCACATAAGTGCGGTTGCTCCACCCATTGAACAGCCAAATAATCCCACTTCTATATCTTGTCCGAATTTGTTCTTTAATTGCTCGATAATCTCTAGAGCATCTAAATGCTCTTTATAACCCATTGTGACATATCCTCTTTCATTTTCACCATGTGAACGATGATCATAAAAGAGTAATGAATAACCTAAGCGATAGAAAGAATATGAATATTTAATCAAACCTTGACGATTGGAAACATGGCCATGCAAGCAGATAACCCATTTCTTTGGATTGTTCAAAGAATAATCGCCATGAATCACATAACCATCTTTCATGGTAAATGCTATTGGTGTTCTTTGATACTCATCTTTTCCATCCAAATCTTTGATTTGCGACATCTCTAATTGTTTTTCTTCAGTGGTTTTAAAATGTTTTGGTGAGCACATTTTGTTCGCCATCATGGAAGAAATGCCAAAGCAAAAGATGATGTAAGCGATGAGCCCACCCACCACCAATGCTGAGATAACAATAATTAAGATAAGATATAGTTCCATAGTATTTTTATTCTAACAAGGAAGCATCCTGTTTGTAATTGTATTGATTTAATCTTATAATTTCGCCATGAGGTACTAATTATGAGCATTTATGATTTTAAAGCAAACGACTATAAGGGAAACGAAGTTTCTCTAAGTGAATACAAAGGCAAAGTACTTTTAATCGTCAACACCGCTACAAAGTGTGGTTTCACTCCACAATATACTGAACTCGAAGAGTTATATGGAAAATACAAAGAACAAGGTTTTGTAATTTTGGACTTCCCATGCAATCAATTCCTCCATCAAGCTCCAGGCACCGGTGAAGAAATTCATACCGCCTGCGTCTTAAGATTCAACATTGCCTTCCCACAATTTGAGAAAATTGATGTTAACGGCAAGGAAGAACATCCACTATACCGTTATCTTAAGGATAATTGCCCTGTCAAAAAAGGCAAGAGTATCAAATGGAATTTTACCAAATTCCTCGTCGATAGAGAAGGAAATGTCGTCGACAGATTCGAACCTACCGAAAAGCCAAAGGAATTTGAAGAAAAAATCCAAAAACTTCTTTAATAAGAAAAGGTCGCTATTTAGCGGCCTTTAATTTTCTTTTAACGATCTCATCATCCATATGTTGGAACGTCACTGTATCAACATAAGGGAGGACTCTATCCAATTCCTCTTCAGATTGAATGGTCCACGCATTCACGAGATATCTTTTGTGATATCTTTGGATGCGTTTTTCATCGAACAAGACTTGATCTAAGTCAACGCTTTCCACACTGTGTCTAAAGTAGTTATAGACATATTCATGACTTCTTGTCGCGAGTAAGGAACGAATGATACCGAGTTTCTTTAGTGGCCACAAGGAACGTGGATCGAAAGAAATGAGCATGTAGTTCTTTTTATCGATGACTTTTTCATTTAAGACTTCGATAACTTTCTTTGAAAGTTCTTTGTAGTTTTTGCGGAAGACTTTGAGTTCCACAACAAGCGGGACTTGTTCTTTGACAAAATCTAGGACTTCGATAAATGTTGGAACTTCACCACCATCGAGCAAGCGATAATTCTTTTTAATTTCTTCAACAGTTAAGTCTTCGATGATTCCGCTTGTGCCGGTTGTTCTTTTTAAATCTTCATCGTGACATACGACTAACTGATTATCTTTAGATAAATGAATGTCTAATTCAATTGGCAAGTTATGTCTAATGGCATTGCCAAAGGCATTCATGCCATTCTCTGTATATTTGTCATTATGAAGACCACGGTGGGCAATACCGGTCAAAAATAATGGATTAAGTTTTGATAAAACTTTTTTCTTATTCATCGTCTTGACCTAAAGCCTCTAATCCTTTAGCAAATTTAGTTTTCACACTCTTAACATTCTTAACAAAGAAGAACACTACTGCGGAAATCAATAAACAAATCGCGCCATAAACTGGCAAATATGCCCAAGATAAGCTTGGGATTAATAACAATGAACCCAAAGCGATTGGAGTAATTGTTTGAGCGGCCATGCTAGAAGCATAGTAGTAGCCAGTGTAACGACCAATCTTGCTATTTGGACATAATTCAACAACCATTGGGTAGGAGTTAACATGGACTAATGACATACCAAATCCTTTAACAAACCAAATGACATATAACCAAATTGGGAATTTTCCGACTTCTGCACCTACGGTGAAAGTGAGAACAATCCAAACAACATAAGACAATAATGACAATCCTAAACCACCAAATAATGTCCATTTACGGCCAATCTTACTAGCGATTAAACCACCAAGAGCAAAACCGAGAACACTACCAACACCACCGACAATTGTGTTAACCATCGCTGAAGCTGTGGATGTTTTTAATAAGTAAACAGTATAGTTGACCATAAAGGTAGCAATACCGTTATCAGCCATAAACCAGAAAAATTCTGCGCCTAAGATTAAGAGGAGCATGTTTCTGTTAGCTTTGCTAAGAGGAGCGTCTTCAGTCACTCTATCAGCGACTTCAGCTTCTTCTTCGCCCCTTTCCATTTCTTCCTTTAATTTTGCTTCTAATTCGTTTTCTCTAACTGTAAAGAATAAGACAACAGCGGAGATAACCATTAAGACAGCACCAATTAAGAATGGAGCTTCGATAGCCCAAACATTTCCATGAGCCCAAGTAAATGGTTTCAAAGTTCCATCAGGATTTTTTGCGGTTCCTAAGAATTCTGATAAAACAAAGAAGATGCCTAAAACTGTGGCGAATGCACCACCAATATAACCCATAATGTTGATGATACCATTCGCTTTACTACGTAATGGTTTAGGTGTGACATCAGGCATTAAGGCAACTGCTGGGTTACGATACATCATCGCAAAGACAACAGTAATTAACATCATAGAGATGACGCCAGCAGCATTGTTCCAGTAATAGAATAAAGGAATGAATGGGAAAGCAATTGCACAAACTGCGGTACCAACCAAAATGTAAGGCATACGTTTACCGATTGGTGTTCTTGTCTTATCCGACAAACGACCGAAGATTGGCAATAAAATCAATGCGGCTAAATTATCAATAGCCATCATGACGCCAACAAGATATTGCACTTGTTTTTCGTCGGTAACGCCAAAACTATTTTTAAATAGTTCTGACAACAAAGTCGGACACCATGAGTCATAGACTTGCCACAAAAGCAAGATGCCGAAGAAGGCAAAACCGATGAGCATTGTTCTTTTGTAATTAAGTTTCAATGGCTTTGCGGTTGAAGTACTTTCCATACACTATTTCTCCTTTTCTAATAATTCTGGAAGTTCTTTTATTGAATTTAAAATATAAGTTGGTTTGTCAGGATAATTATTGATATCTTCTAAAGAAGATTCACCGGATAAAACCGCTAAGGAATCGACGTTTGCGTTCACTGCTACTTGGATATCAGTGTATAAGCGATCGCCAACCGCTAAAACTTCATCCAAAGAAACATTAAATTGCTCTGCTAAATAAGTGATGATTTCTGGGTTTGGTTTTCCCATAACTATGGCTTTTTTACCTGTGCAGCGATAAATCCATTCGCACATTCCACCACAATCAGGAATGTATAGTCCATCTTCAATCGGACATCTCCAGTCACCATTTGTAGCGATGAATAAGCAATCATTTGTTTGTAGATACAAACATCCATCTTGTAGTTCTTTATAAGTTAATTCTGTTGAAAAGCCGGCAATAACGGCGTCAATCTTTCGATTCTGTTGATATTCTTTAATTAAATTAAAGTGCTTTGATAATTTGTCTTTTAAGCATTTATTGCCAATAACATAAATATCTTTCACACCGAGTTTTATTAAATGAGCGATGGTCACTTCTGTGGAAGAATAAAAATTCTTTTCCAAAGTACATTCCACACCAAAAGCGGACATCTTTTTATGGTAGAACTCTAAATCATGTGATGAGTTGTTAGTGAAAAAGACGTAGTCGATATTATGATCTTTTAGATACTTAAAAGTTTCTAAGGCACCATCAAAAAGGTTTTTGCCTAGATATATCGTGCCATCCATATCAAATATGATGAGCTTTTTTCGCATACACTATAATTCTAAACTTTTAAGAATAAAAAAACACCCCATATTTATATGAAATAAAAAAAGGCGATGATTGAATCGCCATTTTCTTTAAATGTTATTGGATAAGGAGAAATCTCCTTCTTTGAACCATCCTAGTTTTCTAAATAACAAATCGATAAAGAATACTAATACACCGGAACCAATAATAATTGAAATAACTATCACGATTAATAACCAGTTGTAATTGAAAGCATCAAAGAAATTTAACGGTCCCACAAGACCACATGTACCCATACCAGCACCCACGGATAATCCTGTGGCATTTACGATTTTATCGTAAGGGAAGAAATAAGCAATTGGACCTAATGCTGCGGAAACAACGATTGTTGGAACCCAAATCAACGGTTTTCTCAAGATGTTTTTGAATTGGAGCATGGATGTTCCGATGCCAACCGCAATCACACCACCCCATTTGTTGTCTCTAGCGGTATGAACAGCGAATCCCACCATTTGAGTAATACAACCAATTAAGGCAGCACCTGCGGCCATTGGAACACCACCAATATTAATCGCCACGCAAATAGCGACAGAAGATATAGGCGCGGTTAATGCCATGCCCATAAGGGTGGCAACAATAATACACATTAAGATTGGAACAACTTTAAAGCTTGCAGCGATGACATTTTGAATGCCGATAGTGACAAAGTGAATCCATTCCGCCAAAAGGAATGAATAGAGAATAGCAACAGACAATCCCACAAGTGGGATTAAAATCAAATCTACTGGAGTTTTCTTTCTCATGATGAACTTCAATGCAATCGCAGAAAGCATCACAGAAACATAACAAGATAATGGATCGCCTAAAGCGGCTGAGACTTGCCATTGTGTGGTAACTTGATTTGGCAACCATTCAAACATGAAATTGCCCACAAAACCAGCAGTCATTAATGTGACGACAGTGACACCATCTCTTTTTAAAGATAAAGCAACACCTAAGCCAATACCCGCACCCATCAATCCTTGGATAATCTTTGCCCAATCACCAATTCTCTCTAGTCCAGGAATCTTGGCGAAAAGCAAGATGACAGTGCCGATGATAAGTGTGCCAAAAAGACCGATGGCCATGCCATTTGTGGTCTTCATTAAAACACCTTTTACGTATTTCAAAAATTCTATGAATTTATTATCTTTCTTTTTTTCTTCTTCCATAATAGATATTAACGGTTAACTTTAAAATGAATACCATCCATTGGGAAAGGCTGAACCATACCACATTGAATGAGTTTGTCCAATAATTCCTGAGCTTCAGCATCATTAATATTAAAAAAGATTTTGATGTCCGCGACAGAAATATATTCCATTCTTTTGACGTTAGCTTTTAGTGTGACTAATTTATTTGTATACATAACTATAGATTACTTTAATTAATTGAATTAAAAAAGGCAAATAAAAAGAACCATCGAGTTAACGACGGTTCTAGTTGTTACATTACTTTGACCACTACTTCGTCATTTTGATAATCGACTAAGTATTTGTGTTTGGTGTCAACTTCTTGAGAAATAATCTTGTTAGCGATAATTGTCTCAACTTTATTTTGAATGAATCTCTTAATTGGTCTAGCACCATAAACTGGTGAATAAGCACTATCGAGAATCCAAGATTTCAAAGCATCCGAGAATTCAAATGAATAATAAGATTCTTTTAATCTCTCGTTCAAATTGTTGAGCATCTTATCAACAATCTTAGATTGTGTTTCCTTATTAAGTGGGGAGAAGTAAACGATTTCATCAATACGATTTAAGAATTCTGGTTTAAATGTTTGATGCAATAACGCTTCGACTTTGTCTCTTTCGTTATTGAGCAAATATTCACTGCCCAAGTTAGAAGTCATAATGATGATTGTGTTTTTAAAGTCAACCACTCTTCCTTGAGAATCGGTCAATCGACCATCATCTAACATTTGTAATAATAAGTTAAAGACTTCAGGATGAGCCTTTTCGATTTCATCGAACAAGACGATGGAATATGGATTTCTTCTCACCTTTTCCGTTAATTGACCGCCTTCTTCATATCCGACATATCCTGGAGGGGCACCAATTAATCGAGAGGTGCTATATTTTTCCATATATTCGGACATATCGATACGAATGATATGACTTTCTGAATCGAATAAGGATTCCGCAAGTGCACGGGCCACTTCAGTTTTACCAACACCAGTCGGTCCTAAGAATAAGAAGGAACCAATTGGACGATTGGTATCTTTGATACCCGCTCTTTGACGGAGAATAGCGTTGCTGACAAGTGATAAGGCTTCATCTTGTCCAATGACTCTTCGAGATAATGTTTCTTTTAAATCTAAGACTTTTTCTCGATCACCTTTTTCAATCTTACTTAAAGGAATATTAGTCATACGAGAAATAATCTTGGAGATTTGTTCTTCGTCCACGACTTCCGATAATAACTTGTGGTCACTATCTTTGACATCGCTTTCTTTAAGTCTCTTTTCTAGTTCAGGAATGGTCTTATATTGTAGTTCTCCAGCTTTTTCATATTCAGAATGGCTTAAGGCTACATCCAAATCGAATTTCGCTTTTTCGAGTTTTTCTTTCACTCCTTTGACCTTCATAATCGCATCTTTTTCTTGTTGCCATTTCTTAGTCAATTCTTTATCTTTCTCTAAAAGAGAATTAAGTTCACTTTCCACATCAGCGAGTCTCTTTTTACTTGCTTCATCGCTCTCTTTCTTTAAAGCGGCTTTTTCAATTTCTAGTTGTCTAATTTTTCTTTGAAGTTCATCAAGTTCCGCAGGCATAGAAGCGAGTTCCACTTTAATGGAAGCACAAGCTTCATCCACTAAGTCGATGGCTTTATCAGGCAAGAAACGAGAAGTTAAATAACGATTTGATAATGTTGCCGCGGCAATTAAAGCGTTATCAGTAATCTTCACACCATGGAATGATTCAAATCTATTTTTTAAACCTCTTAAGATGGTGATTGTATCTTCCACGGTTGGTTCGTTAATTAAAACAGGTTGGAATCTTCTTTCTAGTGCGCGGTCTTTTTCAATATATTCACGATATTCTTTTAAAGTGGTCGCGCCTATACAATCGATTTCACCTCTGGCGAGCATTGGTTTAAGCATGTTGGATGCATCAAGCGCACCATCGGTTCTACCAGCACCCACGATTAAATGAATCTCATCGATGAATAAGATGATTTTACCTTCACTTTCCTTAATTTTATTAAGGACAGCTTTCAATCTCTCTTCAAATTCGCCACGGTATTTAGCGCCCGCCACTAGCGCACCCATGTCTAATTCATAGATGGTTTTATCCTTTAATATAGTTGGAACATCATCTTTAACGATACGTTCCGCCAAACCTTCAAGGATAGCGGTTTTACCAACACCTGGTTCACCGAGTAATATAACGTTGTTTTTTGTTTTTCTTGCGAGTATTTCAATGATCTTTCTGATCTCTTCATCACGGCCGATGACAGGGTCAATTTTTCCCTTCTTGACCTCTTCATTGATATTACGGCCAAATTTTTGAAGGACATCTTTATCATTTTCATAATCTGGCATTTGTTCCATTTGCATAATGTATATCCTCCTTTTGACAACTCTATTGTAGCACAAAATTAGCACTCGGCAAGTGAGAGTGCTAAAAATATTTATAAAACTTCGTTTTAAATTTTCAAAATTTTCAAAAATAAGCAAGAAAATCAATCTTCTTTCATAGAAAGTGCTACAATATATGACGAGGATTTTTATTATGGAATTTAAAACTGTACCTATTACATTAATTACCGGTTATTTAGGAAGTGGTAAAACCACACTCTTAAATCACATTTTAAAAAACAGCAAAGGTCATCGTATGGCAGTTATTATTAACGATATCGGTGAAGTTAATATTGATGCTGAACTCATTCAACAAGGTGGCGTTGTTTCATCTAAAGATGATAGCTTAGTTGCCTTACAAAATGGTTGTATTTGCTGCACATTAAAGAAAGATTTGATTCAACAACTCGCTGATTTAGTGGAATCACAAAAGTTTGATCATATCTTAATTGAGGCTTCTGGTATTTGTGAACCAGTCCCAATCGCTCAAACAATTTGTTATATGGAAGAAGAATTTAAAAAACAACATCTTCCTAAGTTTTATACATTAGACGCGATTATTTCAGTCACAGATGCTTTGAGACTAAGAGATGAATTCAATTGCGGTGATGTCTTCAAAGACACCGTTAGAGGCGAGGAAGATTTAGAAAATCTTGTTATTCAGCAAATCGAATTCTGCGATATCGTTTTATTAAATAAAGTTAGTGATATTTCTGAAGAGGAATTAAGAAAAGTCAAAATCGCTGTTAAAGCTATTCAACCTAAAGCTCAAATCATCGAAGCGGATTATTGCGATGTCGATGTTGATAAACTCATCGATACTCATCTATTTGACTTTGACAAAGCTTCCACTTCTGCAGCTTGGATCTCAGAATTTGAAGATTGGAGCAACGAAGTTGACGCTGATGAAGACCACGATGATGACGATGATGATGAAGATGAAGATGAACATCACCATCACCACCATCATCACCACCATGAAAATGGCGTCGATGAAAACGATGATGAAGGTACTGCTGATGAATATAACATCAACACTTTCGTCTATTATCGTAGAAGACCATTTGATAAAGAAGGATTTGTTAGATGGGTGGAGACTAACGGAAGAAATATTATCCGCGCTAAAGGTATTCTCTATTTCAAAAACGAAGAGAAATACGCTTGCGTATATGAATCCGCTGGTCATCAAAGAAAACTCGAAAGAACTGGTGAATGGTATTCTGGTAAATTAACCAAGAAACAAATTCAGTATCTTTTGGAGAATGATGAAAATTTCGCTCATGACTGGGATGAAAAATATGGAGATAAGTTGATAAAGTTAGTCTTTATCGGTCAAAATCTCGACAAGAAAGGCATTAAAGAAGAATTAGACAATATCTAATTCAGTATTGAAACTTGAAAACTACCTAATATAATTAAAGTTAAGGAGAAATTTAATATGGAACAATATAGATGTCCGAGATGTGGTGCTATTTTTGAAGGACAACCACACAGATGCCCCCGCTGCAATATTTTATTTAGATTTAGAAAAGAAGATCCAAACGCTCCTCACTATATCTTAAAAGATGATGCGGAAGTTTTAGCTACTAGAGAAGAACTCGAAAGAAGAAACCAACCAGAAGTTAGAGAAGTCGTTAAGGAAGTCGAAGTTGTCAAAGAAGTTCCTGTGGAAGTTGAAAAGATTGTCGTTGAAGAAAAAGCAATCATTCCAGAAGCCACAAAAGAAAACACCTACTTTGATGGCAAGATGGGCGGATGGTTAGGCTGGACACTATTAGGTTGTTTAGTGACTATCTTCACATTAGGTATTTGTTACCCAATCGCCTATTGCTGGTTAAGACGTTGGAGAGTCAACCACACAGTGGTTAATGGCTATCGTCTCCAATTCCAAGGCAAGGGTGGAAGATTAATCGGTCGCTGGATCCTTTGGATGTTATTATCCATTATCACAATCTTTATCTTCGCTTTATGGATTCCAACCAAACTCGAAAAATGGTCTGTTGCAAGAACAGTTGCTACATTCGATAAACAAGAGGAAGAAAAGAAAGAAGAACCTCAACAAGAAGAACCAAAACAAATCGAAGAAAAACCAGCTGAACCTGTTGAAGAAGCTCCAAAAGAAGAAGCTCCAAAAGAAGAAGCAAAATAATTTATTTAATAAATTAAAAGCACCTCACGGTGCTTTTTTATTACTTTTTTATTTCTTTTCCGTCATATCAATGACATCTTGATTTTCCTCTTTCCTTAAAGAGAAGAAACCGAGGAATCCGCCGACGGTATTAACATAAACACCACTAATTAATCCAAAGACAATATTGACGATACACATTTGCTTAGTAGGATTTCTTCTGGATTTTAAAGACAATATTCCGTTAACGACACATAATGCGGCATAGATAATAAACAAAACAATGCAGATAGCGAATGAAATTTGCACAATGGTCGCAGCCATCTCAGGTGAATCAGCGGTCGTTGATGCTTCACCACTTTCCATAGCTTCTATCATTAAATTATGGATAAAAGGAAATTCGAATATTCCAAATATCCACGTCATTATTAACAACATTCCTGCATTAACAAAGGAAGCAATGCCTCCGATTAAGAATAATATTCTTGAAGCGACTTTCATAATTATTTCTCCTATTTATACCAAGTAAAAGTTAATTGATCGTGCGATTGAATCATTAAAAATAGTTTTTTATTCATAAAATAACCTCATTTTAACGGATTTTCATATTATATGTCGATTTGAGATACTCTTTATTTTCGTACATCAATTTATCGGCTTTTTGTAAGACATCTTTATAATATTCGCCTTCTTCTCTTACGTGATAACCGCGTGCGACAGAGAAGATAAGCTGTTTGCCTTCATATTCCACAAGAGAATAAAGCAAAGCTTCGTCGCTTCTATTCATCGTTTCTTCAAAGTTTTCTAAATCTTTGCCCATAACGATAACGATAAATTCATCACCACCAACATGGAATAGTTTTGAAGTCTTAAAAATAGTTGGAAGCGTGTGACCGCATCTCACAATAAGTGAGCAGCCAAATCTATGACCATAAGCATCGTTTGTGACTTTTAGATTATTAACATCCATCAATACCACAGCGAATTTCACATCTTCGCCACCATCAATGCGATGATTAATTTCTTCGGTCATTTCGACATATGATCTTTCATTTAATAAACCTGTCAATTCATCTTTATATGACATTTCGTGAAGTTTTTTGTTTATAACAAAATTCTTATGAATAACTTGATAGTTTCTAAAGCAAATGATGATGATTAATAAAATGTAGGCGACAAATAAAGCCACGTTTTCTCCAAAATATTTACCGCCAAAGAATAATTCTTGTTTTGTGGCTATAGTAATTGATATTGGAATCATCGCAATCATTTGTAAAGCCGCAAAAAAGAAAGGGTCGATAACGAATATTCCCGTCACAAATGTGGAAACAAATAAGAATGTTAATGGAGAAAAGCCTAGTGTGACATCAAAGCAGAAAACCACTGTTGCCCAAGCAATTAAAAATGCCGCATATGCGTAATTGCCTAACACCAAGAAACGGTTATTAATTTTCCCAAATTTCGCAAACATGATGAGAATAATCGCCGCAATTGTGACAACAAAAATAACGATTTGGGCAATATAGAAAACTATTTCTGTAACCTGGCTGACATTGTCAGGACTATAATACCAACCTAATGTAAATGCGGTATTAACTAATATAATTCCGGTTAAAACAACAATGAGTAAGGTATTGTGCCTTTTGATGTGTTGCCCCACCATTTCAATTAATTCATTGATGGTTTGCTTAAACTTTGGTTTCATGTTTTATCACCTAAATGCTTATGAAAAAATTATATATACACATGTAGGTGTGCGCTAATGATTTTTATGATTTGCTCAAATCTTTTATTAAAAAATATATTTTTTCCAAAAATGTCATTTACAATATATAGTGGCTATAGAGGAATATTATGAATAAACAAGAATTGATTAAATTAACAAAAGAACTTCTTAATGAAGAAGATTTAAGCAGTCGAAATGAAGACTTACAGTTTTTAAGAAGACAATATAAATATTATGTCGGTAGAGATGAAGATAGTTATTACGAGCAAGAAGAAACTGATAAATTCATTGCCCTATTCAATGAACTCGCCAAGAGAGATCCTAAACTATTAGTTTCCGCTTATGACGAAAAGAAAAACATCATCAATCAAGCAAGAAAGTTATTGGATAAAAAAGAAATCTTAGTGGCTAGTAAAGAAATGGACAAACTAACCGATGATTTCAAAAAAGCGGGACGCTGTTCTAAGAAAGAACAAGACGATGAACTCTGGGAAGAATTCCGCGCTGTTAAAGATGAATTCTACGCTAAAAAGAGAGCGTTCTTCGAAGAATTAGATAAATCTAATGCTGAAAAAAGAGCAAAGAAAGAAGACATCATTGAAAGAGCCAAAAAAGTTTGCGAAATCGAAAACATTAGAGATGCAAATGCACAAATGGATGCCTTAAGGAAAGAGTGGAAAGAAGTTGGCTATTCCGGAAAAGGCGATGACTATTTATGGAAAGACTTCGCTAAAGTCCTTGATGAATTCCAAGAAAAGAAAAAAGAACACCACCACGAGATGCTCAAAGTCTTTGAAGAAAGAGTGGCCAAAAAAGAAGAATTAATCAAAACCGCTAAAATCCTCCTTGCTAATTCAGAATTCACCGATGAAGAAATTGAAAAAGTTAAGAATTTAAGAAATGAATATCGCGCTGTCGGATTCGCGGGTAAAGAAAAAGATGATGAGCTTTACCAAAGATTTAATGAAATCATCAAAAAATACTTTGACGAAATGAAATTCTACAAAGATTAAAAAATAGTCTCCTTAATAGGAGACTATTTTGTTTTTTTATAGTTGGGTTGTTTAACTTAATAATTAAAAACAGTACTGATATTGTATCAATACTGTTATTGTTGCTTTTATTAGAAGTCCACCATTTCTAATCGCTTAGAAGATATTCGATATACAAAGATATGCAAGACAAACGACAACATAATCGCACCCGCTAAAATAGCGAATTGAATACCGATGTGAAGATTATTTAATATTCCCAATCCTGGAACAAATGGTAACCCAATTGTGACGACACCGATATAAATGACAAATCCTAAGATTGTAAATAATGTCGACATAACGATGGATTTACCATGTTTATAATAAATTGGGAAAAAGATGATATCTGCAATGGCATAGCCAACAACAGCAAAAGCTAATACCAATACATAACTATTAAGTCCTAATCCAGGAATGGTATTTTTTTCTGGATTTTCACTATTTGCAATAATAGCATCGTTTATCATTCTCGCTACAGGATATAAAGCACTCATGATAAGTATGAAAGCAACTTGCATAAATATCACCGTAAATATTCTAGCCAAAACGATATCTTTTTTTCTCACTGGTAATAAGGTGGAATAGAGTAAATCATTACTTTGTTGTCCTTTGTTCGCTCCTAAAAAGAGAATTGGGTAACAAGTTAAAACATAAATGAATCCAATTCCTAAAGGATAAGAAGGAATAAGAATCATTAAAGGAAATAAGGCGATAAAGATATAGCAAATAGGATGCATGGATAGACGCATCTCTTTATAAATCAAAGCTTTCATCTTCTTTCTTGCTCCTTTCAATATAGACCATAATTTGTTCTAAATCAGGTTCAACGGGTGTGATGCCATTATTTAAGAAAACATCTTTTTTATTAATATCGATTAACCCTTCAATATGGTCATCAAATTCTTTATAAGCAATATATTCATTTAAGAGTTTTTTATTCATTGATTTATCTTTGATAAATAAATAGGAATTAATGAATTCATTTTTATTACCTGAAAAGATAATTTCTCCATCGTGAATATATGTGATATCACTTGCACATTTATCTAAATCACTAGTGATGTGAGTGGAGAAAAGAATAGCGCGATCTTTATTTTTCACAATCTTACGGAAGATATCTAAAATCTCATCTCTTGATACAGGATCTAATCCTGATGTTGGTTCATCTAAAATTAATAATTCCGCATCATGAGATAACGCGATAGCGACAGAATATTTGACTTTCATGCCGCTGCTTAATTCTTCTAATTTCTTATCTTGATTTAAATTAAATAAACGACATGCTTCATCAAATTTCTTTTGATCAAACTTCTTATAAAATCTTTTAGTGACGTTCACTAGTTGACGAATCGTCCTATTCGGATAGTAATTGAGTTCGCTTAAAGCGAAACCGATGCGTTGTTTATTCTCTAGTTCGTTATTACTCATGTCCGTTTCAAAAGCGGAAATCTTTCCACTTTCATAATGAACGAGATTCATAATGCATTTTAAAGTTGTGGTTTTGCCCGCACCATTACGGCCGATAAAACCCATTATTTGTCCAGGTTTAACTTCAAAAGAAACGTCTTTTAATGTAAAAGAAGGATATGTTTTTCTAACATTTTCTAATCTTAATATGTCACTCATTTAATTTGGTCCTCCGCGATATGATAGAAGGCGTCCGCTTTTAAAATAGCAATACCTCTTTGTTTATCACCTAAAACCATTAATGTTTCGCCTTCTTTGATATCAAACATTTCTCTAGCTTCTTTTGGTATTGTGATTTGACCTTTAGGTCCCACTTTCACACTGACAATGAAACGGTCTTGATTGTTATTATCCATATTCTTACTTTTCTTACCTTTCTTACTTTATTATAAAACTAATTATATTTAAAACAACAAAAAAGCATCGAATTAAACCGATGCTGAATTTGCACT
>CACZZG010000002.1 GCA_902785645.1 uncultured Erysipelotrichaceae bacterium | reverse complement strand
TCCCAATTAACGGAGTGATGACAATAACGCGGTTGCGCCTATACAAACAATCATTCCAAGAATAGAGAATATTAAAGCTATAACAGAGAATGATGTTTCCATCTTACGTTTAATTTCTTTATTATTCTTTTTTGCCCTCTTTAACATCGCTAAAGCGACTATAGAGGAAATAAAGACTATGACACATATCACAAGTAATATAATTCTAATTACTACTGCAGAATGCATTTGTTCCGCGGTAAGGGTATAGTCCGCCATAATGGCCTTATAGGAACTTGTTGTCCACTTCATCGGCCAAAAACCTTCAGATTTAAGTAAATATGCACCGAATATCAACATGATGGAAATGATCATGCATATAATCGCAAAGACAAACACTACTGCGCTTGCCACTAAAGCAAAGATAAATCCAAATATTTGTTTAGATAATATAATTCCATCAGAAATTAACGCCGTTGATAACGCGGACATAATTAATGAGAAAACAATAATTGAGAGTATCTTAATGGCTTTATCTTTTTTAGATAATATTATTTCACTCATACCTACAAATATTATATCTAAATGCATAAATAAAGAAAAAGCCACCTATCATAAGATGGCTTCAAACTATTTTATTTATGAATCTGACAGATATTTAAGTGTCACATCAATATTCATTGGCTTGCCTAAATCATTAGGATTAGATGATGTAGTGATAAATTGATGAGATTTAAAGTAATAATCTTTTGTATTGTCTTTAAAGAGGAAAGCGTTAGTGAAGATAGAATATGTTTCATCTTTATTCACTTTAACATCTAAGATGATTTCATCTTTATGTTTTTTGATATCTAAATCCACACTTTCTTCAAATTCTTCAATCTCACTATGGAGATTAACATTACCTTTCACTCTTGATGAGGCAAAGTCATTGCATTTATTGATATCTAAATAGTCTTTCTTTAATGCACTACAAAGCATCATCAATCGAGAAAAACCCACTAGATCTTCATCGTTTACCAAACCTTCATCATATTTATAAGCAAAATGACACCCCACTTCCATCGGTAAACCATATTGATCATATATATCCTTTTGTGTTCTCATTTGATGAATAATCATTACTTTAAAAGCAAACACCGCACGATTAAAGTCATTGTAGTATTCATCTCTAATATTATTAGACACAATCCATTTCATTTTTATATACCTCCTTATAATTACTCTTCTAATAAGAAAGGCGGTTTTGACACCGCCAGTCCTGAAAGAAGAATATATATGCATAGATGAAGTTAATCTTTGTTTTCAATGAGTGCTTTTTTGCCTAATAGTACTCTACAGGAATCGACGAGTGTCACGATAGCGGTATCAATCTTTTCTTTATTTTCAGAATAGACGATTGCGATGACGTCCACGACTTTCGCAAATGAGTACAATGCGATGAGAGTTTTTTTAATGTTTAACATAGCCGCCCCTCCTTTCACTATAGTTATTTGTAAAAGGTGCGACCATTGATTGACAAAAAAATTGTTAACTAAAGTTAAAAAAATTTATTCTTCCATTAATTCAAAATAATTAACTGCGTATTTATTACCAATCTTTTTTAATTCTTTTAATTGATTAACGCCTAAGTTCTCCGCTTCTTCAACGCTCATCTTATTTTCAGCTAAATTCGCAAAACCAATCGCGTAACATATCGCCATGTAATAATAAACATAGTCTTTATATTCATCAAATTTAGCTAGTTTTTCTAAATATTGATTTTTATCTTTAAATACATCTAACAAGAATCGTCTATTTGATTCTCTTCTTTGTGTCTCTGATTTGTCTTCTTGTGCTTGTTTATATTTTCTTGCAAAGACCAATTCATCTTCATTATTAGACATGGCCTTTAATTTAGTAATTGCGTCCATACCTACCGATTTTGTAGACAAGACAAACACAAGGACCGCCATTGATAAATAATTTACACTTGCCTCAGGAACATTTTCTTCGTCAAACAGCTTTTTAAATGTTTCTAATACATCAAACATTTTGCTCCCCGTCTCTTCTGTGAAAGGAAAGACTAATTCATTATAAAAATTTGATTCTTTTTCTAATTTTTGAATTGGGATAATTGGGAATAATTGTTTGTATATATCTAAGATGACATTAGCATATTGAGGATGCGTTAAAATATCTAAAGGGGAGCTATAGCCATCAAAGATAAACATGCCGGGTTCGATAATCTTAGTTAAATCAAAATCGGTGATGTCTCGATAAGTCACAAGATTCATGCAAAATGACGCGATGGTTCTAAGTTGTTTTTCCAAATCACCATCGTATTCGCCTTTAATAATTTTGGTTAATGTACTTTTTGATAAACCTTTAACTGTGTATTCACCTTTTTCGTTTTGTGTTCCCACACGAACGAGAAACTCTTCTGCGTTTTTACAGTTATAACCTCTTAATATCGCCATGACATTGTTGCCAATTTTCTTTTTGTCTTCTTTACTGAATTGCATAACCTTATCTCCAGTTAATTAAATATCCATAGCCATTTTTAATTAAAGCTTTTCTATATTTTTGTATCTTTGATCTAATGATATTGTTTCTACTTTGAACTTCATGATATTTCATCTTCTCTATCGCAGCGATTTCTCTAAGTGTAAAACTCTTATTTATATAATAAGTTTCAAACCACTCCTTCTCGTCTTTAGTTAGTTCGATGATTTTTGCGACATCATCGATTGCTAAAGAAGAAATATCATCCATAGAGGAAGAGAGATGGTTTCCATAATTTACTTCTTCATCATCTATAGACACTGATTCTTTGGCTTTATCTAGATTTAAACATATTTCAATATCTTCAATTGAAGCATCAATACCTTTATCCATTAATCCTTCTTGTATTTCTTCTAAAGAAGGTTCTTCTTCATAATCTTGTTTATATTCATTAACAAAAGAATAGATAGATCCTGATAAACGCTTAATCTTTTCTGGTAATTTAACAGCGAATCTATTTTCACCTTCATTAATAAATGCACTACTTAAATACTTAGATAGGAATGTTATAAATTTAACACCGCGACTTGGATCATATTTTAATGCCGCTTCTCCTAAAGGAGACAAGGAACAATCATAAGCATCTTCTTTAGAAAGAAAATAAGGCTTTAAAGAATAGATAAAACCTCTTAATTCATCTCTTAAAGATAATAAAGATATTTCATCACCATCTTTAATATTTTGTACCAAAGATAAAATCAATTCGTCTGACATAAATAATTAAAATGTTGGTCCATTAATCTTTAAGATATCATCATCAAATTCCGCTTCATCTAAGCAGACTTGTCTTGGATAGTTTTGTGTGGGTGAATAATGTCGATGATAGACAATCATTAAATGATTATCACTAATGCGATTAAAGAATGAATGATGACCCACTCCTACGACTTTATCAGTTTTAGATAATATTGGATTATTCTCATATTTAATAAATGGTCCATATGGATGATTACCTACTGCGTAACCAATCGCATAATCAGGTGATTTGGTGTGGTTACATGAGAATGTTAGATAGTATTTATTATTGTGTTTTAACACAAATGGCCCTTCCATGACGGAATATCCAGATGATAATTCCCATGGTAATTCAGCGCGCATAAGGAATTGTTCACTACTTTTATCGATACTAACCATATCTTCATTCATCTTTGCGATATGTAAGACATTACCATCGTTAAATCTCACAAAGTATAGATATACTGTTCCATCATCATCTTTAAAGAAATGACCATCAATCATATTACCTTCATCTAAATATTCTTCTTTATCTTGGATAAATGGCCCTAATGGTGATTTGCTTTTTGCGATCGCTAAATGTTCATCAGTGACATAAACCATATAGAAAACATCATTGTGCTTAATGATTTCTGGTGCCCAGAACCATTTATGACCAACGATATGGTTTCCTCTTTGTAAACAATATCCTTTATCAATCCATTTCGCTAAGTCTTCTGATTCATAGACTTTAAATCCATCTTCTTCCTTAGTGAAATAAAGATAATATTTATTATTATCTACAAGGATAAATGGATCAGCACCCTCCATGATGGGGTTATGAATTTTCATTGCATTTCTCATGTTTTTCTTTCTTTTTTGTTAATAAATATTTCAGTCCCACCACACCATAATGTGTGACAAATGCGGTGATGACATAACAAGATACAATTAATAATGTCCAGACGATTGGAACAACATTTTCTGAGATGTTTTTAAGGATTGGGAACATGCTTCCATCATAGAAATAGAAATAATCACTTTTAGTAATCGCATCAAATATCCAGATAGTAAGACCTAGTGTTCCAAATACCGCTAAACCATAGAAAACATCATTCTTTTTAATATCGTAATATCCAGTAATTAACATAATTAATGGAACAATGACATCTATCGCATGATAAATAAGCGATGTTATACCATTAAATGATAATGCGGAATATCCTCCTGGAGGACATCCCACGAATAAGGTAATAAATCCCATAATCATATTAACGATAACTAGGAAGCTACTCGCTGCGGTTTTAATAATCTTATTCTTAGGGAATATAGCAAAAGGAAAAACAAACATAAACATGCAACAACTATGAAGCGGAAGCATCGTGTGATAATTAAATTCCAATAGCCCTATCGCACATTGATAATAAATAATTCCGTAATATAACCAAATAACAGTGAGATATAAACCCCATAAAGATATAAGCACTATTGTGATGGTCTTTCTTTCTCTTTTTCTTAATAAGAAAGCTAGACCTACACCAATAGATATAGATATTAAAATAAATAAAAGATGATCTAACTTAAAAGCGTAAGACTCAAGCCCACGATTAAGCCAGTCATGGGATGTAAAGAAATCCATATGTAGTTATATTTAATTGATTTGCTTGTCGGTGGCCAGCTTCCTCTAGTTGTTAGCTTTGAGGCTGTCTTCCTTTTCGTCATGTCCGGTACTGGGTTTATGCCGTCAAACTTCAACGCGGCGACCAGTGATAGCAAGCTATCAGGGAGGAACGTACCGATGATTACCTTAATTCAGATAACCCTTTGCTAGTGCAATTATTAACCACTTTTTTTAATTCCATGGCATTCCCTTATCAATTTAACGGAACTAATTGCCTTATCTAGTCTTAAGCTTTGTATTCCTTTTCTTTACGGAAGCATCTCTTTGGAAGTGCTCCGCTATCACCATACGTTTGTTGAGTTATATGGTTTAGGTCTTATCTACTAGGGATTAGGAAGTAGATGTTTTTGCCTCTTCGATCATGTCCGGCGGTGGGATTACGCTGTTAAGCTCTAACTCAGCGACCACTACAAGTAGGGAGGTGTGCCGTTTAATTACTCTTAAGAGTAATAAGCCAATCTGCAGTCATTAACTAGAAGATTTAATTCTAGAACCTCACTATCAACGTTGTGCTAATGGTTGACTGTCTTAAGATTCGGCTGAATTTGATGATCCCTTTAATAAGATATCCGAGGATTCTTATCTTATTTCACGTTTTGAGTTGATTTTAGCGTGAATGATCGGTGATAAGGTATTAAGCTTATCGTTTATGTCTTTTCCTCTTCGATCGTGTCGGGCGGTGGTTTTACGCTGTTAAATTCTAACTCAGCATCCACTGTAGCAGGGAGGAACGACCCTGTAGCTGATACAAGATCAACTACTTACTAGAGCAATCGCTAATCTGAAGCATTTGAGTTTCAGAACCGCCGTATCAACTTCGTTTCCTGCGTCGATTGACTTACCTAGATTTAAGAAGTGAATACCTATCAGTATTCATTTCTTACCAAGCGGTTTCCCGTTTGGATTAGAATAGTATGCGCTTATTCAAAAAATTGTGCAAGTATTTTTTTAAAATTTTTTTATTTTTTTGTGAAATTTCTTTTTTATTTTACAAAGTAAAATAACTTTTTTGATATTTTTTTAATTTTTTTATATAAATATATATTTTTAATAATAAATAATAAGGAAAAATAGGTATTTTTTACTTCCAAATAATAAAAATATGTTGTTGTGTTAAAATATTTTCATTAGAGGATCTTATTATGGGAAGAAAAAGAGTCGAAGAATTAACTGATGCTGATATTAGACATTTTAAAAGAGAAATAGAAGGCTATAAGCAAAAGCAAACACTATTCCTGATATTAGGATTTATATTTATGATCCTTTTTATTGCCGCATTAATAGGTTCTATTCTTTTAGGTATAGGCATATATAATCGTGCGTCCGCAGGCGATTTTACATCAGCATATGTCTTATTTGTTTTCTTAGACACTTTTGTTGGTACTCTTGCAGGATTATTCTTTATTGCCTTCCTTACGATGTTCATCTTAAGAGGAGCGTTGTTCGGTAAGAAGATTGAGAATAGATTAAATCTCATAGAGGATTACGAAGAATATAAAAGCAATAACACTAAATTAGTGGAATAAAAAATACTGGCCGGTTTGTGCCAGTATTTTCTTACTTAATAATATTATTATTCGCCTTTCCAGTTAGTGAAATCTGGTTCCGCAGGTATTTTACTTGTCACCACTGATTCCGTGGTTGTAAAGCTGTAATTTGCGTATTTAACTTCAGATTTGAAGTCAAACATACCACAAATTGTTGGTGCGGCTTGTGTATATGTCTTATCAGTGCTAAAGCCAACATCTGTGGTTTTAATTGATTTCACATATACATCATTGAAATAGACGTGATAGTTATATCCTTCTTTTACAACACCTAATTTAAATGATTCGGCTTTTTTCACACCAGGTTCATATTTATAGAAAGCGTAGCTCTTCGCTAGAGGGGTGCCATCGGGATAGTCCCATCCCCATACACCGCTGGCGATTTCATTATATTGAAGGAAGTAATATGTATCATTACCACCCCTACAATCGGTATTTAGATAAATAAATGAAACTGATTTGATATTAGTGTCATTAATTTCATTCGTGGAGAAGATAAATCCTAATTTTGGTAAATGAGCGTTACCATCTTTTTCTGAATAGAAAGTAATTTCACTTTCCATATAGCATCTATCAGAATATGAATCTCTAAAGAAGAATTGATGGTTAACACCTTCATCCGCGGAAGTTTTCACATATGGATTAACTTCATCCGCTTCATGTTCTAAATCAACATTTTCCCAACTGACATCTTGTAAGCAATTAGCTTGTCGATCAAATGTTGCGGGGAGAACGGTAAAGTTGATATCTAATTTTGCATCTTCTTGAATCGCAGATTGAACAGTAACAGTGACTGTACCTGCACTTAAAGCATTTAAGAATGTGGTAATAACCGCACCAGTATTTTCCACTTTCAAAACACTTGGGTTACTAGAAGTAACAGTAACTTTTTTATCCGCAGTCTTTAAAGTTTGACCTTTATTCGCTCTAATTTCAAATAATGCGGTTGTGGCAACTTTTTCAGTAACGTAGATTTGATCCGGCGCACTACCCTTTAAAGCAATTTCTTTAATCTTTTTATCTCCGGTTTCGCTTTCGCTTTGTTTGCCGCTTTGGCCGCCTGATCCACTTTGGTTGTTGTTTCTTGTATTGCAACCACCTAAAAGAAGGACTGATGAAAGAAGTAACACTAATAGATTTTTCTTCATAATAAATACCTCTTATAGTTATTTTGATTCAGTAATTTCGTGGAACTTAAATGGATTTCCTCTGGCTCTTCCAAGACTAGAAATAAAGAAAGCTAAAAACGTAAACATAAACATCATTGATAATAGTCCGATTTGGAAGATGGTTAATACTGCGGCAAGGAAATAACCAAAATAACTAATAGCGAACTTAATGAATTGTGCAGCGCCAGAAAGTTTTTCGTTATCGCTATATAAGATTTTTCTCAGTTCAAATCTTGCAAGATCAAAAAGCATGTAAATTGGGGTAAATAAATAGAATAACCCCGCAAAAAGGAGGCCAATGAAGGCAAATGGGACGATTACCCACCAGAGCTTTACCTTAAAAGTTTCTCTTAAATAGTTTGTAAAAGCATTGATTTGTGCCATAAATAATTGCCTCTTTTTCTATCCTTTTATTTCTTTGACTTTTTCGTCATATTCTTCTTGTGACATCGCACCGGCTTTAAGCAATCTATCATATCTCTTTAATGCGTCTTCGTCTCTTTTGGTTAATAGTCTTTCACCACTACTGGATTTAACACTATTGTCTTTAGATAGTTCCTTAATCGCATATTTAACATTTCTTTCATCTGAGTTCGCGGTAAAGGAAACAATAAATATAATAAGACCAGTTAAGAACAATAAACCAAATACTCCTAAAGGAATAAAGAATACCCATACTGGGAAATCTGGTTCACTGAATACACCTGTGGCATTGAGAATCAACATTGTGATTCCAATTAAAGCCATGATAAATAGACCCGCACCCATAAAGATAATGCCGAGCATTCTTGGAATCCAAAATACACCTGGTCGAGCATTCATTCCGTATTCAATTAGTGCGTCTCGACTATATTCTTTATCTTTGATAACGTATTTTTCTTGTTTCATATTTATCGCTCCTTATTTTGTAATCTTTAATTCACTGATAGTAACTTTAGATGTACCTTGGTTTCTTAAACCAATTTTACCATTTAAATTATAAGTATTAGGTACTTCATATTCGTTAACAACTTTCTTCATATTATCAATTAATACTTTAATTGTTTGTTGTTTAACAATAACTCTAACCTTTATTGTAGTGGACTCACTACTCGCACTACTAGATGATCCTAGTTGGCCAGCATAAGCTTGATTAAAATCATATAGATGTGTGGACCATGATAATGATGATACCGCTCTTTCAAGATGAATATTTAGTGCGGTAATCTTATCCGCACCATTATCTGGATTAAGCGCACCAAGATAGAAACCAAAATTGACATCTCTATCACTAACGCTTTCTATTGTGCAATCAATTTGATATTTATTTTCCACTGCTAAATCATTAATGATTAGTTTTTGTTCAGCGTGTGTTTGATTATCTAATGTGACTTTGTTTTCACCATATGATGGAACAACAGTGTTGGATGAACTATATGCGGTAAATGATGAACTATTTATAGCAACAACATGTTCTTCACCATCAATATGAATTTCATCATTTTCATAATCCTTTGGATCAGCATATACAGGAATATCTGAGACTCTTAATCTACAGCTAGATGAACATGTATATAACTTATCATCAATAAGCATCATGCCGTTCCATAAACTCGCGGAACCAACAGGTGTATTGTTAACATTGTTAACAGCGAAGAATGAATCTTGATTAATATCTTCAATTTTAATACCTGGTTTAGAGACCATACATTTCATGACGGAATAAGCATCACCGACTTTATCGCTTAAAACGGCTTCTTCATCAGTTTGGAATGAGACCACTAAACGATCATCTTCTGTGACACATATATATGGTGCGCTAGATTTAGAACGATTGTTATGAGGTGTATATATTTCAACTGGATTAGACCAAGTAATTCCATCTTTGGAATAACTTAACATGATTTCAAATGGATGAACTTCGCTTAATGCTGGTTCACCAGTTAGACTATGATAATCACTATCGCGATATGTTCCTTCAAAGACAAGAACATATGTTCCATCTTTCATTCTGGAAAATACTGGCATACCATCTCTTGAGATTCTTGGGGCTAAACCACTACCGGTTGGAGATTTATCTTTAGTGCCATCCATGACAATAGTTCTTTCTCTTGACCATTTCATGGTTTCCATATCGAATGTTTGACTCATCAAGTATTGTGTCGCGTAATTTAACGAAACACTTGCGCCTTTAGCTTTAATGAGCATCGGTGTAAAGTCATCCGCATACATGACTGTTGGAACATTGTCGATATAATCAACATATGGTTCATAGAAACCGATATTGTTCTTTAAAGTCATTGCTGTGGTAACTTCGTTTTCACTATATCCAAGAGATATGCCTAATAAGAAGTTATCAACGATATCTCCACCATCAATCCATGTCTCTCCACCATCGGAAGAGATAACATAATGGAGCTTACGATTATTTTTTGTGGAACTGATATTACCGATCGCACGGAATGAACAAATAATGTCGTGATTTGGTAATTCAAAGAAGTCAACGTTCGCGCATGCATAACCAGGCATAGAAGCAACAATGTCTTCTTTAGACCAAGTTTTACCTTTATCATATGATCTTCTTAAAACGATTCTTCCGTTATCACCACCTAAAAGCCAGGTGTTTTCCCAATATTCACTTAATTGATATAGTCTTGGATATCCAGCGCATACTGGAGTGGAAAAATCTGAGAATTTGAATTCTCCAACGAGATGTCCACATACTTCACAAACATCTCCATAGACTGTATGTTTACTTCTCATATCATCACTCACTTCATATGTTCCATATATTTCACTTGTGTATCTTTTGCCATTGCCATGGATACAGTTATAAGTAATTTCTTCTACTTCGTAATTTTCACTAGATAATTTGGGAATTACTTCTTCTTTTTTATATCCACAGACAGCACATTGATAAATGATGTATCCATCTTTTTCTTCTGTTGGATCAAGCTTTTTGTCTAAGTGGTAATATGGTTCTCTACATTTTTCGACTTGTTCTTCCGGGATATCAGAAGAATTGTTTCCACTATTACTTTTGGCACATGCAGACAAAGCAAAAACAGATAGTAATATTAACAAGCCTCTAATTTTCATAGCGTTGACCTCTTTATTTATTATATATCAAAAAGAACCGTCTTTAGACGAAACAATTTGTATATATCAAATGGTATATTAATTCAGCACACAGTGTGTTCTGTTTTGCACAAGTTCTTCCATAAATGATCATATCGCGTAAGGCTTGTGTCGCAAGTCCTAGAAGCAATCTTTTTTGCACCAAGAGGATTCTTTCTTTCCTTACTTGCCCATATTTAAATACGTTTCAAAATACGGTTGGTGGTTATTTTTATTCTTTCATTGTTCTTTGAAATTTGATTAAGTAAATCATTTAACTGATTTGATTCATTTTCATAATATTTATAGTTTTCCTTATCAAATAGCGCTTTGCTGCTTTGCTTTTCTTTATCAATTGCGGCAATATCGTGTTTGGTTTCTTTTATTCTTTTTGCAATAGAAGATTTTTCTTTGAACTTAAAGAGGCCGAGTGCTTTTTTCTCTCTTATTAATCTTTCATGCTCTCCATTCAAAGTTGCAATCTTATTATCGTACTCTCCACCATCAAAAGGATGTTCGGCTTTAATGGTCTCAATCTTTTCTTTTATTTCTTCGGTTTCTTTTTTTAGTTTTTCGTTTTTTGCAATCAAGGTTTCTTTTTCTAAAGATAAATATTTTTTTAGTTCATTAATTGTGGATTTAAAGCTATTAGTAGCATTAGTACTAAGAGAACGTCCATAAATATGGACTCTTTCATTCAACAATTTGTATATTTCTAAAAAATTATCAAAGATTATTAATAATTCATCAACTAAATCTACCTTTTTGATTTGTTGATATTCAAAAATAAAAACAAGATTGGCAATATAAATGGAATAGCTGCAAAAATAAGTAACATTAGCATTGTCTTGCTGCTCCATTGAGGGATTTAAAAACAACGGGCCCACTCCTTCCCATAACTTTTTGTTATATTCTGATTTTAAAGACTCATTTGTTTTTTTTAATAATTCAACATAGGATGTTAAATTCTTTTTTGCAATTTCTTTTATGATAAATGAGGCAATTCCTTCCAAATAACCATCTGGATTATCTAAACCTTTTGATGCATTTATCATTGCTTCTCTAACCTCGTTAATGCTTAAGTTCGCGAGATTAATGCCGCTTTTCAATTTCAAGTCCCAGGCTTTTGAACATTTGCCATCAATTTGAATCACTAAAAGGCTATAATTAAAAGAATCTTTATAGTTTTGGGCAAGATATGCGCTTTCAGACAAATCTAAGTAATTGGATAGTCTCTTTTTATCATCGTTATTAATAAAGACCGTTGCATCATTGAAAGTATTATTATTAACGATTGTTGTATTGTAGTTATTGATTGCTTTTTCTACAATGAATGGCGTTTTGCAATATTCACAAATGGCTGCTTCTTTTTCAGAATCCACTTTTAGTGTCCCGCCACAATTTGGACATTTTGCTTGAACAATTTTCATAGATAGACCTCTATATGAATAGCTTTTAAATAGTTTATCACATTTGACATGATCAAAATCTCTTTATTATGTTTTATACAAAATCTTTCATTCATATTATGCTGTGCAGTGTTTAATTCGCCGTTAGCAAAATTTACTCGATAGTAGTGATGAGGCAAGCTGTAACCACATACTTAAAGAAAAGCTGTCGTCAAATTGATTTGTGCAATTCAAGATAAGTTGGTCTGAGCAATTACAACACCAATTGTTTATTTGGTTATTTGTTGTAAACAAACCACCGTTTCTACGTGCGCAGTCATACTGAATAAATCCACGGGCTGGACATATGTTACTACGTAATGAGTAGAAAGATATTCAATATCTCTTGCTAATGTTTCTGGGTCACAGGATATATAAATAATCTTTTTAACTCTCTTATTGATAAGTGTGGATAAGAATCTTTCATCACTACCCTTACGAGGTGGATCCATAATGACGATATCTAAATCTCCATCGTAATTAGAAATAAACTTACTGGCATCATCACAATAGAATTCAATATTGTTCACATTATTTCTTTTTGCGTTCTCTATGGCGTTTTTATGAGCGTCCTTCACTATTTCCACAGAGATGACTTTTTTCGCGTTCTTGCTGGCGATTAGACCAATTGTCCCAACACCTGAATAAGCATCTAAAACCACCTCTTTTTTGTTAAAATCAATGAGATTTAGCGCGGTTTTGTAGAGAATTTCGACTTGTTCAGGGTTAATTTGGAAGAAACTTGATGCGGATATTTCAAAGACCAAATCGCATATTGTGTCTTTAATAAATCCGGGTCCATATAAGACTTTTTCTTTGTTGCCTAATATAACGTTCGTATGTCTAGAATTAACGTTCTCCACGATTGTAGTAATCTCTGGATGTTTTTTAATCAATGCGTTGATGAAATTTCTTTGACCAGGGAAGTTCATCGTTGTGGTTACTAAGACCACCATTAGTTCTGGATAGTGATACGAAGTTCTAATAAGAACGTATCTTAAAATACCTCTACCACTATCTTCGTTATAAACAGGTATATCAAATTCTTTAATTAACTCTTTTATATCCCATAAGATCGGCGCGGCTCTTTTATCTTCAATCGCACATTCTTTTGTGGGGATGATTTCGTGGCTGTTTTCTTTATAGAAACCATAGACCACTCTACCTTTTCTATCTTTAGCGAAAGGGACTTGGATTTTGTTTCGATAATTATATGGATGTTTCGCGCCAATACATGGTTTGACTTCTGTATCAATATGGGCAATTCTCTTTAAAGCGTTTCTCACTCTATTAGTTTTGAATTCTAATTGCTTTTCATATTTAATTTGTTGGTATTGGCAGCCGCCACAAGAAGTGCAAATCTTACATCTTGGTTGGATTCTATCTTTAGATATTTCGTAAAGTTTTTTTACCTTTCCAAAGGAAACACCTGCTCGTTGATAAAGGATTTCAATATCTGCGACTTCATTAGGAAATAATCCATCACAAAAGATGATGTCTTTACCAATCTTAACGACACCTTTACCTTCACTAGATATATCAACGCATTTCCCTTGGATGATTCTTCCCATATTTTAAATATTCTTAAGTGCAATATTTTGCACAAATCTACATACTTCACGACATCTATCTGAGACATCTTCAAGCATGGAATACATTGTTTCCGCTTTATGACGATCGATATTGTCTTTTTCTTTTTGATATAAGGCGTGGATATTATCGATATAGAATCTATCGCCTTCTTCTTCATACTTCACCACTTCATTCACAAATGGTTCAAAGACTTCTTTATTTAAATAATGTGGAAATTCTTTTAGACATCTTTCGACACTTCTCATACATTCAAGTGTGCTTTCCATAAATGGAATAGTGTTTGGAGGTAATTCTTGATAGTTATAGATATAGATTTTTAAGGAAATCTCTTCAATCGCATCAGTGACATCATCAATAAGTTTTAATAATTCAAAAATATCTTCACGATCAATCGGTGTCATGAATTCCGTTAATAATTTCGCGGTAATGGAATGTTTAACTGCGTCCGCTTGATGTTCGATTTCATGAACACTAGTCTTCAACTCTTCTGACTTTTTCGGATCAAAGTTCTTCATGAACTCCAAAATCATCTCACCGCATTCCACAGAATAATGTGATAACACGGGGAATGAATCAAAATATTGATTCGATTTGACCTTTCCTTTTTTCTTAAACATAAAATAAACCTCCTATTTACATGTCCAAACAAATATAAACATTAAAACCATCGCGGTAATCGCGCTTAACGGGAAAACAATTACTCCCCACATCACCATCTTACCAGCGACTGGCCATTTTACTCTTTTAAATCCTTTGGTGGCGCCACCACCCATAATTGCCGTGCTTTTCACTGTTCCAGTAGAAACAGGTAAACCAAATAATGTAGCTAATAATAATGCTATAGAAGCGGCAATATCTGTAGCAAAGGCTTGGTATTTTTGTAAAGAAACCATGCCTTTTCCCATTGTTTTGATGATATTGTATCCACCCATCATTGTGCCTAATCCAATAAATACTGCGACCGGAACATAGATCCACCAGACACCAGTTAAAGACATAATAGCTGAAGCTTGATCTCCTCCATTAGAGGTGGATAACGTCGCACCGATAAGAATAAATATACCAATGAACTTTGCACCATCTTGTACACCATGGAAGAAACTCATTACTCCACTGGTAACGACTTGCCCAACATTAAAGAATCTTGTGGATTTACCTCTTGTAGCTTTTTTAAAGATTAGTTGAATTAAGAATGTAATTCCGTATCCTAAAAGGAATCCCAATATCAATGAACCAGCAAAACCAATTAAGACTTTAATCCAAGGATCAAGTCCAATTGTGCCGTTGCTTCCTAATATCATTAAAGCTAATCCACTACCAGTAATACCGCCAATTAAACAATTGGATTGACTGGACGGGAATCCAAAATATGTACAAAGCAAACTAACGATAACAATGGCTAATAAACCACAAGCAATGCCGCATAGTACTTTATCAATTGAGGCCTCTCCCCAATTCACTAAACTAGCGATTGTTTGAGAAACATCTCCTCCGATAAATTTAGATAAATAAATAGATAAGGCACCGATTGTAACAACACCAACGACATTCAAAATAGCGCACATAATAACTGCGGCTTTTGGTCTAATGGCTCTTGTTGTTACGGCGGTGGCTATAGAGTTTGGACCATCGGTCCAACCATTAACAAATACCACACCTAAATTAAAAATCAGTGCAATATATGCCCATGGATGTGCGTTACATAACGTGAAGAAGTCCTGAATTGTCATGTTTATATCTCTTACATTATAATGTAGCCATATATGAAAAACAAAATTATCTATTTATTAGTTCTATCATCCATGCTTCTCGCAGGATGTTTTAAGCAAAACCATCCATCTTCATCTAATAATCAATCTAGTCAGCCTAGTAGCGGGGAACAATCTTCATCAGAAGAAAAATCTTCTAGTAGTTCTTCAGAAAGCACCAGACCAAAGACCGGCACCACCACAATTGAAGTGTATAGCACAAATGATTTTCATGGTGCAGTAGAAGAAAATGGCTATGAAGTTGGTTTAGCAAGATGGGGAACATTTCTTAAAAACAAAAATCAAAGTGAAAATACCTTAATCATCGATCAAGGCGACACTTGGCAAGGTTCTATATATTCAAACTTTAACAAAGGCGCACTTTTAACAGACGTGATGAACTATGTGAAGTTCGACGCTAGAAGTGTTGGTAACCACGACTTTGACTGGGGACAAGAATATATCGCAATTAATAAAAATAGAGAATACGAAGGATATACCACTCCAACACTTGCGGGTAATGTCTATGATTATGATTTTGAACATAAAATTGAAGGCACACATCAAATGTCTAATTTAGGCACAACTAGTGTGACTTATGTTTTAGAAAACGAAGTTAAAGTGGGTATTTTAGGTGGAATTGGAACCTCGCAATTAACATCTATTTGTTCCTCATTCACAAGAGATATTTATTTCAAAAATCATGTTCAATTCATCAAAGATGAAGCCACTAAGTTAAAAAACGAAGAACACTGCGATATTATCATCGCTTCAATTCACGCTCCACAAGACGAAGTGATGTATAACGGTTTATCAAGTTATGTTGATTTAGTGTTATGTGGCCACTCCCACGCACAAGAAACCGGAAAAGAAGGCGATTTGAACTATATTCAAACTTACGCTAAAGGACAATCAATTGGTAAAACCACTATTACTTTTGATTACGCGACAAATAAAAAGAGCAATGTTGTTTGCTCGTTCATTGATTCAGATACTATTAAAGCTAATACATCCACAATTGATACCACTGTTCAAGGTTTAATCAATCAATATAACAATCAATCCAAAACTGAAAGAGAAGAAGTTTTAGCAAATAATGTGAGTGGTTACTTCTATAGCGGCGGAAGTAAAGACTTTGGTTATGCGCCTAATTTAATGTGCAGAGCGATATTTGATAAGGTAGCAGCCTCTGGATATAACGTCGCTATCGCAATGACAAATTACGCTAGAGAAAATCTCATCAATCCAGACGATCCCACAATGCTCACATATACCGATTTATACCGCTCATTCCCGTTTGATAACATCATTTATATCGCAGAGATTACTGGTGAAGAGTTTATGAAAGAGCTCGGTTATAGTAGTAATTATATGTATCGTAATCCTAGTTTCACTAGTGACGCCATTTATTCAACACAAAAATATAAGGTTGCAGTTATTGATTACCTATACCTCCATATCAACGAAAATCATATTTATGATTACTTTAGTGAAACAGGTGGAAGTAGCACTACCACATTAAATAAAAACTACCGTGAAATCTTAAGAGACTGGTTGCGTGCAGGAAATTACGCAACGGGCACAGAATTATCCGCTTACGATTACACAAACAATGTTTGGGCACATAAAAAAAGCAACTTCTATAAAGCTTAGTTGCTTTTAATAAATTTATTTAATCTTTCACAAGCATCTTTGACATTATCTAAAGATGTTGCGATATTCATTCTTAAGAAAGATTCGCCACCCCGACCGAATTGCTTCCCGTTAGAGAGAAATAGTCCGGTCTTTTTTCTTAATTCTTTAGCGAAGCTTTCGCTATCAGATGTGTATTTAGATATATCCAACCACAAGAGATATGTGGCTTTTATATCCACCAAGTGGATATCATGTAGATTTTTCTTTAAATATTCTTGGATATATTTCTTGTTATTTAATAAGTATTGATTAAGTTCATCAATCCATTGATCACCTTTATCAAATGCTGCGATTGTTGCGTCACACGCAAAGTAATTAGGTTCTCCCAAATCATCTTCACCAAGACCATTTTGTATTTCTTTTAATAGTGATTTATTACGAGTCACCACCACTGATGATTTAAGACCCGCTAAATTAAATGCCTTGGATGGAGCCAATAAAGCAATCGCATCTTCGGAGTATTTAAGAATGGAATTATATTGATGTCCTGGTTCGGTAATATCGCAGTGAATTTCATCACTAATAAGTAAGACATTATGTTGTTTACAAAGATCAACGATGCGTTTTAATTCTTCTTCATCCCATATTCTTCCTACTGGATTATGAGGGTTACACAATAAGAGAACTAAGTTGGTTGAATCCTTTAAAAGTTCCTCTAAACCATCAAAATCTATGCAATATTGGCCTTTTTTGTACAATAATTGGTTGTTTTTGATGAAATGACCATTGTTTTCAATGCAGTGATAGAAGACGTGATAAACAGGTGATTGGACTATAATTCCACTACCAGGTTTAACGATATGTTTAAGAATGGAATCGATTGAGGCCACGACACCTTCGGAATAAACCATGGAGTTAACATCGATATCTACATTGTGTCTTCTCTTCCACCAGTTCTTATATGATTCATAGTATTCTTTAGGAACACCACAATAACCAAAGGCATCAATATCTAATCTTTTTTGAATCGCGACTTTAATATCTGGGAGCATATGAAAATCCATATCCGCGACCCACATCGGTAATTCATTATCTTTAACATCCCATTTATATGATTGAGAGTTCTTACGATTTACAAGTTCATCAAAGTTATATTTACTCATGACCTTTAATAATTATTTTTGTTTTAGATCTATCAATGAATTCATCTTCTAATATTGTTTCTTTAACCCCGAGAACGCGAATGGTTCCGGAATATGGATTCTTAATAGAATCCACGACTGTAATAATGTCTGCGTCTATATTAGAACAATATTCAAAACATAAGTCAGTATTAATGAGTTGGCAATTAATCATTTTGAGATTATCCATATAGCAAAGACCTTGGTGAGATTCGATGAGACAGTTGATAAATGTGACGTTCTTACTATTCCATCCAAGATATTCACCAATGATTGTGGAATTAATAATGGTGACGTTTTCAACATTCCAAAAAGCATCCTTGGTTCTTAATACGGAATTTCTAATAACAAGGTTCTTCGCACTATCGAAGGCATAATTACCATCGAGATCAAGATTATCGATTTCAATATCAGATGATCTAAATCCTAAATAATCACCTTTCACTTCGACATCTATTAATCTGATACCTTTACAGTTCCAAAATGTTTCACTTGCGTTAGGAATTTTACACTTTTCTAAAAGAACGTTTTCCGCGTATCTAAAAGTCTTTGGTGATTCAATAAGAGAATTAGTGATTGTAATGTTTTTCGTGTACCAAATGCCGCTTCTCGCGGTATTCTCGATATGAATGTCATCGCATTTTACATTCTCGGAATACCAAATTGGATACTTCCACTTAAATGTGGTTTTGTTAATGACTAAATTACGACTCTCTTTAAGAGGGGATTCTCCATCTTCAAAAATGCAATTAGTGATTTCTGCATCTTTTAATGAGAAGAGAGCTCTTTCGCCAGTATAAGTACTATCTTTTAACTGGTTCATTCTATTTACCCGCCATCAAATTTTGGATAAATTCCACTTCCACTGCGGCATCGAGTCTTGGGAATAATTGATCGCCTTTATTAACGGTGACGTTTTCTACACAACCGAATTTATAGACGTTTTCATATTTTAATAAATCGCCTGTAACACCGAGTTGGGCAAATAATTTATCACTGGCTCTTGTTAATACTGGCTTTAATAACATACCCGCAATATAAATTGCGTTAGCTAAGTGATTCATAACACTTGCGAGTTCTTCTTGTTTAGAATCATCTTTGGCTAAAGCCCAAGGTGTGGTTTCATCAATGTATTTATTCGCTCTATTAACTAATTCATTAACGACAGAAATAGCTTCTGTGATTTTTAGATCATCCATTAATGATTCATATTGTTTCACTGTTTCATTTGCGACACTTTCTAAATTGCCATCAAATTCAGTGACTTTACCTTTATAAGCAGGAACTACACCACCGAAGTATTTGTTAATCATAGAAACAGTTCTATTTAATAAGTTGCCTAAAGAGTTCGCTAAATCACTATTAACTCTTTCCACAAATTGTTCTGGGGAGAAGCTACCATCTTGTCCAAAGGTTATTTCTCTAGCAAGATAATATCTCACTGCATCTAATCCAAAGTGTTCCACAAGTGGATATGGATCAACGACATTACCTTTAGATTTACTCATTTTGCTATCTTTCATCATCAATAAACCATGGACAAATTCACGATCTGGTTTTCTTAAACCTAATGATTCAAGGAACATTGGCCAGTAAATAGCGTGGAAGCGAGTAATATCCGCACCTAAAATATGAATGGTTTCACATTCAGGATCTTGCCAGAATTTTTCAAATAGTTCTGGGTGGTCACTATCATAACCTAACGCAGTGATGTAATTGGTTAAGGCATCTAACCAAACATAGATAACGTGTTTTGGATTTTCTCTAATTGGGATACCCCAAGAGAAACTAGTTCTAGAAACACATAAATCATCTAATCCTGGTTTGATAAATGTATTTATCATTTCATTCTTACGTGATTCTGGCACTAAGAATTTTGGATTCTCATCATAGAATTTTAATAATTTATCGACATATTTCTTGGTCTTGAAGAAATAAGCTTCTTCTTCAGCGATTTGAACTGGTCTACCACAGTCAGGGCAAATGTGATCTGTACCAACTTGAGTATCTGTCCAAAAAGCTTCACATGGTGTGCAATACCAGCCTTTATATTTACCTAAATAGATATCGTCATTTGCTAGCATCTTAGAAAAGATATCTTGCACCACTTTGACGTGTCTTTCTTGTGTGGTTCTAATAAAGTCATCATTAGAAATATCTAATAATGTCCATAATTTATGGAATCCTTCCACAATATCATCAACAAATTGTTGTGGGGTTTTACCAGCTGCTAAAGCATTCTTTTCAATCTTTTGTCCGTGTTCGTCAGCACCAGTGAGGAAAAAACATTCAAATCCTCTTAAACGTTTATAGCGCGCAAAGATGTCAGTTAAAACTGTGCAATAAGCATGACCAATATGTAATCTTGCACTTGGATAGTATATTGGTGTGGTGATATAAAATCTTTTCTTTTCCATGGCAAATGAGCCTCCTAGCATATTGATTATAAAAGAAAACCGCATAAAGCGGTAATCTATTTTATTCTTCTTTTCTCTTCGCACCATCAAGTGCAAGAGAGATGATAATAAAGATTATAATGAAGCCTGAAAGAATAAATGAACAAATAGGTCCTGAGCCTAAATAAGTTCTTTGTGTTGCCAAATCCTCCATAATTCTATTTTCTCCCATGATTTGAAGAGATGACGAAACTATGCAAAGGACAAGGGACAATAATGCAAAAACTGCTGAGGAGATTTTTCTCTTCTTAAATGTAAAGAATACTTGTGACACCAAGGAGACAATCGCAACAAACGATAAAGCATAGCCGGTCAATAATAAACCAAAACCATCTGGTAATTCTTCTATTGTTCCTTGGCTAAATGGCTGAATTATGTTCGATAATAAATAGAACCCGCCGACCTCAATTGAACTGTTGTTTGCAGTATATTTTGTTGATACACAAACCGCATGCGCTAATCCGCAAACAAGTATAATAGCTGATAATATTCCGGCCGCATTGATTGCAATAGAAGAGATAATTTTGCGAATATCACTTCTATTATCATAAACATCTAGGAAGCTAATAGAAGCAAGACCTATCATCGTTCCGACAATTAATAAAGTAGGACCCCATCCAAAAACACTAGAAACAGATATTAATCCGTCCATTCCTTTAAGACTTATCAATGAGTTTATTCCAACTACCGCTACATAAGGCAAAACACTAATGGCCATAAATATGATTGGAGAAGATTTCATTCTCGTTTTTTCTTTAAAAGATTTATAAATAGCAAAACAAGCATAACCAATCGATGAAATCAAGCCAACGAGTCCAACAAAATATAAAATATTTTCAATTACGAATATTGAAAAAACAAAATTATAGTATTCTGGATATTTGTAAGCGCTTTTAATGGTCTCAAGGTTTCTGGCACCTTCGCCAAAGAAATAGCTGATGGTTTGGCTATTCTTAATCTTGCCAGTTGATGCAGTCACTATATCGCCAAACATGCCAATTACTAATAAAATGGCAACTACTGCTATAACTCCATAAAGGATGTAATTGATGATTGACTCCTTTTTAGTATTACTATCACCATCATCACCTTTTGAGCGGTGTTTTTTATTTAAAATAAAACCAGGACCTTCTAGCTTAGTTCCACATTTAGAACAAAAACTTTCGTCACCTTCAAGTTGCTTACCACATTGACTGCAAACATGGATTCTATTAATTTTTGTTCCACAATAACGACAATATTTGTCATCTGGTTTAACTTCTTTATGACAAGAAGGACAACTGTCATCTGAAATCAATAATTCTCCACATTCTGGACAATATAAAGAATCATCTAAAAATACTTTGTTACATTTCAAACATTTTTTCATATTATTTACCTGCTAATTTATATTATAAAAATCATTATAAAAATTAAAAGAAAAAACCGCCCCATTTGAGCGGTATCTTAATCAATATGTTTAATTATTTCTTGTCTTCTAAACCGTATTTACGATTGAATTTAGCGACACGACCATCAGATTGCACGAATCTTTGTTTGCCAGTATAGAATGGGTGGCAATTGCTGCATGTATCAACTTTAATTTCTTTTAATGTTGAACCTGTTTCGAATGTAGCGCCACAGGAGATACATGTAACTGTGCAACGTTGATAATTTGGATGAATCTTTTCTTTCATAAATTGTCTCCTTCCGCCTTGAGCAGTACTTCGCCCAAAGAAAGTTTGCTTAATGATAATAACAAAAAATTTTGTTAATAGCAAAGTCATTTTATTAATTTTTCGTGTTATATAGGTTAATAAGTAATTCTAAATAAATTTGAATAATTATTATATAAAGTAATCTTTGATTAAAAAATATAATGAAAATTTAATGAAAAAAATTTCCTCAGTTTTCCCTATTAGTTGGTAGGAGGGCCTAAAGCCGCCTGAAGGAGATTTGTTCTATGAGCAAATTACAACTTCAGGCCTTCTCCATGCCCTGGAAAGGGTATACTGATGGAAACCATCTGTATAATATTAATACTATTAATAGTGTTGGTTTGTCTATTGAAAAATAGATAAAGAAAAAGGTCCCATACGGGACCCCACTCTATTATTATATTGAATTATCAAGGTGGCTTTGTCAAGGAGAAGCCCTGAAAGCGAGGCAAATTTCCATTAAGGAAACCGCCTCGTTTTCTATTTATGACTATCTTCTATCGCTTGGTAATTTGTCATGGACGAATAACGCCATAACAGCTTTAGCGGTATGAATTCTATTTTCAGCTTCTTCGTAAACAACTGATTGTGGACCATCAATAACTTCATCCACTACTTCGTTAACTCTATCCGCTGGTAATGCGTGCATATAGCGGCAGCTTGGTTTAGCAAGTTTCATCATTTCTGGTGTGCACTTCCAAGCTTTTAAAGCTAATAAAGCATCATCGACAACTGTTGTGGATTGATTGGTAACCCAACTACCCCAGTTCTTTGGGAAGACGACATCTGCATCTCTATAAGCGGCTTCCATATCATGTGTGATGGTTAATGATCCGCCATTTTCAGCAGCGTTCTTTCTCGCTTTTTCGATAACCCAATCTGGTAAGTCATAACCTTCTGGATAAGCTAATGTCACATCAATTCCATAACGTGGGAATAATAAGACTTGGCTAACAGGAACAGAAATTGGTTTCTTGTGTGTTGTGGCCATTGCCCAAATGACAGAAACTTTGAGGTTTTTGGTTTTACCAAATTCATCTTCAATTGTCATTAAATCGGCAAGGGCTTGCATTGGGTGATATAAGTCACATTGCAAGTTGATGATTGGGACTGTTGACCATTTCGCCATTTCACGAATGTATTTATTTCCTAGTCCCCAGTTGCAATAACGGCAAGCAATCATATGACCGAATGATGATAAGATTGTGGCTGTATCTTTTGCAGATTCACCATGAGCAATTTGCATCATAGATGTATCTAAGAATGTGGCGTGACCACCTAATTGGGCCATACCACTTTCAAATGAGTTTCTGGTTCTTGTGGATTGTTCAAAGAACATTAAGAAACCGGTTTTACCCACTAACCATTGGGTTTCTTCGTTAGCGTAGAAAGCATCTTTTAATTCTCTTGATACTTTGAGCATGTAGTCGATTTCTTCTTTGGTGAAATCTTCTAATGTGATGAGGTGACGACCTGCAAATCTTGGTTCAATTTTTTGCATAATTACTGTAAAACTCCTATATTTTCATTATTTTTTCGCAATTCTAGCGAGATAAAGATTTGGTAAGACCGCATACATGGCTGCACAAATAACAAGGTCTTGTTTACGTGTCTTTTCATTTGGTGCGTGAGCTTCTTTTTCGTCTCCAGGACCAAATCCGATACATGGAATTCCATATCTACCCATAATGGCAACACCATTTGTGGAGAATGTCCATTTATCGATAACTGGGGCTTTTTCAAATAAGCCTTCATAGCCTTCTTTCATGGCTTGGACATAATCACTATCTTCGGGAATGACCCATGTTGGGAAGTAACATTCGATTGGATAATTAAGTCCAGTATAGCTTGGTCTTTCATATTGATACATGAAGACTTCAGCATTAGCAGCCTTACAGGCTGGTAAGTTCTTAATCTCATTGATAGAGGTCACATCATTTTCACCAACAGTTAATCTTCTATCTAGAGAAATCCAACATCCATCAGCGACCGCACAACGGCTTGGTGATTTGTGGAAGATTTGAGAAATGGTGACTGTACCTTTGCCTAAGAATGGATCATAAGCAAGTCCACCTTCTTCTGGTTTCTTCTCATTAAGCTCTTTAATTTGTTCAATGATTGGCGCCATCTTATAGATTGCGTTATCACCACGTTCTGGTGCACTACCATGGCAAGAAATACCACGGACATTAACACAGATTTCCATACGACCACGATGTCCTCTATAAATTTGACAACTTGTTGGTTCTGTAGAAACGACGAATTCTGGTCTGACTTTATCTTCACAAATGATGTATTTCCAGCATAAACCATCGCAATCTTCTTCTTGGACAGTGCCGGTAATTACTAATGTGTAGTCATCTTCTAGACCTAATTCTTTAATGATTTTTGCGGCGTAGACCATTGAGGCCATGCCACCTTCTTGGTCACTTGTTCCACGACCACCGATATAAACATCATCTTCAAAACCTTTATATGGATCAAATGTCCAGTTTTTGATTTCACCAATACCAACGGTATCGATGTGTGCGTCCATACCAATGAGGTGTTTACCATGGCCAATATAGCCTAAGATGTTTCCCATTGGGTCAATTTCGACTTTGTCGAAACCGACTTTTTCCATCTCTTGTTTAATTCTTAACACAACTTCTCTTTCTTCGCATGATTCACTAGGAATAGCGACCATATCGCGAAGGAATTTAACCATGTCTGGTTTATACTTTTCTGCTAAAGCAAGAACTTTTTTAAAATCAACATTACTCATAATCGAATTCTGTTCCTCTTAATTTCTTAATCTTTTCATCGTATTGTTTAATCTTGTTATATTCATCTTCCCAGAAGGACATCTTCTTCATGGAATCTAAATATTCTTTAGAATAACCAAACTTTAACCAGTCTCTTTCTTTTTGTTCGAAGAGGGCTTCTTTAGCTTCTTTACCACGTGTATCTAGGATGTAACGTGTATCCGCACCCATAAAGACATCTTCAAACCATCTTTCTAAGACGTTTGGTGTCACTTCTAATTCACGACGATGTAAATCTTCCATGACTGATGGATAACGGTCAAAACTATCTGTAGCAATTGTTACTACATTATCTTCTGGTCCGAGTTTTAAATATTTGGCCATCTTAATTGCGCCTAAGATATTACAAATACCAGAGACACCAAAGAGATCCACCATTGATTCGGCTAATTTCTTATCAATACCATGTTTTTCTAACACTTCAGAACCTTCATGGATAACCGCTAAACCACGGACACAATCGTCATCGATGATTTGAGTAATAAAGTCTGTGGTTAAAGCGTTGTGAATAAGAGTAATCATCTTATCGCCAATACCTTCAATACGATGTTGTCCTAAACCACCATTAGTTAATGTAGAACATTCATGTGGTTCTAAGGCGACAACTTTACATTCTGGGAAGACGGCTTTAATTTGATCGCCTGCGGCTAATGTACCGGCACTACCAGGTGCGGAACAGAAGCAAGCAATACGTCCATTACCAATTCCTTCAACGGCTTCAACACAGGAATTACCGGTGACGTGTCTATGGAAACGATAATTTGGTAATAATTCAAATTGGGCTAATGTCGCGTTCTTTGGGTTTTTCTTTAATTCATAAGTTCTCTCTAAAGTTAAGATAACGTCAGATTCACTACCAGGTGTTAAATCGAGTTTAGCACCATATTTTTGAATTCTTTCATATCTTTCTTTAGACATGTTGTCTGGCATGATGACGATTGCGTCATATTTCATTAAGTTAGTTATATAACTAACACCAATACCAAAGTTGCCAGTAGAAGGACCTAAAATAGTATGTTTACCAGGAATGATTTCTCCATCAACACATCCTTCCATAAGGGTGGCGTAAGCAGGACCGACTTTATGTGATCCTGATGGGAAATATTTTCCTAATAAGACGACGATATTTGCATCGACACCGGTTAATTCTTTAGGAAGAACAATTTTGTTAACTGTACCATCCTTACTATTTTTCCAGGTGATGTTAAAGAGGTTGATTGGATCGAGTTCATTCTCTTTTAATGCTTTTTCCGCTAACTTTCTCACTTCTTTATCTTGGTGAGATGGGTTCAACATTTCGTCATATGTTGGACCAAATGGAATTTTTGCTTTTGGCATCTAAATAATCTCCTTTTCTTTTAAATATCTATCTAGACATGCTAGATCGGGTTTCATCACTTCGGGTTGGGCAATTGCCTTTTGTGCATTTGCCGGATCTTTGAGTCCGTTTCCGGTGACAATGAAGGTCACGGATTCATCATTTCTTATGATTCCGTCTTTTAATGCCTTCATTAATCCGGCAAGTGAGGCAACTCCCGCTGGTTCTCCGAAGATACCTTCAGTACGACCTAGCAAGGCTTCTACCTCAAGAATGTCGCTGTCTGGAACCGATATCCAAACACCATGACTATTCTTTACCGCATTAATAGCCTTAATCGGATTGCGTGGAATGCCAACAGCAATGCTATCAGCAATCGTATTCTCTTCTGCTTCTTTTAGTGGTTCGTTATTATGATCCGCAATAACGAATGGCTCACATCCTGTACTTTGTACAGCAAGAATACGAGGGATCCTATCAATTAATCCCAATTCCTTTAGATCATGAAATCCTTTATAAACACCTCCGACTGTGCATCCGTCTCCAACTGAGACACATATCCAATCAGTGGGTTTAAATCCTAATTGTTCCGCTATCTCTAATGAGACAGTCTTTTTGCCTTCAACCATCCATGGATTAATGGCTGCATTACGGTTATACCAACCATATTTTTCAATCGCAGCTTTGGATAGTTGGAAAGCAGCTTTATAATCTCCATCAACTTTAATTAAAGTTGCTCCATATAAACATATTTGTGTGGTTTTACCAATTGGCGCTCTTTTTGGAACAAAGATAACCGCGGGTAAACCCATGTGTGCAGCGTGACATGCACAACTACTTGCGGCATTACCAGTTGAGGAACAAGAAATAACTTTTGCTCCTGCTTCAATGGCTTTTAACACCGCTACACCACTGGCTCTATCTTTACTTGAACCTGATGGATTAAGGCCATCATCTTTAATATATAATTCTTTAAGCCCTAATAGTTTTGCTAAGTTATGACTTCTAATTAAAGGTGTCCAACCAATGCGTAACATCTCACCAATGTGTTCTTCACTAACACCCATTAGTGGAGCGTATCTCCACATTGAAAAGTCCTTATTTTGCTTAAAATATTCAAGATTTAAGACTTTTTTGAGTGATTTATAGTCAAAAACGACATCGAGAATTCCTTTTTCTCCACATTCTGGACAAGTTAAATTAGCTTCATCTTCTTTAAAGGTTTTGCCACATAATGTGCATTTATAACCGAGTACAAATCTTGTGTTCGCCATAACTCCTCCTATTCAATAACATTTAAGAAATCTTTAAGAATGTTCATCGCCACTTTATAACGATATTCTTTTGTGCTTCTTTGATCAGTGATTGGTGTAATGTTCTTAGACATGTCATTAAGAATGTTATCAATGTTTTTATGTAATTCTTCAACTGTCATGCCAATGCATTTTTGTTCAATCTTTTGATCTCTAACACATGTGACACCGATACTACCAAACGCCATTCTTAAATCTTTAACAACACCATCTTCCACTTGATATCCACCAGCGAAAGTAACTTTAGAAATGCTTTCTGCGGCACGTGATCCAACCTTTCTCCAATAAGTGTTTAAATCGTCGTGATGTGGAATAAAGATTTCCTTAATTATTTCATTGCTCTTTCGGGCAATTTTTCTCACACCCAAAATGAATTTTTCAATAGGCACTAAACGAGAACCATTCACATTCACAAGTTCTAATTTAGCGTCTAATAAATATAGACCAACAATACTGTCACCCGCAGGTGATGCGTTTGCGATATTGCCCGCCATCGTGGCCATGTTTCTGATATTTGGTGAGGCTAATTCATGAATTATTTGCTTTAGCAAATCAGGAACAATCATGCTATTTTCAATATCCACAAATTTTGTTCCCGCACCAATATGAACGCCTTGTTCATCTTCATAGATGTATTGGAGTTCTTTTAGATTAGAGATGTAACAAACATCCTTATCAAAATTAGGAACGATACCACTTTTTTGGTGTTTAACCACCATTAAATCAGTGCCCCCTGCCATGATATAGCAATCGTGATTATTGAGTACTTTTAAAGCCTCTTTTAAAGATGAAGGAATATAGTGATTTACCATACGATATCTCCTTTTTCCGCTATCTCTAAAATAGCTTTAACGATTGCGTTATAGCCTGTACATCTACATAAGTTACCTGATAAGGCAATTCTCACTTCTTCTTCACTTGGATGAGGATTGTTTTTTAATAAAGCATAGGCATTAAGAATCATGCCTGGTGTGCAGAAACCACATTGACTAGCACCAAAATCAGCAAAGGCGTCAGCGATGATACGATATTGTTTTGTGGTTCTAAATCCTTCAATTGTAACAATGTGTTTTCCCATCACATTAGCGACTGGTGTTAAACATGAGTTATAACAAACACCATCCACCAAAACAGAACATGCACCACATTCACCTTCACCGCATCCTTCTTTAACACCAGTCATGTGTAAACGGATACGTAAAACATCTAGTAATCTTGTACTAGGATCAATCGCAAGCTTAACTTGCTTACCATTTAAGTAAAAACTAATCTTTTCCATTTTCCACTAACTCCATTAAATATTCAGGATTTGCTGGTATTTTGTATATTTTTCGATTAATTGCCATCTCTATTGCGTGACATAAGGCAGGTGCACCACCAACAAATGTTAATTCACCACAGCCTTTTGCCCCACTTGCGCCATAGGCAAATAAGTTATCAATAAGTTCGGTTTCCATCATTGGTAGGTCCGCAGATGTAGGAATGATATAGTCGGCTAAAGTCTTTTGTCTGAATCTTCCTTCTGCCATTTCCATATTTTCTAAATATCCATAGCCGATAGCTTGAGCTAAACCACCATCAGCTTGACCGATAACGATTCTTTCATCAATCGCGTGACCAACATCATATGTTGACCAAGCGCCTTCTACTTTTACTTGATAAGTAATAGGATCGAAACTGATTTCAACTATGTTGACACCCCAAGCATAACCTGGATAAGCATCACCTTGTAATGTATCTTCATCCCAGTGAATATAATCAGGACCAACATATGGTTCAATCCATTCTTGATAGACACCTGGTTTCCAGATTTCTTTTAAATGTTTCGCGGCTTTCTCACATAAATAACCAACGATAATGATTGTTCTGCTGGCCGCAGTAGGACCGGTTGATAATGTATGGTCGGTATCTGGTGCTTCATGAGTAACTTGTTCTTCAGGTATACCTAAAGTATCAGAAACTATTTTCTTTAATGTGGTTCTATTGCCTTGTCCAAAATCAACTTGAGAAGTATATAAGTGAACAATATCATTCTCGTCTTTAGTTAATTTAAGTTGGGCATTAATAATTGTGGATTCACCACTTCCAGTAAAGCCGCATCCATGGAGAAATGTCGATATTCCAATACCACGATTAGATCCTGGCTTACTATATTCTTTGTATTTACGTTTAAAATCGCTCATCTCCATGGCTTTCTCAACGAGTTGAGGGAGAATTATATCGTCATGAAATTTGCCGTTTACCGCGGTTGTTTGACCCTTTTTCACTAGATGTTTGAGTTTAAATTCCACTGGATCAACACCAATGGCTTTAGCAATGTGTTCTATGAACATTTCAAAAGCAAATATTGTTTGCGGTGAACCAAAGCCTCTAAATGCAGCAGTTGGCATAGTGTTTGTAACATAAACATCGCCTGTAACATCAAGATTTGGAACATCATATGAGTCCACAACTGCAATAAGTCCACGGTTTAAGACAACACCAGAACAACCAAGATAAGCACCACCATTGAGACCAACATGGGCTTTAACACCGACAAGTCTTCCATCTTTTACATAACCTGTATATGTCGTTCTAGATGGATGTCTTTTTGTGGTATACATCAAATCTTCACTGCGATCAAAGACCATCTTTAATGGTTTTTTAATCTTCATAATAGCGGTAGCTAATTGTGCTGCCATCATAGATGGATAATGCTCTTTACCACCAAAAGCGCCACCGACAGCGGGTTGAATAACTCTCACTTTATCTGGTGAACATCCGAGTGTTCTTACGACAGCGTTTTTAATATAGAAAGGACATTGCATGCTGGCTTTGATAGTAATTTTGTCTCCATCAAGCCACATAATCATGCTTTGTGGTTCTAAATAAACTTGTTCTTGATACCCAGTTTCAAAAGTTTCTTCTAACATGAAGTCATGATTTTTAATAACTTCATCTAAATTACCTTTGGTAAATGATTTGTGAATCTTACTATTGTTGAGTTTAAAATGAGGTATTTCTTCATCATAGTTAACTTGGAGAAGTCTTCCTAATTCCTCAAGCTTAGCTTTATCAGGTCCAATTAATAGACCGATGGTTTCACCATAATAATTTACTCTTCTATCAGCAAATACAGGCCAATCGGAAAAGATGATGTTCACAACATTTTCTTTAACGATGTCTTTAGCATCGACCCAATAATATCCTTTAGGAAGTTTAGGAACGTTTATTGTACGGATACGTCCACAGGGAATATTACTACGTAAAGGTCTAACCCAAAGAAAGCCTTCGCTTGGTAAATCATCAGTAAATAATGCCTTACCAGACATCTTTTCTTCGTTATCTATTTTGACTGTAGAATTCTTAAATTGAGCCATATTGTTTTCTCTTATTTGTGTTTAAATTCAATGGCTTTAGATGGGCATCTTGAAGCACAGAGTCCACATCTAAAACATTTATCATTATTGAATGTTGGATTTCTTAATTGATCAAACTCAATAGCAAAGTATGGGCAGTTTCTCATACATAAGCCACAGTGAGTGCATTTCTCTTTTATGAGTTTTGGAAGTTCAGCTTCATAGCTTGTAACTTTTTTAAGTCCTGTCTTCATGACATCTTCAACAGACTTAAATCCATATTTTTCTAATTCTTTTGGTAAGTCATCAATAATCTTTTTGTATAATTCCTTACCTCTTAGCATTGGGGCGGATAACATACCAACAGCATTTGCGCCTGCAAGTAAGAATTCGATGACGTCTTTCGCGGATGCCACACCACCAACACCGATAACGGTTAATGATGGTTCAGCTTGTTTAATTGTGTAGACTGTGGCTAAGGCTAATGGTTTAATAACTGGACCAGACATCCAGACGAAACCTTTATCGTTATTAGCTAACATTCTTCTGTTTTCGATATCGATGACCATGGATGGGCCTAACGAATTAATCGCTACGACACCATTCGCACCATTCTCTTTGATGGTTTTTGCAAATCCAGCTGGATCAGGAATATGTGGAGAAATCTTCATATAGAAAGGCTTTTTGGTCAATTTTCTTATGGTTCGCACGACTTCTGCAAGTTTTTCGCGGTCTGTTCCGACATAATGACAGCTCACTTCAAAAGCATCTGCGAATTTATCTAATTGAGGAATTAACTCTTCCATATCTTCCTTTGTATAACCAACGGAAATGATTAATGGAGTGTCACCTTTTTCTTTAACGTATTGAGGAAGGAATTCTTCAATCCATTTCTCTTTGCTATATTCAGTCCAAAGTTCACAGTTATATATCGCATTATTGTCTCCCACGATACATGGATGAGGAATATGCGCCATGTGTGTGGAAATGGTTTTGGCGACGATTGCACCACAACCGGCAACCTTATTTAGCCATAGCATTTTTTCTGCATCACCAACAAGTGGTCCTGCTGCAGGCATAAGTGGATTCTTTAATACTAGTCCGTCAAATTTTGTCGATAAATCCATACTAGTTTTCCTCCTTAACACGTTTCCATAATCTAAGACTCTCTTGTCCAGATTCACCGAATAATTTTTCTACTTTTTTACTAAGTAGTTTTCTATTTCTTAATAAGCATTTACCAGAGGCGTAAACATCATTTGGTTTTAATGATGGATAGACACCATAAAAGATATGACCAAAGGCATTATTTTGATCCATTTCAGTAAATGGTTTATAAGGTAATAACATGAAGTCAGAAACATATCCTTTTTGAATACGACCAATCTTGATATTTAATATTTTGGAAACGTATTCATATGAGTTATTAATCATGTCTAAAATTTGAACAAGACCCATCGCTAATGGGGTTCCATTTAAGTGATGTGTTGTGTAATAAGCATTTAAATATTCATTAGCCATTGTGCTTGATAAACCATCATTACCGACCAAGACTTTGATGCCATGATTTAAGTAATTATTTATGTCTGGTAAGCCCACTGCGTTATTCATATTGCTTGTGGTATTAACCACCATATACGCACCGTGTTTAGCGACGATATCTAGTTCTTTGTCACTAATAGTGACACCATGAACAATTAAGCTGTTTGGATTGACGAGATTATACTTTTCTAATCTCTCCATAATTGTCATATTATATTTCTCTAAAGAGTCATCTTCATCCATCTTACTTTCTGCGACATGAATGTGAATTGGTTCGCCTTTTAAGTGACGAGAAACACTTGCTAAAGTCTTATTTGAAAGTGTCATACTTGCGTGCATGCCAAATAATCCAGCAACATGGTCAGTATGATATCTTCTCATGAAAGAAATATTCTCTTTAATACATTGATCAACAGGATACCTATCACTGGTTTCAAAGCATAAAATCGCTCTTAATCCTAGGATATCGACAAGTGATTTTTTAAGATTTGTTAAGCTCTTAATAATATCTGCTCCAGAGGCATGGTGATCAATGATTGTGGTAACACCATTTTCAATAAATTCTTTACCTGCGCATATGCCAGAATAGAAGGTTCCTTTATTGTCTAATTGGGCATCAATTTTCCACCACATTTGTTCTAATATTTGTAAGAAGTTTTGTGGAGAAAATGGCAAGGCTAAACCTCTAGCGAAAATTGAATAGATGTGTGAGTGATTACAAACAAAGTTAGGGAGTAAAAGTTGCCCCTTACCATCGATAATTTGATAGCCTTCATCTTTAAAGTCAGACATCTTTCCGACTTTCACTATTTCTTTATCAAAAACAACAAAACCATTTTCAATATAGTTTTGGTAGTCATATATTCTAACGTTAATAATCGCTTTCATTAGAACTTGACCTCCTTGTCACAATTTATTAATTCACCTTGTCCGCCAAGGAACTGTTCATCTTTTAAAATGAAGCGTCCTCTAAGCATTGTGTGAACGATTTTTTCTTTAACTTTGATGCCTTCATAAACACTATAGTCACATGTTCCATGAGGCTTACCGATTGGGTATTCATCAACCTCTTTAATAAATGCTAAATCTGCATCTTTTCCAGCAAAAATGCGTCCTTTTTGCGAAAATCCTTCTAAATCAGCGATATTTTTGGTCATTTTATCAATTATTTGATCGCCGAATAGTTTGTGCATGACCACAAATGAAGATTCAATTCCACCGATACCTAATGGATGTCCCACTAATGATGGATGGTTCTTTTTGTCGCTAGACATAAATGAACAATGGTCAGTACCAATGGTGTTCACATAGTTGATGTTCTTAATTAATAATTCTTGTTCTTGCTTGCTTCTTAGTGGAGGAGCAAATGTATATAAATAGCCTTGTTCACTATTAAGAACTTCTTTATTAAATGCAAAGTATTGAGGGCAGCTTTCAACATAGAAATGTTTGCCTAAGATATCACCGTATTGATTAATCAATCTAGATAATGTTTCTCCTGACGAACAGTGAACCATATATAAATATCCTTGTGTCTGTTTGGCAAAACCCGCTAGCTTGAGGGCTTCGCTATATTCGCATTCACTTGAGCGAGCTTCAGATATATATGTACATGCATATTCAGGTTTCAATGAAACTAATTCGTCGTTTTCAATATGAGCGGTGACAAGGAAATTATATTTCTTTGTTAACTCTAATAATTTAATGATGTCAGGATCATAAGTTCTACGTCTTGTTTCAGAATAAGTTGTAAACAACTTAATTGTGTTCATTCCCAACTTTTTCATCATTAAAACATATTCTTCTAAATCACCATCTGGTTCTTTGATACATGCATGGAAATGGTAATCAACATGACATTTCTTTGCTAATTCTAAACGGTCATAAAATGATCTTTCGAGTTTTCTGGCGTTTCTTGTTGGATCTAAGAAATCGATGATTGTAGTCACACCACCATAGGCAGCGCTTCTACTTCCACTTTCAAAATCATCAACCGAAGTAACGGTTCCGCAATAAAGAGCAAAGTGAACATGAGGATCAATTATTCCTGAAATAATCTTTAATCCAGTTGCATCCATTACTTCATCCGCAGGTTTATCTTCTTTACCAACATAAACAAAACGTTCACCATCAATTAAGATGTTGACCTCTTGCCAAGAACTATCGATATAAACAAGTCCGTTTTTAATTAATAAAGACATATTATCTATTCTCTTTTTCCTTCATTGCTTTAAGAATTTTTTCTGGAGTGATTGGTAAGGAATTGATTCTCACGCCAACAGCGTTATAAATTGCGTTGCAAATAACCGCAGGAGGTGTATCAATACCAATTTCACCGACAGATTTCGCACCAAATGGACCGGTTGGTTCATAAGAATCAGCGAATTCTGTAGTTAATTTATGAATATCTTTGGTGGTTGGGACATGGTAATAAAGAAAGCTATTAGAAAGCATTTGTCCATTTTTGTTATATAAGACAGCCTCTTTACTAGCCATACCAAAACCTTGAACAATACCACCTTCAACTTGTCCTTTAGCAAGCATTGGGTTGATTGTGGTTCCACAGTCCACTACCGAGACATATTCAATAACTTCATATTCACCAGTTTCAGTATCCACTTCAACTTCAGCATAAGCTGCCATAAATGGAGGTGGAGAAACATGACCAATATAAGATTCAGTCACTGCAACTTGATGTTGAGGAGCGGAATATATTAATTTATTTGATAAATCAAATAATGAAATTTCTTTTTCGCCAGAAACAAACTTCTTACCATCGAATTCAACAGTATTTTCTTTAACGCCTAGCATAGTGGCTGCTTCACTAATGAGACGTTCTCTCATCTTAATGGCAGTCTTCCAAGCGGCATTACCAGAAATATATGTTGTGGAGGAGGCATATGCACCAACATCAAATGGCGCTAAGTCTGTATCAGAAGAATATATAACAATCTTATCAACTGTTGTCATTAATTCTTCTGCGACGATTTGGCTAATTAATGTGTCAGAGCCTTGTCCAATATCAGTAGCACCACATCTCACCATATAGAAGCCACCATCTTGAAGTGTGATGGCGCAGCTTCCCATATCGGAGAATGGAATTCCACTACCTTGCATAGCAATTGCACAACCAACTGATCTGACTTTATGTGGTCCGACTTCTTTTCTTGGATATTTATTTTTCCAATCAATAAGTTCGGCACCGCGTTCGATACAATATGGAAGTTTACAAGATTCCATGATCATTGCGGTACCTTTAGTACCTTCACCCATAATTTCAAAGATTGGGGATGTTTCTTTTTCCTTCATGGAATTCTTCTTACGAAGTTCTACGGGGTCCATATGTAATTTTTCTGCAAGAATATCAATCGCTGATTCTAAGACATAGTTGCCTTGAATAGCACCGTACCCACGGTATGCGCCTGCAGGTACATGATTTGTATATAAAACTCTACCGCCAAATCTGACAGCATTAACTTTGTTATATAAAGGCAGGACTTTACTACCCACAATCATAAAGACTGTTAAAGCATGTTCACCATAAGCGCCTGTATCACTTAAGGCATGGCAATCAATGGCTTTAATTGTGCCATCTTTATCCGCACCAATTTTCATGGTGATACACATTGGGTGACGTGTATAAGAAGAAGCAAAAACTTCTTCTCTTGTATATACCATCTTTGATGGTAATCCAGTTCTTAATGTCACTAATGCCACAAACATTTCGCAGTGGAATTGTTGTTTGCCACCAAAGCCACCACCAACACGTGGTTTGACAATTCTAATTTGTGATAATGGCATCCCTAATGTTTGAGCCATAATACGACGAATATGGAATGGTGTTTGTGTGGATGTATAAATCACTAAACGATTATGTTCATCGAGTCTAGCGTTAGAACAATGTGGTTCAAGCATCGCGTGAGCTTGGGCTTGTGTTTCTGCTGTATGTTCAATAACGACATCGCATTTTTCGAGTTCTTTTTCAACGTTACCTACTTCCATTTCATAAGAGGCTGCAACGTTGTCTTTTGGGCGAAAACCCATCTCAAAAGCCTGCGAAATGCCACTTTCTGGGTGAATAACGCTCTTATTTTTGTATGCGGTTTTATAATCAAGAACTGGTTCTAAAACCTCATATTCAACTTGGATTAATTTAAGTGCGTCTTCCGCAATCTTTTCGTTGATTGCAGCGACTACCGCCACTTCATCACCAACGAATCTAACATATTCATCTAAGATAAATTTATCAATTGGGGATGGTTGAGGTGCGCCTTGTCCAGCGCGAGAGAAAGCCACGTGTGGAACGTTTTTATATGTTAAAACGCATTTCACACCATTAAGAGATTCAGCTTTGCTGGTATCAATATTTTTAATTCTTGCAAATGGGTGTGGAGAACGTAACATCTTCAAGACCAATGAACCTGGTGCTTCATAATCTTGTGTATAGACGGCTCTACCCATCATCTCAGCGTGGCCATCAACGGAATGGGTTTTGTTATTAACAACTTTAAATTTTTTACTCATTCTATTTAGCCTCCTTGAGATATGCTTTTATGGCTTTAAATTGTGATTGATAGCCAGTACATCTACAAATGTTGCCGACGATATAATCTTTGATTTGTTCATCGGTGGGGTTTTTATATTCTTTTCTTAAAGCATGAACGATTAAAGCAAAACCAACACTGCAGAACGAGCATTGGTCAGCACCTTCATCACCAAAATAATCCGCTAAACGATTAGCTTCTTCTTGGATACCTTCGACTGTGGTGACATGTTTTCCTTCCACTTTCGCAGCTAATAAACCACAAGATAAGACTGGTTTATCATCCACTAAAACTGTACATGAACCACATGCGGATTCATCACAACCAATTCTTATAGAAAGGACGCCATTTCTTCTTAAAACTTGAGCAAGATATTCATCTGGTTGAATTTCGTATTCGACTTCAACGTTATTTAAATAAAATCTTAGTTTCATTATTCATTGACCTCCTTTAAACCTCTTAAAACATAGACTTTAGTGAGGTCTATTCTATATTCCTTGGAAATATTTGAACTATCTAAGAATTGCAATTCTTGAGATGCAATTTCCGCGGCCTTTTCATAATTACCTTTGTCGGCTTCTTCCATAGCTTTATATGCTAAAGCGGCAACGCCTGGTCTTGAGCCAATAGCGATATAATTCTTACCACTTCTATTTACAATAGAAAAGTTAATCATTGGGAAATCTAAAGCGGTTGTTTTAACTTTCTTGAAGAATGCTTTACCTTCTTCCTTTCTGATGATGATTTGTTCAATAATACCATCGAGTTTACCGCGGTAATTGACTAAGTCATTTAATGACATTTCTTGGTTAGGATATAACTTAACTTTTACATCTAATGGTAATAAGGCAGCGATAACATCAGAGAAAGGGAAGCGACCGTAAACAGAACCACCAATTGTGGCGATATTTCTAAATGCGGGTCCCATAACTTCTCTCACACCAAAAGCGATAACACCATTAAATAATTTGTTAATAATTGGGCTGTTTTCAAAATCTCTTAAAGACACCATTGAACCAACATAGATGAAATCTTTATCTTCTTTGATTTGATCTAAACCAAGGTTAGATAAATCGATAATTGTGTGGTATTCAAGGCCGGTCTTCTTTAACCAAAGCCCACCACCAACGATAACGTTTTTAGGATTTTCTTTTAATTTGTTATAAGCATCTTCTAAAGAAGAAGCACGATAATATTCTTTTGCTCTTAAACTCATAACTACATCCTTTCTTTTGTGATTTCTTTATATTGTTCAACTGTATCTATATCCTTAAGGATATTTTTATCATTAACTTCGATTTTTTCTAATTTGTGTTTATTTCTAAATAGCTTGAGGTTGCTATCGATTGGTTCTTTTATTAACTCTTTAACGAGTTCTTTTTTTATGAATAATGGGTGTCCTTCTTTGCCTTGATATATTGGACATCTAACATCCAATGAACCATTTAACAAAGCTTGATAGGTTTCTTTTTTTATAAACGGAATATCGCCAGGAAGAATGAATACATCATCATTCACTTCTCTTGCCCCTGTTAGAACTGAGGAAAACATTCCTTTTTGATAATCTTGGTTATAAACAATTTTGATTTTTGGACTTTCTTTTATAAAACTTCTGATTTCTTGATCGTAATGGCCAGTAACTAAATAGATGGTGTCCACGAATGGTTCTAGTGAATCAATCGTATGCTGAAGAAGTGGCTTTCCATCAAACAAAAAAGACATCTTATTTGTTTGTGCTCTAGAAGACAATCCTCCAGCGAGGATGATACCACTTGCCATTTTTTCTCCGAAACGCTACTTCTATTTTAGGAAAAATACTTTTAACGCGCAATAAAATACGCGTGCTTACACAGTTATAACCTTGATAACTGCGTGCACAATATGCGTGTTTTTACTTCTTATCAGTTTTTATCATGTGTGATTAAATATTAAAGGAGGCAAGAATATGATTAGATATGTTGTTTCTTTAGGTGGTAACGCCCTCGGTAATAATGCTGAAGAACAAAAAGAGTTATTAAAGGGTGTTGCCAAACCAATTGTTGAATTAATTAAAAGTGGTAATGAAGTAATTATCGTTCATGGTAATGGACCACAAGTTGGAATGATAAATTTAGCATTTACTGATGCCAAAAGCGTTCCAGATATGCCATTCCCAGAATGTGGTGCGATGAGCCAAGGTTATATTGGTTTTCATATCCAAAACGCCATTGATAATGAGCTAAAAAATCAAGGCATTAAAAGAGATATCGTTACTTTAGTAACACAAGTCCTTGTAGATAAGAATGATCCACTATTCAAATCACCAAGTAAACCGGTTGGTGCTTTCTATAGCAAAGAAGAGGCTGAACAAATTGCAAAAACCATGGGTTACACCATGAAAGAAGATGCCGGGAGAGGATATAGAAGAGTGGTTGCTTCACCACTTCCAATTGATATCATCGAAAAGAATTCAATTTCTGAGTTAGTTGGCAAGGGACACGTTGTTATTTGCGCAGGTGGAGGAGGCATTCCAGTGATTCGTCATGAAGATGGAACACTAGAAGGTATCGCCGCTGTTATCGATAAAGATTATGCTTCCGCAAAAGTAGCAGAATTGGTCGATGCTGATTATCTAGTAATCTTAACTGCTGTTGATAATGTTTATATAGATTTCAAAAAACCAACAGAAAGAAAACTTGAAAGAGTTTCGGTCGATGAAATGAAAGAATATATGAAAGGTGATTACTTCGCTAAAGGAAGTATGTATCCAAAAGTGAATGCTTGTATAAAATTCTTAAGCGAGAAGCCAGGAAAAACCGCAATCATATCTTCCTTATTAATGGCAAAGGAAGCTTTCCAAGAAAAAGCTGGAACAATTATTAAATAATTGAATAAAGTAAAACTGGAGGAATCGACTCCAGTTTTTATTTGATTCTTTTTGCTTCTAAATAATATCGCTTTTCGTTTGCGTGTCCCATTGAGAAACTCTTTCTGGGGAGGACCATGTCCTTTGCGACAAATTCGAAGATATCACCTTTTCCAAGAGCCGGCATAATGATAGCGACACTATCAGGATTCTTGTTAGCAACATCGATTAAGCTTTGTTCATCATGGATAAAATCGACTTTTGTTTCGTGGTGTTTTCCAATGTATTCATCAATGTAGTTTTGGACGATTTGATAGGTTTTTGCGGCGTTTTTTGGTGATTTTAGTGGTTTTTTGCCGATTTTTTGACTGTATAAGAAACAATTGTTTTCTTCTCCCTCCATCACTTTTTCAAGACCTTCAACAAAGTCGTTTGAGCAGTTAAATAAGATTCTATGGATAGGTTCAAACTTAATTCCTTCATCATAAATATTATTCGCTTCCACGAGCGCATATCTCGCTGGGTGGCTATTTCTTTCTTCTTCTGAGAGATTCTTTTTTAGGTTTTCCCAATGTGCTTTAGCAGTGGCTAATGAATGATTGCCATCACCCACTACAAACATCAATCCATTATTGTTCTTTTTATATAGTTCATTAAATTTTTTAATGACTTCATTTGTATCTTTAATTAAATATCCTTTGATGTGACCACCATTTTGATTGAGTTCAAAATCATAAAGACATGGTAATTTATCCTTGTTTCTATATAGTGGTTCAACAATTGTTTTTTCTTTATCGTCAAACAAAAGCAAGGTGTGAGGTAATTCTATTTGTGCGTCTTTTCTAATCTTTAAACGTGGAGGAATTCTTTCTTCAATCGTGGCTTCACTAGCTTTAATGGAACAAGGTACTCCATGTTTGTAAGAATATTCTTCAAGATCAATAGAAATTACTAAGCCCAATCTTCTATTTCCATAAGGTGTTGTTCTTTCGACAAGAATGAAACACTCACCGATATCCACTAAACTCTTATCTAAAAGATAAGAATTAATGTTTTTATTGATGTTTTCAATATATTCTTCTTGATTTGTGTTTTCTAAATAAGCTTCTGGGTAAATCATATGGAAAGTAGAAACCTTATTTTCAGTTTCTCTTTTTAATTCGTCCCAGTATTCAGGTTGACTAGTAAATTGATCACACGCAATAACAGCGTACGCATTCATGTCGATTCCTTTTTTAGGTAAAAGTATATGTGGTGCTTTAATAATCATTTTATCCATTTATAAACATCATACCATTATGTTAGATAGATGGTGTCTTAATCCTTTTTCTTTGCGACTTTCTTGTTGTGGCTTGCAACTACTGCCGCAACAGTGCCGGTAACAATTGTTGCTCCTGCAGCCACTACCGCTGTGGCTACATCATTGACTTGTTTACTTGTGGCTTTACCATCATAACAATATCTCGCGAAATGCTCACAGTTATTGGATATGAAATTATAGGGTTTGCCACGAAAACAACTCGAATTTGCATAATTTTTCGCTCTTTTTACTACTTCATCACGAGTAAATACAGCATTATATGGTTCTTGAATTTCCAAAACATCACCACGAACAAATTGTGATAATGGTGTTTCGATGATCTTTAGTTGTTTGCTGTCTTCTGATAAATCACTGTTCGGAGCGGTAAAGTGAATAACGCGATCTTCACTAACAGCGATGCCAAAATGAAAATATCCCTGTTTTCGTTTAACTCTTAGGAGGTCTCCTTTATATGGTGTTTTATCTTTTACAAAAGCCATATGTTTATATTAATAAAAAAGACTGGATATCTCCAGTCCTTGTTTTAGTAAATTGTGTGTTTCAAACTCGTATATTCTGAATAGAGTTTTAAGCAAGCTTTTCTATCGAGTTCAATAACGAGTTTTTCTCTTTCTCCAGGTTGTTGCATTTGATAGAATTTTGCATCTCTAAATCCAATTTCTTCAGTGTCAATTATATTACATCCGTAATATACTTTTTTAATATTTGCCCATAAGATTGCAGACATACACATTGGGCATGGTTCGCCGGTTGTATACAATTCACAGCCACTTAAATCATATGTTCCAAGTTTCTTACAAGCTTTGTGGATTGCCATCATTTCACCATGGCATGTGGGATCGTTATTCTTTAAAACTTGATTGTGTCCTTTTCCAATGACTTCACCATCTTTAACGATGACCGCACCAAAAGGACCACCATGTCCGGCTCTAATACCTTTTCTGGCTTCATTAATTGCCATTCTCATATATTTGTTCATAAAAAACACCTCATAAACATAATAGCAAAAAGTTAAATTGTTTGTTCTATTTTGTGCGTTTTAGTCGCAATAAAAAACGATTATGTTATAATCAAGACACTATTTTTGTATAAAGGAGGACAAATATGGTTAGTAAGAAATTAGCTATTGATGTTCTAAATGCCGCATTAGCAACAGGTGCTGATTATGCTGAAATCTTCTATGAAGATTCACATAGTTATTCACTTAGTATTGAAAACGGCAAAGTTGAAACTTCATCATCCAATTTAATGAATGGTGTTGGTTTGCGTTTATTAAAAGAAAATCAATGTGTTTATGGTTACACAAACGAACTAACAAGAAAGGGTCTTATCTCCCTTGCGGAATCTTTACGTTCTTCTTTCCATGATGAAAGAAAAATCACTGTTACCAAACTCGATATGATTAGAGTAAAAAATCGTAATCCAGTGACAAATAGTTATGATGGTATTTCTCGTGAAAAGAAAATCGCATTAGTGAGAGAAGGCATAGATGAAATCGAATCAATGAAAGATCCTCGTATTGTTAGATATATTGGCAGTTTTGCTGACAACCACCGCTTTGTCGCTGTGTTTAATTCCAAAGGAAAATGGTTTAAACGTGATACAGAATTCGGTAGATTGGCCTATATGATTGTCGCCGCTGATCAAAATGGTTTTGAAACAGCATTCGAAGGTCCAGGTGCCCAACAAGATATTTCCTATTTTGAAACTAAAGTTCACGCCAGAGAAGTGGCGAGAAAGGCTGCTGAAAAAGCTTTGTTAATGTTAACCGCTAAAGAATGTCCAAGTGGCAAAATGCCAGTTGTTATCGGCAACGGTTGGGGTGGCGTTTTATTCCATGAAGCATGTGGTCACCCATTAGAAGCGAGCGCTATATCTAGAGGCCTTTCTTGTTTTACAGGAAAAGATGGAGAAATGATTGCTTCACCACTCGTGTCTGCAGTCGATGATAGTACTATTCCACAAGCTTGGGGTTCAATCGATATCGATGATGAAGGAAACCCAGGTACAAAGCGTTTATTAATCAAAGATGGTAAGTTAGTTAACTACATGATTGATGACTTTAACGGTAGACGTATGAATCGTGAAGGTAACGGTGCTTGTCGTAGACAAAACTATAAATATAATCCAACATCACGTATGTCCAATACATATATATGTAATGGCAAGAGCACACCGGAAGAAATTATTGCTGCAACAAAATTAGGCTTATATGCAGTCGGCTTTAATGGCGGTTCTGTTGACCCCACTACTGGCGAATTCAACTTCGGTTGCAGCGAAGCATATATTATTCGTGATGGTAAGATTTGTGAACCAGTTAAAGGCGCAACACTAATTGGTCATGGCGATGAAATCTTGAAACACATCGACATGGTTGGTAATGACTTAGCTTTAGGTCAAGGTATGTGTGGTGCATCATCAGGTTCTATTAGAACAAATGTTGGTCAACCAACACTTAGAATTAGCGAAATCACCGTTGGTGGTCGCGGAGGAGAACTTAAATAATGAAATACGATAAGTTTTTTGCCCTCGCTAAAGAAGCGGGTATTGAAGAAGCAGAATTATATATTGGAGAAAGTTATTCATTAAGTTTTTCTTTATTCCATAGTGAAGTCGATAACTATTCTTCGAATAAATCCATGACAATCCTTGCTAGAGGTATTGTAAATGGTAAGTTTGGCACCGCTACATGTGACTCATGGAGCAACGAACACGCCAAATACTTGGTTCAAGAAATTGTTAATAATGCCAATGTTATTGAAAACGAAGACCCAGCATTCATTTTCGAAGGATCACCAAAATACAAGAAGATTAATACCTTCAATCCTAACTTATCCAAGATCTCCATTGATGAAAAAATGAAAAAACTTTATGAACTTGAAACCGCAATTAAAAACGGTGATCCAAGAGTCATTGAAGTTGGTGGAGTTGAATATAGTGAATCACAAGAAAGTGTCACAATTATGAACTCAAAAGGCCTAAAATTAGCGCAAAAGTCCAATTATTTTGTCTATGTTGGTCAAGCTGTGGCTAGAGAAGGAAGTCAAACAAAATCAGGTTACGAACTATTTTTAGAGAATGATTTTGCTAAATTTGATGTTCAAAAATTAGCTAAAGAAGTCGTTCAAAATACTGTTGATCAATTAGGTGGTGAAGCATGTGATTCTAAAACCTATCAAGCAGTATTATCACCAAATGTTGTTAAATCATTATTATCTTTCTTTGTCGGATACGCTGATGCAGAAGATGTGCAAAAACAATCATCCTTATTTATTGGTAAATTAGGACAAAAAGTTGCTTCTAGAAAAATCACGTTAGAAGACAAACCTCTTAAGAGAAACATTTTCTCCAGATGGTTTGACGATGAAGGTGTTGCTACATATAACAAAGCAATTATTAAACAAGGCGTTTTACAAACATACTTATATAACCTCACCACCGCTGCTAAAGATGGTGTAACAACAACCGGTAATGCAAGTAGAGGTGGAAGCAAGATGGGTATCTCCACATTTTTCTTAGAATTAAAACCAGGTAAAAAGAGCCAAGAAGAATTATTCCAACAAGTTGGTAATGGTGTTTACATCACTGATGTCCAAGGCTTACATGCTGGATTAAATCCACAATCAGGAAACTTCTCATTACAATCAACAGGTTTCTTAATTAAAGATGGCAAACAAGATAGAGGCCTTGATGTCATTACAGTTTCTGGAAACCTCTTAGATTTATTCAATGATGTCCAAGAAGTTGGCGCAGATCAAAGAGTCTTCCCAAGTGGAATTGCCTGTTCATCATTATTAATTAAAAAGATTGTTGTTTCTGGAAAATAATCTATTAGGTGACTATGTCACCTTTTCTTTTTATTTATCGCATACAATATAAATGTTAAAATAAGAGCGATATCAAGGAGATTTTTATGAGTATAAAGAGGTCCTTTCTTTGTGTGTTCCTTTCTTCATTAGCACTATCGCTTTCTTTAGGCGCAGCCTTTGCAACTAACGAAATGAGTAAGGTTAATGCGGCCACACCAAGCCCTGAAACATATTGGAATACATGGATTAGCAATAACCAAGCAGCATTAAATGCAGGCGGCACTACTTTAGTCACCGCTTTAAAGCAAAAAATTACTCAAGTTGCAGACGGAAAAGACAATACCGTTTCTTATAACGGTTTATGGTCAGCATATAAGGAGTCGGATTCAGTCCCCGGTTCTAGTGGTGCTTATATTTGGGATCTGTATGGTGGTTTCCAATATGCATATCAATCTAGTGGTAAAAGTTATTCCAAGGAGGGGGATTGCTACAACAGAGAACACTCTATTCCTAAATCTTGGTTTGGAGAAGCTAAACCAGCTTATTCAGATTTAATACATTTGGTTCCAACAGATGGAAAAGTTAATGGTGTGCGTAGTAACTACACCTTTGGTGAAGTTCAATCCACTTCTGTTTCTGGTGGCTATTCATATCCATTCCCAGCAAGATCATATAACTCTGTTCAATATCAAGCAGCGGGTGTCTCAAAATTAGGTTCTCCAAAAGCAATTGATGGAACAACAACCTCACAAACTTTAGTGTTTGAACCTGATGATCAATATAAAGGCGACTTTGCTCGTATCTATATGTACTTTGCGGTTAGATATGGAGGAGGTAGTTGCGCCGCAACAAAAACACAAGGTGCCTCAATCTTCACTTCCACTTTTACTAACAGTAACCCATATGTCACAGACTATGGAAAAAAACTCTTAGCAAAGTGGCATGTCCAAGACCCTGTTTCCGAAAAAGAAACTATTAGAAATAACGCAGTAGAAAAATTACAAGGCAATAGAAATCCGTTTGTGGATTTTCCAGAATGGGCAAATGGTATTTTCGGTTCAGATTATTCCACCGTCGGTGTCAGAATATCAAAGACTGCTCTTACATTATTGGAAAACCAATCTGAAACAATTACCGCTACTGCATCTGATTCAAGTCCTATCACATGGACTACCTCAAATGCTGCCGTTGCGGAAGTAAATAATGGCAAAATCACTGCAAAATCCGTTGGAAATGCAATAATAAGAGCTTCCGCCACTATCGATGAGGTCGAATATTACAAAGAGTGCTCAGTCACAGTTAATAAGGCTGTTCAGCTCTCCGAGTTATCAACAAGCGGTCAAAAAACTGAATACTACATTGGGGATAAATTCTCTTATGATGGTACATGTACCGCACATTATACTAACGGTGCTACAAAAACAGTTGTTCCTTCTGTTGATTCATCAAAAGTCGATATGACTAAAGAAGGAGAATACCACGTTAATTTAGGATACACAGAAGGTGATGTTCACGTCTCTTGTGGTTATGACATTATTGTTAAAGCCAAACCTGTTGATCCAACACCAGATGAACCGGTGACGCCTGATAATCCTCACCATCAAGGAAATTTACCTCTTTGGGTTATAGTCTTAATAATCGTCGGAGGATTTGTCTTAATTGTCGGTATTGCTTTAGCAGTATTCTTAATTGTGAGAAAGAAGCATAAATCTAAATAATAATGAATTGGCCCTATAAGGGCCTTTTTCTTTGATACAATCACACTATATTTTTTATTTGTTTAATGATTTAAATAAATAAGTTAGAATATTCTTTCGGTAATCCGAAATAGGTAAATTATTATGAAAAAATCGTTCAAACTATCATTGGCATCACTCCTTGTTTTTGTTGCTACTTTTGGTATGGTGGCCGCTATTATGCACAACGCATATTCCACCAAAGAAACAAAAGCTTGGAGCGGTGAACAAACTCCAAACATTGGAAATTATTATGATTCAATTACTGATTCAATGACTGGTTCAACTCTTTTATCAAAAGTATCATTGTTATCAAAAGGAACGAATAAGTCTTATGATTGGTCTCCTGATGAATTAGGTGACGAAGCAGAGGGCGATTCAACATCTGTTCTTTGTTTATATACAAGACACAATATCAAGAAATCAAACCATGTAAGTAGTGGCTATTCTTGGGATAAATGGAATAGAGAACATGTTTGGCCACAAAGCGAATTTCCAAACACAAAAACTGATGCTCACAACTATTTTGCCTGCGAAGGACAAATTAATAATATAAGAAGTAGTTATCCTTTTGGTGAGGTTGCACATAATTCAGCCAACAAACAATCAGTTCATGGTCACGAAACAGATTGTTATTTTAACGGAAGCACATTCGAACCTTGTGATGATGCCAAAGGCGAGGTTGCTAGAACTATTTTTTATGGAGTTGCCCTATATGGTTCCAATTATTCGTTTGATTCAATGCTGCCTTTAGAAACTGCTTTAAAATGGAATTTACAGCATCCTGTAACAAACAGAGATATCTACAGAAACAACGCAATCCAAACCATACAAAAAAACAGAAATCCATTTGTTGATCATCCTGAATATGCTTGTAAGATTTGGGGAGATACTAACTCCACAACTAGATCAATTTGTAATTCCACTACTCCAGTAACACCAAAAACATTAGAAAGTATTGATGTTAGATTATCTGATGAATCTTCAACATCTTTAGGTATTTCTGTTGATGTAAACAGCTATCAACAATTAAAAGTTTATGCTGTCTATGATGATGACTCCAGAACAGACATTACAAGTTCCGCAACATACACAACAACCGTTAATAGCACCAATTATTCTTCATACATTAGCTTAACTGGTGGCAAATTAACTGGCTTGCAACAAACAAATTACGCAGCTTTTTCCGTCTCTTATAACGAAAAATCCACAACTAGAACTGTTTATGTTACTGCCGAAGGCACTGGAAACGGAACCCCAGTTGGTGGCGGCGGAGATCTTGTTGGAGATGAAGAAACAATTGATTTGACTGAACAAGGATTCAACGATCAACAAGTTGTTTCTTCTGCTGAAGGAACTGTCGCAACAGCAACCTTTGCTAAAGGAAGCGGTTCCAATGACCCTAAATACTACAATAACGGTACAGCTGTTCGTGTTTATGGTGGCAACACCATCACTATTTCCGGCGGAACAAGAAACATAATTAAAATCGAATTTACATTTGGTTCATCTGATGGTTCTAACGCAATAACTGCTAACACAGGTTCATTTACATCTCCAACATGGACAGGTAAATCAAATTCTGTGACATTTACCATTGGTGGTACTAGCGGAAACAGAAGAATACAAGCAATTAAAATTACTTATGAAGCTTCAGCAACCCCAAAGACATTAGAGAGTATTGCTGTTTCTAATGAAAAGACCGAATATACAGTCGGCGATGCATTTGTTAAACCAACAGTCACAGCAACTTATAGCGATGGTTCTACCGCTAACGTGACCAACAGCGCAACATTTAGTGGTTATGATATGTCCAAAGAAGATGTTTACACCGTTGAGGTAGAATATTCTGAAGGTGGTGTCAACGCATATACTGAATACGATATTATCGTAACAGCATCTGAAGCCACATCCATTACCGCAACAGTAAACAAAACTTTCTATGTTGGTGAGACGATTTCTAAATCAGACATTACTGTTAAAGATAATTTGAACAACACAATTACCGATTACACTTTCGAAAGCTATCAATATACATATACTGATGCAGCATCTGGTGGCGCTTTAACAAACAAGAATTTCACAATCACTTATAGTGGATTAACCACCACTTTAAATACAAAAGTTCAAAGAAAAGCACACGTTGCGCCAAGTCCATCCACAAGCGTTACAGACACATTAAATAGAGCAAAAACAGGAATAAGCGGCACAAGCTATGGCTCTTGGTCAGGAAAAACCGATCAATCCTCTGCTGTTTATGCTGGTCAATCTGCCGGTGGCAACGATTCAATTCAATTAAGAAGTAACAATAGTAACTCAGGTATTATCACAACTACTTCTGGTGGCAAATTATCAAAAGTTGTTGTTGAATGGCAATCCGGGACAACAGCAGGAAGAACATTGAATGTTTATGGCAAGAATTCTGCTTATAACGCTCCAACGGATTTGTATGACTCTTCTAAACAAGGAACTTTATTGGGTACTATTGTGAAAGGCACGTCAACAGAATTAACAATTTCTGGCGATTATGCTTTTGTTGGTGTTAGATCAAAATCAGACGCTATGTACTTAACAAGTATTTCATTCACATGGGGTGGTTCAGGAACAAGCGATTCTGCAGTTAACTTATCTAACTATGTTATGTTTGAAGACACAAACAAACAATGCGAAACCAAGTTCCCAACTGCTAAAGGATATTTTGAAGGATTATCTAAAGCGGAAAGAAACACATTTATGACAAGTAATGACTATGTCATTGCAACCGCAAGAGAAAGACTTGTTGCCTGGGCAGCTTACCACGGCAAAACAATTACAAACTCTGGTGACGATGGTTATGTCATTAACTCTAATAAGTTAAGCATTACAGCACAAAATAATGCAGTATTATTGATTACCATTATTAGTGTTGTTATCATCTCAAGTCTTACAGTTACTTACTTAGTAATTAAGAAGAGAAAACAAGATTAATAGATAAAAGAAAACCGAGCTTCGCGGCTCGGCTTTTTCTTTATTTCTTTTTTTCCTTTTTCTTCTTTTCAGGTTTTTCTTCAAAGACAACTTTGTATTCGCCTAACTTCCAGGTTGGATGTAATTCATCAACTTTAGCTAAGGCTTCGTTGAACAAGTTAGCTTCGGTTTTTTGTCTTTGCTTAGGTGTGCTATTAAAGCATTTACGGACATTATTAATCGCGATAACACATTCACTTCTGCTGCCATCTAAGATGCCTGACATTAATAAATATGTACGAATGGAAACCATAGAGATGTCATTGGAGATTCTACGTCTTTCATCCATAGGAACTTCTTTATCATAGAATTCCTTAGCTTCTTCAATTGGTTTAGTGAAAATGTTGATATAGATCTTTTGAGCTCTTGCTCTAGTATAAACTTTTTCAGAGATTGTGCTCTTACCAGCAAGAATAATATCAATAAGCTTTTCTGCTTCTTCAAATTCTTTTTTATCTAAAAGGGTGTAAACCTTATTTAAATTGAGTTCTGCAGTAAAATTTGTGATTTCACTGAATGTAGCGACTTCAACATTTTCTTCGCCTTGATTAATCGCATATTGAACGCGTAATAATTCATTAAATGCTTTTTTGTTTGCACTATTCGTGGTCATTCTCATGCGATATCCATCAGTCATTGCATCTAGTTTAAATGGAAGGATGTTATAAATAAGAACCATACCGCCAATAACAGCAACCACTAATAAGAAGTAGACAATGTTATACATAAGCATATTGTCTTTGGTGTTGTATAAAGTGAATAAAACAATAATGATAATTAACTCGACAAGATAGAATAATGTTCCAAACATTAAATATGGAGTTGGGTTTGGCTCTTTCTTGGCCTCTTTCTTAGGAAGAATAACTGTTTCACCAGTTAAACCATCATAACCAGAAAACTTAAATTTGGTTTTGCCTTCTTCTTTATACCAAAGTAATCCAAGGATATTAACTGAAACAATTTCATAACGGCCCACTTTAGCGCCTAAGATATGTCCGACTTCAAATAGTATGGAGTTGAGTAAAATGCCGGTTAGAATCGCTCCTAGGATAAAAAGAATATAGACAAAAGTATCCATATTAGAGGATGCGGAGTGTTCTCTTAAAACTGTAATACCAAACACTACTGCGATTGCTAATATCAATAGATAAACAATAATTCCAGATGCATCTTCTTTTTTCATAATAGTTCCTTCTTTCTAGAGGCAAGAATTATAAATAATTCTCGCAACTTCTTCATCTAGTGGTTTAACATGATGGGCCACTACTCGTGTGCCATTATCAGTAAGAAGATTAATTAAACCATCTATATCAATCGCCCCAACTTTAAATTCCATAAGTCTTTGAGGCATTCCGATGTAACGGAAGAACTCTTCTGTTAATTTGATTCCTTGTAACGCATTATCGCGCTTATTAGGTAGTATACTACCCCAAACGTTTTTTGCATATAAATTGAATTTGTCTTCATCGTATTGAACATAATATTTTGCCCAAGCTGGCCAAAGTACTGCTAGACCTGCACCATGAGCGATGCTTGGATACATACCTGATAATCCGTGTTCTAACTGATGGACTGGCATACCAAATGGTTTTCCAATATTTGTTAATCCATTATGTGACCATGAACTCATAAGCATAAGGACCGCTCTTGATTCATAATCTTCTGGATTCCTAATAACTTTTTGTCCAGCTTTGATAACGGATTTAAGAACGCCTTCCGCAAATCTATCTGCGGGTTCATTTTCTGAGGATGGTTGGAAGTATCTTTCTAATGTGTGCATCATGATATCAACAATGCCACATGCAGTTTGATATTGATTAACTGAATATGTTAATTTCGGGTTTTCTATAGCAAAAATTGGGCGAATTAGTTCAGAATTGAAGCCTTTTTTGGTTTTTTGAGCATCGTTTTGAATAACACAAGAAGTCGACATTTCACTTCCAGCAGCGGAAATCGTTAAGATAACTCCGACTGGCAAAGCTTTCTTTGGTTTGGCTTTATGATTATTAAAATCAAAAGGATCTCCATCATAGTAATAATCAACCGCGATTAGTTTTGCGGTATCGATAACTGATCCACCACCAATAGCTAAAATAATGTCTGGCTTGAATTCTTTAATTGAATCTAAATGTTCAATAACAAAATCCACTGTTGGGTTTGGTCTAACACCTTCAATTAGTTTATAAACGATTTTGTGTTCGTCTAACTTTTCCATTACCAAAGGTAATAGTTTTGTTTTCTTTACTGAACCTTGGCCGATAACTATTAATGCGCGTTTAAATTTAAGTTCAGACAAAATATTGCCGATTTCGTTTTCTTTATCAGCACCGAAATAGATCTTTGTTTTTATTCCTAAATCAAAATCTATCATTTTTGTTTGCTCCTAATGACTAATAGTCTATTGACCGCATCATCAAAGACGGTGCTTGGTTCAAAGACAAAACAGTTATATAAACCTTCAATGGTCTTGTTTTTATAAGTTGATAAATAATAAACAATTGAGTGTGAGTATGCTAAAGCATAGAATCTTGCGACTGCTTTACGATCGTTGATATGTAGTTTCTTACTATCTTGAATACCATTAACAATTGTTAAGAATGTTTTGTAGCAGACATTATGAACAAACTCTTCAAATAATTCTTTGCCCGCTGAATTTAATGTGGCATCAATGAAGCCTTTGTTTTGGAGATAGTATTTGAAGATCGCACTTAAAAGACCCTTGATAGTTTTGACTTCTTCAATACCGGGAATTTCTTCATTTAAGAACACTAGTGTTAATAAGTCATAAATATCATGGAAGTGATAATAGAATGTTTGTCTATTAACCTTACATTTCTTTGATAATGTTGTGACTGAAATAGAGTCCAACGGGACTTCAGACATCATATTCTTAAGTGCTTCTGCTAAACGATATTCAGTTTTCACTTTAGTTTACAATACTCCTTAATTATTTCTGCGCCAACCGCGGCATTATTTAAGACTAATTTAATATTTGATTCTAAAGAATCACCACTGGTAATTTCTGCAATTGTTTTTAATAAGAATGGGGTTGTTTCTTTGCCTTTAATGCCTTTCTCATTCATCATTTCGATGGCTTTATCAATAGCGGCATCAATGACTTTTTTATCCATTGAGTATTCTTCAGGAATTGGATTTGTAATTAAAATTCCACCGCTAAGGTTATTGATTTCTTTTTCATGCATTGTTAGCGCTGCTTCATGTGCGTTATCTAACTTATAATCGACTTTGAGTCCACTATGAGCAGTATAGAATGCTGGTAGTTCTTCTGTTTGATAGCCAAGAACAGGAACACCCATTGTTTCTAAGTATTCAAGTGTAAGAGGTAAATCAAGAATTGCTTTCGCACCAGCACAAACAACTGTAACGTTTGTTTTTGCTAATTCTTGTAAGTCAGCAGAGATATCCATTGTCTCTTGGGCGCCCCTATGAACACCACCGATGCCGCCAGTAACAAAGAGTTTGATTCCAGCTTGATTAGCAATGATCATTGTGGTGGCAACTGTTGTCGCGGCCCAAAGTTTTTTCGCATAAACAACTGGTAAATCTCTTCTAGAAGCCTTCAAAATCCCCTTGGTTTTGCCAAATAATTCAATTTCTTCAGGTGTCATACCGACAATTGCATCACCATTAATGATGCCAATGGTGGCTGGAATTGCACCGTGATCACGAATCACTTTTTCCACTGCTAATGCGGTTTCAACATTCTTTGGATAAGGCATACCATGAGAAATAATTGTGCTCTCTAAAGCAACAACTGGTCTATTCTCTCTAACGGCTTTTAAAACTTCAGGATTAATTTTTAGCATTTTTGTGTTCTCCCTTAAATACTTCTACGACATAAGAAACAATCAAATATATCGATGTAGCCAACACTATTATTATAGCAATTGCTAACCAATTAACTAATGTTAATGATGGGAAATTGATATTTAATATAGAACGTTCAACTCCATCTTTAACTTTATATGAAATAATTGCCGCCACAATCAATAAAACCACTTCAAGTGTAGATGCTGAAGCAAATATAATTGCTCTATATTTTGTAAATGGAAGGCAGATTTTAAGAAGGACCACCAAACCAAGTATGGTGAAGATAATGATGCTCATGGTTGTGGCTTGTTCAGGGGTCTCAACACCTGTATATAAAGAACGGGAAGTAAATAAACCATATAAACCATAGGCCGATAACACAGCAGCAAGAATTGTAGCGGCGCCAGGAACGGCTTTACGTACAATATTTGCCCCCATTTTTCCTTTAACTGGTTCTCTGTTTCTTTCTAACGCTAAGAAGAATGCAGATAATCCAATATTAATTAAACTCCATAATTGGAAGTGTGTTGCGTGGAATGGATATTCAATATCTTTCATAAACAACATAGCAATTAAGAACATTGTGGTTGTGACCATTGAGAAAATGGTTTTTGTTAAAAACAAAGAGCTTGTTCTTTGAATGTTGTTAATGACTCTTCTGCCTTCTTCCACAACGCCTGGCAAAACATCAAAATCAGAATTTAATAAAACAATGTGTGAAACGTTTTTGGCAGCTTCAGAACCTTCATTCATGGCAATAGAACAATCAGCGCGTTTTAAGGCTAAAACATCATTAACACCATCGCCTGTCATAGCAACTGTTTTGCCTTGTTTCTTTAGTTCTTGAATGATGATTTCTTTTTGTTCGGGGGTGACTCTGCCAAAGACACTGTATTCACTAACGGCTTTGACCACTTCTTCATCAGAGAGTCCGGCTAGAGAAATATATTTATCAGCATTTTCAATTCCTGCTTCTAAAGCTACATAACTAACTGCAGCAGCATTGTCACCAGATATAACTTTTATTTGGACACCATTTTCTTTAAACCATTTAAATGTTTCAACTGCGTTTTCACGAACATGATCTTGAAGAATAATTAAAGCAATAGGTGTAACTACACCATCAACAACGTTGTCTTTGATTGAGCCTTTTACTTTACCCAACGCTAAAACTCTTTGACCGCGTTCAGTATATTCTTGAGCTCTATGATTCAATAATGTTGGATTTGGAATATTTAAGAATTCAATTGCGCCCAACACAAAAGTTTCGTTTCCCGCAAATGTAACAGCGGAATATTTGTTCTTACTGTTGAATGGTAAAACCGCTTCGAAAGTCTTGGTTGTTTCATAATTAAAGGTTTTTTGCAGGGATTTTGCAGTTAAATTGTTATCTTTTGTGGCGTTTAATAGGTTTGACATAATTTGAGAAATGTCGTCGTTTGAGTATCCTTCATTACCAACAAGCAATACTTTTTGTACATCCATTTCACCACTTGTAATGGTTCCTGTTTTATCAACACAAAGGACATTGACTCTTGCGAGCATTTCCACAGAATAAAAGTCTTGTACTCTTGCTCCTTTTTTGGAAAGTTTTAAAACCGCAACTGCTAGAGCAACAGAAGTTAATAAATATAATCCAGCTGGAATCATCGACACCATAGCGCCAGATATTCCTCTCATGGATTTTTGGAAGTCATCATAAGAACCGAACTTACCTCTAGCTAGATAAATGATAAAAATAGCTATAGCTAATGTTGAAACTATGATGCCAATTATTCTAAATAAAATAGTTAATGTTTTAAGAATCTCTGATGTGGGTCTTTTGAATGCTCTTGCTTTTGCGTGTAGAGTTTCAATATAACTATCCACTCCGACCTTTTCAGCGTGCATTAATCCGGTTCCGCTTATTATATAAGAACCTGAATATAAATAGTCGCCTGTCTTTTTAACAACATCGATTGACTCGCCAGTTAATGCGGATTCATTAACCACCAAAGTTCCTTCAAGAAGCTTGCCATCGACGCATATTTGGTTTCCGCTTTCTAAACAGACAATGTCATCCATTAATATTTCTTGGTTTTTAACAACTTCTTTTTGTCCGTTTCTAATAACTTCAACTTTTGGAGCGGTTTGATATCTTAATTTGCCCATCAATCTTCTGGCTTTGATATCTTCGGTCAAAGAAATAATGATGTTAGCAAATAACACCACTGTAAAAGTAAGACCAGCCCAATATTGAGCAGCGATCATTAAACCAGCGATGATGAATAAAAGAATGTTAAAGAAACTGAATAAATCAGTAACGATAATTTCAAAATATGTTTTACCAACAACTATCGGTGTTTTATTAGTTAAACCTAGTTGCTTTCTCTCTTCAACTTGTTCAGAAGTCAATCCTGTTTCTAAAGAGGGTACTATTCTTTGAATATTCTCTTCATTCTTCATATATGCATATATGATAAAAAAACTTGGACTAAAATTAAAGTCCAAGTTTATTCTTTTCTCTTTTGTTTTTGAAATATCTACTGATTAGCTCTGAGCATTCTTTTTCTAATACGCCGCCAACTATTTCGGGATGGTGATTAATGTTTTCAGCTTTCAATACATCAATTGATGATCCGAATGCTCCACCTTTATAATCTTTTGCTCCGTAATATACCGCTTTTATTCGAGACTGGATAATGGCGCCGGAACACATGATGCAAGGTTCTATAGTTACATAAAGTTCACAATCATTAAGCCGCCAACTATTTAGTTTTTTACTGGCTTTAGTGATGGCAATTATTTCAGCATGACCAACTGGATTGTTTTTGCTTTCTCTAACGTTATGTCCTCGAGAAATAATTTTATTGTCTTTGACAATAACACAACCTATTGGTACTTCATCAAGTAGCTCGGCTTTCTTGGCTTCCTTGATGGCCTCTAACATGAACTTATTAGTCTTTTCCATATAAACAAACCACCGCACATGAACAAGATATTTAAGGCTGCTACATTCCTGTCCTGACCTGGTTCATAGATATCCATCGCGATGGCGGGGTTATTATAGCACACGAGATATTTATAATAAATAACATCTAACAAAAAAGGACTCAATGAGTCCCTTTCGTGTTTATTGTTGATTATTTAACTGGTTTTAAAACTTTGATTCCACCCATAAATGGTTGTAATACTTCAGGAACCAAAACGGAACCATCTTCTTGTTGATATTGTTCTAGGATAGCTGGGAAGATTCTACTTGTAGCTAAACCAGAAGCATTTAATGTATGCATATATCTGGTTTTACCAGTTGCTTTATCTCTATAACGCATCATGCCTCTTCTAGCTTGGTAATCACGAGCATTACTTGCTGAAGAAACTTCTTTATAAATGCCAATACTTGGGAGATAAACTTCAATATCATATGTTCTCGCCATAGAATGGGAGATGTCACCAGCGGCTAATTTACTAATTTGGAAATGTAATCCGAGTTTTTCCACTAAAGAAGATGCTTTTCTCACCAATTCTTCGAAAGCAGCATCGCTATCTTCAGGTTTTGTATATTGAACCATTTCGACTTTGTCGAATTGATAGCCACGAATCATACCTCTTTCTTCGGTTCTATAAGAACCAGCTTCACGACGGTAGCATGGTGTGTAAGCAAAGAATTTCTTTGGTAAATCATCTTCACTTAAAATTTCGTTTCTATATAAATTGACTAATGCTGTTTCAGCGGTTGGTAATAAGAATCTTTTTGGCTCAGTTCCTTCAAGCCAGAAGACATCTTCTTTAAATTTTGGGAATTGTCCAGCAACGAAACCAGATTCTTCATTTAATAAATGTGGAGGTAGGATAAATTCATATCCATCTCTAAGATGCTCTGAAATAAAGAAGTTTAAGATTGCCCATTCTAATCTGGCACCGAGGTTGGTATAGATCCAACTGCCGCGACCCGCAATCTTTCCGCCTCTTTCATAATCGACTAAACCAAGTGATTCAGCGAGTTCAACATGGTCTTTCATTTTGAAATTAAAGACTGGTTTTTCGCCATACACTTTAATGACCTTATTGTTTTCTTTTCCACCACCCACTAAATCATCATCAGGAATGTTTGGTAAAACGATTAAGAAATCATTAATTTTTTGATCTAATTCTTTTAATTTTGCTTCGTTTTCGGCGTTATTTTTCGCAATTTCTTTAACTTTTGCAAAGATTTTTGTAACATCTTCACCGTTTTTCTTTGCTTGTGGAACACTTGCGGAGAGCTTATTCATCTCGGCTTTGTTGCCTTCTACAACTTGAATAAGTTCTTTTCTTTCAGCGTCCCATTTTAATAATTCGGTAAAGTCTGCATCCCATAATTTCTTTTTTAGGGACTCTTTTACTTTTTCTGGATTCTCACGAATAAGATTAATGTCTAACATAATATCTCTCCTTATAGTTTTGATAGATTTTTAATATTGATCTGTTCTAAGTAGAACCATTTTAATTGTTCACCAACTGCTTTAAGATTACATTTTTTAACGTAGTTATATGCGTTTTCTATTGTAGGTTTTAATTTGCCACCTAAATAATCTTTGATAAGGCTTGTAATTGTTTCTGAGAATTCGCCAAGATAGGCGTTTTGACCATCAACAATTAGGTCTGGATATACAGCTTGTTTTCTAGCGATGATTTGGCATTTTGCAGCCATGGCATCCATTAAACTAACGACACCTGTAACCTTATAACCTGGGATGACGAATACATCAGCGTTTAATAATGCGCTTCTATAAATATCATCAGGAATAATTGTAATGAATTTTAGGTTCTTTGGAGCAGAAGAGATTATTTTTTTCATTTTTAATGAATTATAAATTCCTGGTTTCGCTTCTCTACCAATGTAATAGAAGATTGCATCTTCGCATATTTTCGCGGCGTTAATAAAGGCGTTAATTCCATCCATTGTATTATCGTATTCACCTAATCCAAGGACTAATTTCTTTTTTGAATCTTCTCTAAAGTAACGATAGAAAATTGTTTTTTCATCATCTCTAGAGAAATCAAATCTCGCTAAATTAATACCTGGTAAGGCGATTGATATATCGGATGTGACACCACTATTAACTAGGAAATCTCTAACTTTAGGTGAAGGTACAAGAACCAAATCGGCTTTGTTTAAGAATTTTAAAGCTTTATTAGTTAATTCTGTGGTTCTTACACCATCTTTACATTTGTGTTCTAAGTAAGATGCTTGTGGATCATCTTCACAATATAGTGCGCTAACAACAACTGGAATATTGTTTTCTTTTGCGTCGTTTAATTTGTTTTCATCTTCCGGCGAAATCAAATGAACAACATCGTGCTTTTCCACAATTGTTGTTGTGTAATCAACATCCACTCTTTCGAGGGCGCCTTTGATAGTTTTTCTCATTCTGGCACCCTCAAAATCAGGGGCTTTTTTATTTGGTTGGAAACTAACCAAAACTTTCATAATTCAATTATTCGTTGTTTTCTAACGCTTCTTCAGCGCCTTCTTCAACATTTTCAACTTCTTCGCCTGGTTCTTCATGTGGAACAATAGCGATAGAAGAAACTCTTTGACGTCCTTCAAGGTTCATAATCTTAACACCTTGAGTGTTACGTCCAGCAACACGAATTTGTCTTAATGGTGTTCTGATAACAATACCAGCATTTGTAATAACCATTAAGTCGTCATCTAAGTTAACGGCACGGACGGCAACGAGTTGTCCAACTTTATCTGAGGCCTTTAAGGTTGAAACACCTTTGGTGCCACGTTTTGTAATACGATATGTTGGTTCGCCATCGTCATCGACAACTTTTGTCATTTTGCCATAACCTTTATCGGTAACAACTAAGATGTGATCACCTTCGTATTGTGCGGTACAACCAACAACACGTGCGCCTTCACATAATTCGATACCTTTAACGCCAGATGCACTTCTACCCATTGGTCTAACTTCGTTAGCTGGGAAGTTAACCATCTTACCGTTAGAGGCAGCAATGCCGACTAATAAGTCTTGTGTATAGTTACCGTTTTCATCAGCAAATTCAGGAAGTTCGATCTTCTCAGAAACTTGTTTGACGTTTAATAAGTTGTCACCTTCACGTAATGTGATAGCGATTTTACCGTTTTGACGGATTGATTCATATTCCTTTAATGGAGTACGTTTAACAATACCTTCGGTAGTGAAGAACATTAAGTAACGATCATCTCTATATTCGTTAACAGCGATGATGGATTTAACATTTTCACCTTTTTCGATATTGATTAAGTTAATCACAGGAACACCCTTACCTGTTCTTTGATATTCAGGAACTTGGTAACCACGAATACGGTAAACCTTACCTAAATCTGTAAAGAACAATAAGTCTGTGTGTGTTTTTGTGTAGATCATGAGTTCAACAACATCATTTTCATTTAATGAAGCACCGCGAACGCCACGACCACCACGGTTTTGAGTTCTGAATATATCGGCGTTAAGTCTCTTAACGTAACCACCTCTACTTAATGTGATAACGATATCTTCTTGTGGGATTAAATCTTCATCATCGATTGATGCATCACTATTAGTGATTTCGGTTCTTCTTTCATCACCGAATTTTTCTTTAATCTCTAATAATTCGTTAACAACGACTTCAGTTTCGTTTTCTCTAGAAGAAAGAATTCTCTTGTATTCTTCGATATTCTTTTCTAATTGAACTCTTTCAGCTTCGAGCTTTTCGGTTTCAATACCAGTTAAACGACCTAAATTCATTGCTAAAATGGCTTGAACTTGTGGTTCAGAGAAATCAAATGTCGCCATTAATCTGGTTGTGGCATCTTCTCTACTCTTACTAGCTTTGATAATATCAACAACTTCATCGATGTTGTCATGACATTTAATTAAACCAACAACGATATGGTCACGAGCCACATCTTTGTCTAATAAGAATTGTGTTCTTCTAGCGATAACTTCAACTTGGAAATCCAAGTACTCTTGTAACATTGTCTTTAAAGAACACACTTTTGGTGCGTTATCAACTAAGCATAAGTTAATAATGCCAAAGCTGACTTGTAACTTTGTTAATTTAAATAATTGATTTAATAAGACTTCTGGAATGGCATCTCTTCTAACTTCAATAACCACTCTAATACCATCTTTGTTAGATTCATCTCTGATATCAGTAATACCATCGATAACTTTATCTCTAACTAAAGCAGCCATGTCTTCGATCATTGTGGCTTTATTAACACCATAAGGAATTTCTTCCACAACGATTCTCTTTAATCCGTGATCACCACGTTCTTCGATTCTGCATTTACTACGAACGGCAATGCTTCCTGAACCGGTTTCATAAGCATCACGAATGCCGGCACGTCCTAAGATTAAACCACCGGTCGGGAAATCTGGACCTTTGATGAATTCCATTAATTCTTCAGTGGTGATTTCTGGGTTTTTGCTTAAAGCAACAACACCATCGATAACTTCACTTAAGTTGTGTGGTGGAATGTTTGTGGCCATACCAACAGCGATACCACTTGAACCATTAACTAATAAGTTAGGGAATCTAGAGGGTAAAACGGTTGGTTCTTGGTCGACACCATCGTAGTTATCCATAAAGTCAACTACGTTACAGTTGATGTCTCTGACCATTTCAAGAGCCATCTTAGCCATACGAGCTTCTGTATAACGATAAGCAGCAGGTTCGTCGCCATCGATAGAACCGAAGTTACCATGACCTTCAACGAGCGTATATCTCATTGAGAATGGTTGGGCTAATCTTGCTAAAGCACCGTAGATTGCGGCGTCACCATGAGGGTGATATTTACCCATAACGTCACCGACGATACGAGCACACTTTTTAAATGGTTTGTCTGGTGTATTACCAGTTTCACTCATTGAGTAAACAATACGTCTATGAACTGGTTTTAAACCATCTCTAACATCTGGAATAGCACGGGAGACGATGACGCTCATGGCGTAGTCTAAGAATGATTCTCTAACTAAGCCAACTGTATCAACATCAGTGGTTCCAGCAACGATACCAGATTCAATTTCTTCAGCAGAAACGGGTTCTTTTTCATCATTTTCAGCATTTTCGTCTAATTCTTCGACGATTTTTTCTTCATCTTCAAACAACATGAATCGTTCCTCCTTTTATTAAATATCTAAGTTCTTCACGAATTTTGCGTTAGCGTGAATGAACTCTTTACGTGGGTCAACATCATCACCCATTAAATCTGTAAACACTTGTTCCGCTTTGATGGCGTCATCTAATGTGACACGAAGCATCTTACGGTGTGCTGGATCCATGGTGGTTTCCCATAATTGTTCGGCATCCATTTCACCAAGACCTTTATAACGTTGGAATGGATAACCTGGTTTTAAGTTAAGTTTTTTCTTAATGTTTTCTAATTGGTCGTCGTTATACGCATAGTATTGTTTACCATGGTATTCAACTTTATATAGAGGAGGTTGAGCAATATACACATAACCTTCGGTTATGAGTGGTCTCATAAATCTATAGAAGAAAGTTAGTAATAAGATTCTGATGTGGCTTCCGTCAACATCAGCATCGGTCATGATGACGATCTTGTGGTATCTGATTTTAGAGGTATCAAATTCTGGATCGATTCCACCACCGATAGCGGTGATCATGTTACCGATTTCAGCATTAGCAAAAATTCTCTTTGCTTGAGCTTTTTCGACGTTAAGGATTTTACCACGAAGTGGTAAGATAGCTTGTGTTTCACGGTTACGACCGTTCTTAGCACTACCACCAGCGGAATTACCTTCGACGATGTATAATTCACATTCTTCTGGTTTTTTACTTGAGCAATCCGCGAGCTTGCCTGGAAGAGTGGTAAGTTCTAAGGATCCTTTTCTACGGAAATCTTCACGAGCTTTACGAGCCGCCATACGAGCATTTGCTGCCATGACGATTTTTTCCATAATCATTCTGGCTAATTTTGGGTCTTCTAATAAGAATCTGTTGAATTGTTCACTAACAATACTATTAACAATCTTTCTGACCTCAGAATTGCCTAATTTGGTCTTTGTTTGACCTTCAAATTGTGGGTTTGGATGTTTGACAGAAATAACTGCGGTTAAACCTTCAGCGATATCGTCATATGTTAAATCATCTTCGCCTTCTTTTAAGAATTTATATTCACGGCAGTAGTTGTTGACTACTTTTCTCATGGCTTCTTTGAAGCCTGTTTCGTGCATACCACCTTCATGGGTATGAACGTTATTACAGAATGAATACACGTTTGCACTATATCCGTCATCATATTGGAAAGCGATTTCAGCATACACGTGAGCGGTATTTCCACTTGCTAGTGTAATTGGGACTGAACCTTCGCAATAAATGACTTCATCAAACAATCTTGTTTTGTGGTTGTTGATGAATAAAACGTATTCTTTAATACCGCCTTTATAACAGAAGCTTTCTTTAACTTGTTCTTCGCCTCTATCATCAATAACAGTGATTCTAATGCCTCTATTTAAGAAGGCTGTTTGTCTCATTCTGTCACGAATTGTGTCATAGCTATATTCTGTTGTGTCTTGGAAGATTTCTGGGTCTGGTTTAAATGTGACTTTAGTACCATTGTCTTTTGGATCGCATGTACCAATTTTCTTTAAGTGTTCGACAATATGTCCACCATTAACGAATTTGATGTAATAGACCCCACCATCTTTCTTAACGGTGACTTCACACCATTCAGAAAGGGCGTTAACAACTGAGGCACCAACACCATGTAAACCACCGGAAACCTTATAGCCGCCGCCTTCACCGAATTTACCACCAGCGTGTAAGACTGTATAAACAGTTTCAACACCGGATAAACCGCTCTTGGCAACGACGTCAACAGGAATACCACGGCCGTTATCTACAACAGTAATTGTGTTTCCTTTGTTAATTGTGACTGTAACGTCTGTACAGTATCCCGCTAATGCTTCGTCGATTGAGTTATCAACGATTTCCCACACAAGGTGGTGAAGACCAGCAGCGGATGTTGTACCAATGTACATACCTGGTCTTTTTCTAACTGCTTCAAGTCCCTCTAAGACTTGAATGTTCGTCGCGGTATATTTAGCATCTGCTTTTTCGAGTTGAGCTTCTTCCTTGTTCATCTCGGAAACTTCAACTTTAATCTCTGGAGCAGGGGTTTCAGTTTTTGTTTCTTCCGCAACAACTTCTTTCTTTTCTTCTTCCATTAGAAGACCTCCTTTTCTATTGGTTTTTTTATTTGATATTGAGCAGCACCAGCGACTTCTAGTCTTGTCGCGGTAATAAATACTTGCTCGAATTTTTGAACGAATTTAATGAGTCTTTGACGATGCGTGGCATCTAGTTCACTCATCACATCATCAAGAACCACTATTGGTCGTTTGTCCTTGTCATCAATTAAGAAGTAAGGACTTAGTTTTAGGGCTAAAGCCACAATCCTGTTTTCTCCTTGGGATCCAAATTGACCAATATCGCGCCCATTTAGACTGATTGAGAAGTCTTCTCTATGGATTCCAATAGATGTTGCTTTTGAGTGGAAATCTCTTTCCTCGGCCCTTTTAAATGCTTCTAACGCTTCTTTCTGGAAGTCTTTGCCGTATGGAACAAACGGTTTATAGATGATTTCCAACTTCCCTTCTTCGCCCGTGAGCGCGCGCGTTATTTTTATAAGGATATCATTGATATCCTTGACATACATCTGTCTATAAGAGACTATCGGGCCACTTAATTTGACGAGCATTTCTGTGGTAGTTTCTAGTAAAACAGGGTCAACATTGTTCTCTTTTAACAGGTCGTTTCTTTCTTTTAAAACTTTGTTATAACGAGAAATATAGTCCAAATATGGCAGACTCTTTTTGGATAGGTTTATATCCAGAAAATTTCTGCGTGCTTTGGGTGAGCCTCTAAACATCATTACATCTTTAGGCTCAAATAATAGAACATTCATAATATTTGATAACTCAGATATCTTTGATATCTTTTTACCATTTATGAATATTTGTTTTCCTGTCGGTGTAATCAGAATTCGAATTTTTCGATCTAATTTTCCTTCTGCTGTAACCGCGGATATTTCTGCATAATCTTTACCTTTTTGAATCAATTCTTCATCTTCCGCAGCCTTGAAACTTCTCGCTAATGAGAGGTAATAAATTGCCTCCATAACATTGGTTTTCCCCACTGCATTATATCCTGTGAAGATATTTAGATTTGGCTGAAAATCATATGAAAGATATGCGTGATTACGGAAATTTTTGATGGTAAGTGTTTTGATAATCATAGCTTATTTGATTACAAACAACGCGTTAGTAAGGCTAACTTCGTCTCCACGGTACAATTTACGGCCTCGACGATTTTCGCGCTCTCCATTGACCAAAACTACATTATCTTCAAGAAAAACCTTAATCATTCCCCCGGTTGGAATAATAGCGGCTAACTTGAGGAGAGATTGAAGGGTGATATACTCTTCATCTTGTCTTAATTTGATCACTTTTGCGCCCACAAAAAACTCCTTGGAACAATTATACATTATATAAATAAAAAAGGGAATAAAATATTCCCTAATCTACTATATTCTTGAAATTGGGCTTTTTTGGCCTAATATGTCCTCACTGGTGTGACAATTTGGATGATGGAGTCATCTGAAGCATTTTTCACAACAAAGGGCTTCATTTCGCCTACAAACGCAAAGGTCACATCTTCACAATTTAAGGCTTTGACGGCAGCGACGACAAACTCACTATTGAATGAGACGCGAAGTTCTTGTCCGTCATATTTAAAGACATCGATTCTTTCTGTTGCGGAACCAACTTGTTGGCTCTTAGCGGATATCTCAATACCGTCTTCACTCATTGATAAATCAACAACGTTTTCTCTATCCATGGATAAGATGTTCGCTCTATCAATTGCTTTAATCAAATCGTTTGCGTTAACTTCCAAGTGATAATTTGTCACTCTTGGAACGATGTTTTTGGTGTTTGGATAATCGCCAGCGATTAAACGAGAAGCAACAATGGTTCTTCCGAGTGAGAATAATGCTTTCTTATCGCTAAAAGCGATATCAACAGATTCCATGCCTTCTAATAAGTGGTCAACTTCCACCATCATCTTGGCAGGAACGTTAGCAATAAATTTGATATCTTCAGGAATGCTGATATTCTTTCTAGCCATACGAGCAGAGTCTGTGGCTGTGGCGGTAAGTTGTCCGTTAGCAGCTTCAAGATTCATCGCAGTTAAAATTGGTCTTTGTTCTTTAAGTGATGCTGCGAAAGCTGTTTGAGAAACCAATGTATCAAAATCAGCCTTGGATAATGTGAGCATAGTTCCGTTTGGTTCTAAATCCAAATCTGGATATTCTTCTGGTCTCACGCAATTTAATTTATATTCAGAACGATTATCACTAATTGTGGCAATTGTGGAATCAATAACATCTAATGTGATTTCTTCAGATTCCATCTTTCTAGCGATCTCTGTAATCAATCTAGCATTAATGAGAGTTGCGCCTTCTTTATAGTTTCTGATAATTTCCACACCATTAAATCTATAAGGAACTTGAGTTCTAATTGTTAGATCATAATTTGAACCAGTAATAAATAAACCATTTTCTGTTAATTCAATTTTTAAATTTGCTAAAACAGCTACTGCAACTTTATTCGCAACTGCTCTAGATGCAATTGTTAATCCTTTAAGGAGTTCTTCTCTTCTAATCGTGAATCTCATATAAATTCCTTTCATTTATTATATTAATAATAATAGTAATGGCGGTGGATATTGTGGAAAACCACTTAATTTATCAATTCCCACATAGATATTTCTATTTTATCACACCGCTATTTGAATTGATATTTTATTTTTAATAAACTTTATGGTTTTAAACGTTTTTTGATCTCTTCTATCGCTTGGTTTAAACCTTCGTTAGTTTTCAACTCGTTTTCCACTTTGGATATACCGGACATAACAGTTGTATGGTCTTTACCACCAAACATATCACCAATTTTCTTGAGCGGAATATCTAACATATACCTTATTAAATACATCGCAACATGACGCGCTAAGACGATTTGACCTGTTCTGATCTTTCCGGTTAATTGTGAAGAAGTTAAATTGTAGTAATCGGCGACAGCGTTGATGATCTTTTGCTCATTAAGTTGTGTGGCGAGTTGTTTACCGCCCACTAATGATGAAACGGCTTCTACTGCAACATCCATCGTAATCTTGTCAGTTTTCTTCATGCTTACAACAACAAACATTAACCTATTTAACGCACCTTCAAGCTCACGAACATTCTTGCTGAATTTATCCGCAAAGAAATAGAGAACATTATCATCAAAATTATCTAAAGAAAGACCACTTGCGATAATCTTTTTTCTTAGAATCTCAACACATGTATTTTGGTCAGGTTCATCGATTTTTACCACTAAACCCTGGGTAAATCTTGTAACTAGACGGTCTTCAAGGTTGGCAATTTCGTTAGGTTGACGATCAGACGTAATTACTATTTGTTTATTAAAATTGATCATGTGCGTGTATATGTAGAAAAACATCTCTTGTGTTTTAACCTTATTTGCTAAAAATTGAATATCGTCTAACAACAACACGTCAAAATTCTTAACATAATCTTTTAATGTCTCATCATCCTTCTCGCCTCTGACAAACTTAATGTATTCTTCAACAAAGTCATTAGCGGTAATGTATAAGACTCTGGCGTTTGGATTTCTTTCTTTAATAATGTAATTTCCAATTGCGTGTAATAAGTGTGTTTTACCTAATCCAGAATGAGAATAAATGAATAACGGATTAAACATTTTTCCTGGATTGGATGCAATTAAAAGAGCAGCTTGTGAAGCTTCTCTATTAAATTCACCGACAACAAAGTTGTCAAAAGTAAGTTTTGTATTTAAGATAGCGTCTTGGAAGAATTGTTGTTGTTTCTTTGGTTGAGGAGCAGTGTAATCGATTTTTTCTGATTTAGCTTCACCTTCTAAAATGAAGTCTAGTCTATAGTTTGATTCAGTGATTTCGTTAATGACTCCGGAAACCAAATCATAATATTTAGTCTTTAATAAGGTTCTGGCTAAAGCGGTGCTAACCACTACCACTATCGTATTATCTTGAACATTATTGATATAACTATTAGCGAAGAAGGAATCGAATATTTGCCTTTCTCCTAAGCGCTCATCGATTTTTCTTAAAGCGCGATCCCAAAGCTGGGTAATTTCAGAAATAGAATTAATCATAAACCCTCCAACACCAATTATCTTGGGAACAATTATAGTTGAATCCTACTGGTTTTTTAAGTAGAAAATTAAACAAAATTTAGTTTTCCACATTGACCATTAATCACCAGATAAAAAGTACTTATAAAATAATAAATAATAAAATTATTTATATTTAAAAATGATTAACTTACATACAATCATTTCTACAAAATTGAACAGTCTATTTCCCACCAAAAAATAGTTTTCCACAAAAATAATGTGGATAACTTAAATTCAATAAATTGAACTGTTCATGTGGATATAAAAGAGAATGGGTGTTCGCCGGTTTTCTTCTTTTATTGACTTTATTCAATAAATACATCTATAATTTTACCGCTATGTTTAAGGAGGTACACTTATATGAAACGTACATATCAACCAAGTAAAATCAAGCATCAACGTAAAGCTGGTTTTCGCGCAAGAATGAAAAGCGACAAAGGACGTAATGTATTAGCCCGCCGTAGAGCTAAAGGCCGTAAAAGATTAACAGCTTAATTAGGAGAATGAATGAAAACCCTTAATAGAATTAAAAACAATAGAGAATTTGCAAGGGCGATCCATAAAGGTAATTCATCTCGTTTACCAAGCTTTGTTGTTCATGTTTTTAAGACAGAATTAGGATATACCCGTATTGGTATATCTGCGTCTACTAAGCTTGGATGCGCGGTTGTTCGTAATCGCGTAAAACGTCAAGTGAGAGCAATTTGCGATAGTCTTATTGACTATAATGCTAAATCACTTGATATCGTCATCATCGTTAGAAGTAAGTTCATTACTACCGACTTTGAAGACAACAAATCTCAGTTAAGAGATTTATTAAAACAATACTAGGAGCAAAAAATGAAAAAAGGTACAAAATTAGGATTAGGATTTGCCTCTCTCCTTTTAGGAGCGATGGTTTTATCTGGTTGTACAAACTCTTTCTGCTCTTCCAAAGACAAGGCTCACATTTTATACGCAATGGATTATGGCGTGTGCGCCTATTATGACAGTGAAGAAGCTGCTATGGCAGCAGATTCCCAAGGTGTTGTTGGTCAAGTTGAAGGTTTAAATAATGTTTGGTATAGCGCCAACATTACAAACTGCATCACTCTCAATGGTTTATATACTGGCGCAGTCAAATCATCAATCCGTGTCCCAACACTCAAATACTATATCGAATTAGATAATGTCGTGTTAAAACACGCCATCGAAGCTGATGGTATCGCAGCATCTGAAGTTACAGCCGCCAAAATTACTGGTGACAACCAAGATGATGTTGGTATTCTTATTCGTCACGGTTATTTGAAATACTATTCCTACAATGATGAATTGAAAGATAGTAAGAAACTTTGGGAAAACTATTCTATTTATAATCACGAAGTTAGAATGTCTGGCAAAGTCGGTGTCGACGAATGCCCAACAAATGACTACTTCAATTATTACCAAAACCAAATAAAGAGCAAGATTGGTGGTTACCGTTCTTGTTTAGCCACAAAACAAGGTTTCTACGGTAATTATGGTGATTATAAAAATGGAAGAACTGCAGAAATTGAGAAAAAAGACTGGGGTTATGCATGGAAAAGAGTTGGTTTCCTTTCCGGTTTACTCGTCTACCCTATCGGTTGGTTAATTGATACATTTACCGCTGGATTTAGAGGTACAGGTGTTTACCAAGGGTGGGCACAACTTTTAGCGATCTTGTTTGTTACACTTATCGTTAGAACTTTAATGTTATTAGTGACATTCAAACAGACAACCGCTTCAAGTAAGATGCAAGAACTTCAACCAGAGATTGCTAAAATTCAAGCTAAATATCCAAACTCAAATACTAATCAGTATGAGAAACAACGTTTAGCTCAAGAAACACAAGCGCTTTATAAGAAACACAAAATCAATCCATTTACTTCTATCTTAGTGATGTTTGTTCAATTCCCAATATTCATCTGTGTTTGGGGTGCTATGCAAGGTAGTGCTGAACTCTCCTCAGGTAAATTCTTAGGTTTGAACTTATCCACATCTATCAGCCAAGTTTTAACAACATGGTCTAACTGGAAAGATCCTACATCAGGTGTATGGACAGCTTTAGCATTATTCTTAATAATGGCTATTGCACAAACTGTTGCTATGTTATTACCACAATGGCTCGCTAAAGCGAAGAAGAAAAAGATTGCTAAATTAGGTAAGAACCCTGCTCAAAAAGAAAATGATAACAAAATGAAATGGTTCACATACATTATGCTTATCATGATTATTATCATGGGCTTCTCACTAGTTTCTGCGTTAGGTGTTTATTGGTTGGTTGGCGCGTTATTCTCTATCGCACAAACTTTAATCACACACGCGATTATGAATCGCAAACCAAAGAACAGGACTTCTAAAAAGTAAGGAGATTTATATGAAATCATATACTGGAAAAACTGTTGAAGAAGCCTTAAATGCCGCAAGTCAAGATACAGGTACACCTGTTAATGAACTTATATATGTAATCACAGACAAGACAAAAGGCATTTTCTCTAAGAAAATGGTTGTCGATGTTTATGACTTATCTGATGTCATTAAATTTGCTGAAGATTACATCTTAAATGTAATTGATAGTCTTGGTATCGAAAGCACAGTTAATACCAAGCTTGATGATGATATTATCCGCATCACTATCGATTCCACTCACAACCCAATTTTAATTGGTAAGAACGGCAAAACGCTTCAAGCCCTCAACGAATTAGCGAAGCTTGCTGTTAGTAATCATTTCCACAAGAGATTTAGAGTCTTGCTTGATGTTAATGGTTATAAAGATAGCAAATACGATCGCTTAACACGTATTGCACGTAAATGCGCTCGAGAAGTGCAAAAAACAAAAACAACATACACATTTGATCCAATGCCAGCGGATGAAAGAAGAGCAATCCATAATGCTTGCTCTGGTATGAATAACATTCGTACAGAATCCACAGGTGACGGTACACACCGCCAAGTTCAAATTATCTATGTTGAATAATTAATTAGCACCCTTATGGGTGCTTTTTGGAAAGGTATCTATGTTTGAAACAATAGTCGCTTTAGCAACACCACCAATGAAATCTGCTTTAGCCATCATCAGAGTTTCTGGCGATGATTGCTTTGATGTTGTCTCTAGATGCTTTTCCAAAGATATTACTAAAATTGACCAAAAAACTCTTCTCGTTGGATATATCGAAAACAAGAAAACGAACAAAAAAATAGACCAAGTTGTCTTAGCAATTTACAAAGGCCCAAAAAGTTTTACTGGTGAAGACCTTGTGGAGATAATTTGCCACGGAAGTGCACTAATTTCACAGCAAATCATCGATATTTTGCTTGAAAATGGCGCAAGATTAGCAACAAACGGCGAATATTCTTCACGTGCTTTTTTGCATCAAAAAATGGATTTAGTCCAAGCAGAAGCAATAAACGATATCATCAACGCCACCACTAAAGAAGCTAAAGACATCTCAATGTTTTCTTTATCTGGTAAAACAAGCGAAAACCTTCTTCCTGTTAGAACCCGTTTAGCGGACATTATCTCTTTAATTGAAGTTAATATCGACTATCCTGAATACGAAGATATTGAACAAGCCAACAAACAACAAATTATTACGATTTGTGATGAGATAATTGAAAAGATTAATACCTTAATTGATGATGGTGAAAAAGCCAGAATAATTAAAGATGGTATTAAGGTTGCTATTGTCGGTAAGCCAAACGTAGGAAAATCTTCGATTTTGAACGCTTTAGTAGGCGAAGATAAAGCAATTGTTACAGATATTGCCGGAACCACAAGAGACGTCGTAGAAGGCGAAATAAACCTTAATGGTATTGTTTTACATCTACTTGATACCGCCGGTATTAGAGAATCTAAAGACGTTGTTGAAGCCATCGGTGTTAATAGAGCTAAAAAATCTATTGAAGACGCAGAATTAGTCATTGTTGTTTTAGATGGTTCTAACAACCTAGATGAAAGCGATAAAGAGATATTAGAATTAACTAAGAATTCAAATAGAATTATTATTTATAATAAAGCGGATAAAATTATCGATAAAAACGATAAAAACATCTACGTCTCCGCTTTAGAAAAAGACATCAAACCATTAGTAGATGAAATATATAGAGTGGTTGGTTTGGATCAACAATCATTTAAACGCCCCGCTCTTACCAACACTAGACAAATTGGTTTGTTGAAACAAGCAAGAAGCTCACTACTTAAAGCAAAAGAAGATGCAGAAAACGATTTAACTGTTGATTTAATCTCTATTAATTTGATGGATGCTTATAACGCAATTCTTGATATTTTAGGTGAAAGAAATAAAACAGATTTGAGCAAAGAGATATTTTCTCGTTTTTGTGTAGGAAAATAGAATGATATTTGACACCCACTGCCATTTAAATTCAGAAGAATTATATTCAAGAATAGATGAAGTATTATCTGACGCAAGAAAAGTTGGCGTAGATAAGTTTTTGGTTGTTGGTTGGGACAAAGCAAGCTCACTTTTGGCGATCAAGTTAGCCCACCAATATGAAGGCATTTATGCCGCAATTGGATTTCACCCAACTGATATAGATGGAGTTACCGAAGAAGACTTTCAAGAAGTAATGAATCATATTAATGATTCGAAGGTTGTTGCGGTTGGAGAAATAGGCTTAGATTATCACTGGGTCAAAGATCCAGCACAAAGGCAAAAACAAAAAGAATGGTTTATTAAGCAAATCAAATTTGCAAATGAACATAAAAAGCCAATATCAATACATAATAGAGAAGCGTTCGAAGATTGTTTGAAAATATTAAAAGAATACCCACCACTTTATAGTGGTGTCATGCACTGCTATTCAGGAAGTGTCGAACTATTAAAAGACGTATTAAATTTGGGTTTGTATATAGGTTTAGATGGACCATTAACCTTCACTAACGCCAAAACACCAAAAGAGGTATGTGAATGCGTTCCTTTGGAACGACTTTTGGTTGAAACAGACTCACCATACTTAGCGCCACACCCATTAAGAGGCACAGTAAATGAGCCAAAAAATATCGCGTTGGTAATAGATGAAATTACAAGAATCAAAGGAATTTCCAAGAAACATATTTTGGATGTAATTTACGAGAATTCTTGTAAAGTGTTTCACGTGTAAACTGGTATGAATTTCTACGACGGAATTATTGTTGTTGAAGGACGTGGGGACGAAGCCTTTTTATCTTCATTTATTGACTCAATTTATGTTGTGACAAATGGCTTCGAGCTTAATAAAAAAGACATAGATTTTCTAAAATCAATTAAAGATAAAAACAAAATTATTGTACTTACTGATTCCGATGATGCTGGACTTAAAATTAGGCAGAGAATTGAAGAAGAAATTCCTGGATGTGTAAACATTGTCGCAGACATAAATGAATGCAACAAAAACGGCAAACATGGAATCGCGGAATCAAACAAAAATCACATCTTGTCTTTGTTTAAAGGTAAACTTACTTTAGTAAAAGAAGAAAAACCGTGTGTTAACAGCAGTGACCTATACAGCCTTGGACTAAACAACAAAAATAAAAGAAATGAATTGTGCGAAAAGCTTAGATTAGGTAATTGTAACTTTAAAACAATGATTAAAAGAATTAACTATAAACAGATCGATTTAAAACAAATAATGGAGTGCATTGATGGAGATAAATAGAGGTAATGTTATTGAGATAATTTCTAAGTCTGGATTAAAGCCAGATAAGGATTATGGACAAAACTATTTATTGGAACCAGAATTATGCTCAAAAATAGTGGATTTTTTGGATGCAAAAAACAACGAAAAAGTTTTAGAAATTGGTCCAGGTTTAGGATCATTAACTCATTTTCTGACTTCAAAAAAAGCAGAGAAAATTGACCTTGTGGATATAGATGAAAGAATGGTTAACTTCTTAAAAATCCTATACAAAGAAGAACGCGTGTCGATAATTTTAAACGATATAAGAAAACACGATGTATCACAATATGACAAAATATTAGGTAATTTACCCTACAACATAACGACTGAAACTGTTGTATATTTGTTGGAAAACGCAAAAAACGCTAAAAAAATGGTGCTAATGTGTCAGGCGGAAGCCTTCCCAAGGTTCTCAGAAACCAGTGGTGGAGAGTATGGACCAGCCTCTATTTTGGTCCATTTGCTTGGTTCATCCAAACGTCTTTTGACAGTTAAACCCGGCTCATTTTATCCTGCCCCAAAATGCTCATCGATTGTTTTTGAAATAAGTATTAATGAAGGGGTGGATTACGATCACTGTATTTCCGTTTATAAATTTGCTAAAAAGCTCTTTTTGAATAGAAGAAAAACAATTCAAAACAATTTAAATAATGTTACAAACAATAAAGAGGTTACAAACATCTTGTTAGAAAAAGTTGGTATTTCTTCTATTAGAAGACCAGAAGAAATCTTACCTAAGAAATTTGAAGAATTATATAATGCCTTTATAAATCTTTAAAATTTAGTAAAATTTTGTTGTTGGAATAAGTAATAGTTATACAAATAAACGCCTATGAAAAATTTATTATTAAAAAGTTATGCAAAAATTAACATCTGTTTAAACGTTGTTAATAAAAGAGAAGATGGATATCACGAACTTGATATGATCATATTGCCATTAGAGCTTCATGATTCAATATTGTTTTCAGAATTGAAAAACGCCAAAGATCACTTTGTAACTATTGATGATTTCTCGCTTGGTTTAAACAAGTACAACTCAGCGACAATTGCGTTAGAGAAGATGGAAAGTCTCTACCACTTCAATAACAAGTTTAGAATCACTATTCATAAAGTCATTCCTATGCAATCCGGCCTTGGTGGTGGATCAAGCAATGCCGCGACTGTTATCAATGCTGTCAATAAGTACTTAAAACTTAATTTGCCTTATGAAGAATTGGTCGCTTTATCTACTGGTTTAGGAGCAGATATTCCATTCTTTATCGCAAATAAACCCGCAAGATGCCGCGGAATTGGTGAAAAAATAGACTTTATCAACGTCAAAAACGACTATTACTGTCTAATTGTTAAACCCGCACAAGGATGTTCAACACAGGGCGTATATGAGGTGTCTGACACCATGGATTTACCTATGGGTGATGTTGAAGTTGTCCAAAAAGCTTTAGAAGAAGGCGACGATGAGCTTTTAGCAAAGTCAATCTTCAATTCTTTAGAAGCTCCAGCCATCTCTTTAGTTCCAGAAATTCAAACCATTAAAGATAAATTAAAAGAAGAAGGATTAAAGATAGTTCAGATGAGCGGTTCTGGCTCATCGGTATTTGCTTTATCTACTGATAAACATTTACTTAAATCTGTTGCCAAAAAATTAGAAGACCAATATTTAGTTGAAATAACTAAAGTTATTAAATAGGAGAATATATGAATAGATACGCAATTGTACTCGCAGCTGGTAAAGGAACAAGAATGCAATCTCTTGATCCTGATTATTCAAAAGTTGCATATCCAATTTTGGGAAAACCAATTATCAATTACGTTTTAGATGCTTTAAAACCTTTGAAGTTTTCAAACGTCACAGTAGTAGTGGGGTTTGGTGGGGAAGCTACAAAAGCATTAGTGGAAGACGAAGCAAACGTAGTTTGGCAACATGAAATCTTAGGAACTGGTCACGCTGTTTTACAAGCTAAAGAGATATTGAAAGACTTAGATGGTGAAACATTAATCATTTATGGAGATACTCCACTTGTGTCTACAGAAACCATTACATCAATCCTTCGTATTCATGAAAAGGAACACAATTCATTGACTGTAGTTTCTGCGATTCTTTCCAACCCTCATGGTTATGGTCGTTTAATTAGAGAAGAAAAGAGTCATAAATTATTAGCCATCAGAGAAGAAACAGATTGTTCTGAATATGAACTCGATCTTGATGAAGTTAATACAGGAATCTGTGTCTTTGATAATAAGGTTTTATTTAAGTATTTAGAGAAAATGGATAACAAAAACGCCAGAAAACTCTATTATTTATCCCAATTAGTAGAATTAATGAACCAAGATAATTTGCAAATCGGTTCTTATGTCGCAGAAAACATGGTGGAAGTTTTTGGTATTAATGACCGCACCCAATTAGCATATGCCGCAAAGGTCATGAGAAGAAAAATAAATCAAAAATTAATGCTAGATGGTGTATCGATGGAAGACCCTGAATCCACATACATCTCACCTAATGTCAAAATCGGAAAAGATACAGTTATTTATCCAAACACAACCATTATGGGTAAGTCAGTTTTAGGTAACGCAAACATTATTGGACCTAATGCTGTTTTAGAAAATGTTAAAACAGGTAACAACGTAGTTGTTAAAGGTGCATTTGTTTCTGATACAACACTTAAAGACAATGAAGTTGTTGGACCTTTTGTGAAGAAATAAAATGTTAATTATTGATTCCTTTGGCAAGAACATATTTATAGACGATAAGCTTGTTGGCTATATCAAAGACAATGAACTTATTATTTCTGGTCGAAAATTTGCGTCCATTACTGACGATGGGATTATTTCGTTTGATCAAAAAGAACTTGGATATGTAGATGATGATGGTTCAATTATCATCAATGATTTAGAGGTTGGCTATATAGATCCTGATAACAACTTTGTTTTCTATAAATCTATAGCCAATTTAAGAAAATAACACAATTTTGCAGTGAATTTTATGAAAAATGAAGAAAAAACAATAAAAGAGAATGTTGTTTATGATGGAAAAATACTCCGTTTAAATAACGATGATGTCTTAGCACCAAATGGGATGAAAGTGACTCGTGAAGTCGTTCATCATCATGGTGGTGTTTGTGTTTTGGCTTTCTATCAAGGCAAGGTTGCTATGATTAGACAATTTAGATATGCCTATAAAGAGGAAGTGTGGGAACTTCCCGCAGGCAAACTTGAAAAAGGCGAAGACTCATATCAAGCAGGTTTAAGAGAACTTGAAGAAGAAGTTGGTCTAAAAGCGGAATCATTAACAAGCTTTGGCGAAATTTATCCATCTTGTGGTTATACAAACGAGATTATTTATCTTTATAAAGCAAATAATGTCACTCCAGTTCAAAGACATTTGGATCCAGATGAATTTATTGATGTGTACTACTTTTCTTTAGAAGAAATTTTGGAAAAAATAAAAAATAATGAAATAAAAGATGCAAAGACAATTAGTCTTGTGCTTAAATATATTAACTCGACTAAATAAAGTCGATGCTAGTGAGGTATTAACATGCAATTAGTTATTCTTGCCGCCGGTATGGGTTCACGCTTTGGCGGATTAAAACAAATGGAACCAATGGATGATTATGGAAACTTCATCCTCGATTATTCTGTTCATGATGCCATTAAAGCCGGTTTCGATAGTGTCATCTTCATTATTAAAAGAGAACATTTAGAAATCTTTAGAGAAACAATTGGCAAACGTGTCGAACCATTAATTAAAACTGAATACGCATTCCAAGATTTAAATGATTTACCAGAAGGATTCAAATGTCCAGAAGGCAGAGTTAAACCATGGGGTACTGCACACGCTATCTTAGCGGCTAGAGATCTCATCAAAGAAAACTTCATCATTATCAATGGCGATGACTATTATGGACAAGAAACATATGAAGTCGCTGCTAAATACTTAAGAAGTTTATCCAATAAAAGTGTTGGTAAATACGCAAACATCGCCTTCCAAGTATCTAATACACTCGCCGAACACGGCTCTGTAAAGCGCGGAGTTTGCTTCTATGATGACAATCACTTCTTAACAAAAATGATTGAATCTAGCGTCTGTAAAGATGAAAGAGACATAATCCAAGCCACACCATTAGATGAAAACGAAAAACCATTCATCTGTGAACCAAACCAATTAGTGTCCATGAACCTCTTCGCGTTCTCCCCAGACATCATTGAGAAATTACAAAAACAATTCCCAATCTTCTTAAAGGACAATATCGAAAACTTAAAATGTGAGTTCTTAATTCCTGACGAAGTTTCCCGTTTAGTGGGTGAAGGACAAGCAAGTCTTCAATTAATTGAAACACCAGCGGTCTGGTACGGTGTCACATATCGTGAAGATAAACCATCAGTTGTTAAAGCTTTAAAAGAATTAACAGACAAAGGTTTATACAAACCAGGATTATATTAATAGATTAACGGCTTATGCCGTTTTTCTTTTTATTAAAAAAGCCCCTAGTTAAACTAGAGGCTATTTTGTTAGCTAAGAAACTATTTCTTTCTTGGATGTCTGATTGCGGCTTGAGCAGCTGCTAATCTTGCCACTGGAACACGGAATGGTGAACAGGAGACATAATCCAAGCCAGCTTGATGATAGAAGTCGATGGAGTTTGGTTCACCACCGGTTTCACCACAAACACCAATGTGTAAGTTTGGTCTGGTTCTACGACCATCTTCAACTGACATCTTGATGAGTTTGCCAACACCGTGTTGATCGAGTGTCTTGAATGGATCTTCTTCTAAGATCTTGTTCTTGTAATAGTCTGGCAAGAATTTGCTAGCATCGTCACGAGAGAAACCAAATGTCATTTGGGTTAAGTCGTTGGTGCCGAAGGAGAAGAATTCAGCTTCTTGAGCAATTTCGTCAGATAATAAGGCTGCACGAGGAATTTCAATCATTGTACCAACATGGTATTTGAGATTGACGCCAGCTTCTTTGATGACTTGATCAGCTGTTGCACAGACGATAGCTTTGACGTATTTCAATTCTCTTAAATCTAAGGTAAGAGGAATCATGATTTCTGGTTCAATGTTGAGACCGCATTTCTTATTAATAGCGATAGCTGCTTTAATAATAGCGCGTGTTTGCATTTCACCGATTTCTGGATAAGAGACGTCAAGACGGCATCCACGGTGACCCATCATTGGGTTGAATTCATGTAATTCTTCAATTCTCTTGTGGATGTATTCAACTGTTTTGCCAGTTGCCTTGCTTAATTCTTCAATCTTATCTTCTTCTTGTGGTAAGAATTCGTGTAGTGGTGGGTCTAATAAACGAACGTTAACATTGAGTTCGCCCATTTCTTCAAATAAACCTTCAAAGTCTTTTTGTTGTAATGGTTCGATTTCTGCTAAAGCAGCTTTTCTTTCTTCAACGGTGTCCGCTAAGATCATCTTTCTGAAGTGGAAGATCTTATCCTTGTCGAAGAACATATGTTCTGTACGGCAGAGACCAATACCTTGTGCACCAAAGAGTTTGGCTTGGTGAGCATCTCTTGGTGTATCAGCATTTGCACGAACTTTTAATTGGCGAGCTTCATCAACCCAGCCCATTAATCTACCGAAGTTACCGGAAGAGAGGTCTGGTGCGACTTTCTTAATATCGCCAACATAGACACAACCTGTGGAACCATCTAAGGAGATGACATCATCAACACCATAGACTTTACCGCCGATTGTTAATGTTTGTTTTTCTTCATCGATTAAGGCAGCGGCACAACCTGTAATACAGCATTTGCCCATACCACGAGCGACGACGGCGGCGTGACTTGTCATACCACCACGCATGGTAAGAATACCTTCGGATGCGATCATACCGATTAAGTCTTCTGGGGATGTTTCAGCACGGACTAAGACAACCTTTTCACCAGCTTTATGTCTTCTTTCAGCATCTTCTGCTGTGAAGGCTAATTTACCTGTACCAGCGCCTGGGCCAGCAGGATTGCCTTTGGCAATTAAACGTGATTGAGCAGCAGCTAAATCATCTTTGTCAAAGTTTGGTAATAATAATTTGTCGAAGGAGACTGGGTCGATTCTTAAGACGGCTTCTTCTTTTGTAATTAAGCCTTCATCAACCATGTCACAAGCCATCTTTAAGGCAGCGGCTGGTGTTCTCTTACCACTTCTTGTTTGTAAGAAGTAGAGTTTTCCTTCTTCAACTGTGAATTCCATATCTTGCATATCGCGATAGTGGAGTTCCATGTTTTTGATTGTTTTGACGAATTGGTCATAAACATCAGGCATTCTCTTCTTTAATTCATCAATGTGTAATGGTGTACGAATACCTGCGACGACGTCTTCACCTTGAGCATTTGGTAAGTATTCTGCGGAGATGACTTTTTCACCTGTAGCAGCGTTACGGGAGAAGGCAACACCTGTACCAGATGTTTCGCCCTTGTTACCGAAGGCCATGGATTGAACGTTAACTGCGGTACCCCATTCATAAGGAATGGAATATTGCATACGATAAACGTTAGCACGTGGGTTGTCCCAGCTTCTAAAGACGGCTGCGACAGCTTCCATTAATTGTACTTTTGGATCGGTTGGGAATTCTTCACCAAATGTTTCTTTATAGTAAGCTTTATAACGCTTGACTAAGTCTTTTAATTGATCGACTGTAACTTCTGTATCGAGTTTGTAACCGTTTTCTTCTTTTAATTTATCAAGCATCTTATCCATTGCATCTCTTGGATGACCTTTGGCGATGTTTGTAAACATAAGAATGAAACGACGATAAGAGTCCATTGCGAATCTTTCGTTACCTGTTTCTCTTGCTAATGCAGCAGCAGTAACATCATTTAAACCTAAGTTTAAGATTGTATCCATCATACCAGGCATACTCACACGAGCACCTGAACGGACAGAAACTAATAGTGGATTATGATCGCCACCAAATGTTTTGCCAGTTTTCTTTTCGATACCTTTAACAGCATTGAAAATTTGTTCTCTAACAAATTCGGGGATCTTTTTGCCACTTTGATAATAGAGTGTGCAAGCTTCAGTTGTGATTGTAAAACCTTCTGGGACTGGGACACCGATATGTGTCATTTCCGCTAAGCCAGCACCTTTACCACCTAAGAGTTCTTTGCCTAAGCCATAACATTTCCGCTAAGCCAGCACCTTTACCACCTAAGAGTTCTTTGCCTAAGCCATAAGCTTCATCAAAGGGGTAAACGTATCTTTTTTGTTCAGCCATATAATTCCTCCTAATAGGCATGTTTTGTAAAGCGCACGAAAGCGCTCACACTTGCGTATATATCGTAGCACACGCAAATAGTTTGTTGATATAGTTTTCGTAAAAACTTATATTGTTTATAGAATTAGTTTTCGGTGGTAATTAAATATGAAAAACAACCCATGCGTTCTTACATTAGATTACGGAACCCAATCCGTAAGAGCCGCTCTTATCGATAAAAAAGGTGAAATTAAAGTCATTATTAAAGAGCAATATAAACCGGCATATTTTTCAAAAGAGAAGGGTTTTGCTGAACAAAATCCAGATTTTTACTGGGATTTGACCATTAAATGTTTAAAAGAATTATCACAAAAAGGTAAAGATTATTTAGACGACATTGTCGGCTCAACAGTTACCACATTTAGAGATTCTTCTGTTCAATTAGATAAAGACTTAAAACCAATCAGACCCTCAATTTTGTGGCTCGATCAAAGAATGGCGGAAGCAAAAGAAAAGATACCTTTATTACACCGCGCTGCATTTAAGTTAGTGGGTATGAATAATACCATCGAGTTAAATAGAAGAAGAACCATCGCTCACTGGTTAAAAGAAAACGAACCAGAAACATGGAACAAGACATATAAGTATGTCAACATTTCTACTTATCTAATTTATAAACTTACTGGTTTATTAGTTGATTCCGCCGCTTCTTTAACCGGACATTATCCAATCAATTTCAAAAAGAAAAAATGGTATAAAGAAGGCGCATTAAAAGGAAGAATATTTGGTATACCAAATAGAATGTTACCAGACATTAAACAACCTGGTGAAGTTTTAGGAACAATTTCTGATGCGGTTGCAGAAGAGTGTGGACTACCAAAAGGTATTAAAGTCATCGCTACAGGAAGCGATAAGGCTTGTGAAACAGTTGGTCTTGGTGCTCTATCAAGAGATATCGGTGCCATTTCATATGGAACCGCTTCCACAATTGAAGTTTCAAATCAAAAATATCACGAACCAGAAAAGTTCTTACCTGCTTACCCAGCAGCAGTTCCTGGTTGGTATAACATGGATGTCCAAATCTATCGTGGATATTGGATGTTAACTTGGTTCTCAAGAGAATTTGCTTCTGAATTAGTTAATGAAGCAAAAATTCAAGAGATGGCAGTGGAAGAAATCCTTAATAGTAAATTGAGTACAATTCCTCCAGGAAGTGATGGACTTGTTTTACAACCATATTGGGGACCAGGCTTATCTAGACCATTAGCGAAAGGCGCAATTATTGGCTTCTCAGATGTGCATACAAGGGTGCACTTATATCGTGCAATTATTGAAGGTATTGCTTATGCCTTAAGAGAAGGTCTTGAAAGCATTGAAAAATCACAAAAACATAAAATTAAATCAATTATGATTTCTGGTGGAGGATCACAAAGTGACGCAATTTGTCAAATAACATCTGACATCTTTGGCTTACCAGTCTCAAGAGTGCAAACATTTGAAACCACATCTTTAGGTGCAGCTATTGCCACATTTGTTGGCCTTGGTGAATTTAAATCCGTGGAAGAAGCAATGCAAAGCATGAGTAGAATCACTTCAACATTTACACCAGACGAAAAAGCTCATAAACAATACAATTATCTTTATAAAAAGGCATATGTGAAGATGTTCCCACAACTCAAAGATATTTATAAAGATTTAAAGAAGTACGACAAGAAAGAATTCTAATATGAAAAATTTTGTATTTATATCACCTCATTTCCCAGATTCCTTTTATCGCTTTTGTGTAGCATTAAAAAAGAATGGTTTTAGAGTGCTTGGTATTGGTGATCAACCATACGATAGTCTCAATCCTGAACTCAAGGATGCTTTAACGGAATATTATCTTTGTATTAATATGGATTGCTTTGATAACGAAGTTAATGCGGTGAAGTATTTTGAAAATAAATATGGTCACATCGATTATTTAGAAAGCAACAATGAGTATTGGTTAGATAAAGATGCGAAGTTAAGGGAAATGTTCGGCATCACCACAGGACCAATTGGTAAAGAAATCGATTTCTATAATCATAAATCTTTAATGAAACAGGGCTATGAAAAAGCCGGCGCAAAAACAGCGAGATGGATACTCGTTTCCGATAAAGAAGCATTAGAAAAATTTATTAAAGAAGTTGACTACCCAGTGTTCATAAAACCTGATCATGGTGTTGGTGCTGAAGGCACTTATAAGATTGAAAAACCCGCAGATATTGACTCTTTTTTCGAAAAAATGAACAAAAATGTCACTTATATCTGTGAACAATTCATCTCTGGAAACATCATTTCTTTTGATGGAATTTGTGATTCAAAAAGTAATGTGGTGTTCTGTGCAAGTAACTTTTTCCCACCTTCCATTGCCGATATAGTTCATGAACAAAAAGACGTCTTTTATTTCACATATCCTCATGTTCCAAAAGATTTAGAAGAGATTGGTAGAAAAGTCATCAAAGCTTTTGGTGTTAAACAAAGATTCTTCCATCTCGAATTTTTTAGATTAACTGCTCCCGCAAAAGGGTTGGGTAAAATTGGAGATATTGTTCCTTTAGAAACAAACATGAGACCAGCAGGTGGATATACACCAGACCTCATTAACTTTGCCAACTCATCAAATGTTTATCAGATTTATGCTGATGTGATTGCCTTTGATGAAAATAGACAAAAAGATGAATTTGATCACTACTATGCAGCTGTTGCATCTCGTAGAGATGGATTTAATTATTTGCATAGTGATGAAGATGTCTTGAATAAATATAAAGGTATTATTTGTCACCACGGTAGATATGCAAAAATATTTGCGGATGCGATGGGCGATAGATTCTTTATGGCAAAGTTTAAGAACATGGAAGACTTAGAAGAGTTCCGTGAATATACGGAGGCAAGATCATGATGGACGAAACACCAAAAAGAAGACATCGTCGCCACAGAAGATTAACTGGTGAAGATATCGATATGTTTCGCGAAAGAGAAAGCGAAAGAAGAGAAAAAAGAGAAACGCCTATTTGCGATAGGCACATAGATGGTGCATAACCATCTTTTCTTTACATAACTTTACAACTGTAACAAATTTGATATTTCCAATATAAATTGTTAAATCTTTTTGATAAAGTAAGTTGTCCGAAAGGGGATATGAATATGGCAAAGTTTAAAATATTCGGCGATTCATGTAGCGACCTACCTACAGAAATCCGCAAACAATTCGACATTGAATACGTCCACATGGGATTAGTCGTTGATGGCGAAGAAAAAAGAGCTGACTTAGACTGGATTGATTACACACCAGAAGAATTCTATGGTTGGTTAAAAGAAGGTAGAAAAGTTAAAACAACTCAAGTTTCTGTTCCTGAGTTTGAAGAATGCTTCACCCCTGCCTTAGAAGCAGGTTATGACATTCTATATATTGGCTGTTCCAGTGCATTATCTGGTTCCGTCAACACATGTGAAGTTTTGGTTAAACCAGCTTTATTAGAAAAATATCCAGACAGAAAGATCGTTGTTATCGACTCACTTAACGCAAGTGGTAGTGAAGGCTTAATCTTAGTTAAAGCCAGCCAATTACGTGCTGAAGGAAAATCAATTGAAGAAGTTGCAAAATGGGTTGAAGCAAACAAACTTAGATTCCACTTCTTCGCAACAGTTGATACACTCACATACTTGAAGAATGCTGGTCGTATTAAAGGAAGCAAAGCTTTCTTTGGTAACATTATTGGTGTTAAACCAATCTTCATTAGTGATGCTCATGGCAATAACTTAGTTATTAAGAAAGTCAAAGGCACAAAGAATTCTTTAGAAGAAATCATCGCTGGTATTAAGAGTGTTATTGATCTCACACAATGTAAAGAAATCTGGGTTGGTCAAGGTATGGCTGAAGATAGAGCTGAAATCATTAAACAAAGACTTGTTGATGAATTAAAAATTGAAGCTCATACAATCACAATTGGTCCTATCGTTGGAACAACATGTGGCCCAGGCATCGTTGCAGCCTACTGCTTCGGTAGTGAAGTTACAAGATTTGAAGGCGACGGAAAATAAATCGTCATTCAACTAAATAATAAAGGTGGTAATTCCACCTTTTTATATTTATTATAAATACGTTATGAAAGGCTTAATTATCGTTAATCAAAATATCGGTCACAATCAATATAAGATTGACCGCTTCAAGGAAGAATGTTCAAAAAGAAATATTGAACTTGATGTTTTTATTAATGACGGAACATTAGCAGAAATTGTTAATAACGAAGTTAAAATAAACCTTCCTAAAGCAGACTTTGTCTTTTATTTAGATAAAGATATTTATTTAGCCAGATTATTGGAGAAAGCAAATTATCGCTTATTCAATAGAGCGGACTTCATCAAAACATGTGATGATAAGATGCTTACCTTTATCGTGTGTGCGAATATGGGAATCAGAATGCCCAAGACCATTGCCGGACCACTTATTTATACAGACTTAAAAGAAGAGAATTATAAATTTTTAGATAAAGTAGCGGACGAACTTGGATTCCCAATGGTGGTCAAAAAGGTATACGGCTCACTTGGTGAAGGCGTTTATTTAGTTAAAGAAAAAGAAGAATTAAGAAGACTATATTCTGAGATTGCTAGAAATCCAGTTATCTTTCAAGAATATGTCAAAAATAGTTATGGTCAATCCATTAGAGTTTTAATTATCGATGGAAAGGTATTTGGGTCATTTATTAGGAAAAACAATGCTGATTTCAGAAGCAACTTTGGTGACACCGCGAGCAGCATAAAGCTGAAAAAAGGAGCAAAATACGAGGATTTTGCTCAAGATATCGCCGATAAATTAAAAATTGAATATGCTGGAATTGATCTTCTTGTATATGAAAATGAAGAACCAATTTTGTGTGAAATTAACTCCAATGCATTCTTTGAAGAATTTGAAAAAGTCACCTCGTTAGATGTGGCGAAAGCAGTCATTGATATGGTGGTTAGAAAGGTGAACGCTCATGAATAAGAATAAAGCGAGAGACACAAGACCTTCTAAAGACTATAAGAATTTAAAACAATATGTTGTGAAACAAGAAAGCGAACTTCTTGAATTTCTACTTTTAACATTTAAAGACCAATCCAGGAACTCAGTGAAATCGCTTTTGTCTTCGCATCGTGTCAGCATTGATGGCGCCCCTGTCACCCAATTCAATTTCAAATTATATCCTGGTGACACAGTTATTATTTCTAACTCCCCAATTAGAAAAAAGACACGCTCCAACCTTCCTATAATTTATGAAGATAACGATTTAATCGTTATAAATAAACCTTCTAAGCTATTATCCGTCCCCTCTGATAACGAAAAAGGATCAACCGCTTTTAGAATGGTTAACGATTATCTTCAACAAAAAGATAAACACAATAGGGCTTTCATTGTTCATAGATTAGATGAAGACACATCTGGTGTTTTAATGTTCGCGAAGAACGACAAGATGGCGAGAGCGTTAACTGATGGTGATAACTGGAACAATCTCACTAAGAAACGTGGCTACTACGCAATCGTGGAAGGTCAATTAGAGAAAAAAGAAGGTACCATCACATCTTATTTAAAAAAGAATGCACAAAACTTAATGTATTCTTCTAAGAAGAAGGGCGATGGGCAATACGCAGTAACGCACTATAAAGTTATGCAAGAAAATAAAATGTTTTCTCTTGTTGATGTGAATATTGATACAGGCCGCAAAAATCAAATCCGTGTTCACTTTGGTGATATGGGTCATTTCATTATTGGTGATGATAAATATGGTGAACCATCTAATCCTATTAAAAGATTGGGTTTGCATGCTTATGAATTAGATATCATTAACCCATTAAATGGTAAGTTAATGAAGTTCAAAGCGCCGATGCCAAAAGAATTTACCACACTAATGAATGAAAATTATGTAAAATGTAGCAAGGAAAATAAAAAGAAGTAGTTATGAACGTTTGGGTTGCTGTTGCATTGATACTCGGTGTTATATCCTTATATCTATTTACAATAGAAGCTTTTTCTGTTGCTTTTAAACTAACCGGTTTAGCCACAAAAAAGATTAAATTCCAAGTTGCCTCTTTATTTACGGGTGCTGGTTTCACCACAAACGAAAGTGAATTAATTGCTAACGATGATAGAAGAAGAAATGTCGCTATTGCATGCATGTATACTGGTCACATCTTCTCCGTTATTATCATGGGTTTAGTTATCAATATCTTCTTCTCTATTGGATTCTCCATTAGTAATGATCAAAAATATGATATTACCGAATGGTATTTCATCTTATTCTTTATTTCTTTAGGTGTTTTCCTCTTTGTTTTATTCTTAAAAATTCCACCAATAAACAAATGGTTCCAAAGATTTTTGGAAAAGGTTGCGGTCAACGCTTCTAAAAAAGGAAGAAATACCAACATCATTACAGTCATTGATTTCTATGGCAAACACGCTATCGCAGAAGTCATCTTAAATAGAATTCCAGAGTTCGCTAAAGATGTTTCTTTATATGAAATGCAACTTACCAAAAAATACGTCATCAACGTCCTTTCTATTAGAAGAGGTAATAGAACAGTTGATGTCACTAAAGACACAATGTTTAGAAAAGGTGACATCTTAGTTATTTATGGATTAATCAATGATATTAAAGATGCCTTTATCAATAGTTTAGATAACAGTAAAAAAGCCATTGTTGTTGATGGCATTAACCAACTTAGCTTATTGAATAACTATGGCGGTAACGCCTTGATGGAAGTTGATGTTGATGAAGTTCCAAAAGAACTTGAAAACAAAGCTATGAAAGATAGCCACTTAAGTGATCAATTTAACATCAATATCGTTGTCATTAGAAGAAACGATGAATACATCTTTGCTGATAAAGATACAATCATTCAAAAAGGCGACAAGATAACCTTGTTTGGACCGCACAGAAACATCAAACATTTATTTATAAATGATGACAAATAAAAACGACTCAATGAGCCGTTTTATTTTGTTTCTTTTTCTTCCGCTCTTTTACGAGCATCGAACTTCTTTCTATCAACAGTGTTGAGAATCTTTTTTCTCATTCTGAATGTGCTTGGTGTAATTTCCACAAGCTCATCAGAATTGATATAGTCTAGACAAGCTTCCAAGGACATTCTTCTTGGTGATTTTAGAACAACAGTTGTGTCCTTGTTTGCACTTCTCATATTGGTTAATTCTTTTTTAAGAACACAGTTAACCGCTAAGTCGATATCGTAACGGTTTTCACCAATAATCATACCTTCATAGACTTCGGTTCCTGGTTCAATGAACATCGTTCCTCTTTCTTCTACGTGTTCGATGGCGTATGGTGTGGCGGTACCAGCTTCTGTAGCGACAAGAACACCTAATGATCTTTCGCCTAAGTTCATAGAAACCATTGGGCGATATTCTTTAAAGACATGTGATAAGATACCATAACCTTTGGTTAATGTCATAAAGTTAGTGACATATCCAAGAAGACCACGAGAAGGAATAACATATGTTAACTTAGTTGTGGTTTCTTTCACATCCATGTTAATCATTTCGGCGTCTCTATCGCCTAATGAAGTCATAATGTCACCAACAAAGTCGTTTGGTACATCAATTTCTAAATCCTCATATGGTTCATATTTCACGCCATCAACTTCTTTAATGATGACTTTTGGTTTAGAGACTTCAAGTTCAAATCCCTCACGTCTCATATTTTCAATGAGAATACCAAGATGTAATTCACCTCTACCAGAGACAATCCAGGACTCACTATTTGCGACTCTTTCAACACGTAAGGCGACATCTTTTTGTGTTTCTCTAAATAATCTTTCTTCAATTTTTCTTGCGGTTAATAACTTTCCATCTTTTCCCGATAAAGGAGATGTATTAGTGCCAAATGTCATTTGTAATGTTGGTTCATCCAAATGAATAAGTGGTAGTGGATTAACATTATTTAATTCACAGATTGTTTCACCAACGTTAATGTCTGGTAAACCCGCAACTGCGCAGATTTCTCCAGCAAAAGCGGCATCAATTTCTAATCTTTTAATACCTTGATAGCCAAATAACTTCATAACTTTAAATGTTTTTGTGCTGCCATCAAGTCGAGAAACAGTCACCATATCATTAACATGGATACTACCATTTTTCACTGTCCCAATACCGATTCTTCCAACAAAGTCGTTATAGTCTAATAATGAGATTTGGAGTTGAAGTGGTTTATTAACATCTGCTTTTGGAGCAGGAATTTCATCTACAATCATTTGTAAGACATTATCCATACCTGGTTTTTGAGTGGCTGGATCAGGATCTAATGATGATGTTCCTTGAAGCGCGGATGTATAAACAACTTTAAAGTCTAAGAATTCATCTGGGGCACCAAGTTCAATAAATAAAGTTAAAACATCATCTAGTGTTTGTGCGACATCAATGTTTGCTCTATCAATTTTATTGATAACAACGATTGGTTTAATATGGGCTTCAAGAGCTTTCTTTAAAACAAATCTTGTTTGAGGCATGGTTCCTTCAAAAGCATCCACTAATAAAAGACAACCATCAACCATGTTCATGATACGTTCGACTTCACCACCAAAGTCAGCGTGTCCAGGAGTGTCCAAAATATTAATTTTGGTATCGTGGTACATGATGGATGTGGTTTTAGCTAAAATTGTGATGCCTCTTTCTCTTTCGATATCGTTGCTATCCATGACACGATTAGCAACTTCTTCGTTCTCTCTAAAAGCACCAGAAGATTTTAATAATTGATCCACTAATGTAGTCTTACCATGGTCTACATGAGCGATAATTGCGATATTACGAATATTCATAAGACTACCTCCAAAAAATCTTTTCTATGATAGAAAAGGATAAAGTAAATTGCAAGAAAAAGAAAAATAAATGTGCGTATATATGTGTATAATATGTAATAAGCGCTAGTTTATGGGCAACGAGATAGTTATAAAACAAAAGAAATCATTTAAAGAATATTTGCCCAGTTGGATGAAGAATATTCATTCAATGTTTTATTATTATCTATTTTTACTTTTGTTAGGCGTAGTCTTCTTTTGTTCGTCTTTATTTATCAATTATTTCACCACACCATTCACTGGTGACTATACCGCTCAACAAATCGCTTTCTACACCAATGGTTATGATGATTGGTGGCACTTTTTTACTACCGGCGAGTTTGTTTTATATGACCAAAATACCTACTTAGGTGTTGATAATATTGGAAGTAATTCTTTCTATTATTTATTCGATCCATTCTTCATGCCGATATTATTATGTCCAAGACAATTAATACCTCAAGGAATGGCGGTATTAACAATCCTTAAAATATCCGCAAGTGGAATGGTGTTCTTCTTATATATGCGCTACATGGGTGCATCAAGAAGAGCTAGTAAAATTACTGGTATTGCTTATGCCTTCTCTGGTTGGATGACATGGTATTTGTGGTTCAACCACTTTACTGAGATAGCAATAGTGTTTCCTCTGATTTTATTAGGTATTGAAAGAGTACTCAGAACAAAGAAACCTTGGTTGCTTGCTGGTGCAATTTGTTTAATGGGATTCACTAACTATTTCTTCTGTGTATGTTTAATTATGTGTGCGTTCTTATATGCAATGTTCCGCTACGTTCAACGCATAAGATTAAATAACTGGAAGGATAACTTAATTATTCTCGGCATGGGATTCCTTGGTTTTGCAGTGGGTCTATTATTACCAATGATGGTCATATTTCCATCAATCATGCACGCACTCACATCCCCAAGAGCGGAAAACAATAATTACTTAACAAATCTTAAAGATGCATTTAAAGCTCACAACTTTAAAATGATCTTTGAAGTATTAACAAAATGGACATATAAACCAAATGCAGAATTTGTAGTAACAAATCAAAACAAAGCTAGAGGATTATATCCATTTATTGATTTCATTTTTCCAGTTACAAGCGATCGTGGAACACCATTAACAGTGTATGGAAATGAAACATATGACAATGTCGCTGGTTCGTTCTATTGTTTCTTACCAATGACAATGTTATTAGTTCCTGCTTTTAAAGATTCTTTAAAGAACAAACACTTCTCCGTCATTGTTCCCGTTGTGTTCTTTGTCTTTGCGCTGTTCACACCAACCTTCTATTACTTGTTCCATGGTTTCACACAAGCCTATTCTAGATGGACTATCTTTGTGGTGACATCAATCCTTGCTTATACGGGTTTATATTTGGACAAAATGGATAAAAAACCATTCACTGATTTGTTGTTAGGATGGGGATTTATCATCATCATGATTGTTGCCGCCGGATTAGCAGCAAATAAGATTGTGACCGAATATAGTGACAACTTTAAAGAAAGAGTTCCTATCTGGTTAGCAGTTGTCTTAGAAATAGTTTATGTATCATTGATGCTAATTGCCTTTGTTTTGGCGAAAAACATCAAAAAAATCAACTTTTACGCAGTTTTTACTGGATTCATTGTCTTTGAAATAGCAGCAATGGGCGCCTTTGTTATTCAAGGACATGGTGTGGAAAATTACTATTACACAAATAAAGGTGTGATTAAAAATGACACACTTCATGCTTTAGTAATGCAAACAAGAAAGAAGGACAAGTCATATTATCGTAGTTATTCTTCCTTGGCTTCTGGAAGCGCAAATAATGATGGAATGCGAAATGGATATAATGGTGCTAATTTCTTCCATTCAGTTTATAACTACAATACTGCTGATATATCTAACTGGTCATCTCTCACTGGTGGAACAGCTCCAGGAAGTTGGAGTGGTGTATTCATTCAAAAGAGACATAACTTAGATGACCTTCTTGGCATCAAATATTACTATGTTGAAGATGATTATTTTAAATACCAAAGTAGAAAGGAAGCTAGTAGTGAAAGCTTCCGTTATAATGTTCCACTTAATTATATTGATGTAACTGATGAATATAAGAACGCAGATGGTTTTAAAGTATTTAAGAACACTGACTATATTGATTTTGCTTTGACCTATGACACCATCTATCCAACTGATGGCGATCCAAAGGTCGCAGATGAATATGAAGATTTATATGTTTCTAGTTATAAAAAGACATTAGAGATTGAAGATCTATATAACAAAGGCGCGATTGTTAATAAGAACAACAGCAAAGGATTAATTGAAGAGATTCAAGAGAAATATCCTCATATCAATGTTGAAAAACCAGTCCTTAAAAATAACTATCGTCTTGTTAGTATTGCTAGATATCAACCGGGTAAAACTATTTACACCTCACCATATATCACTTACTACAATATTTTAAGTGGTGTTAATGATAGCGGTAAGAAAGTTAATTCATTAGAATTAAAAGCTAAAGAATATCTCAATTTAAACTTGTCTTCAGAGTTTGAAAAAAGCGGAAGTGTCATGACTAGTGACTTTGAGTATCGTAAATATGTAGCGGTCATTCAAGCTTATAACAACTCCTTCGTTAACTATGATCCTAACGGGAATATTTATTACATCACTGCAAACTATTACGACCAATATGATGTTGATATTTATCTCGTAGATGATAATAACCAAATTGTCACTTATGACAACCATAATGATGGCTTCTATAACTCTTACCGTAGTGGAAAAGAATATCGTTCCTTCTATGTTGCACCTAAATACGGTTTAGATGAAAATGGCCATGTCTATAAAATCGCTGACGCACCAAAAATCAGTAAAGTCATTATTGCTTCTAGATCAAATAAGATGAGTAATTCTTTCTCTATGTATGTAGAAAAAGCCACACAATATACAGAGAACTATCAACGCTTAAAACAATATGTTGTAACAGATGTTAAGAGCAGTGCGAACACATATAAATTTAAAACAAACTTTGATCAAGAAAGAGTTGTAGTCACAAGACTTGCTTATGAAGATGGTTTTACTTTGAAAATGAAAGATGAAAACGGAAAGAAAAGCGATGTTAAAGTCTTTAATGGTCAAGGTGGATTTGTATCGTTTATCAGTGGTAAGGGAGCCTGCTCATATGAATTAGAGTTCTATACTCCTTACCTTTCAATTGCTTCATATATTTCAATGGCGGGTTTAACTATCTACCTATCTTCGATGATTGGTTATTTATATTTAGACTCTAAAAAAAGAAGAAGAGACACCTTCTTCCTTCTTCAACGTTAATTTTTCTAGCAAAAACCGCTTATTTTAGAGGTTTTGCGCTAATTTATAGACTCTGTTCTTGTGGAGTTTAAGTTCGTCGCAAACGATTTCTATAGCGGCTTTTTTTGTGGCTCCTTTTGAAATACAGAATTGTAATCTTTTGATAATCACCTCATCGGATATATCATCATTTGATTTTTCTAATCCATGAATGAGAATTACCATCTCTCCTTTTAAAGTGGAAAAATCTAAATCTTTAAGTTCTAATAAAGAGCCTCTGATATATTCTTCATTAAGTTTTGTTAACTCTCTAGCGATGACTGCCTCTCTATCTTGGAAGATATCACTCATTAAAAGAATCGTTTCTTTAATATGGTGTGGTGACTCATAAAAGATAAGAGTTTCTTCTCTATCCTTGAGTGCTTCAAGAGCTTGTCTTGCTTCGTTTCCTTTCTTGGATAAGAATCCGTAGAAATAGAAGTGGTCGGTTGGAAGTCCTGACGCCACAAGAGCGTTGATGAAAGCGGAACTTCCAGAGATAGTGGAAACCGCGATGTCGTTTTGAATGGCTTCTTTGACTAATAAATAACCAGGATCACTAATACCTGGGTATCCAGCGTCGCTAACATAAGCAACTTTCTTGCCTTGTTTAATTAAACCAATAATATGTTTGGAAGCAGTTGTTTCATTATGCTCTCTTAAAGAGAATAATTCTTTCTTTATCCCATATTGGGATAAAAGCATAAAAGTATTCCTTGTATCTTCCGCAGCAATTAGATCCATTTCGTTTAATGTATCTAGTGCTCTTTTACTCATTTCACCTAAGTTTCCAATAGGTGTTGCGACAAGATATAAAAGTGGAGTGGATTTATCAAAACTTTTATTTCTTTTCATAGTCTTGACGTCTTCTCCAACGTGTTTGCTTATTTAAATCATCTAAAGGAATGAACTTCACATCTTCGGTGTTTTCAATCTTTACAACTTTGGAAATAATATTGACACCTGTGACAGTGTATTCAACTTTATCGATGAATAATTTTGTTCCTAGTTCAGGGAAGTTCTTTCTTTGTTCACTATAGATGTCATCTTCGTATTTTAAGCAGCAAATTAATTTACCACAGTGACCGGATAATTTAGGAATATTAATCGCGAGCATTTGGTTCTTCGCACGGTTAATGGAAATACCATCAAATTCATTTAAGAATGTGGAACAGCAAAGTGGAAGACCACAGATACCGATACCGCCAATCATCTTAGCTTTATCACGGGAACCAATTTGCCTTAATTCAATTCTGGTGTGGAGTTTGCTTGCTAATGATTTTAATAATTCACGGAAGTCGACTCTATCATCAGCGACATATGATAATAAAACTTTCGTCTTATCTAATGTGTATTCACAAGAGACGAAATTCATATCTAAACCAAGCTTTTCTGCTTCGCTTTTACTAATTTCTAGCGCAGTTTTAGCGTCTTTTTGATTAGATTCGTATATTTTTACATCGACATCATTTGCTCTTCTTAGGATTGGCTTTAAGCCCAAGTTACTTTCATATTTATCAATGCTGATTGGTTCGATAGCGATTTCACCAAGTTCTAATCCACGCATGGTTTCAACGATAACCTTATCTCCAACCACTAATGGGTTTTCTTCTTCAAGACCAAAAAAGTACGCTCTAGGGGTATTGAAAAACTTTACTCCCACGAAGTATTTATATTTTGAGTTATCAATTCTATTTTCGTCGTTTTCTTTTGTAATCATACTTACTCCTTTATGATGTTAAAAACCAAATGGTCCATCAATAGAGATGTATTAACATTCAAGTTTATTAAGTTTCGATCTTTTAATATTTCAATTAAACATTCGTCCACTCTTGTGAGTGAAGAGGCAAGGCCTTGTAGAATTGTACCATAAGACTCTAGCATTGGCGACTTACCTTGTTGAATATTTAATATATCTTCAAATCCTTCCACAAGCATATCAAGGAAGAATCTAGCACTTTCCTTAGTTTTAACTAAAGGAATGATGGATGATTGAGCGTAATATATCGCTTCTCTTTTATCTTCTTTATTTAAAGCTTCTAAAAAATCTACGAAAGCTTTCTTAGCGTCTTCATAATCATTCTTTTCGTCTTTGCTATCTAAGACATCATAGATTAATTCACCATCATTATAGAAATAAGACAATAGTTCAGCATCTTCCTTAGGAACATTAAGACTAATAGCATCGTTAATTACTTCTTTTCTATCCACTAATTTAAGTCTTAATAGCTGGCAACGAGAAATAATAGTGGGCAAGACATTGTTCTCATTATTTGTGGTTAAGAAAGCATATATTTCACTTTCTGGTTCTTCTAAGAATTTAAGAATGCTATTAATAGCTTCCACAGACATATTCTCAACGAGATGGAGAATATAAATCATGATTCCTTTAGCTTCAAAAGCAGTCTTTTCAAATTGTGTTTCAATATTGTCAACTTCTTCTTTTTTAATGTTCTTTTTTGAACCATCTAAAACGATAAAGTCTGGATAGTTATTGTCATCAATTCTTAAACAGGTAATACAGTTATTACAAGCAAGTGGTTCTGGGTTATCACATAAGATAGATTTCGCTAAAAATTTAGCGACATCAAGAAGTGGTGTTCCAGGATTTCCACTGATAAGATAAGCATGCGAAAGATGCTTGTTTTGTAAAGATCGCACAAATGTGCGATAAATAATAGGTTGCTTTGTCTCGAGATATTTCGCTACTTGCATAAGCGAGACAAGATGGCCTCCATAGTGTTTTTAGCAACGGTTTCACGGTCGAGACTGGCATCAATGATGACAAATCTTTCTGGCCAACGTTTTGCTAATTGTAAAAATGACTCTCTAACTTTGTTATGGAAGTCTAATTTCTCTAAGTCTAGACGATTAACTTCTCTATTTGCGTTAGCGCTGATTCTGGCTAAACCAATTTCTGGTTTGATATCAAATAATAATGTTAAATCTGGCCAGGTATTTTCTGTGGCAAATAAATTGATGTTTAAGATTTCATCAATTCCTAATCCTCTTGCGCCGCCTTGATAAGCTAAAGAAGAATCTAAATAACGATCACAAATGACAATCTTACCTTCTTTTAAGGCAGGCCAAACTTTTTCCACGAGATGTTGTCTTCTACTGGCAGCGTAAAGTAATGCTTCAGTTCTTCCATCCATAGCGGTGTTTTCTTTATCTAAAATAACATTACGAATTTGTTCAGAGATTGGAGTTCCACCTGGTTCTCTTGTGCGAACAATTTCATAACCCATTTCTTGTAATTTTTTCACTGCTGCTTCAACAGCGGTAGTTTTTCCAGATCCTTCTGGTCCTTCTAAGGTAATAAACATAAAGTTTCCTCCTAGATTTTTCTTCTTCCTTCAACGGCTTTTGCAAGAGTTAAAGAATCAGCGTAATCAAGATTTCCACCCATTGGTAAGCCATAGGCTAAACGGGTAACATTAACATTTTTGTTTTCTAATAATTTGGCTAAATATAAAGCGGTTGTTTCTCCATCCACAGTTGGATTTGTGGCGATGATAACTTCTTTAATTTCACCTTGTTCAACACGCTTAATTAATGACGGAATATTTAAATCATCAATACCTTTTCCTTTGGAAAGAGATATTGTTCCACCTAATACGTGATATAAGCCTTTATATTCTTCAGCGTTTTCAAACGCCATAATGTCTTTAGGTGATGAGACAACCATAACTGTAGTTCTGTCTCTATCATTATCTTTGCATATATAACATTCATCATCTTCGGTGATGTTTCCACATATCGGACATGTATGAATTTTGGATTTTAATTCTCTAATTGCATCAGAAAACTCTAATAGATCTTCATCATCCATTTCTAAAAGAGCATAAGCCATTCTTTCAGCGCTTTTCTTGCCGACGCTTGGTAGCTTAGCTAATGATTCTTGAAGTCTAATTAAAGCATTAAGCTTTTCCATTAAAATCCTCCGAATCCAGTTTTAGATCCAGTTATTCTTTCTTGAATTTCTTCTTTTGCGGCTTCGACTTTTTCTCTGAGTTCATTAACACCCATAACGATTAAGTCTTGAACCATCTCTTGATTGTCTTTATCAAAAGCATCTTCATCAATTTCAATTGATTTGAGTGTGCAATCACCCATCATAGTGATAGTGACAGCGCCACTTTTATTAGTGGTGAATTCTTGTTTCGCAAGTTCTTCAAGAGCTTTGTTTAATTGTCTTTGCATCTTTTGAGCTTGGATCATCATTTGTTGCATGTTCATATAATTAATCTCCTACGAATTCAATGTTTACGGTATCGGCTTTTGGTAATCTACCAAGTTGTAATAAGTTCATATATGTTTGTTGACAGCTAATAGAACCTTTTCTATTAACTGCGAAGACGAACATCTTCTTTCCAAAGACAGTTCTAATGACATTTTGAATATCCTTTTGATTTTTAATCAAATTCATCTTTTCTACGACTGAATCTGATTGATATTCAAGAATCATAGCTTTACTAGAAACTACAAGCGGTCTTCCATCAATTAACATTGAAGCGGTCTTACCAAGTTTTGGATGAGCGGCTAAACGTTTAAGGTTCTTCCAGTTCTCTAATAAAGAGTTCTTAATATCTTTCTTACTGGTAACCATAATGTTAACCATTGTTTTATCATCAATTTCGTAATGGTCATCAACTTCAGTGTCTTTGATGTAAAGAACTGTATCGTCGTGAGCGACAGAATCATCTTCAAACAACGATAATTGATCTTCTTCGGGTTCTTCTTCCACAACTGGTTCAGGTTGAATAATAGGCTTTGCGATAGGTTTTTCTTCAATTTTCCTTTCAAAAACCGGCTCTTTTTCAACTTTTTCTTCAACTTTAGGTTCTTCCTTAATGACTGATGGACGAATGGTTGGTTGATTATGAATTGATGCTAATTTAAGTAGTGTGACTTCAAATAAAGGGTTGATAGCGGTGACATTTTTATAGTCTTTGAGTGTTTCCATTAAGATGGTAATCATCTCCATGGCTTTCTTGTTATCAATTTCATCCGCTAAGTCTCTGACATCATCTTCTTTTAAGATTTGTAAGTACTTTGTGTTGCCACTTGTTCCATAGATAAGAACATCTTTGAGCATTAACAACAAATCGTTTGTTAGACGTTTGATGTCTGTACCTCTTTCAATATAGGAAGAGAGTCTATTTAAAACATCATTAACATCTCCGTGAATGATTGATTCAATCAAAGCAATCTTTTCTTCGTTTGATTCTAAGGCGAAGATATCTAAAACATCTTTGACGTTAAGCTTATCTCCTGAATACGCTAAAACTTGATCTAAGATTGATAAGGCGTCACGCATTCCGCCATCAGCTAAAGAGATAACTAAGCTAATTGCGTCTTCGTTATATGTAATGTTTTCTTTTTCTAAGATAACTTTAATTCTTTCTCTAATATCTTCGTCACTGACTTTTGAGAAGTCATATCTTTGACAACGAGATAAGATGGTAGGAAGGATCTTGTGAGGTTCAGTAGTGGCTAATATAAAGATGACGTGTTCTGGTGGCTCTTCTAATGTTTTTAACAAAGCATTAAATGCACCTGGAGTCATCATATGGACTTCATCGATGATGTAGACTTTATATCTACCTAAGATAGTTCCATATTTGACTTTATCAATTAAATCTCTGATTTCATCAACACCGTTATTGCTGGCGGCGTCGATTTCTAATACGTCTGGGTGAGTACCATCATTAATGGCTTGGCAGTTCTTACATTCATTACATTGGCATCCAATTCCATGTTCGCAGTTTAAAGCTTTGGCAACTAGTTTTGCCATTGTGGTTTTACCAGTGCCTCTTGGGCCTGCGAATAGATATGCGTGTGCGATTTTTCCTGTCGCTAATGCGTTCTTAATTGTTTTAACAATGTGTTGTTGACCAGCAACTTCTTCAAATGTCGATGGTCGATATGTACGATAAAGAGCCTTATATGCCATTTTATAATCACCCTTTTTGATTATACACAAAGGGAAGCCGCCATTAAAGAATTAATATACATATTAAGTCAAAATACATTGTGTCTTTTTTATAATGTCTATCTTGTGATACAATACTAAACGCTGAAAACGAGGTAATACTATGGAAGAAAGCATGAGACAACGTTTAGAAACAGCTTGTAAAAGACTTTTAGAAATAGATGAAGAATTAGCAAGCGAAACAGTCATGAAAGACATGGCTCATTTTCGTGATATCTCTAAAGAGAGAGCAGTTCTAGATCCTCAAGTTGAAGCATATACAAAATATAAAAAGAACGAAGAAGAAATCGAAGGCGCTAAAGAGATGTCTGAAGATGCCGACCCAGAGATTTCTGAAATGGGCAGAGAAGAACATAAGAGATTGTTATTAGAACAAGAACAACTCGAAGAAGAATTAAAACAACTTCTCTTACCAAAAGATCCTAACGATGACAAAGATATTATCGTTGAAATTAGAGGCGCTGTCGGTGGAGATGAAGCCAACATCTTTGCTGGTGACCTTTTCCGTATGTATACCAGATACGCCGAAACACAAGGATGGAAGATTCAAATGTTAGATGAAAACCCCTCAGAAAGTGGCGGTTTTGCGTCAGTTTCTTTCAAAATCAGTGGAAAAATGGTCTATTCTAAACTCAAATTTGAAAGCGGTGCCCATCGTGTTCAACGCGTTCCTAAGACAGAAGCCAGTGGTAGAATTCATACTTCCACAGCTACAGTTCTAGTCATGCCAGAAGCCGAAGAAATTGATATTGAAATTAATCCAAGCGACTTACAAATTGATACATACCATTCCCAAGGTGCAGGTGGACAAAACGTTAATAAAACTGAATCCGCAGTGAGAATTACTCACATCCCAACCGGAACAGTTGTTGCGTGTCAAACCGCGAAGTCGCAAATTCAAAACCGTGAACTTGCTATGCAGATGTTAAGAACCAAAATGTATACTGATCAACTTACTAAACAACAAGAAGCAATTGGTAATGAGAGAAGGTTAAAAATTGGTACTGGTGAAAGATCTGAAAAGATCAGAACATATAACTATCCACAAAATCGTGTGACTGATCACAGAATCGGTTTCACAATTCAAAAATTAGATCGCGTCATGGAGGGTGAACTTGATGAAATCATCGATGCTCTCATTCACTATGACCAAACATCGAAGATGGCTGGTGAATAATCATGCCGACAAATAGAGAAGTCTATTTTCAATTATTAAAGGAAAATAATAAATATTTAAATAAAAGTGTCATCATCTCTTTGCTTGCAGACGCAAGTGGTTTTGATGATAGGATGATGCTATACTCTAATTTCGATAGAGAGGTTAAAGATACAGAACATCTTTTTGCTTGTGTTGAGCAAGTTAGAAAAGGCATTCCTTATCAATATGTCCTTGGATATTCTTATTTCTTAGGCAACAAAATCAATGTTGATAAAAACGTCTTAATACCTAGACAGGAAACTGAACAACTTACTGTTGATGTTTTGGTTTATTTGAAGAAAGCATTTACCAAAGATGAGGTTCCCGTGATTGCGGATGTTTGTACAGGCAGTGGTGCGATTGCGTGCGCTTTAGAAAATGAGATTAGCACCGCTAAGCTATATGCTACTGATATTTCTCAAGAAGCACTTATTGTTGTGAAGTCGAATCTAAAAAGAACTGAACTTTTACAAGGAAATTTAGTGGATCCTTTAATTGAAAAAGGTGTAAAACTTGATGTTCTTGTGTGTAATCCTCCATACATTGAAGATGAAACTAGAATAGATGAACAAGTTTATAAATATGAACCACACCTCGCCTTATTAGCAAAGCCAGGCACAAGATGCTATGAAGAAATATTTAAGAAAGCCCACCTGTTAATGAATGAACATTATTTAATGGCTTTTGAAATTGAAGATAATATGGAGAAACCATTAATTAAATTGATGAATAAATATCTTGATGGTTGTACATATCGTTTCCATAAAGATATATATGATAAAATCAGATTTCTTTATATAATAAAGTAGATTGGAGATAGTTATGAGAATTGCTATTGGAAGTGATCACGGTGGAGTTGATCAAAAAAATGAAGTCGTTAAATATTTAAAAGATAAAGGCTATGAGGTCGTGGATGTTGGAACATATTCACACGATTCTTGCCACTATCCATTATATGGAGCAGAAGTCGCTAGAAAAGTTGCTAGTAAAGAATGTGACTTTGGCATTGTCATTTGTACATCTGGTGAAGGCATCTGCATTGCTGCAAATAAAATTAAAGGCATTCGTTGCGGTATAGGCTATAACGATGAAGTTTCAAGATTAATGAGACAACACAATGATGCAAACGTTATCTCCTTTGGTGCTAAATTCATGGAGACAAAAGACGTCCTTAGAAGAATTGATATCTTCTTATCAACAGAGTTTGAAGGTGGAAGACATCAAACACGTGTCGACATGATCTCTGAATTAGAAAAATAAAATAATCTGACAAAAAAATAAAAGAATCCCCCTATTAATTAGTAGGGGGTTTTATTTTGGGAGTTATTTTGAATTACCGAAATATTATAAAGCAACGCATAGAATGAAAAACAAAAATAGATATTGAGAATTTGTTAATAAAAAAAGCTGGCGGATCACAGGCAGATGCCGTGAATAATGTAACAACCAGCAAAAGTATTAAAACAAAACATAATATGAAAGGCAAGAAAATAGATGAGTCAAACAACGATTTTTATTTGCCCAATATGTGGTAGACCAAAAACACGAAATACATAATATAGAAAGGAATTGATGCATGAATAAATATAAAATATTTAAAAACAAAAGAACTAAATACCACCCGTCAATAGAAATCAGCGTTCTAGAAGATGGAACATGGGAAAATATCGAAATAACTGATAGTCCAACTGTGACTGGCAATTATGAAGTATTTGATGTAAATCCAAATCCCAATTCAGATAAAAAATCTTATTTCAGAAAGTATCTAAGGAAAGATAAACTCCGACATAGAGGACAAGAACTTAAAAAGTATCGTTTAGTAGTTTCCGACGAAATAAAAATAGATGTATATGTTTCACTAATTAAAGAGCAAAGAAAAAATGGTGGAAAGCTAACGAGTGAAGCTTTAACCCAGAAAGGGCGCACACCATCTACCAGTATTAAATCAAAACATAAAAAGAAAGGCAAGAAAAATGGAAAATTGTAATTCGTTTACTTGCCCAATATGTGGCAACAAAGATTCTAAATATATAGGTATTAGAAACAATCACAAATATTGTCGTAAATGTTTAACATTTAGAGGACAAGAAGCTAACAGCAATTTCTTTATTAATACTAACGCAGAATATTCACTTTCTTATCAATTGACTGATGACCAACTTAGACTATCTCATAAGCTTGTAGAGAATTTTAAAAAAGGAAAAGATTCTCTAGTCCAAGCAGTATGTGGTAGTGGAAAAACAGAAATAGTTTTAGAAGTTATCAAATACGCAATAAGTAATCGAATGAAAGTGGGTTTTGCTGTACCTAGAAGAGATGTTATTAAAGAACTCCATCAAAGATTTAAATCTATATTTACAAACAATCGTGTTGGTGTTGTCTATGGAGGACACACAGGCAGACTAAACGCAGATTTAATTTGCATCACGACCCACCAACTGTTCAGATATAAAAACTATTTTGATTTATTAATCGTAGATGAGGTCGATGCCTTTCCTTATAACGGAAACGATGTTCTTGAAGCATTCTTGAAATATGCGGTGAGAGGGCAACTGATTATGATGTCCGCGACACCACCAAAAAACGTCATTGAAGAGTTTTCAAAAGAAGGGAAAGATATCTTAAGATTAAACACAAGATTCCACGGTCATCCATTACCTGTTCCAAGGTTAGAAATACATCGTGGACTGATGAAATATTTCTATTTAGTCCGTGAATTGCGGGCATTTTTAGCGAAAAATAAGCCAGTTTTCGTCTTTGCACCCACAATTGATATATGTGAACAAACCTATGAAGTGTTGAAAATATTCTTCCCAAATATTAATTATGTGCACTCCAAAAAAGAAGACCGATCTGAAGTCATTGAAGCATTTAGAAACAAAAAATATAAAGTTCTTGTAACTACAGCGGTTCTAGAACGCGGTGTGACTGTTAAAGATTTACAAGTCATCATCTTTCAAGCGGATCATGCAATATATTCTTCCCAAGCTTTAATTCAAATATCTGGAAGAGTGGGTAGAAAGAAAGATGCTCCAACTGGAGATGTGGTTTTCATCGCAGACAAGAAGACAAACGAAATGGAAATATGTATCAATGAGATTAAACGCGCCAACTCGAATTTGTAAGCTTTGTTTTAAAGACATTAAAGGTGTTAATTTGTTTAACCTTGTTCATCCTGAAACATGTATTTGTCGAACATGTTTTAAAGATATTGTGGGAAGGTTTATTCCCTTTAAAGTTTCTGGATATAAAGCATTAGCGGTTTATCACTATGATGAAAAAATAAAAAGCCTAATCTATCAACTTAAAGGGTGTTTCGATATCGAGATTGCAGATGTCTTTTTATCTAGATATAAAGACGAATTGAATCTTATGTTTCATAACTTTGTTATGATACCTGTTCCATCTTATTATAAAGATGACTTAAAAAGAGAATTTAATCATGTTGTGGAAATATTCAAAACATTGAAACTACCAATGCTCAAAATATTAAGAAAAACTAAAGGAGTTAAACAGGCAAATAGTACATCGAAACAACGAAAAGATATTAGTAAATATTTAACAATTAAAAACACAGATTTAAGTGGTGAAAAAGTTTTGATTGTGGATGATGTTTATACCACTGGTTCAACGATGAAAGCGGCGATTAAACTCGTGGAAAAATTGCACCCCAAAACTATTAAAGTTTTAGTGATTTCTAAAACAATTATTAAGTAAAAAGGTTTATTTGTTTGACACTCCAAGTTGATTAAAGATACTATATAAAAGCGAATGTTTTACATTCATGTGAATATAAGAAAGGCACAACGTGGTTTGTGTTGGTAACAAAATATGGGATTTTTTGATAAAAGAGCAATTAGAAAATACTCTAAAGAAGCAGACAAGGTTTTAGCATATGAAAAAACCATGGCCGCTTTAACTGATGAAGAATTAAGAGCAAAGACTGATTACTTTAAAGAATTGCTCGCTAATGGAAAAACATTAGACGATATTAAATATGAAGCTTTCGCAGTTGCGAGAGAAGCAGCGAAAAGAACCATTAAAGAATTCCCATTTAAAGTTCAAGTAATGGGTTCTCTTGTTATGCACGACGGCGATGTTGCGGAAATGAAAACTGGTGAAGGTAAAACCTTAACCGCTACTATGGCAACATACTTAAATGCTTTATCTGGAAAAGGTGTTCACGTTGTTACAGTTAACGAATACTTATCAGGCCGTGACGCTGAATGGATGGGCCAAATCTATAGATTCTTAGGTTTAACAGTTGGTGTTAATGCTAGAGCGAAAACCACAAGAGAAAAGAAAGAAGCTTATTTGTGTGATATTACATATACCACAAACTCTGAATTAGGCTTTGACTACTTAAGAGACAATATGGCAACAGATATGGATCACCGTGTTTTACGTGGTCTTAACTTCTGTATCGTTGACGAAGCTGACTCCATCTTAATCGATGAATCCAGAACCCCATTAATTATTTCTGGCGGTGTGAAGACATCATCCAGCCAATACACAGTTGCAGATAGATTCTGTAAAGCACTTAAAAAAGATGTCGATTTCACCGTAGATGTGAAAGAAAAGACAGTTGCATTAACAGATGCTGGTAACACCAAAGCCGAAAGAATGTTTGGTATTAGAAACCTATACGATCCTGAATACTTTGATTTAGTCCATAGAATTCATAATGCTTTAAAAGCAAACTACATTATGCAAAGAGATGTCGACTACTTAGTCGATGGTGAAGGACAAGTTCAAATTATCGACCAATTTACCGGCCGTGTTTTGCCGGGTCGTGAATGGTCTGATGGTTTACACCAAGCTGTTCAAGCTAAAGAAAATGTCACCATTAAACAAGAAACAGTTACCATGGCGACAATTACATATCAAAACTTCTTCCGTCTTTATAAGAAGATGGCAGGTATGACTGGTACCGCAAAAACTGAAGAAGAAGAATTCCGTAAGATTTATAACATGCGTGTTGTATGTGTACCTACAAATAAACCTGTTATCCGTGAGGACGCAATCGATTACATCTACGCACATAAAGGTCCTAAACTTGCTGCTTTAATTGAAGAAGTGAAGAAAAGACATGAAAAAGGCCAACCAATTTTGATTGGTACAGTTTCTGTCGAATCATCTGAAGAAATTTCTAATTTATTAAACGCTGCTGGTTTACCACACGAAATGTTAAACGCCAAGAACCACGCACGTGAAGCGGAAATCATTGCTTTAGCAGGTAGAAAAGGTGCAATTACCCTTGCCACTAACATGGCAGGTCGTGGTACCGATATTAAGATTGATGATGAAGTTAGAGCCTTGGGTGGCTTATGTGTCTTTGGTACTGAAAGACATGAATCAAGACGTATTGATAACCAATTACGTGGTCGTTCTGGTCGTCAAGGTGACCCAGGCTTCTCTAGATTCTATGTTTCTTTTGATGACACACTTTTAGTGAGATTCGCTGCTGATGCAATGAGAAACTATATCGAAAAGAACTTCGGTGATGAAGCTCTTGAAAGTAAAGTTGTTTCTAACGCTGTTACAAGTGCGCAAAAGAAAATTGAAGGTATGAACTTCGATACTCGTAAGAGCTTATTAGATTACGATGATGTTTTAGCCAAACAAAGACAAAACGTTTATGATAAACGTGACCGTATTATTGAAGGTAGCAATATCAAAGATATTGTTGACGACATGTTCCAACAAACAGGTATGTTCTTAGCGAAGAAATCTGTCCCACAAGGAAGCAATGAACAATTAATATCCGCAGACTTATTGATTAAACAAGTTGAACCAAGATTCTTACCTGAAGGTTCGATTAATAAAAATGCCTATGAAGATGACTTAGTGGATAACTGTGGTCAAGACTTAGGTGAATTAATATTACGTAGATACATGCGTAAGAGAAGCAAACTTCCAACTGAACTTTGCGACAAGATTGAAAGAGATTTAATCTTACATTGCTTAGACCAAAACTGGACTAAACATATTGACGCGATGGCGCGTTTACGTGAAGGTATCCATCTCCGTGGTTATGCCAACGTGAACCCACTTCAAGATTACGTCAATGAAGGCTATGAGATGTTTAGAGAATGTTTAGAATTAGCATCAGTCGATGCCGTTTTAAACCTCGTTAACATTGATAAATTCGTCAATCAAGTGCAAGCTGCTCAAGAAGCTGCCAGAGAAGCAGAAGAGAAAAGAAAAGCCGCAGAAGCCGCACAAAATGAGCAAAAAGCTGACGAATCTAACGTCGTTGATATGACTAAGAAAGAAGAAAAATAATGAAAGACATTGTTTCTTTAAGGCAAGAACTATGTGCTGTTGGTGAGAGAATCCATCAACTCGGGTCATCTCTTTGACCTCGCTAAATTAGATGAAGAAGTCAAAACATTATCTAATCAAAGCGAGCAAGAGAACTTTTGGGCTGACAGTAGTGAGGCCTTAAAAATCATATCTCGACTTAATTATTGTAAAAATTTAACAGAAACATATCGTGGATTAGAAAAAGATTACTCAGACTTATCTGAGCTTTTAGATTTGGGTGATGAATCTCTATTAGAACAATTAGAAGAATCATTCAACTCATTAAAGAAAGAAACTCATGACTTTGAATTAGAGATTTTATTCTCTGAAGAATTTGATGGTATGAACGCCATTATTGAAATTCATCCAGGCGCAGGTGGCACAGAAGCGCAAGACTGGGCGGACATGCTCTATCGCATGTATGTTCTATATGCAGAAGCTCATAGATTTAAAATGAGTCTAATTTCATTAGAACCGGGCGAAGAAGCCGGAATTAAGTCTGTGACATTGAAGATAGCGGGAAAGAATGCTTACGGGCTTCTAAAGAGCGAAAAAGGCGTCCATAGACTAGTGAGAATATCTCCGTTTGATGCGAACAAGAGAAGACATACATCATTTGCTTCGGTTAACGTCATTCCAGAGTTCAAAGAAAACTCAATCAATATTCAAATTAATGAATCTGATTTAAAAATTGATACATATCGCAGTGGTGGTGCAGGTGGACAAAACGTTAATAAAGTGGAAACCGCAGTGAGAATTACTCACTTACCAACTGGAATTGTTGTTTCTTGTCAGGTGGAAAGAAGCCAATTGATGAACAAAGAAATGGCAATGAACATGTTAAAAGGTAAACTCTATTTGATTGAATTAGAAAAGCGTGAAAAGAAACTCAATGATATTGTAGGAGAGAAAAAGAATATTGAATGGGGTAGTCAAATCCGTTCATATGTCTTCTGTCCATACACATTAGTGAAGGACAACCGCACAAATTATGAAGAAGTTGATGTCGAAAAAGTCATGAATGGAGATATCGATGGATTCATCTATGCATATTTAAGAGAGGAGGCTAAGAAAAATGCCTAAAACAAAAAAAGAATGGGTAGTCGCAATTACCAAAATATTAATGGTTATCTTTGGCACAGTTCTTGTGGCGTTAGGTAACGTTGCATTTTTAGTTCCTCTTGATGTTAACGCTGGTGGACTTAATGGTATTGGTATTATCGCTAGAGTATTTATTGAAGATCCAAACACTCAAGTCCTTGTTTATAACATTATCATTACAGGTGCATCTATAATCCTATGGATTATTGGACTTATTTTTGTCGGCAAAGAATTTGCAATCAAGACATTAGTGGCCACGATTGTTTTCCCTGCCGCTAACTGGTTATTTACTGCTTGCCCAGGTATTTCTAATGCCTTAGCAGACTTTGGTCAATTAATTAAAACCGCTCCTAATGGAACAACCGCAGGTAACTTCCTGATGGCAGGTATCTTTGGTGGTGTCTTAGTGGGATTAGGTGTCGCTTTAACATTTGTCGGTGGTGGATCCACTGGTGGCGTTGATATCTTAACTTTCTTACTTGAGAAATATTTAAAGATTAGACAATCCATTGCTTCATTTATCGTGGATTCCACAATTGTTGTTGCGGGTTTAATTACATTCTTAATCAAAGACCAAACATTATTGATGCCATGTTTATCAGGCGTCATTTCTGCATTTATTACCTCGATTGTTATCGAAGTTGTTTATGTCGGTTCTCAAACCAGTTATCAAGTCGATATCATCTCATCTAAATGGGAAGAAATCTCTGCTTATGCACAAGACGAATTAGGCAGAGGATGCACAATTATTCCTGCAAAAGGCGGCTATAAAGGTGAAGATAGGCCAATTTTGCGTATTGTTTTTGAAAAGAGCCAATACAATTTAATCAGATCATTTATTGCGAAAGTTGATAAGAAAGCTTTCGTTACATTTACACGCACAAACGCTGTTTTCGGTGAAGGATTCAAACCTCATCAAAACGAAAACTTATTCACTAAGAAAGATGGAAACAAATAAAGAACACCTCTTTAAAATAGTTTCTCCCTTTAAACCAACAGGTGATCAACCCACCGCAATAAAAGAATTGGTCCAAGGTTTAAAAGAGAATAAAAAATTACAAGTTCTATTAGGCGCAACCGGAACTGGTAAGACTTTTACTATGGCCAATATTATTGAACAAGTTCAAAGACCAACATTAGTTTTAGTTCATAACAAAACTTTAGCGGGTCAATTATATTCTGAATTCCAAGAATTATTCCCAAATAATCGTGTTGAATACTTTGTATCTAACTTCGATTTCTATCAACCGGAAGCCTATATTCCTAAAAGCGATACTTACATTGATAAGAACGCAGTAATGAATGATGAAATTGAAATGTTAAGAACTAGTGCGATTAATTCCGTTCTTGATAGAAGAGACACAATTGTTGTGGCCTCTGTAGCCTCTATCTATGGATTAACTGATCCTGATGAATATCGAAACTTATTATTTGATATTCGTGTGGGAGAAGAGATTAATAGAAACGAATTCTTTAAGAAACTTGTCGACGCTCAATATAAGAGAAACAATTTAGATCCTGTTCCTGGTTCATTTAGAGTTAGAGGCGACATTATTGAAGTCATTCCCGCAAATATGGAAAGCAATAATGTTATTAGAATTGATACTTTTGGTGACGAGATAGAAAAGATATCTCAAGTTGACCTACTTACAGGTGAAATTAAACATACATATCACACTTATCCAATCTTCCCTGCCTATGATCACGCTTCCACAAGAGAAAGAATAAGAGAAGCTTGTGAAACTATTAAAGAAGAACTCAAAGAAAGACTTCAATATTTTAAAAGTGAAGGCAAATTATTAGAGGCTGAAAGATTAGAATTAAGAACCAATCAAGATATTGAAAACATGCAAGAATTTGGCATGTGTCCTGGTATTGAAAACTACTCACGACATATCGATAAAAGAAAACCCGGTTCTAGACCATGGTGTTTAATTGACTATTTCCCAGAAGACTTCTTGTTGTTTGTTGATGAATCCCATGTTACTTTCCCTCAATTAAGAGGCATGTATAATGGTGATCGATCAAGAAAAGAGACTCTTGTAGAGTATGGCTTTAGACTTCCTTCGGCGTTAGATAATAGACCATTAAACTTTGAAGAATTTGAAAAGTTAATGCCTCAAACAATTTGTACTAGTGCGACACCCGGTGATTATGAATTAAATAAGACTGATGGACCAATTGTCGAACAAATTATTCGTCCAACTGGTTTACTAGATCCTCGTATTGAAGTTAGGCCAACACTTGGTCAAGTTGATGACTTATTACAAGAGATTAAAAAGCGTAATGAAAGAAACGAAAGAACTCTTATCGTTACTTTAACAATCCGTATGGCGGAAGACTTAACCACATTCTTAAAAGAAAGAGGAATTAAAGTGGTGTACCTCCATCATGAAACCAAAACTTTAGAGAGATCTGAAATAATTTATCAATTAAGAAAAGGTAAATATGATGTTCTTGTGGGAATTAACCTATTACGTGAAGGTTTGGATATCCCAGAAGTATCCCTTATTTGTATTTTAGACGCAGATAAAGAAGGTTTCTTAAGAAGTGGTAGATCACTTATCCAAGTATGTGGACGTGCCGCGAGAAACCAAAACGGTTTAGTCATCATGTATGCGGATAATATGACTGACTCAATGAAGACTGCGATTGAAGAAACCCAAAGACGTAGAAAGATTCAAAACGCTTATAACCAGGAGAACGGCATTATCCCAAGAACGATTGTTAAAGAGATTAGACCTCCGATTAGGAACACTGATGATGAAATCTCTGACATCATTAAATCTACGAAGAAGGCGACAAGAAAAGAACTACAAGTAAGAATCAAAGAATTAGAGAAGCAGATGAGACAAGCCGCGAAAGAATTTGATTTTGAAAGAGCCGCGGAATTAAGAGATATCATCTTTGAAATGAAAGCGGAATTATAAACAATTCAATAAATCAATTGAATTATGAAAGTAATTTGTATAACATATTTAAGCAACTTGAAGAAAGGAAGAAGTAAAACATGTTAAATTGGTACGACTGGTTATTTATGGGCGTTGGCATTGTTATTATCATCCTTTGCTTATTGCAAGGTGGTAAATCAGAAGGTGCCTCTGGCGCGATTACTGGTGGTGGACTTAACGTGTTCGTCAAGACCAAAGAAAGAGGCGCAGAAAAAGTCGTTTCTATCCTCACAATGATCATGGCCATTATCTTCTTCATCATCGCGATTGTTATTGAAGTCGCCGCTGCAAACTCCGCTGCAAGCGCTGCTGCAGATGCTGGAATTAGATTCCTCTTCTAAGTTAAGTATCAATATCTTTAAAGAGATAACAAAAAAAGACTCGGTTTGAGTCTTTTCTTTTTTTTATTTTTTGCTTAGGCTTTCTTCTTATCGCTTATTGCAGCAAAGACGATAAATAAGATACCGAATACCACAACAATAATACCTAAGATGATGTATGTGGCGACCACCAATTTATCAGCGAAGACAATACCAAGGATACCTAAGGTAATTCCAAGGGCGGCCACTAAGAACATTAATAAAATTAATGAAACCTTTTCTTTATATACGATTAAGGAGATGCCTTTGGTTAATGCGACAGCACCGAAAACTAAAGTTAATATTGATATCACATAAACAGTATCTTTTTGATCAAAACCAAAGTGCAAAGCAAATCTAAGAACTAATAATGTAATACCTGCTGCTAATAGCACCGCACTAAATAATAGTGTGGGGGCAAATCCTTTGTGCGATTCATTAAATAAATTAGTGAATAAGAAGAATAATCCTAAGACTAATAAAGCAACCGCTAAGACGACATTTACGACATCTTGGATTTTGCCGACACTAACACCAGCTAAGATGATAATCAATATGCCGACGGCAACGATGAATGAGCCAAAGACATATTTGAGCCATTTGTGTTTTTCGAAAATAGAATTCATAACATTTTCCTCGTGTGTATTATAAAATAAATTGATTAAATATCAACGGAGTTGTTTTATGGATATCAAATTACTAAAAGATTACGCAAAATTAATTGCTCAATTAGGTGGCAATGTCCAAAAAGGTGATGAAGTATGGATTGAAGCTGGTTTAGATCAACCAGATTTTGTCTATATGGTCGTGGAAGAATGCTATAAATGTGGCGCAAAGAAAGTTGATGTGAGATTTTCTTATGATCCATTAGCGAAACTTCATTATCAATATATGACTGTTGGTGAATTATCTAAGGTCAGTCCAATGGTGATTTCTCGTTATAAATATTTCTCTAAAAAACTACCAACAAGAATCTATTTGATCTCTGAAGACCCAGATGGATTAAAAGGCATAAATCAAGCAAAAATGGCCAAAAGTACTGCAAAATCCTATCCAAAAATTAAAAAATACCGCGATATTGCTGATGGAAAATACAAATGGTGTATCGCTGGAGTGGCGGGAAAAGCCTGGGCTAAAAAGGTATTCCCAAACATAAGTGAAGAGGAAGCAATGGAAAAATTATGGGAAGCAATTCTTATGACCTCTCGTGTCGATGGTAATGACCCAATCGAAAATTGGAACAAGCACAACGCCTTCTTAATTCAACAAAGAAATAAACTCGGTCGTTTAGATTTAAGAAAACTATATTACAAGGCCTCTAATGGCACTGACTTTGAAGTTGAACTTATCCCTGGTATATCTTGGGGTGCAGGTGTTGAAGAAGCTCCTAATAAAGGACAGTTCAATCCTAATATTCCTACTGAAGAAGTTTTCACTTCCCCAATGGCAGGAAAATGTGAAGGTACTTTAGTGGCATCAAAACCACTAAGCTATAATGGACAACTTATTGAAGACTTCTCCTTAACATTTAAAAACGGCAAAGTAGTGGAAGTCCATGCGAAGAAGAATCAAAAGTTATTAGAAAAGATGGTCTCTATGGATGAAGGCGCAGCAATGTTAGGTGAAGTGGCTTTAGTTCCTTATACATCTCCAATTAATTTAAGTGGAATTCTTTTCTATAACACTTTATATGATGAAAACGCCGCATGCCATGTTGCTTTAGGTCATGGCTTTAAAGAATTATTAGATGTTAATCTATCTAACGAAGAAGCTAAAGAAAAAGGAATCAATGATTCCATGATTCACGTTGACTTTATGGTGGGTACTAAAGACTTAAATATTATTGGTGAAGACGCTAAAGGCAATAAATATCAAATCTTTAAAGATGGTGAATGGGCTATCTAATTCCCACTAAATCTTTTAAGTAGATAATTTTGTTATTATCTAAAACTAATTTACGTTCAAAAGCATCGATCTTCTTGATGGTGCTTTTTTCTTTTAATAATCGACCACTCTTATAGTAGATAATTTCTAATTCTTGGCCGTGATAATTGACTAATATGTCATTTATTTCTTCAGCTTGTTCATTGCTGATTTTTGGCTTTTCTATTTTCTCATTAGAAGAGTGAAGATTATCTAAAGTATCCCATTGTTCTTGAAGGGTTTTATATGGTGCCCATTTTTTCATTCCACGATCACTCATTTCCTATGCCCTCCAATCTGATTATGTCTTTCGATAGCGGTGCTGTTTTCTGTTAACGCACTCGCACGTAACAATATATTTTTACCATATTTATCTTTTAATTTATCCATGGTTTTAAATAAGTCATGTCTCTTCTTTTCTTTTTTGGCGTCATCAAACATATTGATTTGTTTAAAACCGTTTGTCGATAGTTTACCAAAGCTAATGCCAACACGTCTAATTGGATAGTCTCTTATATACTCGTCATATATTTCAATTAATGCGTTATATAACTCTTCAGTGTCATCTGTAGCGTTTAATAAAGACATCTGACGAGAGAATCCACCCATTGTGTCTTTGGAATATCCAATATATAAAGAAACGAGTTCAGTTTGTTTATTCTCTTTTCTTAATTTAGATGATAAGTCATCACACATTTCTCTTATGATTAATCTCGCTTCATCCATCTTGTAATCTTTAAATAATACTTGCCCAATAGATAAGCTGGTGCTTTTTGGGACATAGACTTCATGGATATCAGATTCATCAATTCCGTTTGCGTGGTCGATGAGTTGATCACCGATAATACCAAAGGCATTGTGAATATAATCTTTATCAGCATTCGCTAAATCACCCATCGTATAAATGCCCATTTTATTCAATTTCAGCGCAGTTCTCTCGCCAATTCCCCATATTTTTGTCAGTGGTGTGATTGGCCAAAGTTTCTTTTGCACATCTTCTTGATGGATTGTGGCGATGCCATTTTTCTCGTGTTTTGCGTAAATATCTAATGCGACCTTCGCTAAAAAGAAATTATCTCCAATACCACCTGTGGCTTGTAGACCAGTTCTTTCTTTAATTGTGTTAATAATCATCGAGACTATTTCGAGTGGTGTCTTGTGATAATAATCAAGATAACTTGTAATATCTAAGAATGCTTCGTCGATGGAATAAACATGAATATCTTCATCTGAGACATATTCCATCATGATTCTTACAACCTCTGCGCTTTTTTCAACATATCTTTCCATTCTTGGCACAGCGTAGATATAGTCATATCCTTTTGGTAAGTCTCTTATTCTTAATCTAGAAGGAACCCCTCTTTCTTTTAAGAAAGGAGACACACTTAAAACGATTGTGTTCTTTCCTCTTTCTTTATCTGCGACGACAAGAGGAACTTTCCACGCATCCAGGCCTCGATCAACACATTCAACGAATGAATAAAAGGCCTTTAAATCAATAACGGCAATCGTCTTATTGTTTTTCATGTGGATATATTATAGAGAAAAGAAAATATATTTATCAGTCTTGACACGCATTATTTATCAATTAACTGTTTTTAATTAAATTAATTAACTTATGTCCCGCTTCAACTTGGAGCTTATTTCTCTTTAGTGTTTCTTCAAGTGTGGCGTTTTTGATTCCACATATCTCAATGATCAAATCACCTTGATAATTAATCTCTTTAATTGCTTTAGCTAAATCATTCCAATCAAGATTCATTGTGAAAGGTGTTTCATGAGAATCGTGGACTCCATCATTATCATGAATATGAAAACAATTAATATTTTTATTAAGCACTCTCACCATATTTCCAGGAGTGGTGGTCTTAGACACCATGTTCATCATGTTTGCGTGACCAACATCCACACAAGCTTTTAAATAATCGTCATTAACTTCTTCAATATGTCTTAAGAAGTCTTCAGGAGAGGAACAGGCCGCTTCAATCGCGTGGTTCTCTTCATGATTCCAGTTCCACATATTTTCGGTGCATATAATAACGTTATGTTTCTTAGCTAATGGAAGAAGTTTTCTAAAGAAAGCTGCGTTTTCTTTGTAGTTCCAATTGTTCCATGGATGAATAACTAAGTTTTTAACACCTAATATGCCACATACTTCAATACATTTTGAAAGTATGTCCATAATGTATTTGTTATATTCTTCATTTCCTTCAATATGAACTGGGAATGGTGCGTGAGATTGAATGATGGGCAAACCTATTTCATCTGCATATTTTTTGATTTGCTTGGCTCTTAAAATATAATCCCCATCAAAGATGTCTGGATCAGGTTTAGTATAATCACCGGTCTTAAATAAAGTTATGTCCGCGACATCAAAACCTAATTCTTTAATTAATCTTAAACTCTCTTCCTGACTAACATATCTTTTGAATGTTTCAGTCATCATCCCTAATCTCATATATGTTCCCTCAATAATTTATTATATATGTCATTCTAATTCTAATAAGAATTGTAATTTTAAATAAATCCCTATAATATATTAATTCGCATGGGTCTATAGCTCAGCTGGGAGAGCGCCTCGTTCGCAACGAGGAGGTCGTCGGTTCGATCCCGATTAGATCCACCAAAATAGTGAAACTGTCGTTGTCCAAAGTCACTTATCCAAAGTTGGGCAAAATGACTTATCCAAACAAGTCCTCGCAAGAGGGCTTTTGTTTTATATATCGAACCAGCGCCTCGTAGCGAACCACATTATAAATTAGAAGATGATATTTGCCAGATTTTTGATTTGAAAAACCATTTGCTTTGTAGATCAGTTTTGCTTGTTTTATTATTGATAATATGACATTGACACCCAATCGTTTGAGTTGATGTAGAATTTTGAAATTGTGTTTAAATGTATAAAAATGCATAATAATGTTAAGAGGTTATTAATATGATTACTTGGATTAATGTAAAAGCTAAAAGTGGTGTGGCATCTTTATATAACAATAGCATCACATTAAATACCACAGCGATGTATCCTTTTGAAATCGCGCACAAGGTGCAAGTTGGTTTAACTGATGATGGTAACATTGTTATACAACCTCTCACAAAAGCCTTTATTGAATCGGGTAATTTAGATGAAAGCTGCTTATTAAAAATTGAAAGACATAAGAGCTTTGCAAGAATATCTTCTGTCGCACTGATGAAACAATTAGGAGCAGCTTTAAATCTTAAACTTTCAAATTCACCATTGCGCTTTGAAACATCTTGGGATAGCAAAGAGAATATTCTTACTATTCTTATAAAAGATGGAGTGAAATAGTATTAGTAACACGTAAATACATAATTGAATATATAAATCTATATTATAAATATATAAAATAATATAAATTATGACGGAATTAACCGTCATTTTTTATTATTTTAACAAAGTTAAATACGATTCTTCCGATAATTATTGTATCTAAATGTATAAATATGTATAATAATGTTGAAAAGAGAATTAATGTTGATTGTTCTCTTGGAAAAGTAAAAGGAGGAAACTACTATGTTATGGTTATGGATTTTGTTAGGTGTTATTGGTCTCATCTTAATCGTTGTTCTTGTATTGTGTTCTTACACTAAAGCAGGGCCAGATGAAGCAATCATGATTTCCGGTTTGGGAAAAAGAAAAATACTTAGAGGTAAGGCTGGTTGGAAACTACCATTCTTCCAAAGAAAAGATAAATTATCTTTAAAGGTTTTCCAGGTTGATATTAAAACCCGTGAATCAATCCCCACAAACGAATTCATCAATATCAATGTTGATGGTGTCGCTAATCTAAAGATCTCTAGCGATCCAGTTCTCCTTGAAAGAGCGTTTGAAGCGACATTAGGGATGAAGGAAGAAGACTTAATTGAACAAGTCAAACAAGTCCTGGAAGGAAACATGAGAGAAATCGTTGGCACAGTTGGTATTAGACAACTCGTCCAAGATAGAAAAGGTGTGGCTTCTAAAGTCATGGAAAATGTTGTCCCAGATATGGAAAAGCTCGGTATTGAACTCGTTAACTTCAATATTCAAAACTTCTCCGATGGCAATCACGTGATTGAAAACTTAGGTATTGATAATATTTCTCAAATCTCCAAAGAAGCTGCGATTGCTAAAGCAAATGCAGAGAGAGATGTCAGTATTGCTAGAGCAAAAGCCGCACAAGACGCCAATGAAGCGGAAGTGAATTCCAAGACAGTTATTGTGCAAAAGAATACTGAATATGCTTTAAAAGAAGCGGCCTTAAAGATTCAAAGCGATACTGCTAAAGCGGATGCTGATGCCGCATATAAAATTCAAGAACAAAAGAGACAAGAAGAAATCAATGTCGCTACCACAAATGCAGAAATTTCTAAGAGAGAAAGAGAAGTTGAACTCGGCAACAAAGAAGTGGAATTAGCGGAAAAGAAATTAGCAGCCACAATCAATAAGAAAGCGGATGCGGAGAAATATGCCGCTGAAAAAGCTGCTGAAGCAGAACTCTTCAAGAGAAGAACAGTAGCGGAAGCAGAACTTGTGGAAGCACAAAAGAAAGCCGAGATCAAAAAAGTAGGTGCAGAAGCCGAAAGAAAGGCTCGTGAAGAAGGCGCGACCGCGGTGAGAATTGAAGCGGACGCCAATAAAGAAGCTGCCCTTGCAGAGGCTAAGGGTATTGAAGCCAAAGGACAAGCAGAAGCGGATGCCATCAAAGCAAAAGCTGATGCTATGAAATCCTACAATGATGCCGCTACACTAAAACTCATTCTCGAATCAAATGTATTGCCAGAAACAGTGAGAGCATATGCTGAACCAATTGCCGCCGCTCTATCACAAATCGATGGCATCACAATGTACGGTGAAGGTAATGAAGCCAAACTCGTTAGTGAGATTCAACAACATGGCGATCAAATCTTTGAAGGTTTAAATAAAACCTTGGGTATTGATCTCAAATCATTACTACTCGGATACTTCGGCACAAAAGTTGTTGGGGGCAACAAAACACAAGCAGGTGTTTAAAATCCCAAGCTCTTAATACCCGTTAAGAAGCGAAGACCAGGTGTAAAAGCCTGGTTCTTTATTGTTCGCGAATGTCTTTAAACACGACATAATTGTGAATGGAGATTTTTGGACCAAATTGAATAACTGACATCAGACAACCATAGAAACTACTGTAGTCGTCCAAAGTTACTTATCCAAAGTTGGGCAAAATGACTTATTCAAGATAGAGCCGTGTAATAGCGGCTTTTTAAATCTTTAAAAAACATCTGTTTATGATATAATTATGATATAACGAGGTATTTTTATGGCAATTATCAGACCAAGTGCGGATTTAAGAAATAGATATAAAGAAATAAGCGAACTATGTAAAACTACTGGCCAACCAGTTTATATAACGGTTAATGGTAGAGAAGATACCGCGATCATTGATTCAAATGTTTTAGATGAACTTTATCAAACAATCAAATTGATGCAAGAAATAAACCAAGGAATTGCGGACGTTAATTCTGGAAGAGTTATGTCCTTAGAAGACGCTAAAAAGAAATTACTATGACATATAAAATCATCATCACCAATAGTGCTTTTTCTGATCTTGAAAGCATTAAACTTTTTATTGGAAAAGATAATTTAGAAATTGCTAAGCAATATATCCTTAAAATATTTGATAGATTCGAACAATTAGAAGAGTTCCCTTTTAGCGGGCTTAAAATAGCTAATTCTTTTTTTGACTACGCTAAAGCATATTATTTAATATGTGCTAATCATGTAGCAATATATCAAGTCAACGAACTTGCAAAATGTGTTTATATTTTAAGAGTCTTATCTCATTATCAAGATTGGAAAAATATCGTTAACAAAGATGTTCTTTGCAATAAACAAATCATTATTGAAAACGACAGACTGCAAATTGTTAGAATGAATCAATCAATGTATTACGATGTTTATAAAAACTCGCAAGATGATAATAATCGTAAATTCGTTCCCGATGAGGTATTTGGCTCATTAGAAGAAGCAACTGAAGTAGTGGATCAAATTATATCTAGTTATGAAAATAAAGACGGACCTTTTGTCTACGCAGTTATAAGAAAGAAAGATAACGCCAATATTGGTTATGTCCAATTAGTAAAAATAGAAGAAGGATGGGAAATCGGTTATCACATCGCCGAGTTTTATACCGGCAATGGTTACGCCACCAAAGCTGTTAATCTATTTTTGGATTACCTCAAAAACAACACGAATCTCAAACAAATAATCGGCATCGCTTTAGCAGCTAATAAAGCCAGCAGAAGAGTGTTGGAGAAATGCGGATTTGAATTGATATATGAAGGCACTGGATTATATCAAGGAAGAAAAAGGAAAATCATTAAAGCAATTAAACATTTATAAGCCGGGTGTAAAACTCGGTTTTTTCTTGTCCGCGAATGACTTTAAACACGACATAATACGAACAGATAAAATTGTCCAAAAGCGGATAAGTGAGTTCATCAAACTACAAAAATACCCCCAGTAACGATGCTGGGGTTTTTAATAAAATATAATAATGTTAATAAAAATTACATTAATTTAAGAAAATCTTAACATAGTTAAAAATACAAAAATAATATCATGTAAATAAAACTTTACAATTATTTTTATTGACAGCACCAGTCCTTTAGTTATACATTTTTTCTATGTTTTTGTGTGAGGCACATATATGAAAAAAGAAGATATAAAAGAGATTATTAAAGAGAACAACATCTCTTACATCAGAATGCAATTTACCGACATGCTTGGTGATATCAAAGCGGTTGAGATTCCTACCAAGAAATTAGATGATGCTTTAAATAACAAGATTATGTTTGATGGTTCATCTATTGAAGGTTTTGTGAGAATCAAGGAAGCCGACATGTATCTTCACCCAGATTTAGATACCTTCATGATTCTCCCATTTGAAGATTCTTCTTTAGGTGGTGTCGCCAGATTTATTTGTGATGTTTATACTCCTGATGGAAAGCCGTTCATTGGAGATCCGCGCTATATTTTGAAAAAAGAAGTGGCAAAAATGCAAGAAATGGGCATCGAAACTATGTATGTTGGTTTTGAGCCAGAATTCTATCTTTTTAAATTGAATGAAGATGGTAGTGTTTCCACACGATGTAGTGACCACGCTTCCTATTTTGATTTATCCCCATTCGATGGTGGTGAAAACATCAGAAGAGAAATCGCTTTGATGTTAGAGAAGATGGGCTTTGAAGTACAAGCCTCTCACCACGAAGTCGGCCCAGGACAAAATGAAATTACATTTAAATACACAGATGTCGTTTCTGCTTGCGACCGTGTCCAAACATTTAAACAAGTCGTAAAAATGGTAGCCAGAAAGAATGGATACCTTGCTTCATTTATGCCAAAACCATTAAACAAACAAGCTGGTAATGGTATGCACACGAATTGCTCTTTGTATACAAAGGAGAAAGGTGATTTGTTCTATGATCCAAATGAGGACATGGAATTATCAGTGATGTGTAAGAAATGGATATCTGGTATTTTGATGCATGCCAGAGAACTCAGTTTATTAACCAACCCAATTGTTAACTCTTATAAGAGATTGGTCAGCGGTTATGAAGCTCCTATCTATGCTTGTTGGAGCGACGCAAATAGAAGTTCTTTGGTTCGTATTCCTGCGATTAGAGGTTCTGCGACAAGAACAGAATTAAGAAATGTTGATCCATGTGCAAATCCATATCTCGCTTTAGCGGGTATTCTTGCCTGTGGTTTATATGGTATTAAAAACATCAAAGATGAAAATATTGTTCCTCCTGTGAATGATAACTTATTTGATTTAAGTGAAGATGAAATTAAAGAAAGAAAGATTGTTTGTTTACCAGAAACACTTCACTCTGCGATTGAAGAACTCAAAAAGAGTGATATTCTTAAAGATACTTTAGGTGAACATTTGTTCCCTAAATATATTGAAGCAAAAGAAAAAGAGTGGAAGGAATATCACACCACAGTTAGTGAATTTGAATTAAAGAAATATTTAGGTAGATAGAGATGTGTGGAATTGTTGGAGCAATTGGATTAAATAATCCTCTCGAATATGTTCAAAAAGGATTAAAGATGCTCGATTACCGCGGATATGATTCAGCGGGTATCGGTTTCTTTTCTAATGGCATCGACATTATTAAAGATGTCGGTAGTGTGGAACATCTCATGAGTATTACTCCACAAAATATTCAGACCAATTTAATTATTGGTCATACCCGTTGGGCTACACATGGTTCGCCAGATATCAGAAATACACATCCTCATATATCTTTTAACAAACGCATTTGCCTCGTTCATAACGGGGTGATTGATAACTATAAAGAAATTAAAGATTTCCTTTTTGAAAAAGGCTATCGCTTTTATGGTGAAACCGACTCTGAAGCGGTCGCTAATTTGTTGGAATACTATTATCTAGAAAAGAAAGATGTTAAGTCTGCGATTAAAGAAACCATGTCTTTAATCATCGGTAGCTACGCGATTGTCTTCTTTACTAATAATGATCCAAACACACTTTACTTATTTAAAAATTCATCACCATTAGTTATCGGTGTGGGTGATGGATTTAACTTAGTCGCATCAGATGCTTCACCTCTTGTGAAATATACGAACGACTTTATTGAACTTGATGATTTCTCTTTCGCTGTTATCAATGAAAAGGAAGCAAAAGTATTTGATAGAGAAGGTAATCCAATTCAAGCCAAGATTATCAACAAGGATATTGAATTAATCTCTCATGACTTAAAAGGATATCCTCATTACATGCTCAAAGAGATTGAGGAAATCAGCCCTGTCATTAATCGTATTGTGAATAATTATTATATTAATAATAAATATCAATTTGATCCCCAATTAATCAAAGATTTAAATGAATCAGATCACATCATCTTTATTGCTTGTGGTACTTCTTATCATGTCTCTTTAGTGGGTGGTAGATATTTTGAAAACTATGGAAAATCCGCGAGTCGTTTTATCGCTTCAGAATGGGCTTTCCATCCAACCTTTCCAGGACAAAAACCATTTGTTATTTTAATTTCTCAATCAGGTGAAACCGCTGATTTGATTCACTGCTTGAATATCATTAAACAACAAAATCTTAATAATTTGATTATTACAAATACCGGTGGTTCAACATTAGATAGAAATAGTCATTATTCTCTTCTTTTACACGCCGGCATCGAAGTTTCTGTGGCATCTACGAAAGCCTATGTCGCTCAAACAACCTTGTTAGCGTTACTCGCTGCTAGCTTAAAAGATGATTATTCAGTGATTGATGATTTAAAACACTGTATTGAAGTGGTGGAAGATATTCAAAATAATTACAAACCAATCATCCAAAAGACGGCGGGCGAATTAAAAGATCATCAAAATATCTTCTATTTAGGAAGAAGCTATGATTACTTCCTTTCTTTAGAAGCGTCCTTAAAACTGAAAGAAATTAGTTACATCCATTCAGAAGCTATTCCTGGTGGAGAACTTAAACACGGACCTATTGCCTTAATCGAAGATGGATTACCAGTTATCGTCTTCATCACCGACCCAACAACCGCCGCAAGTATGCGCGGGAATATAGAAGAAGTGAAATCTAGAGGCGCAAAAGTCTATGTCATTTCTACAAGAAGCCTCTCCCAACAAGGAGATACAATTATTGTTAATGACTACGCACCTTATTTATCAAGTGTGGCGATATCGACAGTAGCGTTCTATCTCGCCTACTATGTAGCTTTAGCAAAAGGCTTAAATGTTGATAAACCGAGAAATCTCGCGAAAAGCGTGACGGTGGAATAGAGAAATCATATGAAAAAATATATTTTTGTCACCGGTGGTGTTGTCTCAGGACTTGGCAAAGGGATAACTGCCGCCTCTTTAGGCCGTTTATTAAAGGCCCGTGGTTTAAAAGTAGCCGCTCAAAAACTCGATCCATATATCAACGTTGACCCTGGAACGATGTCTCCTTATCAACACGGAGAAGTTTATGTGACCGAAGATGGTGCGGAAACCGACCTTGACCTCGGTCACTATGAAAGATTTATCGATGAAGACTTAAATAAGTATTCCAACTTAACTACCGGAAAGGTTTATTGGAATGTTTTAAATAAAGAAAGAAGAGGAGAATATCTTGGGAGCACTGTTCAAGTTATTCCTCACGTCACAAACGAAATTAAAAACTTTGTTTACAACGTTGGTAAAGAGAGTAACGCTGATGTCGTTATTACTGAAATCGGTGGAACGATTGGTGATATTGAATCTCAACCATTTATTGAAGCTGCTAGACAAATATCCCTTGAGGTAGGTAGAGAGAATAGTTTATTTATCCATGTCACCTTAGTTCCATATCTCCATGGTTCTGAGGAACATAAGACCAAACCAACTCAACACTCAGTCAAAGAATTACAAGGAATGGGTGTTAATCCAAACATCATTGTTTTGAGGTGTGATGAACCATTAGAAAAAGCGATTTTTGAGAAAATATCACTGTTTTGCAACGTTAAAGAGGATTGTGTCTTTGAAAATATTACCTTGCCAAACCTCTATGAAGCCCCACTTATGCTAGAAAAAAATAATTTCTCTGGCGTTGTCTGTCGTGAGCTAGGTATCGACGCTAAAGATCCAGATTTAAAAGACTGGACAGCGATGGTGAAGAGAATAAAGTCTAGACCTTATACCACACATATTGGTTTGGTAGGTAAGTATGTCGAGCTTCACGATGCTTATTTATCTGTTGCTGAGGCCTTAAGACACGCTGGGTACTATTATGACACCCATATTAAAATTCACTGGATTAGTTCAGATGGTATTAATGATGAAAACGCTGATGATGTCTTAAAAGATTTGGATGGTATCATTGTTCCTGGTGGATTTGGTAATCGCGGAATTGAAGGAATGATATCCGCGGTTAAATACGCTAGAGAAAAAGAAATACCATTATTTGGTATATGTTTGGGTATGCAAGTAATGGTCATTGAATATGCAAGAAATGTCGCGATGCTAAAAGGCGCAAATTCTCGTGAGTTCAATAATAGATCTCCATATAAAGTTATTGATTTTATGGAAGGCCAAAGTGACACCATCAATAAAGGTGGTACATTAAGACTTGGTTCTTACCCATGTGTTATTGAACCCAATACAACTATGGAACGATTATATAAAACCAATAACATCAACGAACGTCATCGCCATCGTTATGAGTTCAATAATGAGTATAGAGAAATATTAACAAGTAAAGGTTTAACATTAAGCGGTATATCTCCAAATGGTTTATTAGTGGAAACGGTGGAATTAACTGATCGCCCATTCTATGTGGGTGTGCAATTCCATCCAGAATTCAAGTCGCGTCCAAACAAACCACATCCATTGTTCCTTGGTTTTGTGGGAGCAGCATTCGAAAGAATAAAGAAATAACCAAAAAATATCCTCAGTATAACTGAGGATTTTTAAATTTTGCAGTGAATGAATATCTTCTACCCACAACATCATGGGTTGTACCATCAGGTAATTTTATTGTGGCCATTACTCCATTAGGTATAGTAACTTTTAATTCAAGAGGAAGAAGAAACTTTATAAGTATATTTCTGACCATATTCCAAAGGTGTATCAAAATAAAAGGAGATAGAGCCCTTAAAGAGAACAACTTTTTTCTCGATAACTTTATTATTCTGCTCTATTGATACAGTAAAGGATCCTTCTTCATCGCTGATAAATGAAAAACTATTATCAAAAGGAGAAACGCCAAAAGGCTTATCTAAATGATTAATTTCTAGTTTGGCGATTGACATAAACACATTGTAAAAAACGCCGATTAATTCAACAAACAATAAAAAATGATTTTCTTGTATCCAGAACCTGACGATTCTTAAGTGAAAATTGCACTTTAAATTGCACTTTAAAAACATTTTTTTCTCAAGCAAAATATCTTCTTGTTTTAATAAGTTGTAAGTATATAAAATGTTATAGGAATATACGAAATAGCGATGCAAATTATCTTTGTAATGATCGTTTGATTGAAACAACAAAAATTACTCGATTTGGTCTGCTGTTTCTATTTATTTACATAATTTTTTTAGGAGGAAAATCATGTTCAAGTTACTTTTCAAGAACATGAAGGCAAAAGACTGGATATCTGTCATTGGTATTTTTCTTTTGACGGTCGGCCAGGTGTTCTTCATGATGCAAATTGTCACTTACATTAGTTTGCTTACTAACGCAGTAACCGCAAAGAATGTACCTGAAATTTGGTGGTATGGCTTATACATGGTCATATGTGCTATTTTGATGGCGGCAGTGGAAATCATTATTCGTTTTGTGGCTAGTGCTACAGCGAGTAGAACCGTCACTTATTTAAGAGAAAAGATGTATAGAAGAGTTAATGAGTTTGCGATTGCAGACTTTGCTTCGTTCTCAACCGAATCTCTTATTACAAGAACCACAAACGATATGCAAAATGTCCATTTAGCGTGGCTCACATTCTTAAAGACTGCGTTTGTAGCCCCAATTACAATGGTGTGGTCTATTATTCTTTTGGTTCAATATGCTAACACAAATTTAACAATTGTTACCGCTATTTGGTTACTTATTCTTGTGGTAGCTGTCATTGTTTTATTGTTATTAGTGACACCAAAATTTAAAGTCGTTCAAAAATTAACCGACGCTCTTAACGTTTCCTCAAGAGAAAACTTAACAGGCGTGAGAGTTGTTAGAGCTTTTAATGCTGAATCATATCAAGAAGAAAAATTTGAAAAGGTTAATAAATCATTTACAAAAGTACAAATCTTTACTGGTAGAGTCCTTGCTGTATTTACCCCATTAGTCACGATGGTCATGATGGGTCTTTCGTTATCCATTCTTTGGGCCAGCGCTTATGTTATTAATGGTTTAGATGCTGAAGCCGCTACAGCAGTCTTCAGTTCTACGAACGCATTTGTCATGTTGGCCAGCCAAGTCGTTATGTCATTTATTCTTCTTGTGACATTAATCGTTATTTGGCCAAGAGCTTCTGTCTCCGCAAAACGTATTCGCGAAGTTATAACCCATAAAGTTTCTGTATTAGATACCGATAATCCAGTGGAATTTAAAGAGGAAGGAACAATCGAATTTAAAAATGTCGGCTTTGCTTATCCTGGTTCAGAAAAAGAAGCCGTTTCAAATATTTCCTTTAAAGTCAAAAAAGGTGAAACAATCGCTTTTATTGGAGCAACTGGTAGTGGTAAGACCACAATCATCAATATGATTCCACGTATGGCGGACTGTACAAGCGGTGAAGTTCTCGTTGATGGTGTTAATGTCAAAGACGTTTTACAAAAAGATTTAAGAGACCGTATTGGTTATGCTCCACAAAGAGGATTCCTCTTTAAAGGAAATATCAAAGACAATATTGCTTTCAAAGATCCAAATATGACTCTTACTGATATTAGATGGGCTGCACAAATAGCTGATGCTGATGGCTTTGTCATGAATAAGAGAAATGGATATGAATCTGAGGTTGCTCAGGGTGGAAGCAACTTCTCTGGTGGTCAAAAACAAAGACTTTGTATCGCTAGAGCAGTGGCTACCAAACCAGAAATATTAATATTTGATGACTCTTTCTCGGCTTTAGACTATAAGACCGATAAAACTGTTAGAGCCCGTATTGCTGAACAACTACCAAACACTACAAGAGTTATTATTGCTCAACGCGTAGGAACGATTATGGATGCTGACCAAATCGTTGTTTTGGACCATGGACAAATGGTGGGTATTGGTAAACACCATGACTTAGTGAGGAATTGTCCGGTTTATCAAGAAATTGCGTTATCACAATTAAGTAAGGAGGAATTAGGACTATGAGTAAAAACATTAGTGCCGCGCCTAAACAAAAAAATAAATTAGGTAGCTTAGTTAAATCCTTCCGCAAATATTATTTCCCATTTATTATTTCCATCATTTTATTGATTGGTTCTGTTGTCTGCACAATTATGACTCCAGGAACAATTCGTAGTTTGACCAATGAAATCTCTCCTGTCGGAAAAGAACTAGTGGATGGCAAGTTCTTCATCGACGCAAAACAAGTTTTGCATTATGCAATCCTCCTTGTTATTTATATTGGTGCTGCATTTATTACTGGATTAATATCCGGATTTATTCTCAACACCATTATTCAAAAATATTCCAAAGATTTAAGAAGACAAATCTCTTGTAAAATCAACAAGATGCCTCTTAATTACTTTGACACCACACAAACCGGTGATATCCTCTCCGTTATTACTAACGATGTCGATACACTTGGTACATCATTACAAAACTCCGTCAGTATGTTGGTGCAATCCGGAGTCATGTTAATCGGTGTCTTTATTGCGATGTTCATTGCTTGTTGGCAAATGGCCCTTGTGGTTATCTGCTCGCTTCCAATTATGCTCGTCATCATCATTCTTACCTTCAAATATGCTTTGCCATTATTTGATAAGAATCAAAAACTTCTTGGTGAAGTTAACGCGACCGTTGAAGAAAATTATTCTGGTCAACTCGTTATCAAAGCCTTCAATGCAGAAAGTAAGAAAGTTGAAGAATTTAAGAAGAAAAATGACGTTTTTGGTGGGATTTTATATAAATCACAAGCCATTGGTAGCTTAATTGAACCAGCAATGTCATTCGTCTCTTATTTGACTTATGCAGCAGTATTAATCACCGCTGGACTATTGTTTGCTCACGGCAAAATTAGCGATATCGGTGTTATTACTGGATTTATCGTTTACGTTTCCTTGTTCCAAGAACCTCTTGCTCAAATTGGCCAAGCCAGCTCAACCATTCAACTTGGTACTGCAGCATGTAATAGGGTGTTTACCTTCCTCGAACGTGAAGAACTTGAAGACGAAGGCGAAAAGAAAACCCTCCTTGATCACAGCCATATCCGTGGTGAAGTCGAGTTTAAAGATGTTTGCTTCGGTTATGATCCAAATAAACTCACCATCAAACATTTCTCTGGCAAGATTACTCCTGGTATGAAGGTCGCGATTATTGGTCCTACAGGCGCCGGAAAAACAACCTTAGTCAACTTATTGATGAGATTCTATGAGCTCACAAGTGGTGATATCTTAGTGGATGGTGTTTCTATTAAAGAAATGTCTCGTCAAGAACTTAGAGATATCTTCGGTATGATCTTACAAGAAACATGGGTCATTAATGGCACATTAAGAGAAAATATTGTTTATAACTTAAAAGACGTTGATGAAAATAGACTCCAAGAAATTCTTGAAGAAACAAATTTAAGTCACTATGTCGATTCTCTTCCACAAGGACTTGACACTGAAATTCAAAAGGAAAGCGCTTTATCCGCGGGACAAAAACAACTTGTTACTATCGCTAGAGCGATGACGGAAAATGCCCCAATGTTAATTCTTGATGAAGCCACAAGTAATGTTGATACAAGAACAGAAATCTTGATTCAAAAAGCCATGGACTCCTTAACAAGTGGTAGAACAAGCTTCGTTATTGCCCATAGACTTTCCACGATTAAGAATGCGGATTTAATCTTCGTTATGAAAGATGGCAATATCGTTGAAACCGGTAACCATGATTCATTAATGAAACTTGGTGGACTTTATAGCGAGATTTATAATTCTCAATTCAATTAATCCAAATTATTTGATGAAGCCGAGCGTTAGTTCGGCTTTTTCTTTTGCTCTTGCACATCTTTGCTTTAAGGAAGTACATATATGAACAGCAAACAAAAAGGGGTACATTAGTAACCCCTTTTAATATTCAACACTCAATGTTTTTGTATGAACAACTACTGTTTCTCGATCATAACCAAGTTTATAAGTTATGGTCACGACAATAGTGCCCTCTTCCAATCCTTGAATAAAGCACAATTTATTGTTGTTTTTCTTTTCATAGAACAATGTTGCTTTTGATGTATCAGAACAGCTATATGTGGTTTCATGTATTGAACCAACGAAATTCTCTCTAATGAAATATCGATCATTACCTGTTGCACCTATTTTCACTGTAGTCCATGAATTTGAGACAGTTCCTGAACGTTCATGATTAGTGAGGAACAAGTTGTCTATGATTACATAGCCAGTGAATTCTTGGCCATCTCTATCATGGACATAAATGGCTTCATCAAAAAGTGAAATACCTGTTACTGCTGTATTTAAATTATGTTCAGCGGCCTGCATGATATATGTGATATAACATTCCATGTGCCACCAGCCATCACCGATATCTTCGCATGTAAAGGCATCGATATTTTCATCATATGATCTTAATAAGCCGACAGTTCCAGTAGCATTTGCCATTCTAAGTGATGGATAACCGGGTGCTTTCTTTGGATCTCTCTTACGTGCGTAATAGTAGTCAAACTCTATTTTGTAACCCTGTAGCTTTTTTAAAGTAGTTTCGGCAATGTTAAATATTGTTTGATGCTTAGTTGAACTTGTTGATCTACCAGAAGTAGTGGTAAGTCTTAATGCTTTAGTGCTATTAAGTCTTGGAGAGACATTTTCATATTCTTCCGTGGCATCTAGGTCATCGTGTTTTCTGACATTACTGATATTAGATAAATCTGAATCATCAACACTACTTACACCAGTACAACCATAACCAATATGGATAGATGTAATGTCCGCAGTATTTTCCTCTTCATCCCAATAATAGAAACGAACAAATCTCCAATTATCTGCGGCATGTGTTTCAGTATTGCTTGTTAAGATTTCTCCCTCTTCCCAGTTAACACCATCAATAGATGTTAATAACCATAATTCTCCTTTTTCACCAGCAGTGAAATTAACAGTTAAAGAATCAATTTCGGTATATCCCCATTGTGTGGAAGAGGAAACACCAACATATCCTTGATGGTTAAGAGAAACATGGCCTGATAAATAATCAGATGCATTATGGTATTCCCATCTAACACCTTTTTCATCAGTCATAGCGCCTTCACCAGCAGTTAATTCTGGAGCGTTATCGATATTTAGATAAGCATTAAATTGTGATGCCTTTGAAGGATTAATTGTATTGTTGGAGTGCAACAAAGCCGACCCCGCGATGACAAGTGGGAGAATGGTAAGTCCGATGACAATATAGCACTTAGTTTTTCCTACAATCTTCATATCCTTTTTCTAGCAAACATTCTGTTTTATGCCTGTAATTATACAATTTTTTGTTTACTACACAAAAAAACTTTTCGTGCTTCACTAAAATGTTTTGATTATATCAAATAAAATAAGCTGTAGAGAAAATGCTTATTAACAATAGTTAAAACAACACTAGTATAATTATTTATTGTGAGGACCAATTATGAAAATTAATAATTTATTAAAAATATCTTTATTAGTGTGTCCATTATTATTTTCTTGTAACACAAAAAGAGAAAGTAATAGTGAATCTAGTAGTCAAAGCGAACCAAAAGAAGATGAAATCTCTGTTGTCGTTTTAGCGGGTCAATCCAATATGGAAGGAAATAGCTGGTCACAATATGTTTCTACTTCTTATGGATTCACACAAGATGAAGTTGATCGCATTAAAGCGGGATACGATGGAATTAAAATGGATTATCGTTGTTTCTGGAATGGTGCACCTAACGCTGGAACAGATTCATATGGATTATTTATGCCTGTTAAATTAGGACAAGCGAACACCACAAATAAATTTGGACCAGAAATTGGTATTGCTGATTATTTAACTGAACAAGGATTAAGTGGTGAAGTAGCACTAATGAAATACGCAGTTGGTGCTTCCGCATTAGATCCTGCTGCGGGTGAATGGGGTTCTCCATCATCCGGAAAAGCCAAGAATGGTAAATGGTATGACAATATGCTTGCTTTAGTGAGCGACGGTTTAGAAACTCTCGCCGAAGATACCGGCAAAAAACCAGTCATCAAAGCCTTCTGTTGGATGCAAGGGGAAACCGATGCTGGTAACACTAGTTATAGAAATAACTATTTCCTTAACACAAAGAATCTTGTCAGCGATTTAAGAGATGAATGGCAAGAAGATTCTAAAGAAGGTGGATTCACCTTTATTGATGCCTACATATCTCAATACTGGGGTGGATACACTCAAATCAACGCTGCAAAGTCTCAATATAATGACTTAGATAAAAATAGTTTATTAATCGACACAATTAAGGCTGGTTTAGAATACGATAAGCAACCAACAGGTAGTGTGGATTATTATCATTATGATGCCGCTTCAATGTTTGAATTAGGCCATCTATTTGGTGAACAAATTCAAAAAGCTCTTTAGTTAATAAAATGAAAAGCCTGGAACAAAAACATCCAGGTTTTTTATATGAAAAACGTGACAAAAATGTGATTATATCAATAATAAATTTCGATTTATTATGTATATTAGCGAAAATATATTAGAATATTAATGTTACATAGGAGGCCTATATTATGGGTTTAATTAAAGCATTTGCGGGCTCAATCAGCTCCACATTAGCCGACCAATGGAAAGAATATTTCTACTGCGAAGCATTACCAGTTGATGTTTTAGTCACTAAAGGACAAAAGAGAGTTAACGCAAAAAAATCATCAAATACAAAAGGTAGCGATAACATTATCTCTAACGGTTCAACCATCGTTGTTGCTGATGGACAATGTATGATTATCGTTGACCAAGGTAAAGTCGTTGAATTCGCTGCAGAACCAGGTGCTTATACATTTGATTCCAAAACCGAATCATCCATCTTTGCGGGTACATTTGGTGAAAGAGTAGTTGGTTTATTCAAAACAATCGGTAGACGTTTCACCTATGGTGGAGATACCGGTAGTGATCAAAGAGTCTATTATTTCAACATGAAAGAAATCATGGACAATAAATTTGGAACACCAAATCCAGTTCCATTTAGAATTGTTGATAACAACGTCGGTATTGATATCGATGTCTCCGTCCGTTGTAATGGTGTGTATTCTTATAAGATTACAAACCCAATCCTTTTCTATCAAAATGTCTGTGGTAACGTTACCGATGCATATACAAGAAGCCAAATCGACTCTCAATTAAAGACTGAATTCGTTCACGCTTTACAACCAGCCTTCGGTAGATTATCCGAATTACAATTAAGACCAAACCAAATCATGACTCACCTCACTGATTTGGAAAAAGCTATGAACTCCGCATTAGATGAACAATGGGGTTCATTACGTGGTATTGAAGTCATCTCCATCGCTTTAGGTTCAGTTACATTACCAAAAGAAGATGAAGACTTAATCAAAGAATTACAAAGAAAGAATGTTTATGCAAGAAATGCTTCTATGGCCGGTGCAACTTTAGTTGAAGCACAAGCTGAAGCGATGAAAAACGCTGCAAGTAACCCAAACGGTGCAGTCATGGGATTCTATGGCATGCATATGGCGCAACAAGCTGGTGGCATGAACGCTCAAGACTTCTACGCAATGGGTCAACAACAACAAGCTCAACAACAACAAGCTGCTCAGCCAGCAGCCAATGCTTGGACTTGCCCAAAATGTGGCGCTCAAGCCACAGGTAAATTCTGCCAAGAATGCGGTGAAAAGAAACCAGAACCACAAGGTACATGGACATGTCCAAAGTGCGGTGCAAAAGTAACAGGTAAATTCTGTCCTGAATGTGGCACTAAAAAACCAGAAGAAGAAGCTGGATGGACTTGTGAATGTGGAACAGTTAATACTGGTAAATTCTGCGCAAACTGCGGTAAACCAAGACCAACCGCTCATAAGATTAAATGTGATAAATGTGGTTGGGAACCAAAAGATCCAAACAACGTTCCAAAATTCTGCCCAGAATGCGGCGATCCAATTAACGATTTAGACAAGAAATAATTATTTATGGCAAATATTCAATTAAAGTGCCCATGTTGTGGCGGAACTTTAGAATTTGATAACAAGACACAAATGGTCGTCTGTCCATTTTGTGATTCTCAATTTACCACTGAAGATTTAAAAGCTTATAGCGATGATTTAGCCTCTGATAAACAAGACGAAACCGCTTGGGATGAATCAAGAGTGCAAGAATACACCGACAAAGAAATGAAAGGAATGAAGATTTATTCCTGTGATTCTTGTGGTGGTGAAATTATCGTTGATGAAACAACTTCATCCACAAAATGTCCTTATTGTGGCAATAACCTTGTTGTCTCTAAACAATTATCAGGTGATTTAAGACCTAACTATGTTATTCCATTTAAGAATGACAAAGAAACAGTGCAACAAGACTTAAAGAAATTCTTTAGAAAGAAACCGTTATTACCAGGAAGTTTTTCTAAAGAAAATGTCATTGAAGAAATCAAATCATTATATGTTCCTTTCTGGATCTTCGACGCGGATGTTGAAGGTAAAGTCAGATTTAAAGGTGAAACCACTAGAACATGGTCTGATTCAAATTACGACTATCGTGAAACCAAATATTATTCCATCATCCGTGGTGGTGGTATCGCTTTTGACCACGTCCCAGTGGATGGTTCATCCAAGATGGAAGATAAATTAATGGAATCTATTGAACCATATGATTTCTCACAAGCAGAAGAATTCAATATTGCCTATTTAGCCGGTATTGCCGCGGATAGATATGATGTTAACAAAGATGTGACATTCAATCGCGCGACACAAAGATTCCGCGATGGAACTATTCAAGCTTTTAGAAATGATATTCATGGATATTCCAATGTGACAGTGCAGGATTCCAATATTCAATTATCTAACACAAACGCTAGTTACGCTTTATATCCAGTATGGATATTAAACACTAAATGGAAGGAAAAGAATTATCGATTTGCCGTTAATGGACAAACCGGAAAGGTCGCTGGTGATTTACCAGTTTCCGTTCCAAAATTCATCTTATTCTATTTATTGTTCTTCTTATTAGTTGGTGGTGCGACTTTTGGAATTGCTTTCGCAATATCCACGGAATGGCTCATCGGACTTATTGCTGGCATCATTTTAGGATTAGTTGTGGCCACAATTATCTTGCTTAGCATGAGAAGAGCGAATAAACCAGTTCGTTTCCAATATGGTGCGGCTAATTATGTAAGACCAGATTCCTTATTTATCAATAACCGCAAGGAAATCTATTTATATAGAACGGTTAGTAAAACAAGAAGATCTTCATCTAAATAGATGAGAATATAAAAAGACCACCTAGTTGATTGATTAGGTGGTTTTTTCACTTGTCTTTGAAGTGCATCTTGCGGTATTTACTAGGATACATCCGAAAGTGTTTTTTAAAACTGTTGGAAAAATGATATTGGTCAATAAAACCTAAAGATATCGATATTTGCTTAATACTGATGTTTTCATTAAGAAGCATGTTTTTAGCGGCTTCCATCTTCTTGTTGTTTTTATATTGATTAGGAGTGATGTGATATTTGTTTTTAAAAATATTAATAATTGATGATTTACACATTTTTAATTCATCACATATATCTAATACTTTAATGTTTTCACTAATGTGATTATCAATAATCTCTTTAATCTTATCTGCGGTATCCACACCCTTTTTATTTGCGACCACACTTTTCTTCATTTCCACGAGCATAGAAATAATCGTGGAGTAGGCATAATAAGAAAAATCTAATGAGTTCATATATGATTCTTCTAAAGAATAGAGTTGGATAAAATAACTCATTAAATTACATTTTGGAAAATGATGAATACCTTTAATATTTAAAGCGTCTAATACTCGATCAATATCGGAACCGACAAAATTCACCCAATATTTTTGAAATGGTTCATTTTTATCGGAATAATATTTTTCTTTTGTTTTTGGATAAAGTAGATAAGCATCTCCCTCGTTAACCATAAACTTTTCATCATCGATTTCGACATAACCTTTTCCACTTCTGACATATTCCAAAACATAGTTATTGCTTTTCTTTCTTGTCACACAATAAGTGGGATCAGGGTTGGTGATTCCAAAACATTGTATAACAACGGGCTTTTCTTCTGTGCTCTCATGAGTTCTGACGGTAGCCTCAAATCTTGCGGAAACTTCTTGGGTTAAACCGCTGGCATTTATTTCTTTTGATTCCTTAATAACATTAAGCAGTTCGCGTTTATACTTTTTCATTTCTACTTTTTTCCATTATTATAATTAATTTTTTCATTTATTTCTCATCTTTTTAATTACATAATCAAAATATAAAGATATTTTTATAATTTGTTCTGGAGGCTTTTATGAAAATTAAAAGAGTTTTATTACCAGTTGGCGCTTTTGCGCTTTTAGGCATGACTATTGGAATTGGTGTTACATCTACAATTCGTTCAAAAAACTCCATCCCAACCAAAGCCGATACTGCAGACGTTACTATTAGTACAGATGTTGAATTTGCTAACTTCTTATCTAACTGCAACACCAATTCACATGCCTATCAAGGGCAAGTTGTGGAACTATTGGCGGATGTTAATGCAAACATCACATCAAAACCAAATAATGGATTTGATGGTGAGTTTAATGGTAATGGGCATACAATTACTGTTAATATCAATTTTGACAGCACAGCCTCTGGTCTCTTTAGAAACATTTTTGAAAATGCTAATTTCCATGATGTTAATTTAGCAGGCACCGTCACGTCTCGTACTTATATGTCTCCATTATGTGTATATAACAATGGATTGGTGAAAAATGTTAACTCATCAGTAACTATTAATGTCCCTACTTATGGATATGCTGGTGGTATTCTTTTTAGAAACAATCCAAATGGCAAAATTGAAAACTGTAAGTTTACCGGTTCTGTAACCAGCCATGCCCGTGCTGCAGGCATTGCATGTGAAAACCAAGGTATTATTTCAAGTTGTATCAATGAAGGCGCAATTTCCTCTACTACCGATAATTTTGTTGGTGGTATTGTAGCGGTTGCGGGCACCGGAACAACTAAAAACGACGATCCAAAAGGCATAACCAATTCAATTACATCTTGTATAAACAAAGGCAATATTACTTCTGCTGATCACGATTGCGGTGGTGTTGTTGGGTTTGCTTATAGCAATACCAAAATTACTTACTGTTCTAACTATGGTAAGGTCGTTAGTACCGGTGCTACATCCGGAAGGGCTGATGGTGGTGTTGTTGGAAGAATCAATGGTGATGCATCAAGCATAAGTAACGCCCAAACCGTTGTTAATTATTGTTATAACGGTGGTGAAGTGGAATCCAACTTAAATTTAGGGGGCTTAATCGGTATGATTAATAGGTCTACTAACCCAGTAGTTTCCATCGTTGGCGGCTTTTCTACTGGTAAAGTTTCAGGTACTGCTTCAACTAATACTGGCACCTTAATTGGTTGGGTTAATTCAAATACCATTTCACTTTCTGACACTTGGACAGTTGGCAAATTAAGTGGTTCTGGAAGCACTGCTAAAAATGGTATTGGTGGTGGAACAGCTTCGGGAACCTCAACTTCTAAAGCTGATGGTGTCAGTGATGACTTCCGCGCTATTATCAAAGCGATTAGAGAATATAACTGTGTCGCTATTCCAGGATTTAGCACACTCTATGGTGGCTTAGATGATGGTGAAAAAACTTTATTAAATCAAATCAATTACTATGATGATTTAAATACATATGCGATGAAGACCTATGGTCAAGCCGCTGAATACATTATTGATGATCAAGCTCATGGTGCAAGAGTCTCCTTGTTAAATCTCAATAACAATTATTGGGCTGTTATCATCGTTATTTCTGTGATGGTTTTATCAACCGCCTCAATGGTGTTTGTGATTCGTAGAAAGAAACATGCCGCGAGTAAATAAGTATCTTAAAATCACTGCAATAAGTTTATTTACATTTGCTTTATGCTCATGTAACAAGATGGAGGAAAAACTTCCACCATCTTTGCTTTTTGTACAAGATGAGATAACTCTTATTAGGCATAAGCAATTTAATATTTCCTCTTTATTAACTTATAAAAATATCATTAATGATATTAATTATTCAATTGTCGATAATAGCGATGTTGTATCTTTAAATGGTGATTCTTTGGTCGCTGAGAAAGTGGGACATTGTGAAGTTAAGGCATCATATGAAAATGTTAGTGATAGCATAACTATCAATGTCATATCTCAAAAGCCAACTATTCAATATACGACCAACGATTATGAATTTGATGTCACTAGTGGATATTTTAATATCTTAGATTATGTTTCTTTCTCTTCTAGTAACGTTTCTATGTCATTAACATCAGATCGTAATGATTATACTTTTGAAGATGGAAGAATTACTTTCTTATCATATGGTAACTATCCTTTCTCACTCACTATTAGTGAAGAAGGTGAAAGTAGCGATCCATATAATTTTGTGGTCTATGCTTATGATTCATTGATGATGAATGGAAGTGGGACTGTTGAAGATCCATATTTAGTGACTTCCGCGGAAGACTTAAAAAGATTAAGTGACGCAGTGATGAATTATGGTGATTTCAAAGATAAATATTTCTTACAAACTAATGATATTGATTTAAGTGGATATGATAATTGGCAACCAATTGGTACATTCGGTATTCCTTTTGAAGGTATCTATAACGGTGATAACAAAGAAGTTACCGGTTTAAAGATTGAAACATATGAATCATGGCAAGGCCTATTCGGTTTTGTTTCCGGTACGGTGAAGAATGTCATTGTTAAAGGCAATATCAATATCTTAGGAACCGATAAATTTGTTTATTATCATTCCTTTGCCGCGGGTGTTTGTGGTGGTATTTATAACGCTGCGATGATTAGTAACTGTGTTAACTATGTTAATGTCCACGGTCACGCCTATGTCGGTGGTATCGTTGGTGGTGTCGCGAGAAGCGATGAAATGATTGTTTATAGAGATCAATCACATGTTATCAACTGCAAAAACTACGGCACTATAACTGGTAACGATGAATATGCCCTTAATGAAAATGCGATGTACTTTGGTGGTATCGTCGGTGAATCATTAGGTATCTTAACGGGAAATATCAATTATGGCACAGTGACAGTAACAGGAACCAAAACCCGTTATGTTGGTGGTGTTTGTGGTCTTGGTTACACCATATATAAATATGGGATGTATGATGATGAAGATTTAGAAATATATGCCTCTAATAACAATATTAATTATGGCGAGGTTACTGGACATCATTCTGTCGGTGGCGTCTTTGGCGCTAATGTATTGCCTATTCATAATTGCGATAATTATGGCAAAGTTATGGGAAATGTTTGCGTCGGTGGTGTCAGCGGACTTAATGGTACATCCGCAGTTTATAGCGGCGAAACTTCTGTTTCATTAATTGAAGGATGCACCAATTATGGTGAAGTATACGCTACCAATCGTTATTCGGCTGGTGTTGTTTCTTATTCCTATTTCGATGTGAAAAACTGTGTGAATAAAGGCTATATCCATGGCGGAGATAGTGTGCATTCAGTGAGCGGTGTTGTCGGATATAACGAACACGGCTCAATTGATAATTGTATTAACGAAAAAGAAGCTAACATTATCGGAGCGACCAGAGTTGGCGGTGTGGTCGGACAATTAGTTGAAGGTTTACTAACTAATTCTTATAACTATTCAACTGTGACTGGCACTTCTCAATATATTGGTGGTATCTCTGCGGTACTTGGTTCTGATTCAACTTCCGCTAAAATAAGACACTGCGCAAATTATGGAAGCGTCAATTGTACGAGCCCAACTTCTATTTATAGCAGTAACGGCAATAGTACTGGTGGGGCCGTTGGTTTTGCTTATAGCTATGGAGATACAGAAATTTCTTATTGTTACAACTTTGGTGATGTCACTAGCATTTCTTGTGTCGGTGGTATCGTCGGTTTTTATAAAACCGGTGGAAATCCAAGCCTCCATCATTTATATAACGTTGGCAATATTTTTGCTACACCCGGCACTGATGGGGCAGCGTACTGTGGACATGTCGGTGGTATCGTCGGCATGCTTGGAACAGGTATCAGTCTTTCTTATGTATATAACACCGGAAATGTGACTGGCCATGGCGGACAAACAAGCGGCCTTTGGAGAGGTGTCGGTGGTATCGTTGGTAGTTTTTATAGCGGTACAATTAATCACGCTTATAACTTCGGAGATGTTGAAGCAAATATGATGTGCGCGGGTATTGTTGGATATTCACAAAACAATACAACTAAGACAATTACAAATTGTATCAGCGGTGGCACTATTACTGGGCAAACAAACAATAATAGTGGTGGTATTTTAGGAAGAGGTAACTTCACAACTATTTCTAATTGTGTTTCTTTCGCTAGTGTCTCTCCGAGCAATTCTCATTCGATGATTTATGGCACTCTTAATAATGGTTCTACTTCTAGTAACCGTTCATACACTGATATCAACGCAATTAATGAATTATTAAAAGCTATTTTATCTATTAATGTGTCTTCAAAAGAAGAAGCCCAAACAGTTTTAAATAATATTAACTCTTTAGAAGGCTCATTAAATACTAGAGATAATGAAATATTGTTATTAGAGGGGGATGAAGATAAAACATTCTCGACTTTATTAACAGAAGCCAAACAAAAATTAAATGAAATTATTAATGGAGGGGACCATGATTAAGAATAAGTTTTTTCCATTATTAGTGGCTTCTTTATTAATCCCATTGGTGGTTAATACTTCTTTAAATATGAAAGAAGCTAGTGGTGCACAACCAAGTTATGAAGAACTTCTTTTATCTATACCTCACACTTTAAATAACGATTTCACTTACCAAGAAATCAGTAGATTAGATTTAAACGCCTCTGAAGTTGTTTATTTCAATATCGCTGATTACACAACTAAATCGATTACTTATGGATATGGTTTTGAACATAAAGGCATTGATAATTCTTTCTTCTTAGATACTCCCGGTGGTGGTTATGACACTCTTATGAGAGCGAGAACCATCTGTGATGATGATTTATCTGAAAGTGATGGTCTTATGTTCTTTGTCGACCTTTCGGAAGCGAAAGCGAGAAGTGGTAACAAAGTTAAAGTGGGTCTTGGATTAATTATGATGGATTCAAAATATGAACCCCCATTCTCCGAAGGATTATTTGATCCAACAATATATACAGGTCACTTTAGACACTTCTTTATCGATGATAACAAAGAAGCTTATTACTATGACATCTATGATGGTAGATTTAATGCGATTACCACTAAAGATCAATGCGTAGTTGTAGATGAAGGATTTAAAGGATGGATTTATGTCCCCTTCTCTTCTTATTCATGGAATAACAGAGCGGGTAATAATTATCTATTTATGAATGCCGCTTTTGGAAGTGGATATCATTGGCTTAATTACACACACTTCTTTGTGAAAGATCTAAAGAAAGATGATGCTCAATCTAGACTATGGTTTGATGATATGGTCTTTGTGAAAAAAGGTAGCGCAGCCACTCCAAACTATACTTTTGTTTATCATTTGAATCCAACTTGTTCCACTGATGGTGGTGATGTTTATCAAGATCATACGACCGGTAATTTCCAACTTAGAAATGTTGAAGAAAAAATCGGACATGATTATACGTCCTACAATTATATTAAATATAAAAATGGGGCGATTGGTGAATGTCCCAGCTGCCACGATTTAATTTACACTGAGGATGAAAACATCATTTCTTACGCGGCTTCTGGTGATGTTAGTAACTATACTGATGTTCATTTCCATTATGGTGAGCATTATGAAAATGAAGAAATTGTTATTGTTAATAAAAACACTAAGGTTACTAGAAATAAAGAACCTCGTATTGATAGAACTTTGATGAGCGATGGTTGGAAATATGATTTCTCCGCGTGGAGTGAAACAGAAAATATTTATACACCGAAAGATCCTAAGAGTGTTAACCATAGTAAAGAAACACATTATTATGCCAAATATTTAATTTCATCTTATGACAATGTGAAATATTCACATGTTGTTAATTTATTAGCGAGAAATGGTGGAAGATATAACATTAATGCTTCTAATACTGGAAAGATTGTCATGAATGGTAATTCTAACTTCTCACTTGCGCATAACGTAGTGGAAGATTTCTCACGTCGAGGTTTACCACTTGTGAAAAACGCAGTCGCCGGTGGCTCTACTTACAATTACTATTATGATTCCGATCAATTAGTGATTGGTTATCGACCCAAGATTTTGTTGTTTAATTTAACCACAAATGACCAAGCGTATTGGAGTATGTCAGAAAAAGACATTATCAATATGACCGATAAATATATCAAACGCGTCCATCAATACTTGCCGGATTGTCAAATCGCGATTGTTAACGCTTCACCTCTTCCAGGAAGAAGCGAGATGTTTGCTACCGCGGAAAGACTTAACGCGCAGATGGAAAAATACGCTGAACAATATGACTATACCTATTACATCGATACTTATGATTTCGTCTATCAAAGAATGTTAGAGTATCCAGATGGTTGGGAATTCTGGACTCATATGGACACTGATACATTATCAACTTGGATGAATCTTATCGCTGATGGTTTACAGAACATTATTAATGAAAAGGGGATCATCTTCTAATGAAAAAAACGCCTGTCACTTTATTAAAGACTATATTAGCGATATCCGCGATTTTCATGATGTCTTCTTGTCAAAACGGTGGACAACCTTATCAATATAAAGACGCTAATGGTGAAGCCACCTATTTAGCGAGCTTTAATACTTTTGGTGGTTCTCCTTTAGAAAGTCAAAATGTTTCTATTATTAATGAAATGCCGATTTCCACAAAAAAGGGCTACGCACTTAAGGGCTGGTATATCGATGTTAAAACTAATTTAGTCTCTTTCCCATATAAATTAGAAAAAGATACTACCTTTAATGCTTCTTGGGAGAAGGCTCGTTATTCTTGTTCGTTTGAGACCAATGGTGGTGCTCCAGTGGAAACAATGACCGATATATATGTTATTGAAACTTCTCCAGTTACTACTAGAGAAGGATATGACTTTATCGGTTGGCATTTAAAAGAAGATTTATCAGATAGCATAGTTTCCTTCCCATATTCTTTAAAAGATAACACCACCTTATACGCTGAATGGTCGAGAAGAGAAATGGAACCAAGTGGTCGCTTACTCGCAGTGGCAAAAGTGGACGCTATGGAAGCGAAATCTTATTGGTCATTTGAATATTTAGATACCGAACTTCATATCCATTCCGAAGTCACTGATAAATTTATTTATACCTATTATGATAATCCTGGCATGAACGATAATGTCGAAGTGGTTTTAACGAAGAAAAATAGAACCCTTTCCGCTGGATATGGCTCTAACTATACTTTCCATTTCTTATGCGATGCAGCAGGTAACGGATATTATAATTACGCGCTTAACGCCTATTCCATGAGTGGAAACTCCGCCATCCCTTCTTCCTGCGAGATAAGTGGAAGAACAACTAATGTTCAAAAAGACGGTTTTAGGGGTTATATCGTTGATTTCTATATCAGTTATAGTATTTTCGGTTTAGATAAAGCAGAAGCTCTAAATAATATGACAATGACCGTTGGTATGAGAAACACTAATTCCTATACCGCAACTTATTGGGGTGGACCTTTATATCATGACTATTTATCTTCTTGGTCTTGGTCATTATTAAAAGAAGATGGTTCATTTGAAGATGCAGATATTAATGCTTCTTCTTTAATCATCGGTGGCACAAACTTCGCGATTGGCAATTATCATGATTTAAATACAACCTTAGCTTCTTATAATTCCTTTGTTTATTCCCGTGAAGATTTGCTAGAAAATTGGGAAGATGAAGCGAAAAACCTATCGATGTATCACGCGGATAAATTAATTATCAATGTCGGAAGATCAGATTATTACAAAGGTGATTTAACTGGTGAAGATTTAGCGACCGCAGTGATCGATTTTGCGAAATACTATATTTCTGCTTTTGGAGCGGCGCATATTTATGTCACCTCCATCGAACCATTGCTCAACATTTCCGCAAACTTGTTAGCTTTACAAGCAGTTAATAACGGCATTAAGAATCAATGCTTGACTAATGGGATGAATTACATCGATACATATTCATTATTTGTGACTGGTTCCTCACTTAATACATCTTTATTCAAAGACAACTTTGTCTTCTCTGATGCTGGTTTTACCGCATATTACGATTTAATTAAGACTTATTTATAAGAAATATTCAAAAACCGATTAGGTCATCTACAGTTCGGTGGTTTTTATTTTACATAGATTTTAATAATGTAATCTTTATCAATCTTTTGTTTGAATTTGAAACAGCAGGTTTTGCTATCTCTTGAGAATTCATTATTAGAGAATGGATAAATCTTTTTATTATGGTCATGTCTTTTGAATCTGACATTTTCATCATTAATTGTGACTTTGGTGACTTTCTCCTTGTCTTTAACATGCATTTTGAATAAGACATTTCTAATAGTTAAATCATCATCGAGATTATTCTCACTCTTATATAGGCTTACCAAGTAGTGGTCACCTTTGAATTCTAATTTATAACGATTGATGCGGTAGACATTAAATTTATAACTAGTCGTAGTTTTATCATCTTCATAGAAATAATCTTCTGTGACAATATTCTGACTTGGGTAATAGTCATAGATAATATCTTTTAAAGATAATTTAGATGTATTATCCACATATCGATATAAAGGTAATAGTGAACCCGCTTTAACGAAGAGAGGTAATTCATCAATTGAATACTTTTCTTTAATATATCTTCTTCCTTGATAGAGATTGCGATGAGCTAAATTGAACCATTCACCCTCAGGAAGATAGATTTTAGCCTTTTTGCGGCTTCTAACTAGGGGAATATAGGATAATCCTAATGCTGCGCCTCCACCGGCTTGGAAATACTCTATTTTTATATTGTATATAATGCCTTTCTTTAAGGATGTGACTTTATGAGAGTTTTCTCCGTGCATTGTCCAATCATCATAAATCTTTTTATTATCAATATAGACTCTCGCTCCATCATCGCTAGAAATATATAGTTCGACATCTCTATCAAACTTTAATTTGAATTTATATTTCGCGGAGAAGTCATACGCTGGTAATCCCTTAAATAAAGGTTTTCCATTAATGGAGAAATCAATCTTCTTAAGCTTCTTATTTAATATCGATTTACCTTTTAAATCACGGTTGTTATAGAAGGAAACGTTGACTGGTCCAACATAGTTCTTTTCTAATACTGGTAATTTTTCATTTCCGGCAATAGGGGAGATGAGAATATTATCACCAAGCATATATGAGGTATTCTCTTTATAAGCTTTTTTATCGTTTGGATAGTTGAGATATAGTGGTCTAAAGATGCCTAAACCATCATAGACATGCTTATATGCGTTTGTGTAAATGACATTTAATAAGCGATAACGCATATAGATATATTCTTTAACGATATCAAATGTCTTTTTACCAAATACCCATGGTTCTCTAAATCTAATAACGGAGTTTGTCGCGTGTGGTCTTAATATTGGTGAGAAACATCCATATTGATACCAACGAATAAATTCGTTCTTATTAGGATTACCAACATGACCTCCAATATCACTGGAATAATATCCCATCATACTATTGGAACAAAGATTCATGTTTTTAATCTCATTAGTTAGTTCATTTAAGTCGCTAGCGATATCTCCACTCCACTGGAAAGGAATGGTGTGGCTTTTAGAATCTAACATACCAACATATTTACCATTAGATATTTCAGTAATGTTACTTAATGTCACTGGTCTAATGTGTTCTTCAGTATTAATCACTAATCCTTGATAAAACTGTTTAGTGACATCGTTATAAATATATCTTCCTAATGTTTCATGTTTAATTTGACTAGATATACTTCTTAAAGAAACAATCCAGTTACGATCATACCACCAGGAATCTAGGCCTAAATGGAAGAATTTAGTGAGGTTTTGCTTACGATATTCGATTTCTTCTTTAGATAAAACGTTATATTTTTTTAATAAAGGACATGGATGGTCATTCATCATTACTTCAATGCCGCGTTCATGGCAGTAATGATAAAACCTTGTTAAGTTAGGGAATAAATCAGTATTGATGTTATAACCTGTTCCAAATGTTTTATTAAATGTTCTCCAATCGGTATCGAGAATAAAGTTATCTAGAGGAACATGATGCTTTTTATATTGTTCAATCATGTCTTTAGCTTGTTTTTCATTCCAAGCATAATATCTAGAATTGAATAGACCTAAAGTCTTAAATCTCGGCATATCATTAGTGCCCGTTAAAGAGATGAATTGTTTTCTTAATAACTTATAATCGTTTCTACAAATTAATAAGAATAAATCTTTAGTGTCTTTTTCAAAGACATAGTTAGATTCAACATCATATCCTTCTTCAGGAAGAATTAGTCTTGGAGAATCCATCACTGGATAGATAAAAGGTGTTTTATTAGGTAAAGGTAATTCACCAGAATTCTTGATTGATTTATAACGATAAACAAGTTTATTACCTTGATATACCTTTAATGTGTTAAGTGGATCTTCTTTATTAAAAGCGATTGTTAAATCTAGATAATCAAAAGATATTTCATCGTTATCTTTGATAATAATATTTAAATCTTCTTCTTTTTTCTTCGCGGTGAATAAAGTTTCTTCATTAGTAAAATTACCACTTGGAACATATTCAAAACGCAAAACATTATCTCTTAATAATGAGATGCGCATGTTGTTAAAGATATATTTCATTTCCATATCGTTTCTATTATAACAAGATTTGCTATTTTTATATGAAATAAAAAAAGAGGCTTTTTGTGCCTCTTAAGATTCAGTGATTGTTAATGTCTGTGAAGTGTAGTGCAGTATATGTCTATCATAGCCAACAGTAATTGTTAGTTCGACTATGATTGTACCCGCTTCATCACCATGTACATAGAAATAACCATTTGGTTCTGTGCATTGGTGTCCGGCGCCTTCTCCTGTGACGGTCATGTCCACACTATGAAGGTAACCAACCCAACATAATTTAATCCAATAGTTATCTCCCTTTACAAAACTAAAACCATTATTATAAATACCAACAGTTTCTGTTTTGTTTGAGCCAATTCTAGCATTATCCACAATGCCGTGAATATAAAGTAATCTAAATGCGTTGATTGGTTGATTTACACTATTTGGCGAGTCTCTTTTTAAACAAACCGTCTTAGCAAGAACGTTGATGTATACTTCAATATGTAACCAATCAGTATCACCTATTTTATTGTCCATATATTGGGTTTTTCCCGCTACAGGGCCAATTGAACCACCTACAGTTTTAACATTATGTGTGTCTGGATCAATATAAAGCAATTGGACATTTGGCTTTCTAGTGGAATTGATTCGATATAAATCGAATGTTACTTTGCGTGCAGCTATTTGGCCAAGAGTGTATGTTTGTTCCAACATAATATCTACTGATGGAGAACCACTTGTAACTGTACATTTAATAGCTTTAGTGCTTCCATCTAAAGGTGAAACATTAGTTGTTTCTGTTTCAACAGTAGTGTTTGTTGGGTTTTGAACATTTTCTAAATGTGCACGATCGGCATCCTCGCTAATACTTTCTCCGGCGCATGAATAACCAACAACTACAGAGCTAATATTAAGTGGAGTGGCTGTGGCGTTTCCGTCATGATAATAGAAACGAATATATCTCCAACCGACACATTCAGCGATAGTATTACCACTTGTTATTTTAACTGTTTCATGCCAATCAGTTCCATCAAGTGATTTTAATAACCAAAGTTCACTATTTTCTCCACCTGAGAATGTCGCGGTGACATTTTCAACACCGGTAAGTCCGTTTACAGTAGTGGAAGAAACACCAAAATAACCTTGATGATTAAGTGTGATATGGCCATTAGGATTATCAGAAGCATTATGATATTCCCAAGTGACATTTCTTCTTTCTTCTGTCCATGTACCTTCTCCATCAGTTAATTCAGGTGAATTATTTTCATCTAAATCAAAATGATAGGCTGATGCGATGGTTGGTTTAATGGAAGCTCTTGAGGATATTAAAGCAACTTCCGCCATGACAAGTGGGAGAATGGTTAATCCTGCGATAATGAAGAATTTCTTTTTGCTTGCGAGTACCATAGTTTTTTAAGATTTTACACACATTTATAAAATAATGTCAATTTTTGTGGGCTTATTTAATGAAAACATTTTGTGAACTTAAACAAAAAAGCATTCGATATATTCTAAAAAAACGGCATGATAATTAATATAAAAAAGAGGCTATTTAATTAGCCTCTATTAAGTTAATTTTATATCTCTTGATATTGTTTTAATTTCTCTATCATAGCCTACGACAACTGTCGCGGTAACAGTAAATGTTCCTGTTCCTGTGCCCGCTGCTTTGATATAGAACGGACTTCCATTACAAAGATTTGGATCACTTGTCGGTACTTGTTCAGCAATTGGATTTTCTGGATCGGCAAACGTGAATGCGTAAGTTGCGCCATGAAGTTCACCTGACCAACAAATCTTGAACCAGAATGGTTTATTACTGCCACGAGAGAAACTCAATGAGTTGTTGAATACACCGAGGTCTGATGGTGTGGAACTAAATCTTAAATTATCAATAATGCTTGTTCCATTTCCAACTCTAAAACCATTAATCTCTGTATCTAGTGGAACGGGCTTATTTTCAGTTTTATAACCAGAGAGATATGGCACAGTTGAGAAAATGTAGAATTCAATATGCCACCAGTCATCATCTATATCAGTGACTTTGTAATTTGATTTGGAGTCTTTTTGTTGTTCCTCAAAACCTAAGGTGGTTCCATCTTTTAAGAGCCAAATGGTCGGCTTATAATTTGTGGTATTATCTTTATGATAATAATCAAATTCAACCTTTGCTGTTTTTAAATCGCTTAAATGATATGTATCACCTAAATCAAAATCAGTGTAAGTTTTTGCACCAGCGGCAGCAGTTTTAACGAATCTGATAGCTTCGCCTTCACCATGACTATTAGGTGAAAGGGTTTCGGTTTCTCTTGTATAAGAGACGCCAGAAACGGTTTCAATATTAGTTACTTTAGCAAAGTCAACATCTTCAAGTGTGCTGGTTCCTTCACATGAATAACCAATTGAAACAGATGAAATGCTGATTGGAGTGGAATCTGCATCGTAGCAATAGAAACGGACATATCTCCAGTTATTAAGAAGAATTGAAGAGAATTGAGTACTACTTTCTAATTGTCCAACCTCACTCCAATTTGTTCCATCAATAGATGATAGTAACCACAACTCACCATTTGTACCTTTAGTGAAAGAAGCGGTAACACTTTCGATACCTGTAATACCATTTGTGGTAGTGGATGAAACACCAAAATATCCTTGGTGATTGAGTGTAATGTGACCATTTGGATTATCGCTTGCATTATGATATTCCCAAGTAACATTTCTACTCTCATCAGTCCAAGTACCTTCACCGTCAGTTAATTCAGGTGAATTGGTGTTATCCAAAGGATATGAATAAGCAGATGCCTTTGATGGTTTGATAGATGCACGAGAGGATATTAAAGCAACTTCTGCCATGACTAGTGGTAGAACTGTTAAACCTGCGATAATGAAGAATTTCTTTTTATTTGCTAAAACCATAATTAACTTATCGTAAAAGATTTCCTAATTGTGAGAACTTGTCTATTATAACCAACTACTAAAGTAGCGGTAACTTCGACGGATCCGGCCTCTAATGGGGTAATGTAGAATGGGGATGGAATTGATTCTGTCATTTCTACTTGTTCAGCAATAGGCCTGTTAAATGTGAAAACTGCGCTATGGAAAGTCCCGACCCAGCTAATCTTAAACCAATAGGGTTTGGCATCGGATAGTTTCATAGTGTTTGTTCCATTAAAATTACCAAGAGAAGATGGTGAATAAGTAATTTTCAAATTGTCGATAACACATATGCCACTAAAGATTTTAATACCATTAACTGGTTTATTTTTATCAATTGGTTGTTCTTGGCCATTCCAACCTGACATAGGAGGTATCATAGCGGATATATGGACTTCAATGTGCCACCAATAATTATCAACATTTGTTACTTTGTAACATGATTTTGAACTATCTTGTTTTGTACCAACACCCGCGTTATTGTTCATCATTTGAACTCCTGGTTTGGTATTGTTGTCAGCGTGATAAAAATCAAACTCGACTTTGCCCAATTGAATATCACCAACAGTGAGGCCATTTTCTTTTAATGAAAAAGTAAAGCTTGCTGTACCTGAACCAGAACTTGTGAATCTCACAGCCTCAGTACTATCACCTCTTGATGAAATAGCATCTGTTTCTCTATGAGCTTCTAAAGCTGTAATGGCTGTAACGTTATCTACTGTTGCTAAATCGACATCGTCTGTGGAGCTAATACCTTCACAAGAATATGTGATAGTGACAGAAGATATATTTGCTGTGGTTGAGTTGGTGTCGTAGTAATAAAAACGAATGTATCTCCAACCATTTGCGTTGGTGGTGGCTTGGCCAGTTGTTAATTGTTCGACTTCACTCCATTCATTGCTTGTTCCATTTGTGGATTTTAATAACCAAAGTTCGCCATCTGTTCCTTTTGTGAAATTGACAGTGATACTTTGAATACCTGTAAATCCCCAGCTTGTAGAAGAGGAAATGCCAAAGTATCCTTCATGACCGAGAGAAACGTGGCCTGATGGATTGTCAGAAGCATTGTGGTATTCCCAAGTGACATTCTTTTCATCAACCATGGTGCCTTCTCCAGCAGAAAGTGTTGGAGCGTTATCGTTATTTAATGTAAAAGTTTGTTGTTCCGCGATAGAAGGTTTCATTGACCAATTTGAGGATATTAAAGCAACCTCCGCCATGACGAGTGGTAGAAGGGTTAATCCGGCGATAATGAAGATCTTCTTTTTGTTTGCGAGCACCATAGTTTTTTAACAATAAAATTGTTAGTTTGATATTATACATATATTAAAATATTAGTCAATTTTTAGTGTGTTTTATTTAATATACATTAAATAATTAAACAAATATACCAAGCATCGCTAAAACGACACTGATTGTGGGTATTGATATAATCACTCCATATTCGATGAAATTAATGAATGTGAAGCGAACGTTGTTTTCTCTGACAAGATTAGAGAACATAATTCCGGCGAGTGCACCGATAGGAGTTAAGAACGCTCCAATGTTACTACCGATAATTGAGGCATATACCGCTCTTAAATATTCGGGACCAGTTATCGTGGAAGTGAGATTAGTAAATAAGATACTCATTGGTATGTTATTAATTAGGTTACTGGATAAGAATGACATGTATCCATAAGACCAAATTGTGTACTTATTTCCTAAAAATTCCGCTAATTTCGGGGTAATTCCTTGATAATTTAAGGCAACGACGATGACAAACATCGATAAAAAGAAAGGTATTAATTGATAAGGAAGTCTTTTAAATGTTTCACCAACATGAGCGATATTTCCTCTTCTAAAGATTGAATATATAAGCATGAACAAAAGTAGTGTTCCTGCGCATATTAATGAAACTAACCACATCTCTATATTGAGATAACTAGATATAACTAAAAATACTAAACAAACAAATAGATCCACTAAACCAACAATAAGTGGGACCTTGTCTTCAACTTGATAAACAGTTTCGTTATTTTCTAAAGGTGTTCTTAAACTTCTAAAGAACAATAATAGTAGCAATAATAATTCAGTGATGCCTGCGACCAAGGTAGGTGCCGCCATAACCTTAAAGTAATCGATAAATTTTATTCCTGCTGATGTGGCTAAATAGATATTCGTAGGATTACCAATCATCAACATTAAACTCCATGTATTCGCCGCGACAAATTCCGCAACTAAATAAGGGATAGGATTAATCTTACTTCTCTTTGAGAAGAAACATATAAATGGAGTGAGTGTGAGTATCACCACATCATTAGATGTGAAGACAGTCAAAATCGATGTTAAAAAGTATAACAAGATAAATAAGATGAACTGATTACTCTTCGCTCTTTTGGAAGCGACACTCGCTAAATATTTAAATAGTCCTAATTCATCTAAGATGATAGATATCATCGTCATGGAAAAGAAAAGAATTAATATCTTAATCGGATTAATTGCTGTGCTACTTACTAGTTGTTCACCAACTTCTTTAATTGGGGCAAAGGAAAAGGCTAACAAGATAATCGCACCTAATAATGCGACAATCCAGTAAGTATCAATTCTTAAGTTCTTAATTTTGATATGGGGAAATAATAGTATCGATAAGATAACTAATATGAATGTTGATACAGAAATAATAATTGTAGGTATCATAACCAAAGCAAAATTATGTTCTTATTGTTTGATAAAAACAACAATAAATTACAATAAATGTAATCCATATTATAATAGTGGTATTCATGAGACCTTTTATTGAAACCAGCAGACTATTGGTGCGTGAATTTGTCATTGAAGACGCCCCTTCTATTTTTAATAGTTGGGCAAAAGATCCAGAAGTTAGCAAGTATTTAACATGGCTTCCTCATAAAAGTGTGGAAGAAACAAAATGGATATTACAATCTTGGATTAAAGAATATGAAAACCCTAAGACAGTAAGATTTGGTATTGTTATAAAAGAAACCAACGAACTTATTGGGGCGATTGATGTTGTGGGATTTATTAATGAAAAACCAGAAATCGGATATTGTCTATCGAGAAAATATTGGAACAATGGTTATATGAGTGAAGCTTGTGAAGCCTTTATTAAGTATCTATTTGAATTAGGCTATCAAGAAATTCTTATAGAAGCGAATGAAAGAAATATCGCGAGCAATCGTGTGATTCAAAAATGTAAGTTCAAATTTAACCATAAAGAAACAAGGCCTTGTTCGAGGTTTAAGCCAGATATTATAACAGTTAACTGTTATACAAAAAAAGTCGCTTAGTGCGACTTTTGTTCTGCTTTAAATTCAAATTGATAAATATTAGATGGATTACCTAATGAGAACATTTGTCCGTTTCTATTGATCGCAACGTGCTCAAATTCTTCATAGACACCAAATAGTTCACCGAGATTTTGATAATCTTTGATGATTTTCTTTTCTTGAAGATCGACGATACGCATCTTGGGCGCACGCAAAGGATCGGTTTTGGAATTAAAGGAGAAGGTTTGATATAAGTGACCATGAGAGATGAAGCCGCCTTGTGTTGCGGTTTCACTTGGTAATTCAAATGAATCAATAGCGTTTTTAGTTTCTAATGTTTCATATTCTTCACGATAATCTGGAAGATCAAAAACATAGAATTTAATCTTATTAGAATCGGATTTCATATATGTTTCTTCAGTGTAACCACCATAATAGAGCAAGCCGGACTCATAATCATAATATGAGTTTGGATAATAGATGGTGTCCTCTTCTTTTGAGAAGTCTAATTTAATATCTTGAACTTGTTCAACATAATATTCGCCCGCTTTTTGATATAAACGGAAAACAATAGTGGAATGGACATCTTTGTGTTCCATAGAAACATATAGAAGTGGGTATTTATCACTAACTTTATAGAAATCGGGACCAAAGAAGATTTGGTTACAATGCCAAGTCACATCATAAATTCCAGTGTTAACTGTGTGAGTTAATTTCATTTCCACAGAATCATAGATGAGAATTGATTCTAAAGCATCTAAACAAACGACATAGTCGTTTTCATAGCAGGCTCCACCTTGGTAGGAGAAGTTTTTGGATACTTGAGCGACTTTACCGACCTTTTTGATTCCAGTGAGTTCAAATGTGGAATCGTCAATATCTAATTCTTCACCATCGTAGTAGTAATTGTGATAGGCGTATTCAATTGTGAATAAATAACGGGTGAGGAAAACAAGTGAAGGAACGATAATGGTTAAACTAATAACCACAGGGAAGCGTTTAAGGAAGTTTAAAACTTTATTGAGAAACTTCTTCATTTTTCTTTCCTCCTTCCTTTCGATATTTTTCATACATCACAAAAACAAGAATCAACATCACTAAGATGTAGATTTCAATTGCGAAGTTTAATGCCCAAGCACCATATTTGAAAATAGTGTAGGCCACTAAATTTAGTTTGATAGCTTGAAGTGTGGATAAGAATGTGAACACTCTTTCGATTAAAAACATTCCAGCGAAAGATAAATATCCAACACGCATCTTTTTTGCGCCTTTTTCTAAGCCTATTTCTTTGAAATAGTGATAGAATCCAAGGAATGAATAAATATAGAAAACACAAAGCAAGATACGGCATATTAAATCCATGGCTCTTGACCACGCTAAATAGAAGTCACTCGTGGACGTAGAGGATACATCCGCAAAAATCGTCATCGTAAAATAAATGCCGTATGTGATAAATGCATATGTAAAATTTTTGTTAAATTTATAGAGTTTTAACATAGCAAAGAAAAATGTGATAAAGGCAAAAAATTCAAAGACAATAAATAAGCCAAGCCATGATGGTAGGGCTTTAAATTCGCTACCCATCGATAAAGTGGATAGTGTAACCATAATTTGACTTACCATGAATAAAATGAAGCCAGTACGGAATTTCTTCGCTTGTAAATCCATGCTTAAATCATACTAAAATCTCGGCAAAAGTGATACAAAACATTGAATAAAGTAGTCTGCATCTATAAATTGTTTATATAAATAATTAACGGAGAAACGTCATGGGACTCGGTGATCAATGGAAAGAAGCTGGCAAAAATATCGGTGATGCATTCGCAAATTTTGGTAAAGCGATGGGTAAGACCGCAAAAGTAGTTTTTACTAACGATGAAAACAAGATTGAGGAAAACGGTGATAGTGAACTTCATAATGCCTGGAAAGAAACCGGTAAAGGTTTTGGCAAGGCTGGTAAGTCATTAGGCAAAGCCGCAGAAGGAACAGGCAAGAAAGTCGTCGGTAAAGATGATGAAGATGTCGTAGAAGCGGAAACTGTTGAACAAGAAGAAGCTAGTGAAGTTGTAGATAAATAATGAAATTAACTTTAGAAGAAAAGCAAAGCTTAGAAGATATATATCAAGACTTTTTACATAACGAAAAGATTCAACAAATGAAAGAAGTCCCAATGCATCGTGGATCAAATTGTTATGTTCATTCTTTTAAAGTGGCTAAACTCGCGATTAAAAGAGCGATTAGACATAAAAAAGGAAACTTGAAACAGATCCTTATAGCCTCTATTCTTCATGATTACTATTTATACGACTGGAGAGTGGAGAAAGATAAAAGAAAGAAGCATTTATCTAGACACCCAAGTATCGCCGCGGAAAACGCTTATAAAGATTTCTTTATCGACGAAAGGATTCAAAGAATCATTAAAGCTCATATGTGGCCAGTGAACTTTAGAACCTTCCCTAACACTAAAGAAGCGAGAATTGTCACTCTCGCGGATAAGACCATCGCCTTTAAAGAAGCGATGTGCAGTAAAAAATATAAGGCCAAGAGAATGGCCTTATATTATCAATCTATTCAACAACTATTCTTATAAAAAGAATAAAGAGAAACAAATTATAAATTGAGCGAGATAATAGAACACCGAACTTAAGATTAATTCAATGGTTTGAGGGTTCTTACCAAAATAAGTTCGACTCAATATTCCATCAGATATCGCAAATAAGACACCTCCCACAAAGAAGACAATCAGGAAGGTGTTTTTAAATTCATAAAGAATACATAAAGATAATCCAGAGGCACTTAATAAACCTAAAACGATTAGATAGGTCATCGCGATGAATCTGAACTTACCTAAACTGAGTTTAAGCATCTTTTCAAACAAGAAGACAGAAGCACCAAATAATAGTGCGCATAGTATTGGAATTAAGATAACCAAGAAATGTCCATCGACATAATAGTTAACAAATAAACCAACGACATAAACGATATGACCTAAGGCAAAAAAGACAAAGCCTAGTAAAGTTAATAATTTTTCTTTTGATTTAATAACTCTTTTTAAACCTAAAGCGACATCTCCTAATAAGCCTAATGCCGCACCGGCGATGATGTAGATGCCAACATTAGGGAATTCTTTATAAAAGAATAGATATACCGCTAAAGCGACGAATAATAAGGAAGCGATAATCTTTAACATGATAGTCTTTGTGGAATAATGAGTAACTTTTCCATAGATAAAGAAACTCATTGCCACAAGTCCTAATGCCATCAAAATAATACTGACTACCATAATTACTTTAAGAAGCTCCTAAATAATTTCTTTTTCTTTTTGGTGTATGGATGCTCTCTTAAAGATAAATTGAAGTGAGTGGATCCATATAAGACTGTAGATGGATGGGTGAATTCTCTAAATCCCCATATTCCATGATATGCACCCATGCCTGAATGGCCTGTTCCATTAAATGGAACACCCTTGACCATAAGATGAACACACACTTCGTTAACGCAGCCTCCGCCATATTGTTGTGTTTGCATAACTCTTTTAGCCCATTTCTTATCTTTAGTGAATAAATATAAGGCCAAACCATGTTCTCTTTGAGCGACGACATCTAATAATCTATCAACTTCATTATCCTTATATGGAACGACTGGAAGTAATGGACCAAATATTTCATGGTTAACAATTTTCTCATCAATATTTACTGGATAAATAATTGTGGGATTATATTGATTGGTTTCAGGATTTCCTTGCCCACCAAAAACAATTCTTGAACGATATTCTTCTGCTTCGTTAGCGATGTTTTCATAGGCTCTTTTAGAAATTAACTTAGGATATTCAGGGTTTTCATAGGCAGATTTACCAATTTGACGTTCAAAAGCTCTCTTTAACTCTTCAATAAATTTAGGAGCAATTTCTTCGGCGACCGCAACTTGGTTGATGTTGATGCAGACTTGTCCAGCATTGCATAGTTTAAAGAAAGCGATCTTTCTTGCGGCGTCTTTAATGTCTGCATCTTTTCTAATAATGCACCAGTTGCCGTTCTCTCCACCTAATTCTAAAGCTACAGGAACTAAGTTCTTGCTCGCCATTTCCATGACGTGTTTACCAACGTTAGGGGAACCGGTATAGAAAATCTTATTAACTTTCTCTTCTAAACAGAAATCAGCGACATCGTGTCCTCCATCAATTACGATGACATATTCTTGAGGATAAATGCTTTCAACGATCTTTTTCATGACCTTTGTGCATTCCGCGGATTTACTACTGGCTTTAATAATCGAAGTATTGCCACCAGCGATAGAGGCTGCTAAAACACCAAAGGATAATAATATTGGGAAGTTAAATGGAGAAATAATTAAAGAAACACCATAGGGCATATGATAGACCTTTGTAGTCCTACTCGGAAAACATGCTAGTCCAGAGAAGTGTGATTCTGGCTTAGCCCATTTCTTAACACCCTTTATATATTCATTAATTTCTAATATGACACTGCCAATGTCACAGAAATATGCTTCGGCATCGCTTCTATTTAAATCAACCTTTAAGGCATCAACGATATCTTGTTCATAATCGATCAATGCTTGTTTTAATTTCTTTAATTGAGCAATGCGAAATTTTACATCTAATGTTTCACCAGATAAAAAATAATCTCTTTGAGATAAAACAATTTGATGAATGTCATCTTTTGTATAGCTCATAAGTGCTTCCCCAATATCTATTTAAATCTATAAATATTATATAAACACGCGCACAATATAATAAATTTTAAAAATTTTTTCAAAAAAGTTATTTTATAAATAAAATAAAAAAGAAAATTTATAAAAAAATAAAAAAAATTTAAAAAAATACTTGCACAAATTTTTGAATAAGCGCATACTATTGTAATCCAAACGGGAAACCGCTTGGTAAGAAATGAATACTGATAGGTATTCACTTCTTAAGACTAGATCAGTCAATCAACGCGAAAAAAGAAGTTGAAACAGCGTCATCTAGAATCAAATACTTCTAGACTAATGATTGCACTAGCAAAGAGAATCATTACTCGTTAATGATTCAGGGTCGTCCCTCCCTGTTCCAGTGGTCGCTGAGTTAGAATTTGACAGCGTAATACCACCGCCCGACAAGATCAAAGAGGGAACAAGAACAAAGATTCCTGAAGCTAATAACTTAAAGGAAGAGCCAAGTCACGTTAAATTCAACTTAACGCGTGAACTAAGCGAAGCTAAACACTCCGCGAACAACGGCCTAAAAAAATTCAGCCCTCATCAGACAGTCAGCCACTTGCACAACGTTGATAGTGAGGTTTCTAGAATTAAATCTTCTAGTTAATGACTGCTAAAGGACTTGTCCATTATTCAGTAATGGCTAAACGGCACCCTCCCTACTTGTAGTGGTCGCTGAGTTAGAGCTTAACAGCGTAATACCACCGCCGGACACGATCGAAGAGGTAAAACAATTCTTAACCCCAATCCAGTTAAGATAATCCTAATCCACATTCCTCAACCTAATGTGTGGACCTACATGATGGAACTGCATTGGTATCCTTCATGAAGTGACGGACTAATGAGCTTAAGACCAGATAAGGCAACTGACTCTCTTAAATTGATGAGAGAGTGCCATGGAATTAAAAAAAGTGGTTAACAGTCGCACTGGCAAAGACTTATTGAGAAAATCAGTAAGTATCGGTACGTTCCTCCCTGATAGCTTGCTATCACTGGTCGCCGCGTTAAAGTTTGACGGCATAAACCCAGTACCGGACATGACGAAAAGGAAGACAGCCTCAAAGCTAACAACTAGAGGAAGCTGGCCACCGACAAGCAAATCAATT
>CACZZG010000001.1 GCA_902785645.1 uncultured Erysipelotrichaceae bacterium | reverse complement strand
AAAACTATTAAAGTCATCTTTCATTTGATCTAACACTAAAATCATAATACAAAACTCTTTCTCACTTTATTGATATAAGAATGGTCTTCACCATGAATGATTTTCACTGTCTTATCAGAACAATAGATATCCACTTTTAATAAGACATCATGTTTATCAAGACTTAAGTGGTCATATCCCACGACCGCTCCATTAAATGTTCCACTAAAGGAAATATCTTTATCACTTGAGAAAACAAATGGGCTTCCTAAAGCACGATAGATATTGTTTTGAATCGCGGCAATTTCTTTTAATTCCATGACATCTAAGTCTTGGTCAAGCAAAGCGCCACCTAATGATTTGTTATAGCCAGAGCTTCCTAGTGGAGAACAGACCATTAAACCATTACCACGGAATGTTTCTAATAATTGATTATCAATAGATACATCAGCAATAAGTGTGTGGAAAGGATTTTCAATCCTTATCTCGTTAACTGCATAGATGGTTTCTTCTTCGCTTTGATATTTCACATCCGCTTTCAATAAGCGGTGTGTTTTTACTTTGAAATTATTGTTTTTAAGCATATCCATGAGCATTGGGATGTCTTCTTTTGTGTAATCATAGAAGAAACCTAATGTGCCGTTATTAATACCGATAAAGTGGACTTCATCTAAGATATCCATATATCTATGGACCGCACGTAAAAAGGTGCCATCGCCACCGACAGAAAAAACAACATCAGGATAATGATCATCTAATAAGAAACCGCGTTTAATGGCTTCTTGTTCAATCATCTTGCTGATTTCTTCGTTTTTGTTTTTGTAATAATAAATAGCAATTCTCATGTTCTACTTCGATAGTGCTATAATCATATCATAAATATGGAACATATTGAATACGAAGAAAGAGTCCTTATAAGAGAAGAAGACTATCTCAAAATACTAGAAGATATCAAAAGAGAAGGTCTTCCTTTTACCAATCTACATATTGAAAATATCTATTTAGATAATGATAAGCATTCCATTAAGTCTCACAAGATGGTTTTGCGTATCCGCACTATCAATAGCAAAGAACAAGAACTAACGCTAAAAGTTAAAAATGAAGACGGAAGTTGTAATGAGATAAATGAAACATTAAATAACCATCCTCTTATCGATAAAGAGTTAAATAATGAATTTGATTCCTACTATGAGATTGCAAGATTAGCGACAGATAGAGTGGAAGTTCAATATGACGATTATTTATTTGTTTTAGACAAAAACTACTATCATGGTGTGATTGATTTTGATATTGAAATTGAGGCTAATTCCCAGCAAAAATCGCTCGAAATCATCAAAAAATACTGCAAAAAGTACAATTTAGAATATAAAAGCAACTACGTTAGCAAAAGCCGTAGAGCGATATTGGAAGTAGAAAAAACGAGGAATTAAGCTTCCTCGTCTTGTGTGTAATCACAGTCCGTATATTTTGGACATTGTTGACATGCCCATTCCGCGATTCTTCTCGCTCTTGGAATGAACACTCTAATATCTTCGGGGTTATATCCAACTTGGATTTTATTATCATCCACCATGATGGGTCTTCTTAAGGCTGATGGATTAGCTCTAATAAATTCAATGAGTTCTTTGATGGTCATTGATTCTAAATCAACACCACTCTCTTTAACAATCTTACTACGAGAAGAAATGATATCTTCTGTACCATTTTCACTCTTCATAAGAATTTCTTTTAATTCGTTCTCGTTTAATGTCGCAGCAAAAATATTCTTTTCAACATATGGTATCTTTTGTTCTTTGAACCATTGTTTGACTTTGCGGCAACTAGAACAACTTGGAGAGGTGTAAATCTTAATCATAGCGGTTGTATTATAGCAAAAAAATTGACTATCATATATTCAATATTTGAAAATATGGCATTAAACTAATAAACTAATATTACTATCGAGGTAAAAATATGTCAGAACGTATCTTAACTGGTATTAAACCAACTGGCCAATTAACATTAGGCAATTATATTGGAGTATTGAGAAATCTCCCAAAAATGAGTGAAAGAGGAGAATGTATTTTCTTTATCGCTGATTTACACGCTTTGACATTACCAATCGAACCAGAAACATTAAGACAAAATTCTATTGACCTCGCTAGCTTCTATTTAGCCGCTGGACTTGACCCAAAGAAAGTCACACTATTTCTTCAATCAAGTGTCTCTGAACATGCGGAATTGAACGCTATTTTACAAAACTATCTTTATATGGGTGAATTATCCAGAATGACCCAATTCAAAGATAAAGCATCAAAGATGAATGAGTCCGCGATTGGTTTGGGTCTATTTGCCTATCCAGTATTAATGGCCTCTGACATCGTCTTATATGACAGCGATGTCATCCCTGTGGGAGAGGACCAAATTCAACATGTTGAAATCACTCGTGATTTAGTCAATAGATTCAATAATCGCTATGGCAAAATCTTACAAATGCCAAAATACGAAGTGAGAAAAGTCGGTGCGAGAATCATGTCCTTATCCGACCCCACTGTCAAGATGTCCAAGAGTGATCCAAAAGGCGATATCTTCTTAAAAGATGATATGAAAACTGTGAGAAAGAAAATTATGTCCGCAGTCACCGATACTGGATGTGAAGTTAAATATGATCCAGAAAATAAACCTGGCATCTCTAATTTATTAACAATCTACGCCGCAATTAAAGATATGAGCATCGAAGATGCAGAAAAAGAATTCGTCGGTAAAAGATATGGCGAATTCAAAACCGCAGTCGCAGACGCTGTAGTCGCGGAACTTGAACCATTCCAAAATAGATACAAAGAAATCGTCGAAAACAAAGAATACGAACAAGTTCTAAAAGAAGGCGCAGTTAAAGCGAAAAAGTTGGCCCATGAAACTCTCGTTAGAGTGCAAAAGGCAGTTGGCTTATTAAGTTTATAAAATAAAACCTCTTGGTATTATTTACACCGAGAGGTTTTTTATTCTTACGAACCAAACAAAGAACAAATTATTTAAAGTGAATTCAAAATCGTTGAAATGAATCCATTTGGCGGTATATGCAACATTACTAGCTGACATAACAAACGAATAGGTAGAAGATGAGGAAACAAGATTATCTCCGTTATACCATCCACTGAATGAGTATCCAGAATATGGTGTAGCAACAACAGTTACCTAATCACCAACACCGAAATGACTACCACCAGAAACAGAAATGCTAGTTGGAGGAATATTTTTAACGGCAATGGTATATGTCGCTATGACAGTATTTTTTGCAGCAGATTTCGCAACAACTGTGACATTTCCGGCTTTTCTACCAGTCACTTCACCAGTTGTAGAATTGATTATCGCGTAGTTAGCACCAGTAACAGTATAATGCGACCAAGTCACAGTCTTGTTTGTGGCGTTTTCTGGTAAAACTAACGCTGATAATTGAATTGTTTCACCAATACTAACTTCGGTAGGACCAGAAATTGTAATGGATGTTGGTAAAACTGGACCAGCAGGTATTTCTTCAGATGAGGATGAACTACTAGATTGGCTTGAATAATCTGACTTATCGAGGTTACTGAAGGAGCCGGTTGTTCCGATGTGGTAATACAGATTGTTCTTACTGACTGAATCAGAGAAAGATATATTTGTAAGATAAAATTCGAAAACTAAATTGGATAAGTCGTTCCCCATTAAATACGGGTAAACATCGAGATATGATTTTAATTCAACACCAAAAATGCTTCTGTCATTTTTTCTTATGCCACCATAGAAGTTTGTGGTAAAATCACCGCGATAGACTTTATTTGAAGTATATAATTTAGTATTAACTTCTAAACCATCAATATCTTTAGAAGCACCGTTATGTATGACATATTTTAAATGAACTGCATATCCATCACACCATTTGGATTCAATATTGCAGGAAATGCTTTTATAATTATGTGAGGTTTCTTTAGCGACAGGAACAGCAATTGAAGTGGCGGTAAAACCTGTTACACTAACACCTAAAATAACAGCAAAAATAATGGTTAACAATTTGTTGTTTGTTTTTTTAATCATATAATTTGTCTCCTTTCTGAATCAGTGAGAGGTGACATGTTATTTTTATTTAGACATTCAATACAAGCTTCTAATTTCTTTCGTTTGAATTTAAAGATTAAATTACCAAGAATCTTATCGGTTGTCTTTCTTCTCAGTATAGCTGCGGCAATTAAACCGCCAATATATATTGGAAGTCCAATAAAGAAATAATAACTACCAAATATAACCGCCATTACTATTGAACCAACTATTAATAAAGGAAATACGATTAAACACACCAAAGAAATAATGCCAAAAGAGGTTCTTCTAAATAGTTTTTTGGCATCATTCCTATCCGGCATTATTTCATCACCTTGATTGGCAATATTATTTGACTCTGTAAAAACATGCAAGATTTGACCTTTTTTATTAGCCACGCAACAAAAGGCGACGGGATGACCGTTTGATTTAGCAATAAGAGAATATGAAGGGACATAGTAAAATGCTTTAACTTCACTCAATGAGCATCTACCATTTGATCTAAAATTGCGATTTCTATCTCCGGGAAGTCCATACTTGCATGAATATTCTAAACTACTAATTCTTCTACGTTTCTCGGCTTCGTCACAACTTCTATCAGCTCTTCGTTTAAGTGGATATTTATCAGTTTCTTTGAATGCTTCAAACTCAAAATCGTCTTTCATAAAAAATGGCGTGAGTGCATCAATTGTGGTTTCATCACCAAAAGCGCAGAATGTTGTCAATCCTCCATCAGTGCCAGTACCAGAAAAAGGTTTCCAAACTGTTTCTGTTTTAGTTCTTTCTTTGCCATTTTCATAATATGTAACTTGATGATCAAACCCCACTTCACAAGAATAAGAAACATCGACATTAAATTCTTTTTCAACAAAAGTTAGATACGCTAAAGAAACTAACGATTTATCTGTTTTGAAATTTTTTATAAACAAAGGGGAAACTCTTGGCTCTTTTGCTAAATGAAGGATTGCATTTCTTTCAAACGTTTCTTCATCTAGATCTTTAACAACTTGATATACTGGAACATCTTCGGTTTTGGTGTCCCCAGCAAAACTATTAATATTAAATACATTAATATCAGGTTTTTTTAATTTTATAATCGATGAACAACTATGACATCTATAAGTAAAATCATCAATTTTCTCGCAATCATTAGAGCCACAGCTAGTACAAATGACGGTGGTTATTTTTTTCGAAGAGGATTCTTCTTGTTTAGAATCATCTTCTTTTACGTTTCCCTTGATCTCAGTTTTTGTCTCTTCGTTCTTTTCGAAATAATATCCACATTCAGGACATTCTGCTAATTTTTCATCAACATCTGCACCACAATCAGGACATTTTTTTAAAGTCGGAAAAATATAGCCACAATGAATACAAGTGTTTCTAGATTCTGAAACCTTTCCACCACAATCAGGACATATCTTTATACCCATAAGCTAACTCCCTGTCATTGTTAATCAAACCAAAGGTTTTAATTATTCTATAGAATAAGCACTATCATGCAATATCAATTTTATCTTATTTTATTAATAATAGATTTCAAAGAAGAAATATTATAAACCCGTGGTTTTTTAATGCTTTTATTCAATATTAAGTGCTTGTTTTAGTTTTGTGTATAATGCGTCAGAAGCAGTTTTATCCAACTTATGATCACTCTTCATACCAATATAGAATTTAACTTTTGGTTCAGTTCCACTTGGTCTTACCGCAATGGTATTGCCGTTTTCGAAATACAATTTCACGACGTTGCTCTTTGGCAATTCGATTCTTTCTTCTTTGCCGTTTTCATAGGCTTTTTGTTTGAGATAATCTTCGACGCGTATAACTTTCACACCATCGAGTTCACTAAGTGGTTGATGATGAAGTCCATTCATGAGGTTATCCATCGCTTGTTGACCACTACTACCTTTAAATTCAATGGAATAGGCAATATCAAGGTGATAACCAAATCTTTGTTGTAATTCATCCCAAACAACATCAAGTGGTTTTCCTAATTTGTCATAATATAAAGCCATTTCACAATATAGAAGAATAGCTTGGCATCCATCCTTGTCTCTAGCAAATGGAGCGATTAAACAACCATAACTTTCTTCATAACCAAATTCAAATTTTGGACCATGACCGAGTTTTTCATAATAATCGATACGATTGCCAATAAACTTAAATCCTGTTAAGAATTGTTCGGTCTTAACACCATAATAACTAGCGATTTCTTTTCCTAATGAAGAAGTAACAATTGTGTTATACATAACACCATTATCGCTGAGAAGTCCTTTTTTCTTTCTTTGAGAAAGAATGTAATCCAATAACATCGCCGCGGATTGATTTCCAGTAAATGTTTGATATGTTCCATCACTAGCTAAATATCCTAGACCAACGCGGTCACCATCTGGGTCGGTCATCACTAATAGTTTTGCCCCGACTTCTTTCGCGAGTTTTAATCCTTCAATATAGCTTCTTGGATCTTCTGGATTTGGTGATAATGTTCCAGAAAAGTCTGGATCAGGATTACATTGACTTAAGACAGGAACAATATCGTATCCTAAATCTTTAAAGATTCTCATTGATGGAACATAACTAGTTCCGTGATTTGGGGTAAAAACAATCTTGAAATTAGATTTATCTAAATCTCTATTAATCGCGATATCTTCACAGAGTCTAACATATTCATCATCGACTTTATTATCTAAGATGATAGTTTCTCCTCTTTCTTTCGCGACTTTATATTCGACATCAAGTTCATTTGGTAATTTTCCAATAAGTTCCACTAAACGAGAAATTTTGTCAGGAACTAATTGGCATCCAGTTTCATCATATACTTTGTATCCGTTATATTCTTTGGGATTATGGCTCGCGGTAATCATCACACCACCGCAGGCTTTTAAATAACGCACCGCGAAGGATAATTCTGGCGTTGGTCTTAATGAATCAAAGATATAAGCTTTAATACCGAAATCATTTAATACTTTCGCGGTTAATAAGGTAAATTCACGCGATTTATGACGGTTATCGTGACTAATAACAACCCCCATTTTCTTTGCAGAAGGATACTTTTCTAATAAATATTGAGCAAATCCCACCGTCGCTTTTCTAACAGTAAAATCATTTAAGCGATTAGTGCCTGGGCCTAATACACCACGCATACCGGCGGTACCAAATTCGACATCTTTAAAGAATGCATCATCTATTTGGGATTGATTCATCTTTCTTAATTCTTCTTTTGTGGCCTCATCAACTTTTAAAGAATTTAGCCATCTTTGATAATTAGTTTCGGTAAGATTCATGCTATTCATCCTTCTTTCTTTCTCTTAATTTATCTAATAACAATGAGTATTCTTCTGGCAATGGAGCTTTAAAGCTCTTTTTAGACAAGTTTTCTAATGGTTTGTCTAATTGTCCAAAGTGGACTTCACTTGCGTGTAAGAATTGGTTTTTGAAGCCATATTCCTTTTCAATCATATTGTTGATTTTGAAATCACCATATTTCCCGTCACCAACAACATGGTGTCTTATATAAGACATATGAACACGTATTTGATGAGTTCTTCCGGTGATAAGAGTGATATCTAATAAAGTAAAATCACCAAATCTTTCGATTGGATGATAAACAGTCTTCGCAGTTTTAGCACCACTAGAAAGAGGAGCGACCACTACTTTCTTGGTGTCGAAGTTCTTTCTTAATGGAACATCCACTGTTCCTTCTTTGGAAATATCTCCACACACTAAACAAATATAGTGTTTACCGATTAGTTCATGCTTTTGGAATAATTCAAATAGATATGCTAAAGCATCATGATTTTTACCAAAGATAACAATACCAGATGTATTTCTATCAATGCGGTGTGCGGGTCCTGGTTTAAAGGCCAAATCATTTTGTGGATCGTATTCACCTTTATACATTAAATATTCAATCACTAATTGATCGAGTGGTTTTTCGTTGTAATTCTCATCTTTTTGCACTAAAACACCACGTGGTTTATTAATAAATAAGACATTATTATCTTCATATAATATCCATGATTCAATGGTGTTATTAGGAGTGAAATCATATTTCTTTTTAAACTCTTCTAGTTGTTCATCACTTACATAGATGGAAACTTCTTCACCGCTATTAACGATATATTTTTCTTTTTCCCAATGGCCATTGACCTTAATATCTTTTTTTCTAAAAAGTTTATAGATAAAAGATAATGGAGCGTTCTTTAACACTTTCTTGACATATTTCTCAAGTGTTTGGCCAGATTCGTTATCGTTAACAATATATTTTTGCATACATATTAATTTTAACAATTTATTGTTTAATTAAAACATCTTATCTTTTGTTGAGTGATAAAACTATTTATTCTATAATTACAAGACATGAAAAAGGTCGGTATCATCATCCCTTGTTACAATGAAGAAAAGATCATTAAATCTTCGATTTTAAAAATCAAAGATTTTTTGAAACGCAACAAAGAGTTCAAATACTTCATCGTTCCCGTCAATGATGGAAGTACAGATAAGACACAAGAGATTCTTGAAAGCATCAAAGATATTCATCCTATTTCCTATTCTCCGAATAAAGGTAAAGGTGGAGCGATTAAAGAAGGATTGAAGTACTGCTTTAAAGAAATGAAGATGGACTACGCCATATTTATGGATGCTGATTTATCGACAAAATTAAATGCTTTACCAATATGTCTAGATTATCTAGAACAAAGATATAAATTTGTCATTACTTCTCGACATGATAAAGACAGTGTCATTGAAGTTAGACAACCACTTAATCGTCGTTTTATTTCTAAATGTTCCAGAATCATTATCGGATCAATGTTCCACTTCAAAGTGAAAGATACTCAATGTGGATTTAAGGGTTTTAGTAAGGATTTTGGCTTAGAATTACTCCGCAAATCAAGGATAAATGGTTTCTCTTTTGATGTAGAATTCCTCTACATTGCTAAACTCAACCACTACCGTTATGTCTCTTTCCCAGTTATTTGGAGTCATGAAGATGATTCAAAAGTATCTGGATTAAAAACATCATTCCGTTTCTTCAAAGATTTATTCAAAATCAAAAGGAATAAAAAGTATTATCGAAACAAATAATTTTTTCTCTTTTATTAAAGAGTGGTTTTTAATATAATAACTATCGCACATTACCAATAATCATTCAGCTTGAGCTTCATACGGAGGAATACCCAAGAGGCTGAAGGGGCGGGCTTGGAAAGCTCGTAGACTGGTAACTCGGTGCGAGGGTTCAAATCCCTCTTCCTCCGCCAAAAATGTTGAAAAAACGGATAGTCATCAGCGATTATCCGTTTTATTTTTCTTTGATTTTCTTATCAACATAAACGCCAAGGCGCCGAAGGAAGCAAGAGAAGTAACTACAGCTAAAGCTATATAAATTATCTTATTATCACCAAATATTTTAACGAACGGTTGAAGAGAGTTATGCACTATTCCACTTCCGGCAAATGGAGTTTCATCTCCACACGCTCTAGCCCATGCTAAATATCTTTCTAATACGGCATCGTATTTGCCAATTGTGTTGTTGATAAATGTGTTTTGGATAATATCATCAAATTCTAATAATTTAGCTTTTGCGGTGACATATAAACCAGATGATAAGCATTCACCAGTTCCTTCTCCGATGAATGTTGGATCATCCATCTTCATATAGTTAATAGCCCAATCATCGAGTTCATTTTCGCCATAGGCGATCTTCGCTAATTTGAGCAAAGAAGAATCGCTAAATGTAATTTTCTTGTTAATGCCATTAGTGAACGTTCCATTAGCGGAGCTGGTCTGTCTCAAAGCGTAAGAGTCAGTGACATAATCGACATAAAAACTCGCATCATCGTTAAAGACATAGTGAGTATTTTCAACACTAAATGATAAATCGAGGAATAAGTCGACATCCACAGTGGCTTCGTAACGGTAATAGCCACTGTTCATGGAAGATTCGATATTCACATCATAATCCACGACTTTATTATCAAGATAATCGGCATAATAAGAATGGTATCCACTTCTCGCATAATAAGTCACTTCTTCTAAATTATCTAAAAGATGAGTTTGTTGTGGAACACCAACTTTGGAATAAACATTAGGAGCGTAAGGAATATATTCTAAATCAGATATTAATGAAGATCTGCTACCACGCATAGAGATTGGATACATCTTTGATGTGTCATATTCATAGAGATTTTCAATCATATATTCACTTGTATATTCCACAAAGTCATTCGCGTTAGGAAGAGTGAAACTACCATTTAAACGACTTGCTGTGTTTTGGGTGTGATAAATCGGTTCGCTTTTCTCTAAGAGGAATTTTTCATTTCTTCCTAAATAAACAAGCACTCTTAAATCTCCGCTTTCAGTGAGTTTCTTTTCCACAATTTGGAAATCGACATCATTTTCGACATCGTGAGCGTTACGTGAAAAATATGATTTATCATATTTGGTTCTATTCATATAAATAGTTAAATCACTATCAGCGTATTCCAAGGAATGCGACCAACCGCTGAAGACATAAACACTATCAGGTTCTTCATCCTTCACAATCGGTGCGGTTGATAAGGTGGTATTAATCTTTCCATAATAAGGAACAACAAGTGTTTCACTTTGATCACCAACTGCATCAATTAGTGTCACGTTAAATCCTGTAAATGATGGATTTTCATAAACGTTAAATGTAAATGTTTTACTGATATTATCACCAAAGGTGATTGATTCATCGCTAACTTCATAATGAGCAATGGTTGCAGCGTCTAAAGTAATGCTGTGATCGCCCACTTCACCCATATAGTGTTTTAAGTTATCAGGAACTAGAGATGGAGAGTCGATGGTTTTTGTATATGTTGAATCATCGTCATAAATCAAAGTATAAACAATTGGATTTGCTGATAATTCATTAGCGAAATCCGCGCATTTGAAACTGCGGTTATTTAAATTATCAATAGTGAAATCAACGATACCGCTTACCTGTTGAACAGCGGCTTCTGCTTTCACCATTTTTGGTTGTAAAACGAATGATAATCCCATTAATGGGAGAACAAATAAGGAGAGATAGAAACCTTTCTTCATACTAGCTATTCTCCTTAACATAAATACCAGTCACTACTTTCATATCGCTAATCGAAGTGAGATTTTCATAGCCGATATCCCAGCCAATAAAGCGATATCCCGGCATATTTCTTTCGCATTCATAAACATTAGGAACATCACTTAAAGAAAGATTTTGGCCCATGAGCACACGAACTGTTTTGATATGTAAACCAGTAGAAGTGAAGAAATCAACAAGATAATAGTGTTTATATTCTGGTGTTTTAACAAAATTGACATCTCCTGAAGCGAGAATACTTAAATCATAATTCGCTCCTGGGCGGCCAGAATAATAATCGCTTGCGCCTTCTCCACTATAACCTTGAGGCAACCAGAAATAAGCAAAGTTGGTTTGGTCATCAATAATATCTTCAGCGATATCGAAATATGGTAAGGTGATTGTGGCTCCATTCCTTACGGAATAAGCATATACATCATCGAAATAAATATCTCTTAAGTCATCACAATGACAAGTAATATTAAATGTTGTTTCAGCGACATTTCCCACAAGGGAAGTGACAATCATTTTGCATGTAAAATCAATAGGAGCATCTTTATTGACAGATAATCTATCTCCCACTAAGCGAAGATAATTAGAGGGGTCGCCATTATTATCAGTAAATCTAAAGGAAAGCATTGGATTAGTGGTTGGATTATTCACTAAAATGCCATATTCTTTTTCTACTACAGAGGTAGGTTTAATTAATTTTGCTTTAGCAATAGCGAATTTATTGGGTTCAAAAACATCATAAAGAAGATAATTAGATGCTCCTAAATCAAGACCATTTTCATCAATGGAAATATCAGTGGTAGGAGGTTTAGCTTCTACAATTCTATCGCCAGTGCGGTAACCATATAAAATCTTATCAGGCATGAAATTGAATGAATCTGATACATGGACAAAAAGGAATCTTAAATCATATCCCCATTTGGCACCGAAATAGATTTTGAATTCGAAAGAAGCGGAAGCATTGAAAGTTCTTTGAGAATTTGGATCTAAATCCCAATGGAAAATAGCCATACCAGTGATTTGGATTCCAACATATCCTTGGACAAAGAATTCGACGTGTAAATATTTATAAAAACCTAAAAGATAAACGGCAAATTTAACTTTTAAACCCACTTCGGCTTTAAATTGACCATAGAATGAGATATCTATTTCGCTAGACTCTTCTAATGTCTGATTAGTAACATTTTCGGCCCCTTGTTCATTAGAAAAACTAAAAGCGACAGTTTTTTTATGGCTCGTATATTGCAAAACAAAAGCCACTTTAATGGATATTTCTACGACAACATCGATTTCAATTCTAAAAGAGACAGGATAAAAAGTATCTATATCAACACGTAAAATAGGAATTATTAAAGCGTTGCCATCACCATCGACTTTAGCAGCATGATCTCCTTCTGCAAAGATAGATTTATAATCTACTAAGCCATCTTCTGCTTCACCAATTCTTTTAAAAATACCTTCTCTAATCTTATCCGCATCAGGCATAGGAGAAACTCCACGAGAGAAATCGATTTTAAAAGTAAAGGAACTATAAGAATCTTCGACAAGTTTTAATTTATAATCAACACCGACAGGAATGACATCAAATTTCGTAGCAATTCTGGCCTTAAAATCAGTGGTCATGGTATCTTTGTATTCATATCCCACGCTGACATTAAAGAGAACTTCATCTTTAAAAATACCGGCCCAATTAATATTAATAGTAAATGTGAATGTATTATTTTTAATGCCTAGATTCACATTAAGTGAAGCATGCGCTAACCAATCAAGAATATCATATTTATCAGCTCCAGCTTCTCTTGCTATAGCATAAACGAGCTTTTGTGTTTCTTCGTTAGTAGCGAATCTTTCTTTTACCACTTCTTCTGTTAAAGCGATTTCAGAATTAGAGAGATTAACTGGTTCATCTTTTTCATCGATATGAAGTTCAGAAAATACATCGTTTGCGTTCGCTGGTTCATATTCGATTAATTTAAATTTATCGCGATTAGAAATAGATATGACTTTTCCATAAAAAGAATTCTTATCAGTGGTTCCAATCACATCACTCGCTAAAAAGATATTTCCAACGTTTAAAGAAACATTTCCATAATATTCGAAAACATAATTGCCTTTATTGGAGGCACTTTCTTCACTATCTTGACAATCTTTTAGATTGATACCGACCACATTAGGAGCGGTTGTCACAGTATTGACATTATCTAAAGAAGGATTTTCGCTTTGGATTTTAAAAGTGATTTTCTTTATTGATTCATCTTTATCAGCAAAATGGAATGGCTTATCTTCGTAGATTGTCGCGGTGTAAACCATATCATATTCATATAAAGATAAAGGAGAAATGGTATAAGTATTGGTATTTCTATCAACATGAGAAAATTCAGTCAAAATAATCTCGTTATATTGGTTGACTACGCGAACATAATTAATAGAAGATTTATAAAGAATTTCATGATCCCAAAGGTGATAAGAAACGCCTTGGTTTACTGTGATATTAAAAGTAAAATCACGTCCTACTTCTAAAATAGCGGCATTTTGACTATTATTATCCACGATTTGTGTATTAGATAATTCGCTTTGGAAATCATAAGAATAATCGTTATCATAAGACACAACAACTTGTGGATTGCTATTTAATAAAGCATCTCTCACATTTCTCATTAATTCCACATCAAAACCATCATCTTGTTGTATTTCTTCAACTTGCGGTTTAATTTGTGAACAAGATGAGAGAATTAAGGTTAAGAAAAGGACGGATAATAATTTCTTATTCATTTCTTTAATATCGACAATTTAATAGCCATTATTATCTATATTATACACAAGCCTTTTATATTCTATAAACAAAAGAAAAACTCTTTTTCGTTATCCAAAACGGCAAGAGAAAAAAGATATATAAAATCTTTATATTTTTATTTATATGGAATACCAAAGTAATCTAAATATGCTTTAACAGTGTCTTGGCCATCTAAGCAAGTATCGATAAGCCATCCGCGTTCTTGGTTCCAGTTTTTAAGGCCTCGATAGTAGAACATCTTTTTGCTATCCAAGATAATAAATGGAACAATGTTGTTTTTAAGGCATTCTTTAAATGCAATTAAGCGACCAACTCTACCATTACCATCTTGGAATGGGTGTATTCTTTCAAATTTGACATGAAACTCCACTATTTCCTCAAATGAATGCTTTTCTTTTTGGTTATAGTTATCAAGCAGTTTTTTCATTTCTGTCTTTACTTGTTTTGGATCAGTTGTTGTTCTGTCTCCAACTTCATTCGCTAATAACTTATAATCACCAACTTTAAACCACGGTTCTCTTGAATCGCTCGTTCCGGTTTTCAAAACTAAATGTAATTGTTTAATAAACGATTCAGACAATCTCCTTTTTGCCGATTCAATAGATAAATCCACGCATCTAAAATGGTTAACGGTTTCGATAATATCATCGATTTTGACACTTTTATTCTCTAAGCCAATTGTCTTAGTTTCATAAATATATCTAGTTTCATCATGGGTTAGTTTGCTACCCTCAATATGATTTGAATTATAAGTCAACTCAATTTGGAGTTTGTGATATATTCCGCCTTTCACTGAATGTTCTTTTTCTCTAAAGAGAACATCAAGTAATGTTGGCATTTTGTTTGAGTGTCTATTCTGCCTTTTTGGTTTTGCTATATTTTCAGGAATCATCCATATTTTCCCTTTTAAATATGCGCCAACAACTCTTCCGGAAGCGCAATAGTTTCGCACGCTTCTTTCAGAAACTCCCCATATCTTACTAATCTCTAAACTTGTTAAATACTTCATGGCATTATTATATCATCTATCGGCAATTTATAAAGCAAAACTTGATAAGAAAAAGCAAATATTATTTTGCCGATATGCGTGTTTTTTAGTTAAAAATATTGATTATAACTATATTTATTTAATTTATTTATCTAATAGTCTAAAGATGAAGTCTGCTGTGAGACTTGCCCAATCGCGGAAGTCTTTCATCTTTTCGGTTAAGTCACCTTTATTCGTGCATGATCTATTAGCGATAGAAGCACCATGCCAACCACTTTCATATAAATGGAATTCATATGGAACATGATTCTTTTCTAAAGCTTCCGCCATTAAGACGGAATTAATTGATGGGACCAAGTCATCATCCTTTGTGGTCCATACAAATGTCGGTGGATAATCACTGGTGACATGTTCAGAAATATTGAGCTTTTCAATTAATTTTGGTTCATTTTCAGAAATCACATCGCGTGTGCCTGAATGAGTTTTGCTAGTCAAAACCACAACTGGGTAAGCCATTGTAATAGAAAACGGCCTTAATAGTGTTGGTTCTACTTTAAGTAATTCCGCTAATTCAGGATATAAATATCCATAAGAGCCAACGAGATGTCCGCCTGCGGAGAATCCAATAATAGATAATGTATTTGGTAGTAATTTGAATTCTTCTTCGTGTTGCCTGATATAAGCAAAGACTAAAGCTAAATCTAATTGTGGAGCGGGATATTTCTTATTAACTGTGTAGTAAAGGACAAAACAATTAAATCCTTCGCTTAAAAAGCGACAGGCAACATTTTCTCCTTCTCTTTCTGAACAAAATGAATATCCACCACCAGGGCATACAAGCATGCCAGGTCTTTTGGAAACGCTTTCATTTTCATCCGCAATATAAATTCTTAAATGTGATTCTTCATTATCAAAACGAGGATCGATTTCTTTTAATAAAACCTTTTTATAAAACATAATAAATACCTAAACTAATATTTATTATAACCCAACAATCTACACATTCCCCTATTTCATATATTTTTTCTCTATTATAAGATAATAAGTGATTGCCTATTTTCTTAATTAGTATATTATTAATAGGTCTTTGTTATGGCTAAGTATATTGAAAAAAACGGAATGAAAATTAAAAAGGTTGGATTAGGTTACCGCTTCTTCAAAAGAGCGTTCGACTTATTCGCCTCCTTTTTAGCCTTATTACTCATTGGATGGTTCCTCTTAATTATTGGAATTATCGTCGCTATTAGCTTAAAGGGTAATCCTATTTACGCTGATAAGCGTATTGGAAGAAATGGTAAGGTTGTTAACGTCTTAAAGTTCAGAAGCATGTATAAGGATGCCAATGAACATCCAGAAAGATACTTAAATGAACAACAAATGGAACAATTCCAAAAGGAAAGAAAAGTCGATAACGATCCAAGAATCGCCCCGATTGGTAGATTCACCAGAAAGACTTCTATCGATGAACTTCCACAACTACTCAATATCTTTATTGGCAATATGTCTTTAGTGGGTCCTAGACCAATTACTGAATGGGAATTAGAAAAGAACTTTACTGAAGACCAAAAGGCTATCTTTTTATCCGCAAAACCAGGTTTAACAGGTCACTGGCAAGTATCCGGACGTAGTAATGTCGAATTCGATAACGGAGAAAGACAAAAACTTGAATTAGAGTATTTTGAAATCAGAGGATTGTGGACTGACTTCAAAATCTTATTTAAAACAATACCTGCAGTACTTAAACATAAAGGTGCAAAATAAAATAGGACATAGTCCTATTTTTTAAATATCTTGTAATAATGATGTGCTACTCTTTCAGATTCAGGTGGCATTTTTTTATAATCACCATAATCACGATTTAATAAATCTTCAGCATCATCAGGTACTCTAAGTTGTTCGCCACAGAATTCATGAAAAACTTCTTTGCCAAAATACTGTTTTTTGTTCATTATTGGTTCATCATTACTCCAGAAAACTAGATACTCCTCTGTTTCTTTGTTTGCATATGTGAGCGATAATTTTTCAAATTTTTGCAATAACTTATTTATATTCTTGTGCTTGACAATAAGTGCATAAGGAAGTTTGAGAATGTATCTTAGTTTAGACTTGCCTTTAGGAATACGTTTGCTACCTGCTATATTGATTTGCTTTTGAACACGCACCACTTTTTTGATTAATTTTGGATCGCTAATATAGTTATCAAGTGGGTACAAATCAACAAAAGTGCCTAATCCATAATCTCTTATATTGAAATACTCACTACGGAAATTGGTGTTGGTAAATCTAGCAATGGGATAAACATATTGAGTATTATTCTTAAAATGAATAATTTTAAATGGCAATAATTCTTTTTCGTGTGCAATCGCAAAATCAATAAATGCATCATAATCTTTTCTTGGCACAAAGATATCAACATCATCATCCCAGGGAATAAATCCGTTATGGCGATACGCTCCAATAAGTGTGCCGTAAGCCAAATAATACTTCCAACCGTGCTCATCAAAAATATCCTTGATTTTCAAAAGGATTTTAAATGATTCGTTTTGTATTTCTTGTAGAGTTAATTCTTTTTCCATTTTATACCTTATTAAGAATAAATTTTAATTTTAAAATTAAGTTGCGATTCCTTTTTCTATATTTTCGATTAAACATTAATTTCCATTTGTATTTAAACTTCTTTTTATAGTCTCTCATCATGTAAAGATCTTGAAGGTTTTCAGAATAGATTTCATCTTCGAACCCTTTTAATAATTCGTCGACAGTATGATCTTGACCATTCTTACTATGGAGTACTTTTGAAATGTTCTTTTTTGTCCATTTCTTCTTGTTTGTTCCTATTTGATTATTATCATGCTGACGATAAAGAATATAACCATTGAAGTCGTAAATATAATTTGCAGAGTAAATAGCAATCATAAATAACCAATAATCATGCAAATTAACATTGTTTGGATAATATCTAGATGAGTAATCGTAAAACTTTCTATCCATCACCATCGTACAACCGGTTGCGATGTTTTCAAATAAATAGGTTTTCTTATTGGTTTTGGTTAACACAGTTTCGTCTTCTTGCATACCAATCTTTTCTAATTTCTCGTTGGTAACGATAAGATTTGAAGAATACAAACAACCGTGTTTTGTTTCACCAAGTTCTTCAATCTTTTGTATTCCTGAAATCAATTTATTTGGAAGCCAAAAATCATCTTGATCAGCGAAAGCGACATAATCAAAGTCTCTATCTTTAACAGAGAAAAATAAATCTAAAAAATTATAGGTAAATCTCTTGTTTTCTTTATTTATATAAAATGAAAAATTCTGATGATTTTCACTATATTCTTTAAGAATACCTTGAGTACCATCTGTGGAACAATCATCCGAAGCCGCGATTTCAATTTCAACGCCTTCTTGAGCAAAAATACTATCGATTTGTTCTCTTAAATATTTCTCGCCATTATATGTTGCAAGTAAAACTAAACACTTTTTCATAACAACGCACTATTATTCTAACATACTCCAACACCATTGCCTAAACTGGCGGCCTGTTTTTGAATGGTTACCAATCTATTCTCTTTTTCTTTTTGTTTTTCAAAACTAATGTATTTTCCGTAAGAATTGATCACAACCATAATCATGCCGGCATTAGAAGACAAGAAGGAAGGGTTAAAGAACGGACGAATAATCCATATTAACAAATTAACAACGACCAAAATTCTCACATTGGAATCGTTGACGTTTTCCAAGCAAGTTCTTGCAAACATATAGATTGTTGGGATGATAATTAAACAAAAACCCACTATACCAAATTGATACAAAAACGAAAGATATTCTAACTCGTAAGAGTATAGAATCACATCAGATCTAAGGTACTCTCTCACATAAGAACCAGCACCGTGACCAAATACTGGCAACTCATTAAATCCCATCCACAAATAATAAGATTGTTCATCTCTGATTTGATCAGAAATTGTTGTAGATGTACTGTTAAACCTTGCACTTAAATTTCCAATTAAATTAAGTTTTTTGTTTGTTAAAAGCACTACTGCAGCAATCGCAACAACACCCAACGTTACTGCAATTTTAATAGTGTCTTTTTTGCCTTGTTGTCTTCTTTCTCTAAGAGTAATTACTAACCAAGTAAGAATCAAAATAGCAAATTCTGCAATTGCGACACGGGAATAAACGATAAATGTATATGCCGCCATAAGAAACAATAAGATGATTTTCTTCGGGGCTCTAGCTTTTGAAAATAAATAAAAGGAAAACCATACGATTGGAATATGATCATTACTTAACATAATTCGATAAAAAGTAACCGATCCAATCGGCATTATCATAGTAGTCAATTCTGCATTAAAGATATTGCTAAATATTGAAAATGCTTGTTCCATTTTAATAATTCCAATTGTTAAAGCAGCGCTTGTCGCTAATTTCTCCAAAACTATTAAAATTGAAACAATTCCTAATAATCTTACATTACTTTTATGAGAAACAATTCCCATCTTCGGCAGTTGAAACGCCACCCAAAAAACAATGATGAGAGAGAAAAAGTTCTTTAGAAATGAGATTGTGGTATCACCAAAACCTTGTCCTACTGCCATCAAACACCAACATGACAAAAATACCAAAACAATAATGATAATTTTTGTAGCTTGATCAAAAACTATTTTGCGATCACAAAGAGGCAAAAGTAATAAAAGAACCAAACTCAAAATGGTTTTAATAGGGAAAGATAAAAGCGTTCCAGAAGGAAGAGCAAACGATAGGATGAGAAGATAATATAAGATTTTAATCGCTCTTTTCATTTCATTGATATTTTACTCTTTCATACATAAAAAACACACAATCTTTTCTAAAGATAACCATTTTATTAAAGGCTTCAAAACCGGTAAATGCTTAATTATCTAAAAAGTTGCTTTTAAAATAGTACCATTATAATATAATCTTAATGTTTGCCGGTTCATTTTTATAAAATAAACCGAGAAAACATCAGAATTGAACAAGATTGTATGGAACAAACCGTAGCAAAAAAACCTTCATTAGCAAGAAATACAATATTTTATTTAGTTTTTAGCGTATTAAATGCCTTGTTCCCGTTTTTAATGTCGCTTTATGTCGCAAGAATTTTGCAAAGTGATTCTATCGGAACCGTTTCTTATGCTCTTAATATTGTTACTTATTTCTCAATCTTTGCCTTTGTTGGTATTCCAACATATGGCATGAGAGAAGTTGCTAAATGTAAAGACGACAAAGACGCTCTCAATAAATTGTTTAGTGAACTACTTATAATTAATACAATCACAACGACAATTTCATTAGGTCTTTATATCGGATTGGTTTTTCTTGTCCCAAATTTTAATGGTGAGCACTTAGTTTTATATTTGTTTTGTGCCATCTTAATCGCATTGAATTATTTCAATGTCACATGGTTATATGAGGGTTTTGAAAAATTCGGGTTAAATGCGATAATTAATATCTTAACAAAACTTATTAGTTTTGTATTGTTAATCCTTTTCGTTAAAAGTGATGAACACCAATTAATTTATGCCATTTTATCTGTTGTGGGATTATCTGGCTATTATTTAGTATCTTTCTTTTTCTTTCCAAGATACGCAAGGTTTACCGTGAAAGGTTTATCATTTGCAAAGCACATAAAGCCCATTTTATTCTTAGTGGTTGTTAATCTTGCAATTGAGATTTATTCCCTGTTAGATATCACTATGATTGGTGCGATTATGACAAATAGTAAATCGCCAGTCACATATTATAAATATGCTAGCCAAATTCAAAAGACACTATTAATGGTTGTCAATGCTTTGACAATGGTTATTGTTCCGCGACTATCTAAGTTTTATAAAGAACAAAAGTTTGATGAATATAATGCTTTAATCTATCGCACTTTGACTATGATTTTTATCATCGCTATCCCAATGGTTATCGGTATTATGTTTACTAGCGACCAATTGGTGGTATGGATTTATGGCGATGAATATATAGCCTGTTCAAATATTTTGAAAATATTAAGCGCTAATATCATTATCTCCCCTATTGGCTACCTGTTGGGATCAAGAGTCTGTTTAACTTCCGGAAAGGAAAAATATATGCCCATTGCTGTCGGAGTGGGCGCGCTTGTAAATATCGGTTTAAATGCCTTATTCATTTGGCTAATAGGTGCTGAAGGAGCTGCAATCGCTTCTATATGCAGTGAAATGTGTGTTTTAGGAGTCTACCTTATCTTTTCACATAAGTATTTTAAATTAACATGGAGATGGAAAAATATTTTAAAGATTTTAACAAGTTTGGTGGTCATGACTTCTTATTTGCTAGTAATCTATTTCTTTGTGCCACATCCAATATTAAAAGTGGCTTTAGAAATCGGTGGAGCCATTATCTTATATTTTGGAGTTTTGTTACTGTTGAGAGAAGACATGCTTTTTTCATCATTTAAAAAGGTTTTTCACTTAAAACAAAAAGAAGAGGTAAAAGAAGATGACTAAAGAAAAAGTCTTAACATCTCTCCACTACTTATTGATTCTTTTATGTGGGCTCGGTGCCTTTTATTTATCTTGCAACATTGTTTTGTTTTCCAAAACCCCAAGTGCAAATTTTGAGCTTTGGCAAATCATTATTGTTGCAATTCTCGTTCTCGGATTATTTGCAACATTAATAACCATAAATATTAAAAGAAAATTATACAAACCAAATTATGTGGTAATTGGGTTAATATCAATTTTATTTATCATTAATATGATAAATGTCTTACTATATAAAAACGATACCGTCTATAATTTTATTAGCGCTAATAAAGAAACGAATTATTCTGTCACCATGGCTTTTAGCACAAGCGATAAAGCAGTTGCCATTATTTCTTTTTTAGGAACAATGCTGGGAGCCCTATTGCTATTTGATATCATTCACCAAGTAAGCGATTTAAAAACAGTTATTAAGTACTTATGTTTCGTGATTATTGCTGCGGCCATTGTTTTTATCATTATCGGATTGGTTAGATTTCCAAATCGTTATTTCTTGTTATATAAACATCTAACTGATGAACAACTTTATCACGCATCAATTCCATCTATTTTTGAAACTAAAAATGAATACGGATTAGTTTTGTATTTAGCAGTTTTGGCCGGCATATATCTCCATTACTTTTACCGCAAGTGGTATTGGTTGCTTGGCAGTTTTTATGCCTACGTAAATATTGTTCACACTTTAAGTAAACAAATGATTATCATTGGTGCGCTAACAATGATGGCGTATCTCATTTGTATTTTCTTTACCACATTTAAAAAACATAAAAAAATGAATGTTATTGCTTTAGCAAGTATTGGTGGAATTATTCTTTTGGCAATAGTTGTTGGAATGATATATTTAGGTGTCACTAATAAGTTCCAAGCTTTGGTGGACACAATTTATTACACAAAAGGAAACGATACTTTTAAAACGAGAATATATATTTGGGATAAGACACTTACCATTCTTAATGCTAATAACTGGGGAACTGGTGTCGGTCACATTTTATTTGGCGAAGTTTTGCACAAATTAAATTTGACAGATATCACTTCTGGTGAAGCTGCTGCAAGATATAGTGCACATAGTGCGTATTTGCAATATATTGGCGAGGGAGGAATTGTATTTCTTCTTGCGGAACTAATTGTTATAGGCTACTCATTTTATCTTGGCATCAAGTTTTTCAAGCAAGACAAAGAATTGGTAGTTCTTTCTCTGTCTGTTATAGCGCTTTTCTTAGTAATTATGTTCTTTGAAAGCGCAAGTATTGGTTTTGCCTTTACCCTTGATTATGCGGTAATTACCTTATTTACTATTAGTGTAATCATCGATTTGGCAAGAAAAAATAATAAGATATTTTTATATAAATAAATGATATACTACTATTTGACTAATAACTGCGAGGAAAAATTATGCAAGAACAAAAAGAATTGATCATCAACGAGCAAGAAAAAGAAGAAACCAAAAGATTAACATTTCAGAAATGGCTTAAAGGTATTGGCCACTATAAATGGTGGATCATCGGTGGAACGCTTGTTTTAGGCGTCGCTGGTGCACTAGGAACTGAATTTGGTATCAATCGCATTACTGAAAAGTTGACCGCTGATTATTCCTATAACTTAGCCACTATCACAGATGAAGATGGCGTCGAAAGATTTGTTGATGGTTCTTTATTTAACTACGCTGATGTTGTTAGTAAAACTAACATGGAAAATATTAAAGCTCAAGATGAACAATTTAAGAGCATTAATATCAATAAAATTATCAAAAACAGCGCAATCACAGTTTCCCGTAAAGCTGAAAGCACTACTGGCCCTAACGGCACAACAGTGGTAAATGGTAAAACTGTTTTTTACACCATTACCGCAAAAGCTAAATATTTTCCAAACAAAGAAATTGGAAAGAAGTTTGTCGAATCATTAATTTATGCTCCTAAGCTTTTATCTTCTAATGCTATTGAGCGCTACAATGTAACATCCTATTTATCTGACTCTTTTGGAAGCCTTTCTTATCTTAAAAAAGTTCAAGCCCTACAATCTCAACAAAAGGCTATTGGAACAACATACCAAAAATTAGATGATAAATTTGGCAGTTATGTCATTGGCAATGAAAAAGGAGAAACCTTAGCTCAAATTTCATCTGATTTCGAGTCTGAAGCTTCTAACGTTAACGTATTAGCAAATGCTTTTTATGCGAATGGTTATGTTGATTACATTTCTGGTCAAGAAAGTCAAAGAATTTCAGCCATTAAAGAAGAAGCTGTAGCTAATATAAAAGCTTTAGAAAGTAAACAAAATGAAATGGAAGTCGCTAAAGATTTATTGAAAACGATGCAATCTGCGACAATGATTTCTACTTTGGATAGTGAAAGTGAGTATTCCAAAGAATTAATTAAATTAAAAAATCAAATAACAAATTTATCTGGTGAATTAGATTCAATGATAAAAGACCTCCATTGGGCGGGATATTTTGCTAACTCTGATGGTGAATGGGCATTTGATAATACGGATACACATAATGCTTGTTATCAATTAACTACACTTGATACGACTTGGGTCGAAAAAAATGCCGCTTTCGCTGAAGAATTAAGTGCCGCCGCCAACTCATTAGAGAATGAAAAAAACGAAGCTTCAGAAAGTTTCAAATTTATGTTTAATCACTACAATAATGGCGTTTCAGTATTCAATACTGGCTATGTCGAGGTTAAAGGCAATGTTGCTTGGCCAATTGGTTTGGTGGTTGGATTAATCTTAGGTTTTGTTATTTCTTCATTAATTACTGGAGAAGTCGAAGTATATAAGAAGGAAGAAAAGAAATAATTATGTTTACCTTTCATAAAACAAAAATTGATGGTGTTTTCGTTATCGAACCACAAATCTTTGGAGATGAAAGAGGTTTCTTTATGGAGACCTATAAAGAGAGTGATTTTAAAAATGCTGGCCTTGATTACGACTTTATTCAAGACAATCACTCAAAATCTCGTAAAGGAGTTTTAAGAGGACTCCACTATCAACTACATTATCCACAAGCTAAACTCGTAAGAGTCATTCAAGGCGAAGTTTTTGATGTGGCTGTAGACTTAAGAAAGAATAGTCCTACTTATGGTCAATGGGTAGGTGTTATCCTTTCAGCAGAAAATAAAAAGATGTTTATGATTCCTCGTGGTTTTGCTCATGGTTTTGTTGTATTAAGCGAAACCGCTGAATTCGTATATAAATGCGATGAACTTTATCATCCTGAAGATGAAGGCGGGGTTATGTGGAACGATCCAGAAGTTGGAATTGAATGGCCATATAAAGGTGAACCACTACTAAGCGAAAAAGATAAAAAACATCCATCATTAAAAGAAAGTAAGGTTTCATTTTAAATGGATAAAAATTCAAAGATTATTGTTACTGGCGTTAAGGGCCAATTAGGTTTTGATTGCCTTAGACGTTTGAAAGAAGCTGGTTATACAAATGTTCTAGGTATTGATATCGAAGAATTAGATATCACCGACGAACAAGCAGTTCACTCTTTTATTGAAAGAGAGAGACCAGATGTTTTCATGCATAATGCCGCATGGACCGCTGTCGACAAGGCAGAACAAATGCCAGAACTTGTTAATAAAGTTAATGCCTTAGGGCCAAAATATATCGCTGAAGCTTGTAAAAAAGTCGATGCCACAATGGTTTATATTTCAACAGACTATGTTTTTGATGGCAAAGGCGAAAAATTCTTTGATATTAATGATCCAAAAAACGGCTTGTCAATATATGGTAAAACTAAATCTCTAGGCGAAGATTATGTCACATCAGTTTTGGACAAATACTTTATCGTGAGAATCTCTTGGGTGTTTGGAATTAATGGTAATAATTTTATTAAAACCATGCTAAAACTCGCAGATTCTGGTAAAAAAGAACTCAATGTCGTCTCTGATCAAATTGGTTCCCCCACTTATACATATGATTTAGCAAAACTTTTAGTGGAGATGATCGCCACAGATAAATATGGTATCTATCACGCCACAAATGAAGGAGTCTGTTCTTGGGCGGATTTCGCAAAATATATCTTTGAAGTCGCTCATAAAGATGTTCGCGTTAATCCCGTCACTACTGCTGAATACATGAAACTCGTCTCAAATCAGGCCGCTAGACCACTCAATTCTAGATTGTCTAAACAATCACTAACTGATGCTGGTTTTAATCGCTTACCTGACTGGAAAGATGCAGTTAATAGATATATTAAAAACGAATTAGGAGAATAATTATGGCAAAATTCTTAGTAACTGGAGGCGCCGGATTTATCGGTGGTAACTTCCTCCACATCATGGTCAACCGTTATCCAAATGATGAATATGTTTGTATCGATGCATTAACATATGCTGGAAATATGGAGACTTTAGCGCCAATTATGGACAAACCAAACTTCAAGTTTGTTCATGAAAATATTTGTAATAGAGAAGCGGTCTTTGCCCTATTTGAAAAAGAGCACTTCGATTATGTCATCAACTTCGCTGCAGAAAGCCACGTTGATAGAAGTATTGAAAATCCTGAAGTCTTCTTAAGAACAAATATTTTAGGTACACAAGTGTTGATGGATGCTTGTAGAAAATATGGTATTAAACGGTATCACCAAGTATCCACAGACGAAGTCTATGGTGATTTACCACTTGATAGACCAGACTTATTCTTCCATGAAGATACACCAATCCATACATCTAGCCCATATAGTGCTTCTAAAGCTGGTGCAGACTTATTAGTCCTTGCATACCATAGAACATTCCATTTACCAGTCACTATTTCTAGATGTTCCAATAACTATGGTCCATATCACTTCCCAGAAAAATTAATTCCATTAATGATTCAAAAGGCACTTAGAAATGAACCACTACCAGTTTATGGTAACGGCGAAAACGTCAGAGACTGGTTATATGTTGGCGATCATTGTAACGCTATCGACTTAATCGTTAGACATGGTAAAGACGGCGAAGTCTACAATATTGGTGGCCATAACGAAAGAACAAACTTACAAGTTGTTAAGACCATTCTTAAAGCTTTAGGCAAGCCAGAATCATTAATTAACTATGTTAAAGATAGACCTGGCCACGACTTAAGATATGCGATGGATCCAACAAAGATTGAAACTGAGCTAGGTTGGAAACCAGAACATAACTTTGATACCGGTATCCAAGCCACAATTAAGTGGAACTTAGATAACCAAGAATGGTTAAAACACGTCGAAACAGGTGAATACCAAAACTGGATGAAACGTCACTATTAATATGATTGAAATTGATATTGTCTGTCCAATATACAAAGATTCCAACTCGCTAGAAGATTTAGTGAAGTCATTTAGCGAACAAAGGGAAGTCAAAATTAACAAAATTGTTTTTCCTTTAACTTTGTCACATACCGAGGAAGACAATATTATTCGTGATATTATAAAGAAATATAATATTATTTCTTTCGAACTAGAGAAAGAGAAGTTTTCTCATTCATTAACAAGAGAGCTTGCTATCAAAGAGTATTGCTCTTCAAAAATTGTTGTCATGATTTCACAAGACATCAAACTCACTAACGAATTGGTGTTTTATAATTTGGTTAAAGATATCGATTCAGGTGAAACGGTTTATAACTTTGCCAAACAAATCTGCACAAACAAGAGCATTGAGAAATATATTAGAGCTAAAAATTATCCAGCAGAATCATATTATGTGGTTAATTCTGATGTAGAGAAAATGAAATTCATGGCATATTTTGCCAGCGATGCTTGTAGCGCATATAATCGCGATATCTTCATTAAATTAGGTGGATATGGCGGTTATGACATCATGATGAGTGAAGATGCACTTTATAGCAAAATTATTTTAGATGCAGGTTATAAAAAGAAATACTGCGCCGACGCAATTGTCGAGCACTCACATAAATATACCTTGAAACAATTATATAAAAGGTATTATGATACGGGCGTATTCCAAAGCCAAATTACATTTTTTAAAGATGTAAAAATGGAAGGCGCTGGAATGTCATTAGCGCTATATGTATTAAAGCAAGCATTAAAACACTTCGATATACCGGTTTTATTCAGGTGGTTCCCTGATATGCTCGCAAGATATCTCGGTATTAAAAAAGGTAAAAAGGTAGGTAGTAAAAAATGAAAGGTATTATTCTCGCAGGTGGATCTGGAACCAGATTATACCCGCTAACATTAGTCACATCAAAACAGTTATTACCAATTTACGATAAACCAATGATTTATTATCCTTTGAGCACGTTAATGCTCGCTGGCATAAGAGAAATTTTGATTATTTCAACACCTGTTGATACACCTAGATTTCAAGCATTACTTGGTGATGGTTCCAAATTCGGTATTAGTTTATCTTATGCGGTTCAAGAAGCGCCGAACGGTTTAGCGGAAGCCTTTATTATCGGTAAAGACTTTATCGGTGATGATTCTGCTTGCTTAGTCTTAGGCGACAACATCTTCTATGGTAACGGCTTCAAAAAAGCTCTCGCAGAAGCTGTCTATAACGCTGATATGGGCTATGCCACTATTTTCGGCTATTACGTCAACGATCCAGAGAGATTTGGTGTCGTAACATTCAATAAAGAAAAACGTGTCTTAAACATCAAAGAAAAGCCTAAATTCCCACAAAGTAACTACGCAGTAGTCGGCTTATACTTCTATCCAAAGGGAGTTTGTGAAGAAGTAACAAAAGTTAGACCGTCTAGTAGAGGTGAATTAGAAATCACCACTCTTAATAATTTATATTTAAGAAAGAAGAGATTAGAACTCATCTTATTCGGGCGTGGCTTTACTTGGTTAGATACCGGAACACATGAAAGCCTTGCGGATGCGACTAACTTTGTTAAGAGTATTGAAGAACACCAAGGTTTAAAAGTTAGTTGTGTTGAAGAAATTGCCTATCGTAATGGTTGGATCAGTAAAGAAAAACTCATTGAAATCGGTGAATCAATGAGCAACAACCAATACGGAAAACATTTGCTCAACGTTGCCGAAGGTAAAGTTATTTAAAAAAGAGCCATCGGCTCTTTTTATTTTAGATATTTATCTAATGCTTCAATCAAAGCGTTATTATCCTTTTCATCTCTAATCGCAATGCGAATGAAGTTTTTGTGATGGAAATAATTCTTTGTTGATAAGTCTTTAATTAAGATCGAATCATTATCGAGAAGCTTTGCGGCTAATTCTAATGAATTATTATCTTTTAAATCAATAAGGATGTAATTGGCTTCTGATGGATAAACCTTAATTGATTTAAATTTATTTAAAGCTTCGATAACACGATTTCTTTCGTTGACGATACAATCGCATGCCTTGTCGTAATCTTTGGCGAACAATTGATAAATTTGTAAATAGTATTCGGCGAAGGAATTGATATTCCAAATTTGCATATCCTCTCTAATTTTAGAGATTAATTCTCTATCGGATGTCGCTAATAAACCAAGTCTTAATCCTGGAACACCATAAGATTTAGAAATGGATTTAATGACGATGACATTTGGATATTTATCAATAAACTCATTATTTAATAATGTGAAACGTCTTCTACCATCAGCGAAGTCTACGAATGACTCATCGATGATGACTTTTTTGCCTCTTTGCTTTGCAAATTCACAGATATCAATAATTTCATCTCTATCAAGCATGAAACCACTTGGGTTATCTGGATTTACAATCGCAGTGTAATCACACTTTTCAATCGCAGATTTGATATCCTTAATGCTCATTGCGTAATCATTTTTAGAATTATCAATTGGTGTGATATCACAGTTTTTAAAGCACCTAACATATTCATTGAATGATGGCAAATTAACGGCAATTGAACCTCTAGTGATATGACCTAAGGCATTAATGAGTTCCGCCGCACCATTACCGACAAGGATGTGATTTTCATCAACACCAAACAAACGTTCAGCGTTCATATTTTGCACATTTTCACCAGATGGATATTGTGTTAAAAGAATTGGAAATTCGTTTTGCATTTTTTCCACTAATTTGGGTTGTGGGAAGTATGGATTAACTAAATAACAGAAGTCTTTAACACGTGAATATCTCCAAAAACCACCGAAATTTGCAGTGATTATTTGATATTTTTCTAATCCTTTAGAGAATAAAGCATTCGCAATAGATAGATCTTGAGCATCATCAATTTCATACCAAGGAATATCATACATATAGAATGATTTGAGTTTATGATCAGAGAGCATACACAAAACCTTTAAAGTGGTTTCATAGTAAGAATTCATACCATAGGCTTTCATATAAGCTTCAAGGAATGGTAGATAGATATCTCTAACAAACTCGACAGTAAATTTATAAATATTAACGGTTTTGTAATATTGGTCTAAAGATGTTGCGACCATATTTTTCTTTTCCACAAAGGAAAGAATGTTGTGGTCATCATCAACAGTGACACATGTTCCATCCATCCAAGATTCATATTTAGCGACAGCGGCGGCATTATCGTATTTGCTTTCCACCATTTTCTTGATGAGATCTTTTTCAAAGATAACATCGCTTTCTAATAAAATTGTGTCATCTTTAACAAGTTCATCTTTAGCAAGATAAAAAGAGTAAATATTATTAGTGGTCGCATAGTCTTTGTTTTCAATAAAGACAAATTCCATTTCGCCTTTATGATTTTCCAAGATATATTTTTTAAGGTTTTCACCTTTATAACCAATAACTAAAACAAATTTCTTAATACCGGCGATTTTTAATGATTCAATCGCACGGTCAATTAACTTTTCACCCGCAACAGAAACCATACATTTGGTGTTGTTGGCAGTATACTTAGCTAATCTTTTGCCCATTCCGGCCGCTAACATTAATGCTTGCATAAACTAATTCTCTTTTCGTATGTATTTTAATTATCATACGCATGATAATCAATAAAAAAATCTTGCCATTAGAGCAAGACTTTTTTAAATATGTTTAATAATATTAAGCTTTGAACAAACTGTGAAGATTGCAGTAAGCATAAGCAGCCACTACTTCTTCACCTTCTAATAAAGCGAATTCCGCTCTTGGAGCATCGCCTGGTTTGAGTTGTTTTCTTTGATTGCCTTTATTTGTTTCTAATGCAATCCATTCAATGTAGTGAGCATCGAGCATTGGGTGAGCAACACTACCAACTTCAACAGTTACGTGTCTACCATCAACTTTGATGACTGGAACGTGTTTTTCTGCTGCACCATCAGAGGTGTTTGGAATGATTTCTTTCATTGGTTCACCACAACATTTTGTTGGGCAACTTGAACAATCGTTAACTAAAGCGACAATCTTGCCGCAAACTTCACATCTTAAAAATTTCATAATTTTAGTCCTCTCTTTTAAGTATTAAGTGTTAATTCATAAAAAACAAGTGATTTGCTTATATTCTTCAATTAGTTGCTGTTGACTTATTCTCGCATTTGCAGGACTAGTCGACGATAGACCATAGACCGGGATATCACAATCATTTAATAAATATTTATCAAATAATTGTTTAGATTTGTTACCTGTACAAAAGATAGCTTTTATACTCGGATATTTAGCCAAAATTTCTTTCAATTTTATTGGAACAACATTTTTAATTGAAGAATCACTACTACCGATAATGTCACATTCATAAATCACATCATATAAACCAATATAGTGTTTTTTAAGAAATGCTTTTCTCTCATCTATTCTTTTGGGTTCTTCTTCATCAAATAAAGCGGACAAGGTTTTGAAGAATCTATTTTGTGGATGGGCATAGAAAAAACCATCTTGTATAGATTTAATACTTGGAAGGGATCCAAGAATCAAAACTTTTGAATCTTCATTAATAAATGGAGGAATAGATTCATGAGTTACGCGACGATAATTCATATTGATATTATAAAAGAAAACCACGCAAAGCGTGGCTTCTATTCAATTATTCTTCAGGTTTTTCTTCAACAGGAGCAACTTCGGCATCGATGATTTCTTGTTGTTCTTGTTCTTCTTTTGCTTCTTCCGCTTCTAATTGAGCAAGACGTTGAGCACGTCTAACATTCTTTTCATAGTCTCTATCAACTTTGTTAGAGAAAACTAATAAGACGATAACAGCGGCAACTGCAGCAATGGCAAGGATAATCAAACCCCAACCAAAGAAGTCTAAACCGAATGTTTTTGTAAATTGTGCGTTGACTTTGATTAAGCCATCATCTTCACTAGTAATTGGAAGATTTTGAATGACAATACCTAAGACAATGTAAGTTAAACCCCAAACACCCACGAGACCGGTAAGAATATACCAAAAATATTCAAATGGATGTAAAGGTGATGGTTTCTTATTCTTTTTAACACTTGGATCTTTAATTTTGCTCATGAGTGAATGTCTCCTTTAATAATTAAGCAGCTTTTGCTTCTTCTCTTGCTTTAGAAATTTCGACCATTTGTTTGAAGAGATCTTCATAGCATTTCTTCCATTCTGGTTCGATTTTTGCAACGTAATCATTCAATCTACGGTTAATATCGTTGAAAATATCTTGGAAGGATTTGTTGTCTCTTCTGTCTCTACGGCCTTCGGTCATTTCGATGACTTTATTGACATCATCAAGTAAGTCTAATGTCTCGTTGTCTGTGCAGCGCGCGTGACCGCGTGAGAATCTCATCATATTTGCCATTTTAGAAATTTCGTTTTGGACGATGAAATTAGATTGAGGTGTAGGTTGACCATTGCTTTCTCCCATAACCTTTTGGAATTCACCAAAACTCTTTTCGAAATCTCTCATGATTAACATGGCAAGAATAACTCTTGTCATTCTTTCATCAAGAGCGACTAATTTGACCATATCTTCATCGGTTTCATTTTTGCTTCTTGCAAAGTTCATATAACCATAAAGAATGTCTCTGACGGATTCTTGTAATCCCACGACTTCGTCAAATAATTTAACGTGTTGAGTGTGATCCACTCTCACTTTGCCATCTTCAGTAATTTTAATGACGGTGCTGTCTTTGCCGTAGATGTCATTAATGAATTCTTGAAGCTTTTCTCTGATTTTGTCGCCTTGTTCTTTGTTGTTGTTTAAGAAATTGCCTAAAGCACTTCCTTCTTCAATACCTTTTGTTAGAACACTAAGTCTTTGGTCATATAATTCTTTAGAATGTTCTCTATCAATGGCATATTCCATTGTGTCTCTTAAGTTTAAGAGGTAGTGATAGATATTAAAGATGTATTGATTTGTACTGTTTAACATTGTTACTTTTCTCCTTTCAATACAAGCTTGTCTAACTTATAGACGCGTGTGACTGTATGTTTTGCGTATTTCTTCACACTTGGATAGGCATGCGCCATACAGTAGCTGTGTTCGTGATATTTTTGGAACATTGCGATGTCATTGCCACTATCACCGACAACATAGACATCATTAGGATCGATATTTAATTTGCTACAATAGCAATCGAGACCTTCACCTTTATTACAGCCTTTCGGTGTTAACTCGTTAACAATAAGGCTCCAAGATGATTCAATTTCCGGGAATCTCTCACGTAAAGCCTTGTTAATTTCTTTACTAAGAACACCCTTCTTTTTGCCAAAACCAAAGAAAGTCATGATTTTGTATACTTTGCCATTATCTAACAAATCGAGAAATAATTCATTATTTATTTCGATTTTTTCGCGGTATTTAAATTGGAAGAAGTACCAAATATAGTACATAAATAAAAGGAACTTGCTTAATCTACCTGGATCAAAAACGACACAAGGATATCCTTCCGCGGTCAACAAAATACCTCTAGGTTTATATTTTTCATTGACCTTTTCAAAAATTTCTTTAATTTGATTATTCTTCATCGAAACATCTCTGACAAGTTCGCCATCGATAGTAATCTTTGAGGAGGAACAACTCATCGTATCAAAAGGACGATTGATTTCTTTTTCTAATTTTGCTAAAAATTCTTGGCTTCTAGAAGAAATAAGGACCACTCTATTGCCGGCATCAATCCAGCGACGTAAGAATCTGACATTTTTACGTGAAATACATCTACCAACTTGGCGAGGGTAGAATAGAGTCCCATCTAAATCGCACGCGAGTACCTTTTGCATATACACGTATTATACACATATTAGCGCATGTGAGCAAAGAAAAAGCGAACTCTTAAGAGCTCGCTATTCAATTATAGAAATAAGTTATTTAATTGGGTTCTCCGCTTGGATAACACCATATCCACCATCACGTCTATTGTAAACGACAGAGATACGGTCATCTTCCTTGTCTAAGTATAAAAAGAAATCATGACCTAAAGCTTGCATACGTGTAATGGCTTCTTCGATATCCATGGCTTGTAAATAGTAAGATTTTGCTCTAACGACAACATCCTTTTCTTCTGGTTCTTTTTCAGCTTGAACTTGTTCAAAGTCAATGGATTCTGCTAATGACATTCTGTTGTTGCTTCTGTCCATACGAGTTTTAATCTTTCTCATTTGGCCTTCAAGTCTATCAACAGCGATATCTAAAGCGGCATATAAGTCTTGGTTTGTAACTTCAGCACGAAGTGGCATTTGTGGTAAGAAGATTGTCACTTCGATTTTTTGTTCTGCTTCATGTGTGCTGCAAACAACGCGGCAGTCTACTTCATCGTTAATGAGGAAGTATTTGTCCATCTTATGTAGCTTCTTTTCGATGGCAGCCGAAATTCCTTCGGTGATTCTAATGTTTTTTCCGATAATTTGGTACTTCATATGTTATCCTCCCTTCCCAAATACAGAGAGCTATATCATCACTTATATTATAACGCGTTTAGTGAATTATCACTATACAATCAATAAGCTAATATGAACAGGAATAAGTGATTCTTAAAGTATGAATATAAAATTGAACATCTGACGCGAGCCCACCAAATTTGATATAAAAATAGTGAAATTGGTCAGGCGAAGTAAATGTGTGGCTATAAGAAGAATTGATATTAAGATCACTTGGAAGAGACTGAATTTGTTGAGAAAAACTCCCGGAACCATAAGTTGCACCTGCATAAAAAGTTAAATAGTGACACGATTCTTTTAATTGATAATCAAAATAAATACTCTCAATCGATTGTATTGGGGTTGAGGAACCAAGCCTTAAATAACCATCGCTATTTGTGCCTTTTACGGTAAATAATTCGTTTCCACCTAATTTTCCAGATCCAGATGCTGTTAATGAAATAAGATTTCCATGAGCAGTTCTAACATTAGTGTGACTTTTATCAAATGTCAAAACACCACTTTCAATGTTTTGCTCCACTTGTCCTCTAGATTTTAAGAAAGACTGATTGTTAAAAATCGCTAAAAGTATTTTAGTATAGCCCTAATTTCTTCGACCTTATCAGTTTTTTCCCAAGGCAAGTCTAAGTCAGGACGGCCTAAATGGCCATAATTAGTTAAATCTTGGTAACGGAATGTTGGATGAGTTAAATTAAAGTTCTTAATAATCATTCCAGGCCTGCAATCAAATAACCTATAAATGACATCAAGAATTTGCTCATCAGAGTATTTTGCGGTGTGATAAGTTTTAATTCCGATAGAAATTGGATCGGCGACACCAATGGCGTAAGCTAATTGAACTTGTAATCTATCTGCAACACCGGCGGCAACTAAGTTTTTAGCGATATATCTTGCCATATAGGCAGCGCTTCTATCAACTTTAGAAGGATCTTTTCCGGAAAAAGCACCACCACCATGTTCTGCGGTTCCACCATATGTATCGACAATAATTTTTCTTCCAGTTAAACCTGTATCTCCGGCTGGGCCACCGATAACAAAACGACCTGTAGGATTGATATAATATTTGAAATCTGTGTTAAAACCGAACGATTTAACGACTTTTTGCATAATTTTTTCGTGAATATACTTCTTAAATTCATCTAAATCGATATCTGGGTCATGTTGAATTGACATCAAAACGGTATCAATTCTAATATTGTCAGGATCAGTATAATCAACAGTCACTTGAGACTTCATATCTGGTCTAGCGCCTTTGAACAAACCGGCCTTTCTTTGCGCTGTTGCTTCTCTTACTAACTTATGAGCAATTGAAATCGCTAAAGGCATATATCCTTCCGTCTCTTTTGTCGCATAACCAAACATAATACCTTGGTCTCCAGCGCCTTGTTCTTCGGGTGTTTTCTTTTCAACACCTTGGTTGATGTCTGGGCTTTGCTCTTTAACCTTCACTTCTACATTTACAGTGTGATAATCAGTGCCCAATTCTTCTCTATCATATCCAATGCGTTTCAAAACATCTTTAACGATTTTTACATAGTCTGGTTTGCATTTAGATGTTATCTCACCGGCAATGATAATATCGTTATTTGTGGCGAAGACTTCACACGCAACATGTGATCTCTCATCTTCTTTTAAACACACATCCAAAATCGCGTCACTGATTTGATCACAAACTTTATCAGGATGTCCTTCACTGACTGACTCGCTTGTGAATAAGATTTTTCTTTTTTCCATAATTGATACTTCCTATAAAAAATGCCTTCCCATAATTTAGGAAAGGCATACGATTTTTTTCCTTTACTCATCGTTCAAGGTTATGGGGCCTTGCTAGAGAAGAGCACTTACTCACTACTGAGAGTTGCTACTGTGATTTTACATCTCTATTTCACAGTTCTTGATAAGCACATTAATTATATAGAATTAAGTTTATAAATAAAAGTCTTTTATGCAAAAGAAAACTAGGCAAAGCCTAGTCATCTATTTTATAAGTTTGCAAGTCCTTTAGCTAATTGATCTGGACAGCTGGTATCACCATATCTACTACCACGGCATTTAATGCCTTGGAGTTTTTGAATGATTTCTTCTGATTTATGCCCTTCAATTAAACGGCATAGACCTTGAAGGTTTCCCATACATCCACCGATAACTTTTGCACTTATGATTGTGCCATCGTCATCGATATCTAAGATCATTTCTCTAGAGCAAACGTTTTGAGGTTTGATAGAAACGGTTCTCATTATTTAATTAACTTTCCGTAAACTGTACCGCCAGCACAAGCAGCGTTACTTTCGTCGGTGTCAATGTGAGCGGCTAATGCAAAGTCATCTCTCACTCTAACTACGACATCACCAAATGTAAGGGCTCTATCTGGGGTATTTAATTCTAATTTAACAATGTCACCATTTTTCACACCGAATTCTTCGGCATCAGCAGGTGTCATATGGATATGTCTTTTAGCAACGATAACGCCTTCGCTTAATTCAACTTCGCCACATGGGCCAACTAATTTGCAAGCACCGCTGCCTTTTGTATCTCCAGATTCTCTAATTGGAGCAGCAATACCGACACTTCTTGCATCTGTTGCGGATAATTCAACTTGGTTTGCTTTTCTGACTGGGCCAAGAATAGAAACGTTCTTTAAAACTGCTTCGATTTTTTGTCCTGTGGCTTTATCGGTTTTATAACCGACAACGTTAACTCTTTGCTTGCTGACAAATTGTCCTGGTTGGCTAAGCATGGCTCTAACTTCTAATTGAGCGCCTGCACCAAATAATACTTCTAATGTTTCTTGTGTGACGTGAACATGTCTTGCACTTGTTTCTACTAAGATTTCTTTCATAATTCATTTCCTTTTTCTGTTGCGGAATTATTTTAGCAAAGAGAAATATAAAAGTGTATATAAATGCTTAAATTTTCAATTAAGTATTGAAATATTGATATATTTTGTAGAAAAATTATGGAGAGGAAAGAAAATGTCGGAAATTCAAGTTAAAGACTTAATTATCAGTGCGATTAAAAACAAAAAGGTTGCCGTTTTAAAAGAGATCTTTGAAACAGTTCCTACAATTGATATCGCTGAAGCATTAGATGATGTTGAAGACGTCTCTCTTTTGATTTACCCATTTAGAGTCATTTCCAGTGAATATACTGGTGAATTATTCGCCGAATTATCAAGCGAACAACAAGAGAAGATTATTAATGCTTTAACTGATAAAGACTTAATTAAACTTCTTGAAGAAAGCTATGCTGACGATATCGTTGACTCATTACAAGATTTACCAGCCAATATCGTTTCCCGTGTTTTAAGAGTTGCTCCAACAGATTTAAGAAAAGATATTAACCAATTATTGAACTATGCGGAAAATACCGCTGGTAGCATCATGACTACAGAGTTTATTGAAATGAAGAACACTGTACATGTTAAAGATGCTATCGCGCAAATTAGAGAAAAAGGTAAAGATGCCGAAACTGTTTATACAATCTTTGTTAGAGATGCAAAGAGAAACTTTGTTGGTACCGTTAGCCTTGATGATTTAATCTTCGCCAAAGATGATGAGACATTAGAAGACATCATGGATCGTGACTTTGTTTCATGTCACGTCAATGATGACCAAGAAGATGTCGCTAATAAATTTAAGAGATATGACCTTAACGCCATGGCCGTTTTAAATAAAGAAGATAAGATTGTCGGTATCATCACCATCGATGACGTCGTTGATATCATCGTTGAAGAAGCTAATGAAGACGTTGCGGCCTTAAGTCACGTTGCCCCATTAGAAGATTCTTATTTGGATACTCCTGCATGGCGTATGGCGGTTAAATGTGTCCCGTGGATTATTATCCTTATCATCTTGGGTACATTCACCACTATGGCGCTCGATAGAATTGAAAAATCCCCAATTTTCACTGCAATTCCTGTATTAATTTCCTTCGTTCCAACATTAATGGATACAGGTGGAAATACTGGTGGTCAAACAATTGCGTTGATGATTCGTGGGTTAGGAACAAAAGAGTTTTCACCAAAAGATTTCTGGAAAATTTTGGGTAAAGAAGCTCTCACCGCGGTCTTGGTTTCTGCATGTATAGCTTTGTTTGGTTTCTTATGGTTTACCATCGAACAATATACAGGCATCGTCACAAATGAAAACTTGTTTGTTGAGATGAATGGAACAATGGTTGCAAGAACTGTTTGGAATGGCCAATGTTGGACTGGCGAATTCGCTGCTCATACATTAACTATTTCCGGTATTGTTGCTGTGACATTATTCATCGGATCATTCTTAGCTAAGAGTGTTGCTGTTATGCTTCCTTTAGGCGTTGCCGCTTTAAAGAAAGACCCTGCTATTGTAGCTCAACCAATTTTGACTACTATTGTAGACGTTGTTAGTTTAATTGTTTATTTAGGTATTGCCGTTGCGGCATCTAAGATGTTTGGATTATTTTAATGGTTGATAAAAAGACTAGTCGTGGATACGAATTAATCAGATTTTTAATATGCGGTGTTGCCGCTGCTTTAACTGATTATTTAGTGAGCCAGTTAATGGTTCTTTTACTACATAACCACTTACCAGAAATATGGGTGACTATTATTAGCACCGCTATCGGATTTATCTTTGGTGTAGTTGTTAACTATCTCATTTCTACATTCTGGGTTTATCAAAATGTCGATAAAAACGTTAAGACTAAATCAAAGTTATTCATCACACTATTTGTCTTGTTGTCATTAGCTGCCATGCTTTTATCAATCGGTGCGATGCTATTATGTAACCTCGTTGTAGTATCAGCTTGGGGAGCGGAAAATAGCATTGTCAATCTTTCAGTCATGGAATTAATAAAAGAAAATGGTATCAAATTCTTAGGTACATTTATCTTCTGGGCTTACTTCATTAGTTTCTGTATCAAGACTCTTGTTGGTTTAGTGTTCAACTATTTCACTAGAAAATACATTCTCTACAAAGAACCAAAACAAGAAAAAGAGTAATAACTCTTGTTATTTTTCATTTTTTCCCATATTATTATCAAGCACATAAAATTGCGCGAGTGGCGGAATTGGTAGACGCGTACGTTTGAGGGGCGTATTGGTATCCCAGTGTGAGTTCGATTCTCATCTCGCGCACCAAAATAGAGTTAAAAAGGCATAATTTATGTCTTTTTTTCTAAAACACTTGCATAATTAGTTAGTAATGTCTTTAAATTATTAAGGAAGAATTTAAAATTCGAGCGAGGTATAAAAATGAAGAGAATAATCAAAATTAGTTCCGCTTTATTAGCAATCATCGGCGTCGTCATGATGTTCTTTACACAAGTCACCGTTGTTTGGAGTACAGGAAACAAAGAAGCGCTAGGCATCAAGGCTTTAGTTGGTGGCGGTTCAAAATTCGCTGAAGGTTTCTATGGTGTTGGTGCTGGCTTAGCTGGTTACATCTTATTAGGTGTCGGTGCCTTAATCATCTTAGTTACCGCTTTATTAGCAGTCTTTAGAGAACACGACATCTTATCCGCAGTCGTTACAGGCTTAGGCTTAGCCGCGATTATCGTTGGTGTTATCTTGATCTTCTTAATTCGCAAGAACTTCGCTGATCAAAACGGCCCATTTGAAACCGTTTATGTCGGTTGGGGTGCAATGGTTGCCGGTGGACTTGGTTCCATCTCTGCCCTATTAGGATTAATCGGAATGTTCTTAGATTTATCCGGCAATAACTAATCGATTTATTAAAAATAAAACGCTTCAGAAATTGAAGCGTTTTTTTGTTGTCTTAGAACTTTGAAGTATCGAATTCTTTAAGAACTTTTTCTAATGGATGAATAACTTTTGCAACATTACCATCAACGAATGGATTTCTTAAGTGATTGTGTTCGAGTAATGAGACGAATGGAGCTTGTCCTCCGAACTTACAAAGTTTGATATATTTCTTCCAAGCTTTTTCGTGGTTCTTTCTCATTTCAATAAAGAATTGGAAGGCGCACACTTGCGCGAGTGTGTAATCGATATAATAGAAAGGATTCGCGAAGATATGACTTTGTCTTAACCAATAAGCACCATGACCTAATGTTGGAGTGTCATCATATTTCTTATGAGGAGTATATTTCTCCTCTAAGCTTCTCCAATAAGCACATCTTTCTTGATGTGTGGCATTTGGATGTTCATAAACCCAGTGTTGGAATTCATCAACGGTAATGCCATATGGTAAGAATTCGATGGCGTCCGCTAAATGGAGATATCTATATTTATTGGCATCTTTTCCAAAGAATTTTTCCATATATGGCCAAGCAAAGAATTCCATACTCATTGAGTGAATTTCGCAAGCCTCTAAAGTTGGGTTTTGATATTCAGGAATCTTGATTGGGAAGGAAAGGTATGCTTGTAAAGCATGTCCACCTTCATGGCATAAGACGTTGACGTCACCATCAGTACCATTAAAGTTAGAGAAGATGAATGGAGCGTTATATGCGGTAAGGGATGTACAATATCCGCCTGGAGCTTTACCTTTTCTCGCATCTAAGTCCATTAAGTTGTGTTTCATCATGAATTCAAAGAATTCTTTTGATTCACTACCTAAATCGCTATACATTTCATGAGCGACATTGACTAATTTATCAACACCACCAATTGGTTTTGGATTGCCGGTTTTGAATTTTAAATTGTAATCATAGTATTGAGGATCTTTGATGCCTAAATCCTTCATTTGTTTCTTGTATAATTTTTGAGCAACCGGGACAACTGTTTCCGCGATTTGTTCGCGATATTTCTTCACATCTTTTGCATTATAATCAGTTCTTCCAAGTCTTAAATAACCAAGTTCTACGAAGTTTTTATAACCTAATTTCTTCGCCATCTTATCTCTTAAATGCACTAAATCATCATAGATTTGACCGAGTTTTTCTTCGTGTTCGCTCATCCATTTATCCATGGCTTGTGCGGCTTCTTTACGTGTTTCGCGATCAACATCTTGTAAATATTTACCAAGTTGAGAAAGATTTAAGACTTCGCCGCGGAATTTAATCTCCGCACCACCTAATAATGAATCATATTCACTAACTAATTTATTTTCTTGAATTAATTCAGGAATAATCTTTTCATCAAAGGCCTTTAAGGAGGCATCCATCATTTGGAAATAATATTTGCCATATTTCTTTTCCAAATCTTTTCTGTATCTCGCTTTTACTAAAATCTTGGCGAATTTATTTGAGTAGTTAGAAATAATTGGGGAAATTTCATCCACTCTAGCTTGTGCTCTTTTATAAACAGGGTTTCTGGTATCACAAGAATAACGAACATAGATAACAGCAGCATCTGTGTTAATTTGTGTCATGTATTTGTTCCAATGTTTAATTGCTAAGTTAGCGGTTAAAGCACTACCGCATTCAACTAAATCTTGAAGCAACACATCTAATTTGTTGGTAATACGTTTTTCACTAGGTACATTTAGTGGAAAATCTTCAAAATTCATTTCTAAATCTCTTTTCATATTTTTCTCCTTTTGAACGTTAATATTTTATCAAATAAAAATCATCTCACAAGCACTAGCTTACGAGATGATTTGTTTTTTCTTTAATTTAAATAATTTGAAGACGAATCCGCAAGGAACAAAGCTAATCCAATAGTTATATCCCAAGACGTCTGCGTTATACATTGTGACATTGTTACGATAAATCAGATCAGATTCAGAGATATTGTTCTTTGCTTGAATAAAATCGATGTTGGAATTTAAATCAGGATATTGATTAGCAAGGAACATGATTTCATCTTTCAAGTAGGATAATGCATTTTTGCTCTTGTCGAATTCTGCGGAAGAAGGATCAGCAAAGTCGTTTTCATTGACCTCATTTAGGATTTTAACAAGCCTATCATCTATCTTAATTCCCGATTGTTTCATGACCGAGAATAACTTCCTCATATTTTCAAGTTTTGTATATAATACAACAGTAATTGCTTTTTTATGCTTTTTAAAGATTCTAAAGAAGCCGAGAACGAAGATTAAATCCACGAAAAATAATAAGAGCCACAATCCAATGATTGACGCTATGACAATGATGACTATTTCATATGGTTCCATCGACGTTTCTCCTTTCTTTGAACGTATATATTATCATAGTTATTAATTTGGAAGAAACAATATTTGTTTTGCAAAAATAGATAAATTGCTAATAATATCGTTATGTGATATTATTTCCAAGAGGTATTAATATGGCAAAACAACCTATTATTGGCATCATGTACGACTTCGATAAAACGTTGTCCACAACTGATATGCAAAATTACGACTTTATTCCTAAATTAGGGTTAACACCTGATGAATTCTGGGGAGCCACTGGTGAGTTCACCGCAAAGACGGGTGTTGAACGTATTTTGTCATACATGTATATGATGATTGCCAAGGCCAAAGAAAAAGGCATTAAGCTCACTCGTGAATACCTTAGAGAATGTGGCAAAAACATCAAGTTCTATCCTGGTGTCACCACATGGTTCAAAAGAATTAATGATTATGCTGAATCTAAAGGCATTAAAGTGGAACACTATTTAGTCAGTTCCGGGACAATGGAAATTGTTGAAGGTTGTTCAATCTTCCCATGTTTTACAAAAGCTTGGGGTTGCGAATATTACTACAACGAAGATGGCGAACCTGTTTGGCCAAAACTCGCAATCAACTATACACAAAAAACACAATTCTATTTCCGTATTTCTAAAGGCGCAGTTGATGTGAAAAATGACAGCGCTGTTAATGAGAAAACACCAGAAAGAAGAATTCCTTATAAAAATATCATTTATATGGGTGATGGAATGACTGACGTTGCATGTATGACATTAGTCAAACATAACGATGGAACAAGCATTGCTATATATCCAGAAAAAGACAGTGATAAAGTGAGAGACTTATACACTGATGGAAGATGTAACTTCATGTGTAAAGCTGACTATTCAGCGGGTAGCGATTTAGAAAAAGTTGTTAAATTAACAATCGATAAAATCGCGATGCAATATGAAATCATTAAACGCGAAAAATTATTAGCGAATAAATAAAGGTAGTTGTTGCTACCTTTTTTTCTATCTAAGTAGTAGAATAATCGATGTAAGATAGGCGCATTCAGATGAAATACGAAGTTGGGCAAATAATCTTAGGAACCGTAACAAACGTCAAACCATACGCATTGTTTATGGAATTTGAAGATGGAGTGACAGGCTTACTCCACATTTCAGAAATCAGTGATTCATTTGTTAGAGACATCGAAAAGTTCGGCACTAGAGGCGATCAGATGAAAGTAAAAATCATCGCAATCGACGAAAATAATGGCTTTTTGCGTGTTTCTTACAAACAAGTTCCATCCGAAGAGATGTATTCCACCCACACAAATAGCTCTAGAAAAGTACCTGAAACAAATGATGAAGATTTCAAGATGTTAGAAGAGAAATTACCAGAATGGATCGCCACCACATTAGCAGAAGCTAGAGGGGAAAAGAAAAATGATTAAATTATTATTAAACAATCAAATTAGTGAACAAGATATTAAGGCTTATCAATCTAAAGTCACCAAGATCAACAAGATGATCGATGAAAAGACCGGACCTGGAAATGACTTCTTAGGTTGGGTTGATTGGCCAGTTAATTACGACAAAGAAGAGTTACAAAGAATCAAAAAAGACGCTCAATATGTTAGAGATCATTTTGAAGTATTAGTCGTCTGCGGTATCGGCGGTAGTTATCTCGGTGCCAGAGCAGCATTAGAAGCTTTAAAAGGTTTAAAGAGTGATGACAAATTAGAAATTATTTTCATGGGTCAAACATTCTCACCTAACTATGTTAGCCAAGTCCTTAAATACTTAGAAAACAAGAACTTTGCCATCAATGTTATTTCTAAAAGCGGTACCACCACTGAAACCAGTATCTCCTTCCGTTTATTAAAGGAATTATTAGAAAGAAAGATCGGTAAAGAAGCTTCCAAAAAAGCCATCTATGCCACCACAGATAAAGAAAAAGGCGCATTAAAAACATTATGTAATCAAGAAGGCTATGCCACATATGTTTTACCAGGAAATATCGGTGGTCGTTATAGTGTTCTCACCGCTGTTGGATTGTTCCCACTTGCAGCCGCAGGTATTGATGTTGAAGCCATGTTATTAGGAGCAAAAGAAGCTCGTGAAGCATATGATAACGATGATTTAGATAAGAACATTTGCTATAGATACGCTGTTACAAGAGACTTTATGCTCCATCGCGATAAACCAGTGGAAATGTATGTCACATATGAACCACAAATGAGTCAAATCAGTGAATGGTTAAAACAATTATTTGGTGAAAGTGAAGGAAAAGAAAAGAAAGGTTTGTTCCCATCTTCCGCAACTTTCTCTACAGATCTCCACTCTTTAGGTCAATTTATCCAAGATGGAACACCACTATTATTTGAAACCATTCTCAATATCGAAACACCAAACGATGATATTACAATCCCACATGATGATGCTGATTTAGATGGCCTCAATTATTTAGAAGGCAAGAACTTAGCATTTGTTAATCAAAAAGCTTTCGAAGGCACACTTAAAGCTCACGTCGAAGATGGACACGTCCCATGTAACGTCATCTCAATTGATAAATTAGACGCCAAAACATTAGGCCATTTGTTCTACTTCTTCATGAGAGCTTGTGCCATGAGTGCATATTTACTTGATATCAATCCATTCAACCAACCAGGCGTGGAAATCTACAAGAAAAATATGTTCCATTTACTCGGCAAAAAAGGCTACTAAACTATTAAGTTTTCGCTCAAAAAAAGACGCTCAAAAATTGGGCGTTTTTTTGTTTGACTATATATATTTATAAGTGATATATTATTTAAGCGCATATTTTAAGGCGCGATAACCAGTTGGATGCTTAGCTCAGCTGGGAGAGCATCGCCTTTACACGGCGGAGGTCGGGGGTTCGAGCCCCTCAGCATCCACCAGAATATACGCAAACTACCCTTTGGGAGGGTAGCGAAGTGGCTAAACGCGGCAGACTGTAAATCTGTTACCTCCGGTTTCGGCAGTTCGAATCTGCCCCCTCCCACCACAAAGGTATTGGGGTGTAGCCAAGCGGTAAGGCAACAGACTTTGACTCTGTCATCTCAGTGGTTCGATCCCACTCACCCCAGCCAATTCACTCTCTAGCTCAGTCGGTAGAGCACTTGACTTTTAATCAAGGGGTCCGGAGTTCGAATCTCCGGAGAGTGACCAAATAGCTGCCCAGGTGGCGGAACAGGTAGACGCACAGGACTTAAAATCCTGCGGTAGCGATACCATACCGGTTCGATTCCGGTCCCGGGCACCAGCTATAAAACTAACTGACAAGAAATTGTCAGTTTTTTTGTACTTTTACATACATGTGCTACAATGAAAACATGTCGAAAAAGATTTATCTCATCAAAGAAATATCTTTAATTGCACTATCATTTGTAATTCCTTTTGTTTTGCTTATTATTTTGTTCAATTCTAACGGAATAGCATTAGGCGGATACAAAGGAAATACCACAATCATGATTGATTTACAGTCCCAATATATTGCCTATATGAGAGACTTTAGAAACATTCTTATCAACCATGAATCTTTGATTTACACAAATAGTAAAATCTTTGGTGGAGACTATATGTCCATCTTCACTTATTATTTATCTTCACCATTTAACTACTTTGTTGTTTTCTTTAAAGAAGAAGCGCTCCCACTATTCTTTATTTGGTCATCAATATTAAAGATGGCGTTTGCTTCTTTGAATTTCTATTTGTTAATGAGATTTACCAGAAAGATATCCTATAGTCATCTTATTGGAGCAATTGGATATGGTTTAATTTCATATTCCTTTATTTATTTATCCAATTATATGTGGCTTGATGGAATGATGATTCTACCCCTAGTTGTTTTAGGATTAGAGTACTTAGGGAGAAAGAAACATTATTGGATATATCCTTTAGCGTTAGCCTATGCACTTATGACATCTTGGTATATCGGATTTATGATCGCGATATTCTGTGTCATTTATTTCATTCATATTTTTGTTAAATACTTTTCTAAAGAAGATAAGGGTTATCTCAAACTCATTATTTGTTTTGCGGTATTATCTTTAGCCGCAGGATTATTATCATCCTCTTATTGGTTAACCGCATTCTTACATTTAAGTGGCACAAAAGGAAGTGCGGCTTTACCAGGAATGAAATGGTTCTCTATTTCTTCTTTCTTATCAGGATTATTAGAAAACAATTACGCGAATCATAGTTTAATAACACAGAACAATTCCTATATATCCATGTTCGTGGGTGTTGTCCCATTAGTGTTCTTCATTACATATTTCTTTAATAAAGAATATAAATTAAAAGACCGCTTAACTTTATTAGGTATTATTCTTTTATATTTCTTATTGAGCAGTAACACTGTTTTATCCGCGTTGATGCACGGTGGAAGAGAGCCAACCTGGTTCCCAGGAAGATATTCCTTTATCATCGGCTTTATCGTTTGCTATATCGCTTCACTATCTTTGGATGAGTCATATAAATTGAACCCATTATATTATCTAGTTCCAACATTCTTGGGTTTAGTGGTTATTTTAATTGTTAAATTCACCAAACACTCTGATCGCCTAAATTATTATCAATTAAGCATTCCATCTGTCGTGATGTATTTTATTACTATTGCCTTTGCCACGGGCATATCTCTTTGCTATTACTTCTTTAATAAGAAGGAGAAACTAAATAAGTATATTTGCCTATTACCTAGTGCGCTTTCATTATTACTAATTGTTCAAGTCATATCTTCTTATCGAGGGGGAGACAAAGTCTTTAAAGTGAATAATCAAGAACAACAATATCAAGATTACGAAACGTATTTAAAGGACTGCGAATATCAATCTAGTTTTGATGCGATAAAGAAATATGAAAAAGATAATGGAAATAATCCTTTCTATAGAATGGAAGCGACATTTAATAGACCAGGTAACTACAACAGCATCAATAATAACCCAATGTTCTATTCCTATAATGGTTTATCTAACTACTCATCTTCATCAAAGAAAAAGGTCGAATCTTATTTAAAGAAAGTTGGATATCAATACAATAACTTCTTCGGTAAGTTTGAAGCAGGTTCCACTTATTCAATGTCATCATTATTAGGCGTCAAATATCTCCTTGAAGATAAAGAAGCCATCACTAATATCCATCCATATTATTTGGACTATAATACATTTGATCCGATTAGTATAGAAAACTGCAAAATCGATGCATATTTTAACAAAAACGCGGTAAATCTTGGCTTTTTAAGCGATAAAACGAGTCTTGAATACATCTCAGAAGGATATCGTGCGGAAAGCGGAAACACCTATTGGTACGATAAATTTGAATATCAAAATCAGATATTTAAAACATTGGTGAAAGACATCAATGAAGATATCTTTAAACCACTACCACAAACAACTATCAACACCACGATTCATTATGAGACAGATGAGTTTGGCATTAGAACATTTAAGGATGTAAAGAAAGGTGCTTATATTCGTATTGGTTTTAATATTCCAGAAGAAGCAAAAAATCTCCCTGTCTATTTCTCAGAAAAAGATATGACTAGAGATATTACCTATTATGTCGATGATACTTATATTCCAATTAACACATATTACAATTCTGGAATTAGATCTTTTAGACCCGCAAAACGAGTGGATCATTCTTTAATTATTAGATTTAATAAAGATTTCTCTTCCGTCATGTTAAGACCAGAGCTTTATTACGAGGACTTAAATGTCGCTCAACACTACTTTGATTCTTTAAAAGAAAACGAATTGATAATCGATAAAATTAATAACTCCCTAACCAAGAAAGATTTCGTTGGTCATATCAACATTATTAATAACACCAAAGACCTCATATTCACCATTCCTCATGAACAAGGAATTAGTGTTTATGTGGATGGCAAAAAGGCCAAGACAATGACCAAGATGAATATATTCACAGCGATAGACTTATCTCAATATGAGATAGGTGAACATAAAATCACTATTCAATATCAAGATAAAGGTTTTGTATTATCTTTACCAATTACCATCATGTCTATTTTAGGTATAGTTCCTTTAGTGATTTTCTATAACAAAATCGAAAATAAAATCTTTAGGAAGAAAGAAGAAAATTCATAAAAATTATATTTTTAATTTTAAATATCGTATATTATTTGTAATTAGAGGGTGAAATATTATGAAACATTTAATCGCAGTTAATGGCAATGCCGGTAATTTTTCTCTCGAATTCGAGAACAAAATTAACGAAGCATTTAAGGGTTTGGATTATGAAATTTATAAGACCACAGGCCCAAAAACATTAACACCATTCCTTAGGGATTATTTAAAGAAAGCCAAAGACACAGTGAGAGTCTACGCCTGTGGCGGTGACGGAACAGTCTTTGAAGCTGTCAACGGCATTATCGGATATGACAATGCTGAATTAGCCATCTTAGCCATTGGTACAGGTAATGACTTTGTCAAAATCTATGGTGGTCAAGAAAAATTCCAAGATTTCAAAACTTTAATTAATGGTAAAATTCAAGAAATCGACTTATCAAAATTAGAATCAAAAGATTTACAAGAACCTGTTTATTCCGTGAACGTCATCAACTTTGGTTTTGACGCCATCGTCGGTGCAATGGGTAACTACTATAAAGAACACGGTTTACCAGAAGAAGCAAAGAAAAAAGGCTTAGATCCATATGATTATGCCTTAAAGAACGACGCGATGAAACACGGTCGTTTCAATGACATTATCGTATGCGCTGATGGTGAACAATTAAATGAAAAACAGATGTTATTAGCGACCTTAGCACAAGGTCAATATGTCGGTGGCAAATTCAAATGCGCACCAAAGAGTGATAATACCGATGGTTTAATCGATGTTTGTGTCTTAAAGACTATGACATTCTTAGGATTAGGTATGATTATCGGAACCTATACCAAAGGTAAACACTTAGATAGAAAGAGAAGAAAAATCGTCTATAGAAGAGCAAAAGAAATCAAATTCTACTCTCCAAAAGAATTCGATGTCTGTGTTGATGGTGAAATGTTCAAAGGAAACAACTTTACAGTCACAGTCATGCCAAAAGCTATTAAATTAGTCTTACCAGAATAATATGTTTCTCGAGATTATTTGTTTTCTTTGTGGCGCAGGACTAGCAGTCGCTGGATCTTTGACTTTTGCACCAATTGTCCATTGGTGGCAATTTTTCATACCACTATTACTTTATATGGCGGGATGGATTGCCGGTATCGGAGTCATCTTCCTATTAGAGTGGTTTGCTAGTTTATTCGTCAATCAAAAGAAACCATATAACAAGATTTCCAGTTGGGCGAGATTTTGGTTTAAAACAGGATTAAGATTTATCACAAATCACGCGCATATCTGGGTTAAAGCAAGCGGAATTAATAAAATTCCTCAACATCAGCGCTTTGTCCTAGTGTGTAATCATAGAAGTAAATTCGATAACTTTGTCATTACTAACAAATTGGGAAAACAAGATATCGCCTTTATTACCAAAAAGGAAAATAACAAGATTCCAGTGGCTGGACATTTATATCCAGGTTTATGCTATATCCCAATTAATAGAGAAGATAAATTGCAATCTCTTGAAGCCTTCAAACACGCAATTGATTTAATGAATAATAACATTACTTCTATCGCTGTCTTCCCAGAAGGAACAAGACAAACAGAAAACTTAATTGGTGAATTCCATGAAGGACCATTCAATATCGCGATTCATGCGAAAGCTCCTATCGTTGTTACGACATTAAAGAACGCAGACAAAGTTCATAGTAATTGGCCATTTAAAGCCACACATGTCAAGTTTGATGTCGTCGCAGTTATTCCTTATGAAGAATATCAAGATATGCCAGCTAAAGCAGTTTCTGATATGGTTCATAAAATTATGGAAGAACATTTGAAACAAATTCAGGACCACAAATAAGTGGTCTTTTTTCTTGAAAAGAAAAGAAAACATGCTATATTTAACGTATGCTTAACGAAACATTAAAACAAATTTTTGGTGATGGGGCTGAGATAAAATGCAAAATTACAGGTGGAATGATGAACGAATCATACATCGTTTCTTTTAATCATAAAAAATATGTTTTATATATTCCCACCGCTCAAGCCAATGAAATGGTTGACCGCAAATTAGAAAAAGACAATCAAGCCATAATTGCTTCATTAGGCTTAACCAGTAAGAACTACTATTTCAATCCAGAAACTGGCATTAAAGCTAACGAATATATTGAAGGAAGTTCTCTTGATAAAGCGGATTCTTTTGATAGCAAAAAAGTTGCTACTTTATTAAAGAAGATGCATACAAGCGGCAAATTATCTAAAGAAGATTATCAACCATTTAAAAGATTTATCGCTTATGAAGATGAAGCAAAATCATTTACTTCTTTAGATGAAAAAGACTATCAATTATTAAGGTCCACAATTTTTGATAATAAAGACTTTTTAGAAAAACAAACTTTAACTATATGCCATAACGATGCACAAAAGAGCAATATAGTTAAAGACCTAAATGATAACTATTTCTTAATCGATTTTGAATTTATGGGTAACAACGACCCTATATACGATATCGCCACATTTGGTAATGGTCTTGTCAGCGAAGGATATCAATGCTTATTAGATTATTTTGATAACAATCCTTCAAAAGAAGAAAAGATGCGTTACTACTTATGGAGAATATTTGTTTCCTTACAGTGGCATAACGTCGCGATTGTGAAGCATTTCCGTGGAGAAGGTAAAACTCACGGCTTCAACTTCTTAGATGTCGCAAACTTCTTCTTAAGCAATGCAAAAGATGCTTATCAAGGCTATCAACAAGTAAAATAACCAAGATGTTCCACCATTTTGGTTTTTTATTATCATATTTATAAACATTTATTTTTAAATGTGCTATTATCTTTTGCGGTTAAAAAATTATGGACGATACAGAGAAATTAATTATTACTACATTAGATAAAATTAGACACTTCTTACAAAAAGATGGAGGGGATGTTATTTTCCAATCATTTAAAGACGGAATTGTCTATGTGAAAATGATTGGTGCATGCCAGGATTGTATGTATGCGAATAATGACATTAAAGATTTAGTGGAAGTTATTCTTCAAGAAGAAGTTCCTGGTGTTGTTGAAGTTCGCTTAGCCGAATAAACTTGGGGTGTAGCCAAGCGGTAAGGCAGTGGACTCTGAATTCACCATTCACTGGTTCGATCCCAGTCACCCCAGCCATGAAAAAAACTAGCATGTGCTAGTTCTTTTTTTATAAAAGAATATTCTCTTTTCGATTTACGACGATATAGCCTTTACGGTTATATACATCTTTTCGATTATAAGTAATTCTAGAACCATCTGGTTCAACGAATAAGCCACCAGCTTCTTCCACGATGATTTGGCATGCGCCAGTGTCCCATTCTTTAGTGCCTGCGCTCATACGATATGTGATTTCCGCTAAGCCTTCAGCAATACGACATGGTTTTAAGGAAGAACCATATTTCAAAATGTGTTTGATTTTATCGCTATGCTTTTCGATTAATTTTAGTTCGGTTTCATTAGTGTGGAACACGGAACATAAACATGTGAGGTCATCGACTTTATCATTAACATGGATTCTTTTTGTCGAACCATTGAAACGATGGAAAGCACCATTGCCCTTACTAGCAAAATAAATATCACCACTTACAGGAACAATCACAACACCGACAACTAATTCGTGCTTATAGGCAAGAGCGATGTTTGTGGTAAATCCACCATCTCTAGCGACAAAATCTTTTGTACCATCAACTGGATCGACGATCCAAACATAATCATTGGATAATCTTTCTTTGTTATCTTCAGATTCTTCTGTTAAGAAAGCATGGGTAGGAAATGCTTTATGTAAATGTTCACGGATAATTGCATCAGCAGCTTTATCAGCATTGGTGACAGGAGAATTGTCATCTTTTATTTCAACATCGAAATCTTGATTGTAGATTTCCATGATTTTAACTCTCGCTAATAAACCTGCTTCAATTGCGGTTTCTAATTCTTTTTCCCACATATTATTTTTGCTCCTTCCTATAGATAACAATGGCTTCATCTAATTCTTCGATTAATTGTTGAACGGTTTCATCACTCATATCTGGAAGTGTGACGCCCGCGGCATGATAATGTCCACCGCCACCATGATTAGCGGCGACTGGTTGAACACCGGGACCGTTGCTTCTAAACTCAGCGTGGCATGTTCCATCTTTATTCTCGCAGAAGAATGCCCAGATAGGATTACCAACGACATTCGCAATTAAATTGACCATGGTTCCGGCTTTATCAGGTGAAACTTTAAGCTCGCATAATTTTTTATAAGTAAAGGTTAAATAGATAACACCGTGATTGCTTTTTTTATAGTTGTTATAAACATAGCCTTTAAACTTCATCGCTAATTCATTTGTAACATTCAAAATCGAGTTAATTCTGTTTGGTTTTGCGCCGTTTTCGCATAAAAATGCTGCTTCATGGAAACATTTTGGGAAATCTTCCACAAATTGAAAACGTCCACTATCAGTCAAAATTCCTAAGTATAATGCGTTACAAATTGTAGGATTAACTTTCCATCCGGCTTCTTGGATGAATTCAACGATCAATTGACATGTTGAATTAGCATCTGTATCAAGAACAAATGGACCTTCATTAAACTTGAAGTTTTCCATATGATGGTCAATCTTAATCCACGCTTTAGCATGATATACTCTTTCATCTTCCATTCTTGATAAGTCATTACCATCTAATAGAATGGCTAAAGAATTCTTTATGATTTCATCATCAATCTCATCCATTGGAGCGATGAATCTAAAGAAACGGCGGAGTCCACTACCAACAGCGTAGACTTTTTTATCTGGGTAATTTAAACGGAGAGCTTCTCTTAGACCAATTTGTGATCCATAGCAGTCTCCATCAGGAAATGCATGACCAAATAAAACGATAGAGTCGTATTGTTCTATAACTTTTTGAAGTTGTTCGAACATTACTGAACCTCTTCTTCCTCTTCGTTTTCAGACTTTTCAGATTCTTCTTCCTCTTCCTCGAGGTCTTCGCCTTCTTTGGATTTGAATACTTTATTGTATTCTTTATCTTCTTCGTCTTCTTCTTCGTCGTCGTCATCTTCATCTGTTTCAACGTCAGAATAGACATCTTTCATATCAATATGGACTTTGTCGAATGTGTGACGGCTTCTTAAATCCCATTGGTTTTCACCTAAAGTGACAAATCTACCATCAAGCATTAAGTTTGTGTAGAAAGAAGAAATTCTTTTAGCAGCGGTTTCTTCATCTAAACCTGCTTTTTCCACAACGTAAGCCCATAAATCTTTAAAACTTACTTGTTCTTTGCTTTGACTGACATAGTCATAAGCTAAATCTAATAATGATCTTCCCATGTATGTATTCTCCTTTTCATTACATGTGTTCTGGAGCACTAACTCCAATTAAGTTAAGTGCGTTTTTCATCACGATTTCACTCGCTTTACAAAGCGCTAAACGGGATGAACTTGTAGCCACATTATCTCTATCGATAACACGACACTCTGTATAGAATTCATGAATCAATGAGGCGAGTTCATGAATGTAATTGGTAATTTTATAAGGTGCTCTTTCTTTCGCGGAATCATTCACCACATTAGTGAAGTTCGCTAAATGTTTTAATAGAGCAATTTCGCTAGGTTTAGCAAGTTGACTTGCTTTGACATCGATACCGATATCTTTGCCTTGTTCTAATATAGAACATAATCTAGCGTGAGCATATTGTGCGTAATAGACTGGGTTATTAGAACTTTGTTCTAACGCAAGGTTCATATCGAAGTCTAAGTGTGCGCTTGCGGCACGCATAGCAAAGAAATATCTCATTGCGTCAACGCCGACTTCCTCACAGATTTCTCTTAAGGTAATCGCGTCACCTGTTCTCTTGCTGGCCTTGATTTCCACACCATCCTTAATGAATCTCACCATTTGGATTAATTCAATTTCAAGAGCTTCAGGTTTATATCCGTGCATCATGAGTGCGCTCTTCATACGATTAATATATCCGTGATGGTCTGCGCCTAAGACATCCACTAATTGGTCAAAGCCACGAGACATCTTATTGACGTGATAAACGATATCAGGCATGAAATATGTGTATTCACCATTGCTCTTAACGATGACTCTATCTTTATCATCAAGGAAGTCAGTGGTTCTTAATACTACAGCGTCGCCATCTTTATATGTATGGTCTTTAAGATAGTCCAATTCTTTCTCGACAGCACCATTACTTCTGACCTTTAATTCTGATGAGAAAACATCAAAATGTACTCTAAAAGTCGCTAAATCTTCACGAATTTTATCTAATTCGAGATCCATACCACGACGTTTTAAATATGGAATTGGGTCTTTTTCATTTAATAATTTGTCGCCAATTTCATCGACGATTTTTTGTGCGACAAAGATAATGTCTTGGCCATGATATCCATCTTCTGGAAGTTCGGCATCAATACCCAATAATTGTTTATATCTAGCAAGAATAGATTCCGCTAAGTGATCGATTTGATTACCGGCATCGTTGATGTAATATTCGCGTGTCACATTGTAACCAGCAAATTCCATGATACGGCAAATGGAGTCGCCAATCGCCGCGCCTCTAGCATGGCCGACGTGTAAATCACCGGTTGGGTTAGCGCTAACGAACTCAACGTTAACTTTGAAGTTCTTATCACTACCTCTACCAAAGTTTTCATCTTCTTTAATAATCTTTTCAACGATTGGTTGTAAAGAATCGTTCTTCATAAAGAAGTTAATAAAACCAGGTCCAGCAATTTCAATCTTTTCAATGCCACTATTATCGAGTTTTTCAATAAGCATATTAGCGACGTCTCTTGGAGCTTTGCCAAAAAGTTTGCAATTCTTCATTGCCGCATTAGTCGCATAGTCTCCGTGAGCGGTGTCTTTACTATGCTCGATAATAATATCGTTTAAAGAAACTTCTACCCCTAATGAGGAGAAGGCTTTTTGTATATTCAGTTTTAAACTTTCAATAACATCCATAATTGTGACCTTTTATTATACTGATATCGCTGTTATTCACAAAGAATTTATTCTTTTTCTGTTAATAGAATGATAGATTCTGCCTTTACCGCTAATTGCATGCCTATGGCATCTAAGTTTTCGTTTGTGCCGGCTTTAATGGAAACTTGTTCAACTTCCACATTTAATAATTCCGCTACATTGTTTCTCATTTGAGAAATAAATGATTTGAGTTTTGGTTCTTGTAATGTGATAGAGATATCAACGTTATTCACTTTATATCCCTTTTCATCCATCATCTCGACAACCTTCTTCACTAATTTTGAAGAATCAATGTCTTTATAGGCTGGATCACTATCTGGGAAATGAGTGCCTAAATCGCCTAAAGCTAAAGCGCCTAAAATAGATTCCGCTAAAGCATGATAAACAACATCACCATCGGAATGGGCTACCTCACCTTGCCAATGTGGAACATTTACTCCACCGAGCATTAATTTTCTTCCACCCATTAAGCGGTGGATATCACTTGCAAATCCAATTCTCATATTATTTTCTTCCTGAAACGTTAAATTTGAAGAACATGATATCTCCATCTTTTGGATAATATCCTTTACCTTCAGTTCTGAGTTTGCCAGCATCTTTAACTGCGGCTTCGCTACCTAATTCATGAATAGCTTCATATGGGTAGACTTCCGCACAAATAAATCCGCGTTGGAAGTCTGTATGAATTACACCTGCACATTCAGGTGCTGAATAACCATTCTTAAATGTCCAAGCGCGGCATTCATCCGCACCAACAGTAAAGAATGTTGATAGATTTAATAAACGATATGTTGCTTTAATAACTTTAGTTAAACCAGATTCAGTAACATTTAAATCTTTAAGATATTCTGCTCTATCTTCTGGTGATAATTCGGATAATTCACTTTCAATCTCACAAGAAACTGGAATGACTTCATTGTTTTCTTCATGGGCATAAACCACTACTTTTTGATAATTTGAAGCATTAGATAAATCCGCTAAATCATCTTCACTGACATTAGCGACATAGATAATTGGTTTTTTAGTTAATAAATGATAACTTTTCGCGTATAGTTCTTGTTCTTCATTTAATTTAACTGTTCTTGCAGGCCTACCTTGTTCCAAAACTTCTTTTAATGGAGATAAGATAGACATTTCTAAAATTGATTCTTTATCTTTTTGGATACGAGCTTTATTTGCGATTTTATCGATACGTTTAGTGACAGTATCTAAATCCGCCATAACGAGTTCTAAATTAATAATTTCAATATCCCTAATTGGATCAACACTGCCTTCAACGTGGATGATATCTTCACTAGAAAAACAACGAACCACTTCAACGATAGCATCACATTCCCTAATATGAGATAAGAATTGATTACCTAGACCTTCGCCTTTAGAAGCACCTTTAACTAATCCAGCAATATCATAAAATTCCACGGTTGCAGGAATGGTTCTTTCAGGCTTAAAAAGATTTGATAAAAAATCCAATCTTTCATCTGGAACATTTACCACACCAGTATTTGGGTTGATTGTAGCGAAAGGATAATTCGCTGCTTCAACATGTGAATTGGTAATTGCATTAAATAAAGTTGATTTTCCAACATTTGGTAATCCGACAATGCCTGCTTTTAATCCCATAACGTAACCTCTTTAGTCCGTTAAGTATTATAAGGGAGTGGCATTATTTAAGCAAACAAAAGAATTTTGTTTAATATATAAATGATAAAAATTATCTCTTTAATGCTTCTATTGGGTTTAACTTATTAACTTTATTTGCGATTACTAAACTAGAAGTAATTGAAACAAAAAACGCTAAAAGGAACATCCAAACTAGAGATAAAGAATTAAAAGAGAAAACTGATGTATTTCCCATCTGTTTTGACATTTCCTTACTGATGATAAATGAAATAAGTAAAAGTTCAATCGATGAAAGAACAAAAGAAACAAGACAAAGAAGCATACTATGAGTAATGACAAACTTTCGAGCTTCCTTTTTATTAACACCTATACATCTAGCAAGGCCTATATCTTTTCTGTTTTCCAAAATATAAAGGTAATTACATATAGATAAAAGAAGCGTGGATATAATAACTGCGATTATCGAAAAGCACGATAATGCAATCTCAATATAAAAACATACTTTATCCACACTATCGGAAATATCTTTCATTGGATTAATGACTTCATAATTCGGAAACGCTCTTTCGATTTTACTAACTGTGGACGGAATATCTTTTTCATCACTAATATCGCAAATCAAAGAATTGATATTCAAATCGAAAGCGGAAACACCTAATCTAGTTTGAAAAAATAAGACAGGCCAATACTCATCATGGAATAATAAATTCTTATTTGAATCAACCACACCAACAACGCGTAATGAAGCTTTAATAAAATGCCTATTTATAGTTCCATCATATGATACGTTCTCACTAGCTAAATAACATAAGGACAGGTCTTTATTTAAACCATCACCATTAAACAATTCATTTTCTAATTGTGAAGAAATAACAATGTCATCATAGCTATTTGGAACGATACCTTTTAATAGTCCGGTTGTTAATGTGGAGTAGTTAATTCCGCCATTAATTGTTTGTGAATAATGACCGCTTTTGACATCGCTTGGAAGTTCCATTTTTTCATTAGTTTTTTCATTTAAAGAAGTCCGTATATCAATGACTTCATCAATAGAATCTTCATTAGAGGAAAAATACATCATTTTCGAAAAACCAAACATCATTGAAGAAGGATAAATCGCATAACCTGATGAACTACCATAAATCGGATTAGATAATCCATCATTAAGATTCTTAAAAAATGAGAAATCGCTCATCGGTATATTTGATACATAATTAGTAAAAATAAGAAGTTTTTGCTTCAAATATGGATTATTTTGTTTAGATATTAAGGGAAAATAGGTTTGATTAGCGATTTCAAAAATATAATTATTTAGATCTTCATTAATATAAGTCTTCTTTAAAAAACTATCTATTCCACTATTAATATGTAAGTAGTATATCTTTTTCAACACCCACGGATATTTAGTTTCACCTTCAATTTCTCCAATAGATGGGAACTTCATTCTCTCCTCAAACATATATTCATTCCATCGATGATTGATGTGATATATTCCTGGTTGTTTTTCTAATGTAAAACCCACCACTTCAAGTATCTGCTGATCTGAGTATTGCCAATAATCATTTCTTAAATCAAAAAAGATATGTAGTTTGTTTCCTTGAAGGTATTGTGACAACGCTAAAACACGTCTTTCGATATGAAGCTGATAGCAAATATCTTCTATCATATCGATAGTTAATGCTAATACGACCTGGTCATTTTCGAGATAATCAATTTGTTCCGGATATATTTTGTCTGGTTTAACAACATCTAACCATTGAAACTCATTGATATGTCTAGCGCTTATTCCATCTATTTTGTGGTAATAAGTTATATCAGCAAGAGCGATACAATTTGACTGAGGAAAAAATGATTCAAAGTCATTCTGATATGTTAGACCAGTATCATAGATATCTTCATCATATTTATTAGTGATATCCATGACCTCGAAACTATTTGCCGGATATTTACCATATATGGATTTATCATCTTTCTTTAAAGTAATTGCTAATTTTGAAGAATCGATAACTTGAGAATAAGCATTTTTAATATTGCTTGATATAGAAGATGATAATGAAGTGGCAAGTCCCACTCCTATTAGTCCTAAAGAAGTCACTAAATTACAAATTGAGGTTCTCCATTTCTTTGATTTGATAGAAGTTAAAGAATGATGTAATAAAAATGAAGAAGGTAGAGATGGTCTTTTATTATTAAATGTGGCTTTAGATAGAGGGAAATATTTATTGTCTTTTTCTCTTTCGTATTTAATGACATTAACGATTTTGCCATCTTTCATCTCAATCAATTCGTCCGCATAGTTATTCGCTAAATCATCATCATGAGTGACCATAATTACTAATGACTTATGAGAAATCATTAACAATAGTTCCATGACTTCTTTTGCGTTCTTTTCATCTAAAGATCCAGTGGGTTCATCGGCGAACACTATTTTGGGCCTGTTAGCTAAAGCTCTAGCGATAGCCACTCTTTGTTTTTCACCGCCAGATAAGTCTTTAACTTTTTGGTTTCTATTAATCTTAAGTCCCACAAGTTTTATAAGTTCATCGCATTTCCGGTATTTGTTTTCTTTCGTAGATGAGGAATGTATTTCCAAAGGAAAAATAATGTTATTGATGACACTTTCATTTTCAAATAATTTAAAGTCTTGGAAGATGAATCCCATATTCTTCAAACGAAATTCATCTTTTTCTTTTTCATCCATCTGCTGTAAATGATGAGACAAAACATTTATTTCTCCTTGAAAATCTAATAACCCAGAAAGAATATTTAATAATGTTGTTTTGCCACATCCTGATGGCCCTTTAATGATTACTAGTCCACTATCAGGAAAAGTATGGGAGACGTTTTTTAATACTGAATAATTGTTATAACTTTTTGAAACATTCTTAATATCTATCATTCGTCACTTAGTTCCTCCTTTGGAGATATTTTCTTTGAGAATATTAAAGGAATATATGTTGCCCCAATTGTGATTAATATTGATGAAGCAATGATCAGTAATGGGAACAGAAAATATATTCCAAATAACTTCATAAATGGGATGGCGATAACATTAGATAAACCAATAACGGATTTAATAATGGAATTAATAATCAAAGATAGAATAGGCGCTAATAGAAAAGAAGACGTTAAAACAATGAATGAAGAAAACATATTTTCTATAAGATAAATGACAAATATTTGGTTTTTATTCGCACCCAAACAAGTTAGAATCGCGCTGGTTTTACGGTCTTCCGAATATGATGAATAAGAAAATATCCCCATTATTAATGCGGTTCCCATCAAAGCGATAACTAAAAATAATCCCATCCCCATTGTGGCGGCGGAAAATAAATCGATCATCGTTTGACACATCGCCAAAGGCATGGAGTCAATTTTATATGGATCATTAAGATTATCAACAACGTCCTTAAGTGAAGAATAATCATGATAATCATGAAGAAATAAACGATAAGAATAAGAACTAATATTTTCTTCATTATGAGAATTTAATATTCGACCATACCAAGTAATCGGTTCATTTAAATATGACGAAAGATTGATTAGATATGTTTCTTGTAATAACACTCTTAACGCGGAATATGAATAATAAATCTTAGGTACTGATAGAAAATCAAAGTCATCAACTACACCAACGATTTTCACTAACTTATCTATGATAAAAATATCAGAAACAACTGGTGTTCTTTCATTTTGAGAATAATAATGACTTTCAAAATCACTATGAATAGAAAGTTCAATTCCTAAAGGGTTTCCTTTAATTTTTGATTTCAATTCTTTATATGCAGTTTTATTGATGACTGCTTCATACAAAGAATCAACCGCTGGTAAATATCCATCAAGTAATAAATCATGGTTTACACTGCTATCGGTAAATGAATATATCTGGGTATATTGATACCCCTCTAACACTTCATCCCCTAAATATATTAATGGGCATAAAGGGACTAAAGAGTCGGTATTTATTTCCACTGCAAATTTGGTTAGATCAATATTGATGTTATTGATTTCTTCTAAAGAAGGCCTCGACATTTGTACTAAAGACATTTTGCTACCTTCAATGTTTTGCCTCTTCTGTTTATATAGAGTCATCGTGCCATAATCAAATTGTGAATAGCTCTTACTAACAATTGATGGATTAGAACCAAAAGAAAAGCCAATTATCAGCATTGAACTAACTAAACCAATAACCAAAGAAACGATTGAGACAATATTTCTCTTTAATCTTCTTTTGATGTTATTAAAAGAAATATAAATTGGCCATTTCATTAGGTCTTTAAAACTCCTTGTTCAATGAATAAAACCACATCGCTATATTTGTTGACTAAGTAAGCATTGTGACTCACTAAAATAACCAATCTGTTCTTACTGACATCTTTTAATATGTCCATAATCAATAAGGAGTTTTGATAATCTAAAGACCCTGTAGGTTCATCACATATTATGATTTTTGGGTTATTGATTAAGGCTCTTAAAATATTGACTCTTTCTTTCTCTCCACCAGATAAATCTTTGCACTTCTTTAAATAGAGTTTTTCGTTAAAATTTATGCTTTTTAAGAGGTTTTTACCAAGAATTTCTGCTTCTTTGACACTTTTTTCAGAGATTAATGCTGGGAGAGTGATATTAAATAAGGCTGAATAATTTTCTAAAAGATTGGGTTGTTGAAAAATGATTCCTATCTCTTTATTTCGATAATCATTCTTTTGTTTTATTGAATACCTAAATATGTTTTCGTCATTAAAATACACCACACCATTAGTGGGTTCATCTAATAAGGCGATAAGATTTAAAAGTGTGGACTTCCCACTTCCAGATTTTCCAAATATTGAAACTAAACCATTGTTGGGAAATGTATAACTAGCGTTAGATAAAACAGTTCTTTCTTTACCACTAGGTAGATAATATTTCTTAGTTAGATTACTTATTCTTAATAAGGACATTAAAAAACCTCCCTACTAACTAATAGGGAGATTTCTTATTTTTATTGTCACTTTTTTTACATTTTTGTTGCAGCAGGGACTTTTGGAAGACCCGGCATGGTCATGACTGAACCAGCAAGTGGAACAATAAAGTTCGCACCAGCGGATAATCTGACTTCTCTAATCGTGATGGTAAATCCTGTAGGAGCACCTAGTACTTTAGGATTATCTGTTAATGATTGAGGTGTTTTAGCGATACAGATTGGAGTCTTATCAAAACCTAATTTGCTAAATTCTTCAATTTGTCTATTAGCTTCATCGGTATAGACGATTTCACCAGCACCATAGATTTCTTTAGCGATGATTGAAATCTTATCTTTGATTGGTAAGTTTGTGTCATATAGAGGATGATATTTAGATTCTTTAGTATCTAAAACTTCTTTGACTTTCTTAGCTAATTCTTTAGCGCCTTCACCACCATCGGAGAATCCACTACAGAAGGCATAATCATAACCTTGTTGCTCACACCATTTAATTAAAGCTTCAGTTTCTTTCTTGGTGTCGCTTTCAAAGTGATTAATACAAACAACAGCTGGAACACCATATTTAGCGATGTTATCCATATGTTTCTTTAAGTTATCAACACCACCTAATAAAGCTTCAACGTTTTCATTATCTAATTCTTCAAATGATTGACCACCATGCATCTTAAGAGCTCTAATTGTCGCCACCATAACAACTGCATCTGGTTTCATTCCACCGACTCTACAAGCGATGTCTAAGAATTTTTCCGCACCTAAGTCACTAGCGAAGCCTGCCTCAGTAATAACCACTGGAGCTAATTTAAGTGCTAACTTGGTGGCGATTAAGGAGTTGCAGCCATGGGCGATATTCGCGAATGGTCCACCATGGATAAGAACTGGATTTTCTTCTAATGTTTGAACGATATTTGGATTCAACGCTACTTTCATTAATTTATAAATAGCGTTAGTGATGTGCAATTGTTCTAATCTAACTGGGTTACCATCTAAGTCATAAGCAACAATAATATTGTTGACTCTTCTAATGAAATCTTGTTCATCTAATGCTAAACATAGAATGGCCATTAATTCACTAGCCACTGTAATAACGAATTCTTCATGTCTTGGTGTAGCCTTTTTATCATCTTGAGCGATGGTAATGCTTCTTAAGGCACGGTCGTTCATATCAAGGGCTCTTTTCCATAAGATTCTTTCTGGATCAATTCTTAAAGCATTGCCTTGATAAATATGATTATCGATAATTGCAGCAATTAAGTTAATGGAACTGGTTAAAGCATGTAAGTCACCAGTAAAGTGCAAATTGATATCTTCTCCTGGAGTAACTGATGCTTTACCACCACCGGTAGCGCCACCCTTAAGACCAAAAACAGGACCTAATGATGGTTCTCTTAAGCATAATAATGAAGGAACACCAATCTTATTCATGCCATCAGTTAAACCGATAGATGTTGTGGTTTTACCTTCACCTGCTTTTGTGGGGGTAATTGCGGTTACTAAGACTAATTTTCCATCTTTTCTAGAAGAGACTTCATCTCTAATAGCTAAATCGATTTTTGCTTTGTCTTTACCGAATGGAATGACATACTTTTCATCGATGTTAAGTTTCTTTGCGATTTCATAAATGTTTTTCATGTTATTCACCTCTTACATCCTTAATGAGTTGTTCTTTATCTTCGTATATCTTTAAGTCGAATTGATTCTTGAAGAATGTCACTTGTCTTTTCGCATAATTACGAGTTCTCTTCTTAATCAATTCTTTGCAATCATCTAAAGATAGTTTTCCATCTAGATAATCGATGACTTCTTTATATCCAATTGCCGCTTTTGCAGTGCTTGATAAATTATATTTATTTAATAACTCTTTAACTTCTTCTACAAGTCCTTTTTCAAACATTTCATCAACTCGTTGATTAATGTTTGCGTATAATTGCTCACGATTTGGAGAAATCATTAATATTTTGATGTCATCGTAGATAAGTTTATGTTCTTGTAATTTAATGGCTTCGCTCTTATTGAGTTCATGACTCCTAGCAATCGTGATCGCTCTAATAACTCTTTTACGATTATTCTTATGAATGGTCTTTGTGGCTTCTTGATCTAAAGACATTAATAAATCATATAATTCATCGTTATTCATCTTTTCTAAATCAGATGTATCAGTAGGTTCTTCTTCTTTAAATTCATAGTCATAAATTGAAGCGCGAATATATAATCCAGTTCCACCACAAACGATTAAATTATCGTATTTTTGCAGCAATTCTTGGACTTTTTCACGGAATAATGACTGATATTCCATGACTGAGAAGGATTCATCTGGTCTTTTAATATCTAACAAATAATGCCTTTTATAGAATGGATCATCCTTAGATATTTTCGCGGTTCCTATATCCATATCTTGATAGATTTGAAATGCATCAGCGTTGATAATGGGACAATTAAAATACTCCGATAAGCATTTCGCAATCGAAGTTTTACCAGAACCAGTTGGACCGACAATTATATATATCATGCGCATATATTAACATTAAAAAAATGCGAATTAAAGTTCGCATTTAATCTAAGATATTTTTTATTTCATTTAAGAGAATAATAACTTCTTCTTTGGCTTGATTGTAATTACTGACAAGTGGATGAGAATTATATATCTCAAGAAGAGCTTTTCTCTCTTTGTTTTTTCCTTCGCTTGCGAGTCTAGCAATCTCTCCTCTAAGTCTTTTTAATTCGTCATCATTTTCATAAAGTTCTTTCAGACGATAATATTCTTTGACTTGAGGTAAATTATCGACTTCTTCACGAATCTCTTTGGCTTTAGTTAAGATCTCATCCATTGACGATTTCTCCAATCATGGAATAAGTGTGAGATTCATTGATTTTGACTTTAACAATTGTTCCCACTAAAGAGACATCTCCTTTAAAGTGAACAAGCTTATTCTCCTCTGTATAACCAGATAACATATTGTCATCAGTTTTACTTACACCATCAACGAGAACATCATATGTTTTGCCAATCATAGAATTAGAATGTTCTTCAATTCCTTTTTCTAGATGCTTGACAAGTTCTTGGAATCTTCTCACTTTTGTTTCTTTAGAAACATTATCTTTCATCTTCGCTGCGGGCGTACCTCTTCTTGGAGAATAAATGAAGGTAAATGCCGCTTCATATTTCACGATATCCACTAAAGAACAAGTATCTTGGAATTGCTCTTCAGTTTCATTTGGGAAACCAACAATGATATCTGTAGATAATGATAAACCTGGTATCTTTTCTCTCATCTCTTTCACGAGATTTAAGTATTGTTCACGGGTATAACGTCTACCCATCTTTCTTAAAATTTCATCATTTCCGGATTGCACTGGTAAATGGATGAATTTCATGATGTTTGGATATTTAGCGATAACATCAATCATCTTAGATGAGAAGTCCCATGGATGAGATGTGGTAAATCTAAGACGAGGAATACCTAACTTCGCTACTGCTTCTAATAAATCAGCAAAATCATATCCTTCATCTAAATCTTTGCCGTAGGCATTGACATTTTGCCCTAATAAAGTGATTTCTTGATAACCAGCATCGATAAGTTTTTGACATTCATTAATAACATCTTCAAAATGTCTACTTCTCTCTTTTCCTCTGGTATATGGAACGATGCAGTATGAGCAGAATTTATTACATCCGTAAATGATATTTACAAATGCTTTGTAATGATTGTTTCTACAGTCATTAACAAATTCCACGACTTCACCTTGTTTAGATTCAATAGAAACGATTCTTTCACCTGTAGTTAAAGATTCGTAAATCAAATCTAATAATTGCGCGATTTCATGAGTTCCAAAGAATAAATTAACTTCTGGGAAAGTGTCCATTAATCTTTTTAAGATTTCTGGTTGTTCCACCATACAGCCACAGATGGCTAGAACAAGTTTCTTATTTCTCTTTCTTAAACGTTTGAGATTGCCAATTTCACCATAGACTTTATCTTCAGCGTTTTCTCTAACTGCACAAGTATTGATGATAATGACATCGACATTTTCAATATCTTCACTAAAAGAGTAACCGACATCTTCTAACATCGCTCTCATCGTTTCTTCATCTCTCACATTAGCTTGGCAACCGTATGTGCGAATATAGTATTTTTGACCTTTAACTAAGGACTTTAAATCTTCAAAATGTGTGGGATTTGCAGTACAAAAACGAGTAGTTTCCTTTTTTCTAGAAGCCGCTTTTAATAAATCAGGAGTGTTAACAATTTTCGTTTTCATACTATTCTTCCACAAAATAAATTGTAAATATTTGTTTGGCTAATCCACTGCGTTCATCAGCATCGACTACAACTGCGGATAATAATCCACGGCCTTCATCTGGAGGAGTGAATCGAGAATTCTCGCCATACATGTTTTTTCTAATGACACTATCTTTGTCAAAACCTAATATTCCATCAGCGAATCCGGTCATGCCGACATCACTGATAAAAGCGGTTCCTTTTTCTAATATAGTCGCATCATTAGTTTGGACATGTGTATGAGTGCCAAGTACCGCAGTAACTTTTCCATCAAATGCATAAGCATAAGATTGCTTTTCACCGGTTGCTTCCCCGTGAAAATCGATGATATGAATATTTGATGGTTCAGCACTCTCAAGGAGCTCTAACGTCGCTAAATAAGGGGAATTGACCTCTTCCTTCATGAAAGCAGAGCCTAAGACATTGGTGATTCTAATAGAAACACCATCTAAATCGAATAGAGCACTACCTTCACCAGGGAAGTTCTCTCTTAAATTAATCGGTCTAATCAATCGATCAGCGCGATCGATATAACGGGTAATCTCATTTTTAGAATTATAGTGATTACCCAAAGTGATGACATCAACACCGGCATCCACTAATTCATCATAATGATGTTTAATAAGTCCTTTACCATGTGTGACATTCTCGCCATTAGCAATGACAAAATCAATATCATATTTCTTAATGAAATAAGGCAATTTCTCTTTTATCATGCGACGGCCAACTTTGCCGACGATATCACCAATAAATAATATTTTCAAAATATAGTCTTTCTATGAAGTATAACTACTTCGCAGTTTCCACAGCGCGGTATTCGCGGATGACAGAAACTTTGATTTGACCAGGATAGGTCATTTCATTTTCGATACGTTCTTTGATATCTCTGGCTAATTTAAAGGCACCGATATCATCGATTTTATCTGGGATAACCATAACACGCAATTCACGACCAGATTGTAAGGCGTATGATTGATAAACACCATCATAGGATTTACAAATCTCTTCGAGTTGTTCAATACGTTTGATATAGTTCTCTAACATTTCACTTCTTGCACCAGGTCTAGCGGCGGATAATGTATCAGCGGCTTGAATTAAGTTGGCAATAATGGATTTTGCAGGAACATCACCATGGTGAGATTCAATGGAGTTAATAACGACATCTGGTTCACCATATTTCTTCGCTAAACGGCTACCGAGTTCAACGTGGCTACCTTCCACTTCGAAGTCAACGGCTTTACCGATATCGTGTAATAAACCCGCTCTCTTAGCAAGGTTTTGATCTAAACCAAGTTCCGCGGCCATTGTGCCAGCTAAATATGCCACTTCGATGGAGTGGTCTAAAGCATTTTGACCATAAGATGTACGGTATTTTAATCTACCAACATAGTCTAATAATTCTTTGTTAATTCTTGGTAAACCAAGTTTGAAGGCCACTTCTTGACCAGTTTTATGAATGCTTTCTTCAACTTCTTTTTTGCATTTCTCGACGATTTCTTCAATACGTCCTGGTTGGATACGGCCATCTTTAATTAAAGCTTCAAGAGATAAACGAGCCACTTCTCTTCTAATAGGATTGAAACAGCTCACAGTAATAACTTCTGGAGTGTCATCAATAATTAAATCAACACCGCAGAGTTGTTCTAAAGATCTGATATTTCTACCTTCTCTACCAATAATACGACCTTTCATTTCATCATTTGGTAAAGCGACGACGGAAACAGTTCTTTCGGTTGTCACATCTTGTGCATATTTAGCACAGGCCATAGATAATAATTCTTTGGCTTTTTCATCAGCGGTTTCTTTTGCTTCTTCTTCTTTGTTTTTGATGTAAGCAGCAATTTCTTTGGAAATCTTAGATTCCACTCTCGCCATCAATTCATCTTTAGCTTCTTGTGTGGACATTTGAGCGACGTGTTCGAGTTCGACGATAATGCTATCAATCTTTTCTTGTAAGTCGGCTTCTTTCTTATCGACATCTTTTAAACGACGAGAAAGTAAGTCATTCTTTTGTTCTAATGCTGTTTCTTTTTGTAATAATGCAGCATCACGACGGTCGATGTTTTGTTCCCTTTGAGAAAGCTTGTTTTCTTGATTGATAACTTCTTGCTTTCTTTCGTGAATTTCTTTGTTGGCTTCTTGTTTCATTTCATACACAGCTTGTTTGCCATCTAACTGTGCGTTTTTTGCGATATGTTCGGCTTTGATTTCAGCATCACGAATAATCTTTTGTGCGGTTTTACTCGCTCTTTGTTTTTTAAATACTGGGATTAAGAAAATAATACCTGCACCTAAAAGCAAGCCGGCGACAGCACAAATGATTGGTAGTGCTATTTGCATGCCTTCTGTCATGCTAGACAATACTATCATATAGTATTCCTTTCTAAAGTCTTCTAGACTAACACATAATCAAAATTGATTATGATTACCTAAAAATCCCTATTAACCATTAGGGTAAGGATTCATTATGTATATTTACAGGCAAGCCTGATAATAAAGTTCTCAATAAGAGAATATATAGGTAAGTACCTTTCGATAGGTACGCCTACATTATACATACATGTATCAAACTTTATCAAATATAAAAAAGAAAGAGAGTCTTTCGACCCTCTCACTAATTATGCGGTATAGAGTTTATTCATCTCATCATTTGCATGAGCGTTAACCCAATTATCCATCGCGGTTAACTCATGACCAGAGATACTTGTATCGCAATCAGATTGTAATGACATATCAAGATCAGCATGCATTGTGATACCTAATCCTGGAGTGATGTCTAAGACGATTCTCACTCTTTCAAGCTTATCAGCGAATGTACCACTACCTTCAAAGATAGTTAATGATAAGACGCCTAATTTATCGGTATGAGCAATTTCATCTAAGTTAATCGCGAAGAAGTATGAACCAGCATTACCATCATAGTGATAATCATTAATGATGTTTTCGTAGATGATTTGTTCATCGCTGGATTCGATATTACTAACTGCATTTGTAATTGTATTACTTAAACCTAAGATATCTTTCATCATGATAGTCATAATGTTCTCTAAGAAGAACTGTGTTTGACACTTTCTATAGGTGTAATCATTGAGTTCAGATTGTAAGAATCCTTTATCACGATGGTCATGACGGTAGATATGGAATGTATCGGTGGCGCTATCAAACATTAAGTAGGCATTACGATAATCATATCCTTTTAAAACGCCTTCACTAACGACAGCAACGATTGGAATTTCTTTAAGTTCAGCAAAAACCTTAACACGACCTTTATCATTTAAGATTTTGACATCAGACTTAATGGTCTTTTTAATCTCAGTTTGAATTAAACCTAAGTTAATAGGAATTTGAATATCGATTGTGCCATTGAAATGGTAATAATTGAATTCAGATGTATTAAGGCCTAATTCTAATAAAACTGATAAGGTCGATAAATCAATGTAGTTATAAGCATTTTCATCTAATAAACAAGATTCATAAACCTCTTGATCGAATTCGAATAATGTTGCACTTAAACTAATGGTTTTACCACCGAAAACTAAATTGGAAATATCCACACCTTCAACTTCATTTTCGTTATAACGAATAGTGACGGTAAAATCCATATCATCTTTACCAATTAAGGCGCCAGTTAAACCAACAACAACTTGATTAGCGGTGACATCTAGATTGGTGATGATTTCAGTTTCTAATAACATGCCATAATCACCATTAAGGATTTCATTAATTGGCATGGTTTTAGCTTCTTCGAGTAAGTTACCAAATAATTCCATAAAGTGATCATCTTTTTCGTTATAGAGTTTGGTTCCTAACTTCACAATATGATCAATGGTTTCGTTATTGAATTTAGCGTGAACTTTATCGTTATATTCTAATAAGACATTACCTTTGGATTGTGCATCCACTTTAATGCGATGAGCATAGGAATCACTATCAACAATAGTAAGTTTACCTGAACCATAATCAAATAGACGTTGTTTCAAGAATGGAGTATCTTCATCCGCTTCTTCATTTTGTTTTAAGGAGAATTGGAAGTTACCAAACATTGATAAATCATTCGTGGATTGGTCACCATCATCCATATTGATGGAGAAGGCAATACCAAACTTGTTTTGATTGATAAGTTTTTCCACACTATCAATTAAAGATAAAGCGGGATCGATTTTCACATATGATGATGGATTAATCTCCACTTCAACATATGGTAATAAATCTAATGATGCATTAACGGTAAATTCGTTAAAAGATAGACCACTAATTGTCACATTGTTGATGGAATCTTCATCAAAGCTAACTGCAAGATTAAATTCACCCACTGGTAAACCAAAATATGATGGATCAAAATCGAGTGACAATTTATCGTTTGTTAATTCAAAATTATGAACAAATTCTGGTAAATCGTTAACAATTGCAAGGATTTTTGCAATATTTAACTCATTTGTGACGTTGCCAAGTTGATTCATAACTTCTTGGATTTTCTCGTCATTTGAAACCTTGCTGGAGATGTAATCAACAAGACCAAAAATTGATTGTTTTTCAATGGATAAATTGAGATTGCGGAAAGATAAGAAGGCTGTGTCATCTTGATAGCCCGCACTCAAGGTGTGAGTTCTATCATTTTCATGAACTGTGACATCGGTAAATAACTTCAATTCATCAATATCGAAATCTAAATTACCTTCTAAATCGAAGTAGTTGTCCACAACTCCTTCTTGAGTTCTATCAATATCTAATGAGTAGGCCACTCTTGCTTTCTTCTCGTTAACTAAAGAAATAACATTATTAACTAAGTTAAAGGCTGGTTTGAATTCCATATATTTAGGAGCACCATCTTTGATACTTGGATTAACTAAATCTTCAATATCTTCATAAAGACAATGCAAATCGCTTGTCGCAGAGATATTCATTCCCATTAAGCTTGTTTGTGGTAATTCCACACCCACCATGTGGTAGGTTTCATCACTTAAGAACTTGATTTGAATATCTTCAGAGAAGTTGAATAAGAAATAATGTTCATCTTCTTCGATATGTTCTTCCATATTTGTTAAAGAACTAATTAATGAATCAAAATCAAGATTTTGGAATTCACTTGGAAGAGTGATGCTTTCACCAACAGTAGGAATCATTTGCATGACATCAGTAATGTCAGATGTCTTTAAATAGAAATGATTGTCAAGATAATCCAAGTAAATTGTGTTATCGAAATATCCTAGAGATAATTTCATATCTAAAGGTCCGGTTTTGACTTCGATGTCACCTGCAACTTTGATATTCGTTAAATCGGAAATAGAAATTTGTAGATCAGTAATACTTAAATCGATATCTCCTAAATCATTAATATCAAGCGCACGCGTAACGTATTCGCTTTCTTCTGCTTTATCTAAACTAATTGATAAATCAATGCTTCCTTCTAACGCTCTTGAAGATGCTAAGTTACTTAAGAACTTGTCAGCGGGTGTTTCTTCGATTGGTTGTACTTCGATTGGTTCTTGAGCCACAATACGAGTGGCTGGTTTTTTATCTTCAGCTTTTCTATAACAAATAAAGAATCCAGATGTCGCACCTAATGCAAACACGGACGTAAATATACCTGCTTGTAATAATATTGTTTTCCAAAGTTTCATATTAAACTCCTAATAGTTGTAGTTTTCGTGAAGATCAGGAATTTGTTCATCACTTTCACGGTAGAATTCTTGTGTCAATGTTGCTGTCGATTTGTTAGTACCAACAACATGAACTGTATATGCCTCTTCGACCTCAAATTTATTGAGATTCAAGTCTCCATCAAATGTGAAACGGATATGTACTCTACTGAAATCAGGTTCTTCTTCGAGGTGAGAAATAGAAATCATTTGCTTTTTATAACGTTGAACTGACTTTATAGGATCTAAGTCCAAGTCAATAACATAGTTACCATCACTCTCAGTCATAGTTTCTCCAGTGACTGTTTGGCTGGAAATTATATATATGATTGGTCGATCCAATGTTTTGCCCCATTTGTTTTCGTGTTCAGCGAATGTATTTGGTTCTTTGTTATCTTCCGACCATGATGCAGTACCATCGCTTTTGATATTAGAACCAAAATAAGTATCTACACCATTTGGGTCCTGGAAGAATCTGACACCACATTTCTTGATATCGGAATATGATAAAGATTCAGTGAAGAACATATTTCCAACACGGACATCGTGAGCAAAGATTTTTTGCTTAATCATACCAGCATCAACCATTCCGTGAGTAACGGTGTGGGTATGTTCGAGTTCAGCGAACTTGAGCCATGAGATATTGGCCAACTCATATGGACGATAATTGCTTTTAGTGGAATCTTCTTTATAGCGATTCATGAGGGCTTCATAGTCGTCTTCAAGTCCTGGATCAACGATAATGTCTTCTGGATTACCACCTTTTGAGGACATTACTTTTCCGAAGATAATTCCGACCGCTAATCCCGCAGATATCGCCACTGTAGTGACGATTCCCGTGATAACTATTGTTGATGCTTTGACCTTATTTTTCATAGCGCATACACTATACACGCAGACACAAAAACATGTACCTACTCTCGCGCTCCCTCATAAGAGAGTAATTTCTCCAACTCTCCAAAAAAGAGAATTTGGGTGTTTTTATGTGAGTTTTAGTGTAAAATAATGGAAAATCAACTATGGAAGACTTAAAAATCACAATTGGAAGAAATCTTGCGTCGCTCCGTAAAAAGAAAAAGCTCACTCAAATCGAGTTAGCGGAAAAAATGGGGTATTCAGATAAGGCAATTAGCAAATGGGAACAAGGTGCAACCATGCCTGATATTGAAACAATGAAACAGCTTTGTGATTTTTATGGTGTGACCCTTGATTATCTCACAAAAGAAGAAAATATCTTTAATCCTCAAATCGATAATAGGAAAGAAAAGATACTTTTAATTAACCATGTCGTCATTACTTGCTTACTAGCATCTATTGTGTGGATGATTGCCACCATTATTTTCGTTTACCCACTACTATTTCAGGGTGTTAAAAGATCATATTGGCCTTCATTCTTATGGGCAATTCCAGCTACATGTTTAGTTTTAATAATTTCTAACTTTATTTATTTTAAAAGAAACAAAGTTTTTACCTTTGTCTCTCTCACTGTATTAATTTGGTCTTTATTAACTTCTATTTTCTTGCACTATATGTTCTTTTCTGATCAAAGAACAAGACTTTGGTTAATATTTATTCTCGGTATTCCCGCACAAATAATTCTTATTCTTTGGTTCTTACTTAAAAAAGTTAAGCTTTAGTGTATGTTACACCTTTGCCAATTTTAGCATTGGTGCGTGCTATACTTTCGTAATCTTGCATGGTATCAAATGCATCGCCAAAGATACCATAATTTGAATATTCTCTAAAACAGTTATAGTGATCATCTGTAAAAACACAGACAGGGTCTGTCAGATTATAGTATGTCCAGCCTTCATAGAAGCACACCACTCTACAAACATCACGATTGCTAGTGCTATAACCACTATAAACACCAATATCTAATTCATAGTATGAATCAACACCTGGAGCATTTATAGGAACTGATGTTGCATATCCATCGTCCCTATTATATTTAGAAATACCTCTAGCTTTATCTCCGAACAATGTTTTAACATTTGAAGTTTTGCCAACTGCAGAATCATCTCTAGGATTTGTTGGACAATTCTTTATGTTTGCGTAATTCGCGGGTGCGCAGCCAAACGCCATAAAGTAATTGCAAACATCTTCGACATTTGTAATTGCAATTTCATCGAGATTTAAATCCATATAATTATCACGAACATATTCATAAGAATAATAGGTATATGTACGAGACTTTTTAACTGTGTATTTATTATTCACTACTTCGATTTCAATAGGGACTGAAACAGTACTTTCACCACTAACTAAATCTCCATTATAAATTGTAGGAGCAATTCTATTGGTTTTTGCTTCTGTGGTCGCTGTAGTTGTATCGTTATTATGACCATCATAATAGACTTTTACATCCTTAATAAATACTTCTCCATCACCGCATGTTTCAATTCTAAAATAGTTGCAATCATCTTTTATAAAGATGGAGCCAACAGTATCGCTCGAAGATGCTGAGAATGTTTTATAGAATGGAAACAATTTATTCTGTCCAATTCTAATCTTTACTTTTGCGGAGCATTTATAAGTGAATTCAATTTTTCTAATGCCCATGATTGGATTTTCATTAGAGAAAGAACCAGGAAGTGAATAGACAAAAGGTGTGCTACTTAATGTGGCGTATGGATAAATCTTGAGCATATATCCACTGGCTTTTCCACCACGATAGAATCCATAGTTAATGCCTTCATTATATTCAACGCCAAAATTAGAAGCATAACTGCTGCTGCTAATATCATTTAAATAGTCTATAGATTTAATAGAGCATGTGCTAACATCGACTTCTTCCTCTTCATATTCTTCACTCTCTTCGGAAGATGATGAAATAGGAGTTGGTGGAGTATATGGTTCAGAACTATAAGCGGAAGATTTACTATTACTGCTTTCATCGCTAAATGAAAAAATGGTACATCCAGTCAAACATAATGCGGATGAAACGAGCACTAATAAGATCTTATTTTTGTTCATGGTTTAATTCTCTATGAAAAAAGACACTTTTTCAAGTGCCTTAACTTTTATTGAGCTTCGCCGTTTTTAATCTTTTCGGTTAATTCATTGGCGATATCTTCATTGGTGTGGAGATATTCTTTAGCGGCATCTCTACCTTGAGCAATCTTGGTTCCGTTATATTCAAACCAAGCACCACTCTTCTTGATTAAGCCCATATTAACTGCTAGATCAAGGATTTCGCCTTCTTTAGAAATGCCTTGTCCATAGATAATATCGATTTCACATTGTTTGAATGGTGGGGAAACTTTGTTTTTCACAATCTTGATACGGCATGTATTACCATAGATATCCGCGCCTTTTTTAAGAGCTTCAGTTCTTCTGATATCAATACGGATAGAAGCATAGAATTTTAATGCTCTACCACCAGAAGTGGTTTCTGGGTTACCGTATAAGACACCAACTTTTTCTCTTAATTGGTTAATGAAGATAACTGCACATTCTTTCTTGTTTAAGATAGCGGCAATTTTTCTCATAGCCTTGGACATAAGTCGAGCTTGCATACCGACAGAACTATCAGACATTTCACCATCAAGTTCAGCTTGTGGCACTAAAGCAGCAACAGAGTCGACAATGATTAAGGAGATAGCACCACTATTTGCGAGCATCTCGACAATCTCTAATGCTTGTTCACCACTATCAGGTTGGGAAAGGATTAATTCATCAATATTTACACCCAAATTCTTTGCATAAATTGGGTCAATCGCGTGTTCTGCATCAATAAATGCGGCTCTTCCACCTTGCTTTTGACACTCGGCAATCGCGTGTAAAGCTAAGGTTGTTTTACCACTTGATTCAGGACCAAAGATTTCGATAATTCTTCCTTTTGGATATCCACCGACACCTAAAGCTTCATCGAGTAATAATGAGCCACTAGGAATGACACCAACATCAACAGATGGTCTTTCTCCAAGGCGCATGACGCTACCTTTGCCGAACATTTTTTGAATCTCTTTCAGTGTCTCTTCAAGATTCACAGAATTTTCATTTTCTTTTTTAGACATATTTTTTACCTCTACCAACTAATAGGGATTTTTCTTCGATTTTTTGTCACTTTTTTTAAATTTTTTCTAATAATTTATTAATCGCGAATTCAACAGCCTTCTCTTGAATCTCTCTTCTAGTACCTTCTATATTCAAAGAATATACTTCGGCGATAGCTTGAGAGGCGATTCCGATATGTATCTCTCCAACCGGTTTTCCTTCCATCGCGGATGGTCCAGCGTTACCAGTGAAGGAAACACAATAATCAACCTTTAATAATTGCCTCGCATTATTCGCCATATGATAGGCAACTTCACGAGAGACAACACCGTGTTGTTCAATCACATCTTTAGGAACATAGATGAGATTAATCTTTTCTTCAGTTGCATAGGTGACATAGCCGCCTTTATAAAACTTACTAGCTCCTGGAGTGGATGTAATTGTGGAAGCAAATAAACCACCGGTAAATGATTCGACAGAACCTAAGGTTAGACCTTTTTCTGTTAATAACTTATTTAGTTGTTCCGCCTTCATCTTTTTTGCCTTCTTTTAAAACATAAGCATATCTAACCATGTAAATAACACCAGAAATAACGGATGCTGCTGTACATAGATACACAAAGATATCTGCGATTCTCACTGGCCATTCTGCATCAAAATAGATAAATGGCCAACCATTTAATAAAACTAATGAAACAGCGATCATTTCTAAAACGGTTTTAGCTTTACCAAATATATTAGCGGCAATCACCACTCCTTTTTGAGCGGCGATAAATCTTAAAGCATCAACAACGATATCTCTAGCCACTAAAAGAATTGCGCACCATAAAGAGAAATCCATTTGATTATTATGCGCATATGCTTGAGGGACGATTAAAAAGATAACCATCGAATTAACTAATAATTTGTCCGCAACTGGATCTAAGAATTTACCTAAGTCTGTAACTTGGTGATTCTTTCTGGCTAAATAACCATCTAAGAAATCAGTAAAGCTGGCTAAGACAAAGAAGATAAATAGTCCAAAGTATAACCAGTTGATACCGGTATTACCGATATTAGGAATAACAAAATCGTGATTGAATAATCTCACAAAGTATAAAACCACTAAAGTGAGTATCATCACCACGATAGCGATAATTCTTGAAAATGTAATCTTGGTTGGTGTGTTCATATTTCTCCTAAAGTGAGTATCCGATCCTATAAGCCATGTTTTGTCTAGGATAATTATTTATCTAAGCAATGCTTACCAATCTCAGTTAAATTCCCTCGATTGATTTCCCCTACCAAATTTGGGTTTCTCGCTTGTGGGGTTTACCGCGTTCCACTTTTATGTTTCCATAAAACTTCGTCACTGTGGCACTTTCAAGAGCTCCACCATAGTTTCCCTTAGGTCTTACTCTGCCGTCACGCACTCCTGCGTGCCTAACGTTATTTTTTCCGTTAGCGCAATCACTACAGGCATCTCAGCCTGTGCGAGCATGGACTTTCCTCTAACTTACGTCAGCAATTATCCAGATCGAATGTTATTTAATAGTAGTTGGATTAAAACCATTTCTCCAGAGAAATCTCTCTAAAGTGTTAATCCTTTTGATGAGATCGATGTTCTCATCGGTGACATTATCACCAGGTTTTATGTTCGCGTATTTCTTTTTAAGTTTCTCTAATTCAATGAATAGATTCTTATTTTCTTTTTCAAGTTGTTTCACTTTATCTTCTAAAGTTTTCATTTCTTCTTTCGCTAATAAATAGTTATTTTCGACTTTCTCGTAATCGAGAATAATCGTATCTAAGTATTTATCAACTTCATAAGGGTCATAGCCTCTAGGGACACCCTTGAAGACCTTTTCACTTATTTGTTCAGAAGAAAGTACAAGCTTGATTGCCATAATAAAACCTATTATTTATAATATAGTAGGAAATAGCATAATTCAATCTTTTTTCTTTTGAAAAAAGAATATAAATGTTATAATTTCTAAAATGAACAAAAAATTACTCAAATGCTTAAAAGGACATAAATCACTAGTCTTCCTCGATTTCGAGGGAACACAGTTTTCTCATGAGATGATTGCTATCGGCGGTATCGCTGTTTTAATCGACCCAAAGACCGGATTAATTAAAAGAAGAAAACCAGCTTTTAAGGTTTATGTTAAAGCCCACAATAAAATTGGTAATTACGTTACTGAATTAACAGGTATCACAGAAGCTACATTAAAGGAAAAAGGCGTTTCCTTTGACAGCGCGATGAAGATACTTAAGAAATACGTTGGTATCAACTTTAAGAAATCAACGTTCGTGACATTTGGTAATCATGATATGAGAATTCTCAATCAATCAATTGCCTATAATATCCACTACCCAAAAGATATAACATCTCAAATTCAAAAGAATTATTTTGATTTTGCGGCTTATATATCCGAATTCATTAGAGATGATAAAGGAAATCCACTTAGCTTAGTCCACTATTGTGAACTATTCGGATTAGAAGAAGCCGGTAAAGCTCATGATCCAGAAGTTGACGCGATTAATCTTGCTAATTTATATGATGAAGTATTAGTCAAATCCAACTTAGTTGTTGATGAATATAAGAAACATCTCAGAATGCATAGCAGTCACTTACCAGAACCTATCGCTAACGCTGTTACAAGATTAGCATCTGGAGAAAATGTCACCGCTGAAGAATTTGAAGAAAGCTTAAAGAAATATCTTTCCTAGTATGATTAAATATCCCAACGGTCAAAGCTTTAATCCCACACCTAAAAAGGTGAGACAACAAAGAAAAGACAAAAAAGATTTATCGATATCCGCTTCTAATAGAGGTATGGATTTAGAAGGAGATATCAATCTTTCTAATGGATACTATAAGAACAGCGGAATTGCTTTAGTCACCAAAAGACCAACCCCTATTAACATAGTTAAAGTGGATTATTCTAAAGGTGCTAGAATAACCGATGCCTATTTCGAAAAACAATCCACCACAGACTATAACGGTGTATATAAAGGCAAATACTTAGACTTTGAAGCCAAGAACACAAAAAGCAAGACAAGCTTTCCATTAAGCAATATTGAACAACACCAAATTGATCACCTCAAAAGAGTCTTGGAGCATGGTGGTATTGCCTTCTTCATCATTCAATTTCAAACAAGAAATGAAGTCTATCTTCTAGATGCCTCATTCGTTATTGAATTCTATGAACACGGAGAAAGAAAATCCATCCCATATGAAGTCTTCAAACAAGATGGAATATTAATTAAACAAGGCTTCTCCCCGCGACTATATTACATTGATGCAGTAGAAGCAAAATATTTCAAAAAGTAGCGTAAAACCGCTATTTTTTTGTGCAAAAAGCACATAATTTACATTTTTCGCAATGTGGATTTCTCGCCACACATATATCTCTTCCAAAATGAATCAATTGATGATGTGTCTTAATCCATCTATCTTCAGGAAGGAGTTTCTTAAGTTTCATTTCAGTCTCATATGGTGTGGCAACTGGACCCACTATTTTTAATCTTTTAGAGATTCTTAAAATATGAGTGTCCACAGGTAAATCAGGTATTTTAAATATTTCTGCGCGAATTACACCCGCAGTTTTATTTCCCACTCCTGGGAACGTTTGCAAAACATCTTTATCACTAGGAAGTACGCCATTATATTCGTCTAATAATTTATTAGTGATTTCTAAAACATGTTTAGCTTTGTTTTTATATAAACCAATAGAATGAATAATATCTTCTATATCTTCTAAAGGAGCATTAGCTAATTCTTTCAAGGTTGGATATTTAGAAAAAAGAACATCGGTTACTTTATTCACTGATGTATCTGTTGTTTGCGCGGATAGCATCACCGCTATCACAAGTTCATAATCTTTACTATAAGTAAGTTCACAACCAACATTAGGATATGTTTCATCCATAAAGTTGATTAATGTTTGTATTTTATTTGTCATCATCGTCATCGTATTGATCTAACCATGGAGTCTTGGCAATACGTATTGTTTCTTCTAGGTTCTTATCCCAGTCTTTATTAAGGGGGGTATGGCCTTCGTTTTCTAAATCATCTCTTTCCGCTCTCGCTAAAAGGATTTTATCAACAGAACGAAGAGATCTTTTTCCTTTGTTCAATGCATCTTTTAATGCGTTAATAATTTCTTCATCGGTATAGCCGATAGAAATCCATTCTCTAATGCGAGAGAATTCCACTTGAAGTAATGGTCTACCTAATAGTTTTTCAAACTCACCATAAACATTGCTAATCATATCAGCGACATGCTTTGATTGTTTGCTTTCTTCTTCAAAAGAAGAAGTCATTTGGAATTCCTTAAATAGCTTTTCTTTTAAAGGATTTAAAGAAGTGACAGTCTTTTTCCCTTGAGAAACATATTCTATAAAACCGCGAGTTAATAGACCTGCTAAGATTGTATCGATTTCCTTCACGCCCAAAGTCATCTTTAAAGATAATAAATCAGCGGTAATAAATGGATTACCTTGTCCGATTAAATGATCAATCATAAAAATGACTGCGAGTTCATCTTCGCGGAGTTTTAATTTTTTATAATTCTCTAAGAGAAGGAAACGGAAATCTATAGCTTCGGAAATCATTGTGCTACTACTCTAACATATCTAAAACAAGTTTTATATTATAATCGTGAAAAATCTTTCTAATCTTATCTTTATCATTAATCCTAATTTTCTTTAAATCTTGAAGAATCTTATCTTTATTCAAATTATCCAACAGATACGAATTACATTTAATGGCCGTTTCTAATTCCTCATCTATTGAAAGGTTAAAATCTAAAGCAAATCTTAGGGCTCGAATAATTCTTAGAGGATCTTCTTTAATTCTTTTATCAGGGTCTCCTATCATTCTTAATAAATGATTTCTTAAATCGTTTTGCCCACCAACATAATCAATAATTTTCATGTCCCTATCAAGATATATTCCATTGATGGTAAAATCTCTTCTTCTAACATCAATTGATAAGTCTTTCACAAAAATAACACTATTAGGATGTCTTGAATCGATATATTCATCTTCTTTTCTGAGCGTCGTCAAATCGAATTTTGTGCCATTAAATTTATATCCTACATTTCCGTATTTTGCGAATGTAAAATTACCATCTGGAATAAACGTTTTCATTTCATCAGGAGTGGCATCTGTAACAGCATCCATGTCAGTTAATGGAAGACCGAGAAGATAATCTCTAACTGTCCCTCCCACAAGAAAAAGTTGATAGCCGTTTTTGCTAAATAATTCTGCTAAAAATAAGAATGAATCAATCTTTTTGTCCATTACTTATTTATTATAAGGTTTTATATATAAAAAATTAAGAGGCGATGCCCCTTAATCTTTAATTATTTGTTCAATTTAGCTTTTAGCGATTTTGAAAGTCTAAATGAAACAGTTTTTGCGGATTGAATCGTTATCCTTGTGTGTTTCTTCGGATCGGTTCCATCTCTACTTTTGCGAACTTTTGGAGTAAAAGCGCCAAAATTTGTGATGTTTACTTCGCGTCCTTCTAAGATTGACTTTTCAATCAAGTCAAATGCAATTTCAATTGCATTCTCAGCATCTTTCTTGCTTAGATGGCCTTTCTCCGCGACCATTTCGATCAAATCGCGTTTGTTTAGCTTTTGCATTTGTAATTACCTCTTAAAATACTTTCAGCATTATATCACACTTTTCGATTTCTAACGACTAAATTTATAGGAGTTCCTTCGAAGTTAAATGTTTCGCGAAGTCTATTCTCAATATACCTATGATAGGAAAAGTGCATCCAATCGGAATTATTTACGAAAAGGACGATCGTTGGAGGGGCTGTAGAAACTTGTGAACAATATAAAATTTTTATTCTTCCACCATTAAAATTTGGGCTTGGATTCATCATTTGAGCATCTTGAATAACATCATTTAAGAGACTTGTTTTAATTCTTGTATGATATGCTTGATGAACCAATTCCAAGGTTTCAAATATAGTTTCAATTCTTTGCTTCTTTAATGCAGAGACAAAACAGATTGGAGCATAGTCTAAAAACTTATATTCTTGTCTGATCCATTTTGTCATTTCGCTGATAGTGTTTGTTTGTTTATCAACGAGGTCATATTTATTAACGACAATGATGATCGCTTTATGTAAGTCTGTAGCGTAACTAATAACATGCTTATCTTGTTCGGTAATACCTTCTTTACCATCTAACACCAAAAGGACAATTTCGCTTCTTTCAATGGCTTTTAAAGCGCGAATTGCGGAATATTTGTCAATTGATTCAAAGATTTTGCCTCTCTTTTTAAGACCGGCAGTATCAATAACGACATATTGTCTATCGCCTTTAGTAAACGGTGTATCAATACTGTCTCTGGTTGTTCCAGATATATTGGAGACGATGACTCTTTCTTGATTTAATAAAGCGTTAACTAAGGATGATTTGCCAACGTTAGGTCTACCCACCATACAGAAAGTAATCTTTTCTTCATCCACTACTTCGCTATCTTCAGGTAAGTATTTAATAATTCTATTTAATAAATCACCAATACCAATACCGTGTGCGCCACTAACGACTAATGGTTCACCTAATCCAAGTCCATAGAATTCTTGAGCGTCGGACATATGTGATCCTTCGTCAATTTTATTGACGACTAAGATAATTGGTTTATTTACTTTGTAAAGCATCTTACTGACCATACGGTCATCCGCGCTGATACCAACTTTACCATCGGTCACAAAGACAATAACATCAGCTTCTTCAATAGCGATTTCAGCTTGCATTCTAATTTGTTCTTGGAATGGTCTGTTTTCAATTTCAATACCACCGGTATCAATAATAGAAAAAGTACGACCAAGCCATTCGCATTTGCCGTATAGTCTATCTCTTGTAATGCCGGCTTCATCGTCAACTATCGCGTGACGTTCGCCAATCATACGATTAAAAATCGTTGATTTGCCAACATTTGGAGATCCAATAATAGCAACAATACCTCTAGGCATTAGTTGCCTCCTTTTTCTTGTATCTTTTTATCAATTATTTCAATAACTGCATTAACGACTTCATCAACACTCATGAATGAGGTATCTAATAAAACTGAGTCTGGAGCAGGTTTAAGTGGAGCAAAGGCTCTATGAGAATCGATATAGTCTCTTTTTCTCACATCTTCTTCAATTTCTTCTAAGGTACAAGGAATACCTTTAGAAATGTTTTCGTCATAACGACGAATGGCTCTAGTTTCAACACTAGCGATTTGATAGATTTTCACATCGGCATTAGGTAAAACATATGTACCGATATCTCTTCCATCCATAATGACGGAGTGTTTACCGGCCATCGTACGTTGTTGATCCACTAAGAATAAACGAATGTCTTTATAAGAAGCGATATAGGAAACATTACCACTGACTCTTGGTTCACGGATTTGTCTTGTAACATCAATGTCATTACAAAGGACAACATGTCCTGGTCTTAATTTGATGTTTACTTCAGGGATTAATGCAACACATGCAGCTTCATCTTGGCAATCAACGCCTTTTTCTAAGCAATACCAAGTAAATGCACGATACATCGCGCCTGTATCAATATAGGTATAACCTTTGATTTCAGCAACTTTCTTAGCAACAGTAGATTTACCAGCAGCGGCTGGACCATCAATAGCAACGGAAATTTTCATAATGTTACTCCTTAAAAGACTTTTATCGCAAAGATCACTATTCCAGCGATAATAAGCGCTACTATCACGGAAAAAATGATGATTTGAATAACTAATTTATTTTTCTGATTCTTTTTAACAACAGCTTCTTCCTCTTCTTTGGTAATTTGTTTCATTACTTCATCTAAAGGAAGAGTGGATGTTGTCTCAAATTTATTTTCACTTTTAATTTCTTCAATAATTGGGGTTTCTGAAACAGGACAATCCTCTTTAATTAGAGAATTTCGATAGTCTTTAAATTTTTGGATTCGTGACTGTGCCATAAACTTATTTTATTTTAATAAAAAACCTATATGTTTTGTAGTAGAAAATAAAATTTTATTTTTATTCCCCAATTATTGAAACAAGGCATCAAATAATATATAATCTTTCTACAAGCCTAAGGAGGAATTATCGATGGCAAAAAAGAAAGTTAGAGTCGACCAAAGTTTATGCATCGGATGTGGCTGCTGTGCAGGAACATATCCAGATGATTTCAGAATCGGTGACAGTGGTTTAGCAGAAACTGTTGCTGAAACTGCGGAAGAAGACGCTGCCGGTATCTGCCCTGTTGGTGCAATCTCTGTAGAAGAGTAAAGATATAAAAAAACTAGACCTCGATGATCTAGTTTTTTTGTGTCCAAATTCTGTCTATTACTCTGTGCAATCTCTTATAGAGAATAAAGGTGATGACCACCACCATCGCATCCTTGAGAGCGTTAAACGGCAATCCAACATAGAAGAAGAATGTCCACCCTAAAGATGTGACCCTTGGGTTAGCCACCTTACACATATTGAGAATAACGACTTTAGGCCAACCCATCATAAAGATATAGAAATCCAAGATTAAGAACGAAGTTATTAAAGCAGAAACTACAACTTGAATAGCGGTTGCCACCAACAAGGCAATAAGCGCACCCTTGATGTTTCTGTTTTTCTTATATATGAGCGCAGCGGGTATGATAAACGCGACTGAATAAATGAAATCCGCTAATTCACCAACACCCATTGTATTAGTCATTGGAAGTTTCACTAAAGTCTTAATTAAAATGACAAAGAAACCACTTAAAGGACCATAGGCAAATCCAGCGATTAAAGCCGGTACTTCATCAAAGTGGAATTCTAGAAAAGACGGGAAGAATGGGACGGAAAATTTGAGGCCAGGAACTAAATACAAAATTATCGAAATTGCGGCAAATAAGCCGGTTCTTGCAATGAATTTCGTGGTAATTGGGCTCTTTTTGCCAATTACATGAGATAAAGAAACCACCACTCCTACTAAGAGGAATGCAATAGCGACTACCATTCTTGTTAAATCAAATTTATCCATAAAAAATAGACCCAGTCCAGGGCCTAAAAAACTTCTTCCATCCAGACTTTACTGTCGCCACTTGAATTTCACAAGTTCCTGCCTATCGGCTCGCGGGGTTTACCGCCGGTCGCGTTATTCGCTGCCCTGAAGTAATTCTAATTATACACTATCAAGATATTTTCTTAATAAATTTTTCTTTATCTTCATCACTTTCGAAGACGAATGCTACTCTCTTCGGATTATTGATGACGTCACATTTGTATTTTTTCTCTAATCTTTTTTGCTCTTTAGTATAACTAACTCGGTGTTTTTTCTCATAGACGATACGTTCAATTTCATGAACCGAAAGATTCTCGTCATAAATACGATCCACCATCTTCACCATATCATTAATCTTTAAAGCGGAAATCGCCCTGACATGTCCAAAGGACAATCTTCCTTCACCAACATCATTAAGAATAGATTCAGGCATATTAATTAATCTCATAATATTGGTAATTTGAGATCTTGATAAACCTAAAGCGTCCGCAATTTCTTTTTGTGTGTAATCTAATTGATCTTTAATTTCATTTAAAACATAAGACATTTCGACAACACTATTATCTTTCTGTTGTAACAATTTAGAAGCAAGGAAGAATAATAATTCTTCATCATCAATTTTAATTTGAACACAAGGAAGAGAATCGATTTTCAATTTCTTTGCCGCTAAATAAGTCAATCTTGGATATACGACTTCAAATTGGCTATTTGTTTTTCTGATTAATAATGGAGATGTAATACCATGTTCTTTAATACTATTAACAGCATTATCTAAAAGTTCTTTATTAACTTTAGCTCTATGCAAATATTGATTATCGTTTATCTTTGATAAAGACATTTTCTTTATGGGGTCTTTACCATTAGAAAAACTATTGATTGCGTCAGGATTAGCAAATCTCTTTAATCTATTAGCTAAGCTATTATCTATCACTTTATCTTTCTTCATGATCAATAACTTCCTTAGCTAAAGATATATAAGCAAGAGCACCACTACTTGTTGGTCTAAATAATGTCACAGGCAATCCTTTTGCGTTGCTTTCAGGAATAGATACATTTCGTGGAATCCTTGTTAAAAAAGTATTTTCTTTAAATAATCCTCTCACTTGATTACAAATCTCATCCGCAAAAGAGGATTTAGAGTCGTACATGGTTAGCAAAAATCCTTCGATTCCTAATTCGGGATTGTATTGAGATTGAATACGGGAAACAGAAGATAGTATTTGGGTGATAGCTTCTGTAGCAAAATATTCGCATTGAACAGGTATCAAAACAGTGTTGGCTGCTACCAAAACATTGAGTGTTAAAAAGCCTAAACTTGGTGGACAGTCAACAATTATGTAGTCATATTCAGATTCCAAATCACCTAAACATTTTTTGAATATTAAATAGGAATTTTGCTCGTTTTTATTAATGTATGATTCAAGTGATGTGATGATTGGTTTTGAAGGTATGATATCAAGGTCTTTGACCATAGTTTTCTTAATAGATTTATTAATGTTAATTTTTCCGATTAAAACATCAAAAATTGAATTGTTTACTAAAGTAATATCTATTCCAAAGCCACGAGAAGAATTGCCTTGGACATCCATATCAATGAGTAAAACACGACGTTTTAAAGACGCCAATGCAGCAGATAAATTGATAGCAGTAGCAGTCTTTCCGACGCCACCTTTTTGGTTAGAAATCGCAATAATTTTACTCATCAAAAAATTTCCTCGTGAAACATTTTATCACAAAAAAATAAAACAGTCATTAGTTATAATGGCTGTCTTTTAATGTCTGTATATTGCCTTGGAAATTTCTTGTGTGTTGGCTTAATTTTCTTAATTCTAATAATTGCTCGACCATCACCAGATTCAGGTAAATTAAATATAAATTTATCTTCTATAACGCAATTCAACTTCTTTAAGGCGGAAATTGAATCTTTTAATTCATCCTCATATCCAGCACCTTTGAGAGCCACAAAATAGCCGTTTACTTTAAGCATTGGAACAATCACTTCCAATAATATTGGAAGTGGTGCAACTGCTCTAGCAAAGGCATAGTCAAATACTTCTTTATTATTTCTACTAAAATCTTCTGCTCTAACAGCTAAACCAGTGATATCTAAGCTATTTTTTGATGCAAAATTCTCTAAATGAGTGATTTTTTTCGCAGTTGAGTCCAATAATGACACATTTGCTTTTGGAGATAGGATACGTATAACCATGCCTGGGTATCCAGCACCTGTTCCAACATCAATTATCTTTTTTCCTTCAACTGAAATGCCATGAAGAGCCATAGCAGAATCGAAGATCATTTTTTCAATAAAAGAAGGTTCATCAGTAATAGCGGTGAGATTAAATTTTTCATTCTCACTCAAAGTATATTTCATGAACGAAAAAAGCATATTCAACTGTTCAGAAGAACATGGAATTTTGTATGTATTTAATGCATCAATTAATTGCTTTTTATCCATACTTAAATCTTCTTTTTTATATTCAAAATTAATATAGAAATATCAGCAGGATTTACACCTGAAATTCTCGATGCTTGACCAATGGTTAATGGTTGAATAGTATTTAACTTACTTCTTGCTTCAAGTGCAAGACCATCCATATGTAAATAATCAATACCTTCAGGGATCTTCATCATATCAAGTTTAGCCATGCCTTCTGCTTCTTTAATTTGCTTCACAATATAGCCTTCATATTTAGCGATAATTTCAACTTCTTCAATACCTGAATCATCTAATTTAATATCTTGCAATTCAGGGATAAATTTCGAAATTTCGCTGTATTTCACCAGTGGACGCTTCAATAATTCAAAAGCTTGAATGCCTCCTTTTAGTTCATTAAAACCTAATCCTGTTAAATAATCTTCTATTTCTTTTTTCTTACCTAAATAAGTTTTTTTAAGAATATCTATGGCTTTGTTGATATTTTCTTTTTTCTCTAAAAATCTTTGATATCTTTCATTAGAAATCAAACCTACATTATGACCAATTTCAGTAAGCCTTAAATCAGCATTATCATGTCTTAATAGAAGCCTAAATTCCGCTCTTGAAGACATTAGTCTATATGGCTCTAAAGTACCCTTTGTAACAAGGTCATCAATCATGACTCCAATATAGGATTGATCGCGCCTTAAAATGAGTGGTTCTTTACCTTCTATTTTTAAGCAAGCATTGATGCCTGCCATAAGGCCTAAACCAGCGGCTTCTTCATATCCGGAAGTACCACAAATTTGACCGCCGATATATAATCCTGGCCATTTCTTAATTTCCAAAGTTGGACCATATTCTTCTGGTTTAATTAGGTCATATTCAATCGCATAAGCATATTTCAAAAATACAGCATTTTCAAAACCAGGTAAGGATCTAACCATTTCTTCTTGCACATCTCTTGGCATAGAAGTGGAGAATCCTTGAACATATATTGAATCGGTATATCTAGATTCTGGTTCTAAGAATAATTGATGCCTTTCTTTATCTGCAAAATTAACAATCTTTGATTCGATAGATGGGCAATAACGTGGTCCGACACCTGTAATTAAACCAGAATACATTGCAGAATCTTGTAAGTGATTACGAATAATTTCGTGAGTTTTTGGTGTTGTATATATCAAATAACAAGGAATTTGTTCTTCTACAGGAATAAATTCTTTGGTTTCATAGGAAAACGCTAATTTGCCTCTTGTTCCTGGCTGGATACTACCTTTAGTAAAATCAATAGAATCTGCTTTAATTCTAGGTGGTGTACCAGTTTTAAATCTTGTTGTGGCGATTCCCATAGAACGTAAATATGGTGATAGTCCTAAGGATGGTTTTTCTCCATCTGGACCTTCATCTAATACTTCGTTTCCACGGAAAATCTTGCTTTCCATATATGTTCCTGTTGTTAAGATTACTGCTTTAGCAGTATATTCGTTATTCAATTCAGTCTTAACACCAAAAACATGTTTATCATCATTTAATAAAGAAACGACAGTTTCTTCTTTAACAGTGAGATTTTCAGTATTTAAAGCTAATTGTTGTAAATAATCTGGGTACTCTAATTTATCTTGTTGGGCACGTAAACATTGAACACCAGGACCTTTACCGGTATTTAACATCTTCATTTGCAAATAATGGTGATCTGCAGCGATTCCCATCATTCCACCTAAAGCATCGATTTCTCTTACAACAATACCTTTTGCGGATCCACCGATAGAAGGGTTACATGGCATGTTGCCCATTTTCTTAATATTTATGGTAAGTAAAAGTGTCTTGTGACCCATATGAGCACAAGCAAAAGCCGCTTCTAATCCAGCGTGACCTCCACCGACAACAATTACTTCGTAATCCATTATCCGACGCTTCCCTCCATATCCATCTTAATGAGTTGATTTAATTCAACTGCATATTCCATAGGAAGTTCTCTTGAGAACGGTTCAATGAATCCCATAATAATCATTTGTGTGGCTTCTTTTTCACTAATGCCACGAGACATTAAATAAAATAATTGTTCTTCACTAATCTTACTGACTGTAGCTTCATGTTCAATAAATGAAGCATTGTTTTTAACTTCATTTGTTGGAATAGTATCACTACGTGATAAATTATCGAGAATTAACGTATCGCACTCAACGTGGCTCTTGCAATTGGTTGCACCTTCTTTATGTCTAACAGTACCACGATAATTAGCGACACCGCCATTTTTGACAATGGATTTAGAAATAATAGTACTAGTGGTATCTGGAGCTTCATGAATCATTCTTGCGCCAGCATCTTGATATTGATTTTTACCAGCCACAGCAATAGAAATACATGTGCCTTTAGCACCTCTACCTTTTAAGATACAAGCTGGGTATTTCATATTGGTTTGACTACCGATATTACCATCAATCCATTCCATTTGTGCATCTTCATAACAAACTGCACGTTTGGTAACTAAATTAACGATATTTGTAGACCAGTTTTGGACAGTTGAATAACGGCATTTGCCGCCTTTTAAAACAATGATTTCAACAACAGCAGCGTGTAAGCTTTCTTTACTATATGTTGGAGCGGTACATCCTTCCACATAATGGACATCAGCGCCTTCATCAACAATGATTAAAGTTCTCTCAAATTGGCCTGATTTTTCATTATTTATACGGAAATAACTCTGCAAAGGTTTATCTAAATGCACGTTTTTTGGGACATAAATGAAAGATCCGCCTGACCAAACTGCGCCGTTTAACGCAGAGAATTTATTGTCAGCGATAGGGACAACTGTACCGAAGTATTTCTTAAATAAATTAGGGTATAGTTTTAGTGCCATATCTGTAGAAAGGAAGATAACACCTTTATCAGAAATCTCTTTTAACATATTGTGATAAACGACTTCTGATTCATATTGTGTGGAAACACCAGAAAGGTATTTTTGTTCTGCTTCTGGAATACCTAATCTATTAAACGTATTTTTAATAGTTTCTGGAACTTCATCCCAGTTTTGAACTTCCTTTTTACTTGGTCTAGTGAAATATGTATAGGAATCAAAATCAAGGTAGCTTAAATCTGGTCCGAATTTTGGTAAAGGCATAGCCTTAAACGCCTTTAAAGCTTTGAGTCTAAACTCAAGCATCCATTCGGGCTCGTTTTTTAAACGAGAAATCTCTTTAACGATGTCTTCGTTAATGCCAACATCCGTTTTTAAAATAGAGACGTCTTCGTCTTTAAAACCGTATTTATAATCTTCCTGGAATTTAATATCCTTATCCATCTTATTTGTCCTTTAAGATTTTATCCGCAGCATTCCATCCAATAGTCGCGCATCTAATTCTTGCCGCTTGTTTGGATGTATTAATAAAGACAATCGCTTCATCAAGAACTTCTTCATCAAATGGGAGTTCATGAATCATATTGTCATATTGTTTGATGATATTTTTTGCCTCATCAATTGTTTTGCCTTTTAATAAATCGCACATAATGTCTGTGCTAGAAGTAGAAATAGTACATGCAACACCATCAAAACAGGCATCTTTAACTATGTTACCTTCAATTAATAAGAAGATATCTAAATCATCAATGCAGTTATCAGAATGCATATGAACTTTAATAAATTGATCAGTGTTTGGTTGATGCTTGTTATATGGATTTGAATAATGATCCATAATGATTTGACGCATCATATCGCTAGTTAAAGTAGGCATCTAAGAAATCTCCTCCATTAATAACAGCATCGACGAAAGCATCGATGTCTTCTTTTGTTGTATATAAATAAGTCGACATACGGACTGTGGCCGCACATCCTAAAAAGTCATTGAGCATTTTTGCGCAGTGTTGTCCGCTTCTAACCGCAATACCTTTACTATTTAAAAGTGTCGCTTCATCTTGAGCGAAGACACCTTTCTTATTAAAGGTAATAACGCCGTTTTTCGCATTCTTATTATAAATAATAATGTCATCGCACTTTTCGAGCTTAGAAAGGGCGTATTCGCATAATTCACGGTCATGTTGATGAATTTCATCCATGCCGATACTATCTAAGAATTCAATCGCCGCTTTTAAACCTAAGATTCCAGCGAGATTTTGTGTTCCAGCCTCAAACTTCTCAGGAGCTTCAAAAGGAATCATCTCAATATTCTTGTTGAATGTAACGTTCATACCGCCTCCAACAAAGTATGGCCACATTTGTTGTAATAAATCATATTTACCAATCAAACAGCCAATGCCAGTAGGTCCACACATCTTATGACCTGAAATAGTTAAGAAATCGATATCTAAATCTTTGAAATCAATTTTCATGTGTGGTGCGGATTGTGCGCCATCAACAACCATAACTGCGCCATATTCATGAGCGACTTTAGCAAATGCCTTAACATCGCACACATTGCCTAATACATTGCTGACTTGAGCGACAGAAATGATTTTTGTTTTATTAGTTATAACCTTTTTAAGGTTATCCACTGTTAATACTCCATCTTCATCTAATGGGATGAACTTAATGACGGCGCCAGTTAAATGGCTGACTTCAAACCAAGGTAAAGCATCAGAAGCATGTTCAGCTTCGCTAACAAGAATTTCATCACCTTTCTTTAAGAATTGGAATCCATATGATAAAGCAATGAGATTTAACGCCATAGTATCACCAGAGGTAAAGACTACTTCGTTGGTATCACAATTAAAGAATTTAGCGACTGTTTCTCTAGTTTCTCTGACCTTTTTATCCATATTATATAAAAGATCATAATCACCTCTATGGTGATTCGCTGTTTCATCAGAATAATACTTAACTGTCGCATCAATAACGCATTGAGGCTTAAAAGTGGTCGAAGCATTATCTAAATAAACAAGATCATGACCTTGCATCTTTTTATTATTCAACATTGGAAATTGTTTACGTATTTTATAGACATCGTACATATTACATTTCCCCTTCGATAAGATTTTCAATTTCTTGAACCATATTATCATCACTAAAACCTTTTAAAATTGGTTTTAAATATCCTAATGTAATGATTCTTTTGGCTTCTTCTTCACTTAAGCCTCTAGAGGTTAAATAAAAGATGTGTTCATCATTTATTTTTCCAACGATTGCAGCATGGCTGGCTTCGATATCATTTTCATCAATTTTTAAGATTGGTTTAGCAACGCCGTTAGATAGTTCGTCAAAGACCATGATTTTTGCGTTTTGGTGAGCTTTGGATCCATGACTACCATTAATAATTTTGCAAATACCTGAGAAGGTGAGCTTGCCTTCATCTCGACAAACACCATAATTATCAAGTTGAGCATATGTATTGATAGCGTTATGGTAGGCAGAGACATCAAATTCTTTATTGTCTTTATTCATTGATAAAGACGCTAAGTGCCAATTACATGTTCCGCCTTCTTTATTCAAGTTGATGGTGATATCACTTTTAACTTTGCCGTGAATAAAATCCGCAAAATAAGCCGAAAAAGTCGATTTATATCCAACATTTGCGGTAATTTTGAATGTTTTGATGTCATTTTTGCCTAAAGTAGCAACATTGAGATAAACATTATCCGCAACTTCAAATTGGATATTATTTCCGTCTTTAAGATTCAAAAGCAAGAGATCGACATTTGAAGAATTATTGATTCTAATTAAAACTTCATCGTTAGCGGTGGCTAAATCAAAGACAAAAGAACCAGACGCTCTCTCTGGAATCATATATTCCTTATTATTTAATTTAGTTAACGCTAATCTTTCCATTATTTTATGGCGTCCTTAACTGCACATGAACCAATGGAGACTGTATTCATGTTATTATCTGGTTTGCTGATCTCAATTCCGAGTTCAGTTTTAATAAATTCATAGCCGGTTTGATCGATTCTTTTGATGTAGCTTGGATCACCATCAATGACGACTTTTCCGTTCACGATGACAACCGCTCTTGTAGGTTGGATTAAATCGAATAATCTGGCATAGTGAGAAATGACCAAAAAACCAATTCCTTTTGCTTGTTCTTCCTTGATGACATCAGCAACAACTTGGATAGCATCAACATCAAGACCGGAATCAATTTCATCAAGCATGGCGATTTTTGGTTCTAAAAGCATTAATTGAAGAATCTCATTTCTCTTCTTTTCACCACCAGAAAAGCCTTCGTTTAATGATCTTGTTGCAAGGTCAAAAGGCATCTTTAATTCTTTAGTGGCTTTATCTAAGACTTTATAGAATTGATATGTCGAAATTGGTTTCTCGCTTTTAGCGTTCACTGCTGCGCGCAAGAAATCGCTATTGATAACACCTGGTATTTCACTAGGGTTTTGCATACCCAAAAATAGACCTAGTTTTGCTCTTTGATCAGTTGTTAAAGATAATATGTCTTGTCCATCTAGTGTAATAGTGCCTTCAGTCACAATGTATTTTGGGTGCCCCATAATAACATTTAATAAAGTAGATTTACCGTGACCGTTAGGACCTAAAACGGCGACTGTTTCGCCTTCGTTAATAGTTAAATCAATACCTCTTAATATTTCTTTGCCATCAACTTCAGCGTGTAGGTTTTTAATAACAAGTGTGGACATATCATTCACCTCAAATCGAAAACTATTCTACTAATGTGGTGAATTTATTGCAATTAATACGATAATTTATTTGTTTGAAATAGGACATTTAGGGTTATTACGTTGTAATTATCTATAAATAGTTGTTGCATTAAAAAATCATAATATTTAAAATATTAGGGCATATTTTCAGTAGAAGGAGAAAATTTAACGATGAAAAAAAGTAAACTATCAATCGGATTAGTTACTAGTTTCATTGCAGCGATGGCTTTATCAGCTTGTGGCTCTAAAGTCACCAAAAATGATAGCAATGTTGCTTCATTTAAATATGGTGACAAAGAATTAGCGGTCCTCACAGATGAAATCTATGATGACTTCTTGAACAGCGCTACAGGTCGTCAAAAATACTATGATAGAGTTATGGAAGTTCTCATTCGTAATGCCTTCCAAAAGGATCCTACAGGAAGTGATACTTTAAAAGGTGTTAAGAAGAACTACAATCAAATCGTCAATGAAGCAAAAGACAATGTTAAGGGTTCTAAACAAACCGCAAAACAAAATGCAGAAACAAACGGAACATCTTATAAAACAGAATGGCAAGCCGTTTTGAAAGAAAAAGGTGTCAAAGACGAAGAAGAACTTCTTCAAAAATACATCTACGATTTAGAAAAGGAACAAATCGAAGATTGGTATTATGATGAACACGAAGAAGAATTAAAGTCTGAATACTTAGGCGTAACAAAAGATGGCAAAGAAGTTAAAACTGATGCCTCTTCTAGATTCCCATATCACGTACGCCATATTTTAGTAAAAGTAGAAGACGGTGGCAGCGACTATGTTCGTGGTACCATTTCTTCCGCTCAAGCAAAATTATTAAGCAATACTGTCGAATTATTAGCCCAAGGCGTTATGACATTCGGTGAAGTCGCTCAAAAGAAGAGCGAAGATTCATCCGCTAGCTCATATGGTGATGTTGGTATTATGGCTAATGCCATTTCCGGTGGAAAATTAGGTATGGTCAATGAATTCCAATTAGGTATTTATGCTTATGATGCTATTAAAAAGAACGCTGAAACAAGCAAAGACGTTATTGATAAAGGTTTAGCACTTGATCAAACCTTATTAGGCAAAGAAACTAAAGAAACAACTGATGACAAGACAGTTAAACAAGCATTCGCCGATAGAGGTATCGTGGAAATTCCTTATTCCGCCTTTATTGAATTAGGCGATGTCGCTGAACTCGAAGCCAACTGGGAAACTGGTATTCCAATGCCAGATAACAAAGCTGCTGTATATCCAAGAAACTTATTATGGAATACATATTTCAACACCCATAATATCTTTGTTATTACAAATGGTAAGAGAAGCGCAAATGCTGAAACAATCGCCGATACAGATCCTGCTGATATCGACAGAACTGAAAGCACATATTTTGGTGGTGGCGTTGATACATATAAGAAATATGATGCCGATCCACAAACACCAGAACCAATTAATTACTCAAAATTAGAGGGCTTTAAAGAAAATGTTCCTGGCTTTACTAGAACAGATGAAAGAGTATTATGCGATAAACAAAATAACGTCATTATTGGTGTTCGTAGCCAATTCGGTATCCATTTAATGATCGTGGAAAAATCCGCTTATGACTTTGCTGATGAAGTTAGTTTAAATGATTACTACACAACAGCAATCCCAGGCGAACCTGATTATCCAACATATAAAGAAGGCGAAAAGAAAGGCCAAGACATGGAAACATATGTCAACTTTATTAACTCTGTTAATAAGTCCGAATATAATACACGTGCCGAAGCCGTCAGAAGCGCTATTAAAGGTTTTGATAGCACATATGATTACCGCTTATATGCTGAATTAACCAAGAATAGAGAAAAAGATTTCTCTGAAAGCACAAACGATCTCTTATCCGCTATAGATGATTACATTGATGTCCAAAGACACAAGAACAATCATGACCAAGAAAAAGGTATGTTTGAAGTTTGGCAAACATACTATGAATTATTGTTAACACAAGACAGTTATAGAAAAGCCACTGAAAAGAACCGTATTTTACCAGAAGGCTGTAAGATTGGTTTTACCAAGGGTGGCGTTGATAAGTCCAACTATGAACAAGGAGGCAAATGCTATGTCAAATAATAAAGGTTTTAAAAAGATCTTAGCCGTTGCGCTTCTTAGTACAATGGGCTTAATCGCTTGTGGTGGCGAAGTTAAAGCAACACCAACAAATCACAAAGACCCAGTCATTTCCTTCACTGAATCAAACGGCGAAATTTATAACAACCTCATGAGCATCATCGAAGATGCATATCGTGATAGTTCCTTAGGTAGTGCCGTTTTAGACAAAGTCTTATATCAATATTCTGTCGCTGTCTTCGGTAGATATAACGAAGTTAGCAAACCAACAAATCTCCAAGGAGATTTAACACTCAGACAAATCGCCGCCGAACTTAAAGCCGGTAAACACGAAAATGCTGATAAGTTTATCGAAGAACACAAAGCATACTGGTCAACAGATAACGATGGCAATCGTTTAACTGATGCCGATGCTAAAGAAAGAGAATACGAACGTGTTACAGCAAAATGGAACACCATCGAAAAGAGAATTTCTAGAGCATTCTATGATGCCATCAGTGGTGGCGCATACTCTAACTCCAGAAAATACTTCGATGAAAGCAAATATCTTGCTGAACTCAGAAGCAAACTCGAAAAAGTTAAAGACCCATATAGCACAGAAACCACACAAACAACTGAAAACGATGAATTAGCCTTAACCGCTGATGTCGATGAAGAAAGAGTGTTTGATAACTATGGTACCGAAACTGATCAAAAAATCTATCTCCACAGAGAAAACTATCAAGATAGTAGATCACACGATATCGACACAATTGAATTCAACGAAGGTGATAACAAAGTCACCATCACATATGTTGAAGATTCAATCATCCCAACCATCTATCGTTCCTTATTAGTGGAACAATACTTATTAGATGAATCTTATAACACCCTCGGCCGTAGCTATGCCCGTAAGGTCAATGTTATCACTATTAGTGAAAACTCCAACAATGACAAATCCGCTAACTATTTAATGAAATACTTAGTGAGAAATGTTATCTCTAAAGGTTTATATACTGAAAAAACATTTGATGATTTCTCCAAATTATATAAAGGTATTCTTACCGACACATTAAGTGATAATGAAACAACAGTTGGATCTAAATTAGCCGCTATCGAAGCAGACTATGCCGGTGCCTTCCCATTAAGTGCAAGTAGTAATTACCGTGTTGGTACAGACTATGGTGATATGATGGCTAAGTATGAAAAGATTACAAGTGACATCTTAACCACAGATTCATCCATCGAAAGCGATTTCACTGGAAGTTATACTTATCCAAAAGAAATCGGTAAAGAAATCAAAGAAAACGAAATTAGAACAAACGATTACACAACCGATGGTTGGTATATCAAAAATGGTGGTTTATCTGAATTACCAGATTCCATCAAATCACGTTTGTTCAATATCGGTGTCGCTAACGTCCTCGATGGCAAAAAAGAAGATCTTGATGCATTAGAACGTTATTCCACAACCACAGGTTATGTTAAAGAACAACCAGCAGATGAAGGCAAATTAGTTGCCAGAATCAACGGAAAATTCTTCTTGAAGGTTGATAAGAAACAATCTGGTTCTGATATCAAAGACGATATCTTATTCTATGAAAATGGAAAATATTATATCGTTCAAATCGAAGAAGCTATCTCTGGTAGTAAACTCGCTAAAGTCGATACAAACGAAGTTTATGGCATTGATGAAAAAGAAGAAATCATCAATGAAGTCGCTCGTGTTATCGCTAATAACGATACCTATCAATCAGCTTCCACAAAGCATTGGTTAGAACAATCTGAAATTACTTTCCACGACTCAAAAGTCTACGATTACTTTAAAGAGAACTATCCAGATCTCTTCAAAGATTAATAAGTAATTATTAAAAAACATTAAGGAGGTCTAAACAACCTCCTTTTTCCTTTATATAATAATATATATAAATAAGAGGTATTGATTATGCACGAAAAAGATATTTTTTGTAAAATCGTTGATGGTGAAATACCATGCTATAAATTATATGAAGATGATGACGTTTTAGCCTTCCTTGACATCTCTCAAGTCACTAAAGGTCACGCTCTTGTCATTAGTAAAAGACATTATGAGAATTTCTTATCCACACCAAAAGAGATTATGCATAAGGTTATGGATGTCGCTCAAAGAATTGGACAAGTCGATATCAAACTCTTAGGCGCAGAAGGCGTTAACATTCTTTCTAACTGTTATCCGGCCGCGGGACAAAGTGTCATGCATTTCCATGTTCATGTCATTCCACGCTACAAAGAAGGCGAGGGATTTGAAATCACCATGAAGAATAACGCCGAAGGTCTCAATTTACCCGCTATCGCTGGTCAAATCAAAGAAAACCTATAAATTATCAAAGACAAAAGAAACAAGACCCAGCGGTCTTGTTTTTATTATTAAATAATAATTATTGTTTAGGTTTATACATCATCCTGTTATCTAACGGGAATAATTTATTCGTGAATTCACCAGGATTAACACCTTCAAGAGCTTTCGCGGTAAATACCATCTTACTATCTAAATTATCGATCAAAGATAATAATAGAGCTTCTTTAGTTAATGGTAAGATAGGGGAGCCAAACTCATTTGAACCATGATGTGATAACACCATATGCTCTAATAATAATGGGACTTCACTTGTGATCTTTAAGCCTTCCGCGGCTCTTCTGATTTCACTGACCATTATGGAAATATGGCCTAATAATTTTCCTTCTAAGGAATATTTATAGATGACTGGTCCTTCGAATTCGATGGTCTTACCCATATCATGGAGTAAGATACCAGTAATTAACATATCTTTATCAATATCACCATAATAATCCGCGAGATAACTACCAATATCCGCCATAGAGACGGTATGCATCAATAAGCCAGAAGCATAATCGTGATGAACACTTACTGCCGCAGGATAATCGAATAATTTTGGAGATAATCTTTTGATTAAATAATCCAAGATTTTACGGCAATCTTCATTTTTGATGCCTTCGACATATTGATTAAATCTTTTAATAAGTTCTTCTTTAGGAACTGGAGGGGCTTTGACAAATTTTGCGACATCGACATCTTTCGGATCAACGACACTATAAGATAATAGTTTTATTTGTAATGAATCTTTATATTTTAAGACATCACCTTCTAGATAAATCACACTACCAATGACTAAATTTGTTTCATCTTCTAAAGAAGCTTCCCATTTTTTCGCATTGATCGTGCCACTAGAATCTTTGAGTTCAAGATTCATATATGCCGCACCGGCGTTATTTAAACATTTCGCACTATTAGATATTAAAAATTGGCCATTGATGCGATCGCCATCGCTAAATTCAGAAATCATTTTCACCATAACTACTCTCCCACATTTTTAATATATCGTTTAATCGATATCCTTTACTTTTTAAAGAAGTCACTACTTTATTTTTTAAATCATATCCATCGTATTGTCTTTTATATTTGATATAAGCCTTATCAAAGTCTTTAGATAACTTCTCTTTTTCACTTTTATCATTTGGAGCTTTGACACTATTCATCACTTCTAAGGCAATATCATTATCAAAGCCTAATGATAATAATGCATGATAGATATGTTGCTTTTTACTTTCATAATTATATCGGTCATATTTTTTCTCTAATTTAGATAAATTATTCATCGCTTTTTTCTTTTCTAAAGAATGAGAAAACAGATTTTGATTAATACTTTCCATAAATACGCCTTTATTGGCTAATTCCTGGATGATTTTGTTTTTCCCGATATTTCTTTCGTTGCCGTATTCAATCGTGTCTAAAACGAGCATTTTATCATTGATCAAATCATTTTCTTTTAAAGATTTAATGACGTGGTCAACATCTTTCTTCTTTCCTTCTTTGTTATAGAGCTTTTCTCTCATCTTCCATTCGGAATAATGATTTTTCTTTAACAAAGATAAAGCGTATTTCATTAATGAAGCGGAAGCATTGAACTCTTCAATCTCTTTGATGGCTTTATTTGATAACTCTTTACCTTCATATAGATAAAAGCTCGCCATAACTTCTGGAACACAATTTATTTTTGTGCGGTCCACAAAATGAATGACGACATTCTTTTTATTTACTTTGACTTTAGAGATAACTTTACCAGAACTTTTTGAGGGCACGGTTATAGACCTCCATAATGTTGTCATAGAACTTATCGATGGAATACATATCCACCATCTTATAAGAATTATTAATCACTTCTTGTCTTCCTTCTTTACTTAAAGCGAATATTCTTTCCACTTTTTCCACGAATGATTCTTCATCTGTAAAGAAGAAACCGGTTTGACCATCGATAATTGTGTCCGCTAAGTTAGAGTCAAATCTCGCTAAAACGATTGTCCCACTAGCCATCGCTTCCATAAAGGTGAGACCTTGTGTCTCAGTAATGGACGCGGATGTATAGATATCCGCTAAATGGTAATAGAATGGAACTTCATTCGCCGGTACTTTACCGATGAAGTCCACTTTATCGGATATATGTAATTCATGAGTTAATAATTCTAATTCTTGTCTTTGTGGTCCATCACCAACAATTATTAATTTCACATCATCTTCGGGATGCTTATCTAAATACATAGAGAAACCGCGGATAGAATAATCCATGCTCTTTTCTTGAGCGACTCTACCTAATAATAAGAACACTTTAGTGGTTTCGCTTATACCATGAGCTTTTTTAAACTCGGCTTGTTTATTTAAATCAATATTCTTCCTATCAAATAAGGAGAAATCGATTCCGGTAGGAACAACATTGATATAAATATCACTACCAATTGATCTCATATAATCTTTGGTCTTTAAAGATGGAGTGATAAATTCTGTGCAGTTTCTCGCCACTATTTTTGCATATCCTCTCATCGCGTTTTTACCAATACGATCCATTAATCCATGAACGACATAATATGTATAGTCTTCATAGGCAGTATGATATGTATACACTAGAGGAACCTTTAATTGTCTTGCGGCGATTTTTGCGAATTGACCAATACCAATATCGGTTTGGTTATGGATTAACTGAACACCAAAGTCTCTTAACATTTGGATAACTTTTTTATTATATAAACCAGTTAAACGGTATCCATACATCTTCTTGAGTTCTAATCCAGGGATTTGAATAATACCATCTTTATATTCTAATTTACCGTTATCCACTCTAGGAGCGACAACCACCACATCATGTCCATGATTCTTTAATGTTTGGACAAGATTAAAACATGATGTGGAAACACCATTGATGAATGGAGGATATGTATCAGTGAATATTGCAATCTTCATATTAAATTGAATCATCCTCATCTAAGATATCAACTGTGCTATATTCATCATCATCGACATTTCGTGGTGATGGTTTATTAATCTTTCTATTTGATGCTTTTTTATTTTCATTAGAGACTTTTCTTTTATCTTTGTTGTTACCCTTTAATTTATTAAGGATAGCTTTTCTTGATAAAGTCATGGTCTCAACGAGTTTATCAACTTCTTCTTTACGCATGACGTAAGTTTCGTTTTGTAAAGCCACGAAGGTATTTCTATTAGGAATATCGCCTCTAGCTCTAACTTCATCTTTTGGTGAGGCACGATAAAAGGCTGTAGTTAATCCGGCAACTGTGATTGGAATAATAAAGGTAATACTTCTCCAGAGTAATAACGCGGAGACAGTTAATGAATAAGAAGCACTAGAATATGGAACCTTTTCATTAAATGAAATATCTCTAATGAAATAGAATCCTTCTTCTGGAATGGTTTCATTATAGAAGAGCTTAGTGAAGAAATATTCCGAAACACCCGCACTACCAGGAACAGGAATTAAACCAGTGACCATTTGATGGTAGTTACCCAAGAAGACACTATCCCAGAAATATTGAATACCGGTATGTTCATTACCCAAGGCTAATCCACAGAAATATGGAATTGAGAACTTTAAGGTCATATAAATAGAGAAACATACTGCAACGAGAATAAAGAAAGGAATATTAGTTAATAATCTTCTAAATTCAATTTTGAAGTTCTCCACTTGAATTCTTAAGTTCTCTCTTTGTTTATCTGGGTTTTTAACAATTTTAATCTTATGTAATAAGGCAATCACTGGTCCCATCATAAAGTTATGGAATCCATGCCAATAAGCCATTAGTAAAACAATTAAGATAACTGATACATTAAGTATGAAGCCAATGATGGTTAACGCTAAAGCGGGAATCTCAATGGTTACTTCATTAATTTTGATACTGACCGCAGGGATGGTCATGATCAAGTCATATTTCATGATGAATGAAAGAATACCATAGACGATTAACACTAATTGGAAGACGATGGAATACATCGCTAAAGCACTAACGGCGCTAGAAATATGTAAGCCTTGTTTTTTATATGTATAGGCTTGCATAATTTGTCCACCAGAAGCACCAGGTGTCACTGCGTTATAAAAGACACCTACTTGGTCGACAGCTAAGGCGTTATGGAAATGATATTTCTTTGTGTATAGACGCGCGAAGCAAAAAAGAATGAAAGAACGAATGATAATTGTTCCCGCCATAACACCGATAATCGCTAATATCCATACGACATCAGCTTTTAATAAGTTATTCCAAATGGTGTTCCATTTACCCCATGTAGAAAGGATAATAGAGATAACAGTAACAATTAAAACGAAAGAGATATTAAGTATGTACTTAATGACACTCTTTTTACCTTTTTTCTTTCCCGACTTTTGGTCTTGTTCGTATTGCTCAACTTGTTTAATTAATTCATCAGAGTTCGCCATAATCGATTTGATTATATCATAATAAAGAAAAAGAAACCTTTTTTAATCGGTTTCTTAATCTAATTATTGATATGAATTATGCTTGTGAAGAATCACTACTTGGTGTTGGTTTAGAGAAGGAAGCATTACCATATGAATATGTGTATTTGGTGTTACTTCCATTACTAGTTTTATAAGTATATTTAGTTGGTAAGTTATTCTTGAATTCAAATACATAATTTTTAGTGGCATCCACCATCTTTGATGAATCATCTTTATCTGGTTCTTGATATTTGACCTTAGATTCTAATTTGACTCCTTTAGAAATTTCATAATACTTATTAGTAACTTCTAAATATTGTTCTGGTTTTTCACCATTTAAGATTTCCGCTTCAAGAACTGGTTCCATGAGCTTAGTAATCACTGTGTTTTTATTCTCCGCCATATAGGTATCGAATTGTTCTTTGGTGATTTCTTCCACTTTGGCATTCCTATGACCAACAGAAGAATGATAATGGTAATATTTACCATCTTCTAACCAAGTGGCATTACGTTCACTTAAGATACCTAAAATACCTAAAGAAGAATAATCATAGAATTCTCCTTCTTTATATTCATAGTGAACTGCAACACCAAGTCCGGTTTGCATATGGACATTTGTGATGTCACTATTTTGTTCTAATAAATGAGTTTTAACTTCACTTAATTTTTCTGTGAATTGTTCTTTAGAAATGCTTTTATTAAAACATCCTGTTAATAACAAGACACTCATTGGTAATATTTTTAATAAATTTGTTTTCATCTTTGTTTATCCCTTTCGAGTATATATATTATATATCAATACGATAAATTGGCAAAAATCGGATAGTATTAATCTCTTAAGAATAGGTCTCTGGTGTAGACCTTTTCTTTTACATCCTCTAATAATGGATGATATCTATTTACAAGAATAATATCTGATTGTTTTTTAAAATCATCTAATGACATTTCATGAGGTTGATAATATATAACATTAATATTTCTATCTTTTAGTAAAGATACTATATCTAATATTGCTGCGTATCTTTTATTATCACTATCCTTTTTGGATTGAATAGAATATATACCCACAACACCATGACCATTTAATCGATTAATGATGTCACCAGCGATCATTTCTTTTCGACTTTGATTGCTATGACTAATTGACGATATTAGTTCACTATTACTGATTGATTTCATTTGAGTAATTAATGAATCAGTATCTTTTGGTAAACAATAACCACCATAACCAAATGAAGGGTTATTGTAATAATCACCAATACGTGGATCTAATGACACTCCTTCCACAATTGATTTAGCATCAATGTCATGATTCATAGCAAAGCTATCTAATTCATTAAAATAAGCCACTCTCATCGCTAAATATGTATTGGAGAATAATTTAACCGCTTCCGCTTCTTTTGTGCTCATATAAAGCGTTTTGGCCCTATTTAATGAACATGATTGCATTAACTTAGCGTATTCTTTGACTTTCTTATTATTTTTATCTCCTCCAATAATGATTCTTGATGGATAGAGATTGTCATGTAATGCATGACCTTCTCTTAAAAATTCTGGAGAGAACATAACATTCTTATCATTTAAAGAATCAGTAAAACCAACATAGCATGTTGATTTAATAACAATTAAAGAATGTTTGTTAATTGTTCTTATCTCTTTAACTAAATTAGAGATACCACTTGTATCTAATAATCCTGTTTCTTTATTAAAGTCAGTGGGTATTGCAATAATGATGATATCTTTATCTTTATATAGTTCTTTATTGGGTAAAGACGCAGTTAATCTTAGTCTTTTATTTTTAAAATAATCTTCGATATCTTTGTCTTTAAATAATGGTTCTCTATTATTAACACAATCGACTTTATCTTTATTGATATCAATAACAGTAACATCTAAGTATTGTGATAATAATACAGATATAGATAAACCAACATATCCTGCGCCTATCACTAATGCACTATTAAATGAGCATTCGTTATTCTTATTAACTACATACTTGTCTAATAATTCAAAAGCATATTGATATTTTGGATTATTTAAATATGTGACACTACTTTCTATTCTCTTATAAGTACGAAGAGGAATATTGCATATTCTTGATGCTTCTATTTGTGTTAAACCTTTATGGATACGTAGATCTTTTAATGTCATATCCATATTATATATAAAAAGGGCCAAATTGGCACTAATTATTTATTTAAGCGCGATTCTAAATATCAGAAGATTGTTGATAAAAGAAAACACGACTCTGTGCTGCAAGAGTTATCATAATACTAATTAATAAAATTAGTTAATTCTTGCTCTGTTTTTCTATTGGGATAAATTCTGATGATGTATTTGAATATCAAATGGCTTCGGCGTTTTACATTTGTGTCCCACCAACACCAATGATTGCAGCAACAAATATTAAAAATGATCCAACTAAAAAACTGAAATCAGTAAATATTGAGATTAACATTTTTTGTTTGGTGGTTTTAAAAGCATATTTCCAGATTAACAAAACAATAATGCATAAAACTGAATAAACCAAGGCTACCAAAACCATTACAGAATGATTCTTTTTTGAGCCAATAATGATGCTTTGACCATTAAAAATTGGCAAAAAAGACAATACAGTAAAAGAAAAGTAGATTATCATCTCAATCCAGTACACTACATTATGGAAAACCATGAACAAGCGGAAATAACTATATGGCATACCTATTTCATTGTGACAATCCATTAAAGAAGAAATCTCAACATTAAAATATTCAGCAAAAGTTTCCACGGTCTTTATTGTTGGCAGGGCTACACCAGTCTCGTATTTAGCAATCATGCTACGAGACATAAACAAATCATCTGCAAGTTGCTGCTGTGAAAGATTTTTTTCAATTCTGAGTACTCTTAATTTGTCTTTAAATTCCATTTTCAACAATTATACTTTTCACGTTCTCTACTCTCTTTTTCTAAAAAATAAGAGATATTATAAATCACTGTAATTATAACAACGATAATCAACAATAATCCAAACATTAAATCGTTGTTAAATAAGAACATTTCCAAAAAGCAACAAATCATAGACAACCCTAAAAGAATATCGGTTAAAACAATTATTCTATTTATATAAGGAATCGCAATAAGAATGATCACAACTATCGGAAAATAATGGAACGGCAAGGAATAATAATTAATCGATTTACCGTGGAATCCTTGAATAAATAGTGACTGATATATGTAAATTGGATCGCTATTTGGGGTAGGTCTTACATCAATTCTAAAAAGTGGAATAAAGCAAAAAATGAACGTAAAAGCAATCAACCCATAGAAAATATATTTCAATATCCTATTCATGATTACTAAACCTTATGAATTTGTAACCAGCGGGACAACATTCCCGTTAGGATCTTTTAAAACAAATCCCATAGTTATGTATTGATTATCAACCCAATATTTGCACTTCAAATAACCGTCTTGATAGCTGTATCTACTGGACCAAGTATTTGTAATATCCCAGTAAGTATAAAAATTGATTCCGAGTATTTTCTTATAAACCGATTTCCCTTTGCCAGTAACTAGAGCAAAATGACCATCACCATGTGAATAAGCACCAATTAAAGGTGTTGTAGCTAATGTATCAGCGATACCATTGACAACATTTGTATAATCTAAATAGTACCCAGTTGATGAGAAATAATTATCGCCGTAAAGTATATCAGTAAATGCAACACCTGTATTGGGATCATAATTTAAATAACTGCGCAATGAGTATGCCAAACTACTAGATGAAGTTGCACCCATAGTAAGATCAACAACGTTGTTAATTTTGTATGTCCACAATAAATTTGCCAAAGCAAGGGGGCCACAGTCATTTTCGTTTTGTGTTGTTGACCATGTTGTTTTGTTGTGAAATACAGCGTTTGTTGTATTTGTTAATGTCGAGTATGAAGAATCTAAATCTTGTTCCAAATATCTAACTTTAGAATTGAACGATGTGCTTGCGTGCCAATTAAAATCATCTACGATAGAACCTCCGCTGACATGCCTGTTCGCTTTAGTGTGAACAACAAAACCTGTCGGAGACAAGTATTCAAAACCATTATATTCAAGGCTCTGACCATCATATGAATAGATATTATCTAAACCCTTTGCGTAATTATGATCGATTATTGAGTTTTCGTTAGAAATAACAACATAACCTTTATTGTTGTCGAATACCAATAACTGCCCGATTTCTTTTCCTTCATTTGTAACCACATAGTCGCGAGTAACCATTTTGAAATCAGTGACCTCTTTATCTTCGGCCACAGAAGCTTTGTTGAATTCTTCAATGTTTGCATTAATAAAGTCCTTTAAATCTGTTTTCGAACTTCTGTTCGGCATCGCCGTAAAAACCGCTAAAGATGATGACAAAAGTAATAAAGAAAGAATTTTCATTTTAGTGCCTCCTAATGATACTTTAATTATGCATGCACAAGAAGAAAACTACTTGTTCTTTTTTTAGAACAATGGTTTTTATAGCTATTTAATTAGAGTTTTTCAAAAAAAACAATGGCTAATTCAAGAAGAGGGGCTTTGTTCATAAATTCTAAAGTTGCTTTAACTCGCAAAATTGGTATTTCATAATAATCTGTTTCAAGCAGTACGCGATTGATATTAATCGTTATAATAGTTTGTCATTAATTTCAATATTTTGTATTCGATTTTGCCGAAATACATTTCAAAACCAATTGAGTAGCCATGATAAATTGATGTCTTTAACATACTGTAGTAATCCCTATTTATTTGAAGACACAAATTATTCTGACTGAAACAATCCCATTTAGAGGTGTGTTAAACCTATATACTATATTTTAATATAGTGCTTTAATTTAGAGATACACTGATAATGCACAAAACATACTACATTTATAAAAAAATGTTCCGACTATATCAATCCAAATAATATAAAAAATGAAATATAAATAAGCACGTAAGTGAAGAAGATTATTAACCGACTATAATAATCCCATAATAGCCATTAATTCATAAGATGGGTTGCCAATAAATGGTACAAATATTTACAAAATACCTCTAATGTTTCTTTTATTTTTGCATTTTCTTTGTATTAAATATTTAAAAACGAATAAACCGTTAGTCTATCAAACTTGCTTGTTTTATCGTTTGTAGGAGAACCCATCTTCGCGATAATGAACAAAAATGAGTTTTTTGCTATTTTGTTCTCCGACTTCTATAGAACCATAAATGAGTTGTTCTAATCTAACTTCAATAATATGTTTTTCTTCTAATAATTTTGCAATTTCCATAAATGCCTCCTGTGTGAAACATTTTCAATTAAATAGTATTTTTTGTTTCACATATGTCAACAAAATCAACGTGAAACTTTCGTCAGAGACAAAGAATAATTTGTTTCACATAAGATTGTCAAAAAAGTAATTAGGCATTAAAAGAATCTAAAAAATCATTAACGGCGGCATCAAACTCTGCCTTTAACTCATTCTTATAGATATTTGGAATAAACAATAATGAATTAAATTTTCTAGAATATTTATAACTCATTACAGCATATGAAAACACATAAGCATCAAACTCACAATCTTGCTTAAAATAGTTCGGATTCTCGTTTCCATTTTCATCGAGAGTTTTTATGTAGTTTTTGCCTTCTTCAATCCATCTTAAAATGAAAACTGGATCAATTGTGTTTTTGTTCACACTATATCTTTCTATTTGAATGTGCTGATATATGTGTCTCAGTTCGTGGAGCAAGAAATATTCAATATCAAATATCCTGTTGTCTTTATATGCTTTATCAACAAAAACAACATTTATAGACATAACGTTTGTTTTTCTGCTAACCGCTCCTGTTATAGCGGGGTTTTCATCCCACGCAAAAGTCCACTTAATGGTTTCATCAATATTTGTGTAAATAGAGTTAGCGTTGATTAATTTGCTAATTAATTGGCTATACTGTTCGGAAAGTTTATTAAAAATTGTTTCATCCATATATACAATTATTCTATATTTGCATAGTACTTATCATTTTTCATTGTGAAAACAACATATTCTGGCAATAGATTTGTACCCCTATTGGCGAATCCTACTAGGGAAAGCGCCCAATCATACAATTCTTGTGGCAAGTCATACACTACTGGTCCATCATCCGTCTGAACCGTGATTGTTGGCGTATTGGTTAAGTGAAATATTCCCGCACTAAGAACGAACAATCTTTTTGTTTCCCCTTCTTTCAGTAAAAGGGTGGTTCTTTTCTCGCTTGAAAGATACTCTCTTGCGCCCCTCTTATTTATAAAATAATCGCCTTTAATATCTGCGGGTTCAACTTTGAGTTTTGATCTCATAAACTCGAAACGTTTTTGAAGACAAGAACAGACATACGTGTTGAGGTATTCATTATTCATGTTTGTGTTTTTTGTTAAATAATCCATTCCGCTCTGTGATACATAGTTTAAAAGGCATATAAGGAACAAAAAAGGATCTGAATAGGAGGAACAATAAGTCTTATACCAACTCTCGTTTTGTTCAATTATTATCGTTTGCATTTTTGCATAACAATTACATTGCAAATCATTTAACTCAAACCATTTTTTATCAATTAACTTTTTAGTCGGTTCTTTTTCGCCAATATAGCTAGTGGAAACCAAAATGGATTTTATGAAACCATTAATTAAGCCCGCCAACATGTCAGCGATTCTAATTCCTACCTCATCCTTAGAATCCTTTTCACAAGATTCTTTAAATCCACATTCCTTTGCGGCTTTTAAAGTGTTTCCACTTCCTTCTTTGTCAATTATTATCTCTTTAGTTTTAATATTGTGTTCTTTTAAAAATAAAGAAAAGCCAACAAAAGGATGGGTATAATCCCATTCAACAAAAGACAATTCTTTGTTTTTATCAATTAGAAAACAAGTTTGTTCAAAAGCGAGATTTTCCCATTCTTTAAGTTTCAAGTCACCATTGGTGGCAATTCTTTCATTTAAGAAAGATTTTAATTCTGTCGCAAAAGAATCCCCTTGATATATAGAGGACAATACCTTTTTTGGTCTATAAACAGTAATGGCTTTCGTCACCGTGTATCTTATAGCGTCAGCATCAACCAGGTAATTGTTTTCATAAGCTCTTAGAAGCTGATCGATTAAATATTCAATCTTGTTTTGAACAGAAATGTAGATTAGCAAATTATATTTAATTAGTAAATTAAAGAAATCGTTAATTGCTTCCAAATCTATTTGTTTGAAACTCTTAAAACCGTATTTGTATTTTTTGTCGCTGAATATTGTGCTTTTTAATTCATCAATTTCGTAATAATATTTGTATTTTTCCTCAAACAAAAAATAGTCCTTATTCAAAGATTCTGTTTGTTTATTATTTATACCAACAATAACCGACACAAAAAAGTCATCATAGTTATCAGCCGTTATAGATTTTTCAGTAAGCTTTCTACTATGACCACTTTCGTCGTAATAAAACTGATACTCGGTTTTCATAAAGATTAAAAATCTATTTTAATGCAATTAATCACAACAAATGATAAAAGATTCTGACTGTATTAATAGAAGTATATTTATTTTACGATTCCACTGGTCAAAGTCAGATTAGTTCTTCTTGCCTTTGAGATTGCATTAAATAACGAATCATAATCATTAAAACCAAAAAGGTAGTAATTATTGCCTTCTTTTGATTTGATTTCAGAGCGTACTAGTGATGCGAGAACGGGCAATCTTTTTTGTCCCGCTCGAACATAAATTGATAGAAAACCGTTATATTCATAATCGTGTAGAATTGCACCCTCGGAAAGAATGAGGTCTACGGTTATCAAGCCATCGAGTGAACAAATTTCGTGATTAATTCTTTTTGAAACTAATTCGCGAATAACTTTTAATTCATCACTATTTGATAAGCATTTTAGATTACATGCTACTGTTTGGTCTAAATCGATTGAAAAGTAAAAATTCGAATTTACTAGATACGACGGGGTTTCAGCATAGATGCAAACTAAAGAAATTAACTTATCAAAAAGAATATAATTATGACATTCCACAATTTCAGAAAGAACATAAAGCGCTATTTCGTAAAGAACATATTTTAAAAATGAATACTTAAAATAATCCTCTTTAATGCTTTCATCGTTTAATGTGATATTAAACATATAAGAAAAACTTCCAACAACTTCTAAATCATCCATTTGAGAAAACAAGTAAACTATTCTATCTCGAATATCCTTCGTTTTTTCAAATTCAGCATTTACAGTGGCGAAATCATCGTTATTTGAATATTTGAAATTTGGTTTTTTAAAACACTCTTGCAAAACATTTAGTTGCTTTTTTAATTCTAGAAAATTATTAAACATATAAATATACCTCTCTAATTTAATTTAGCACACGTTTTTTGCTACTATACAGAATGAATTGCACTTTATCGGATTTTGATTGGTTTATAACGATTAAATACAGAACGATAACACAATAAAAATAGTTGTGTTATTTCAGGCAAAGATATCACAACTCTTTTTTCTAAAGAATCTTATCGTAAAGGAATTTTGGGGGTTTTAAAATATGATAAAGGGCGGGTTAATCTTCAAACGATGAATATTTATAGTCAAAAAACAATATAACTATTAAAAACCAATACTGGTATTGCCGAAGACATCGTCTTCAAGGCATGCTTGATGAATTAATATTCTTCGAAGTATGAACCAATTGTGTTCATACTCTTGAAAAATAAATATCAGTAAATAGGTCGCTTCGCATAATAAAAAATCTATCATATATAAAGAACATTTTGAACATGTTTTTGAAATTTTGAAAACAATATCAATAGTCTTGATTATTTTTATTTTTTGATGGATTTATATCACATAAGGATTATGAAATAAGAAGTTATCAATGCTTCGGCGAGTGGTTGTCTCACCAAAACAAAAGGCTCGCATCAGTAATTGAAACACGAGCCACCTATACCTAAAAAAGAGAGATATCTTAATCTCTCCTTAATAAATCTCTTGTATATACTCTATACCTGTAGCAAGTTGATTTAAATGTACCTATAGGAACATTTAATGCCTCAGCAATTTCTTTATATGTTTTATTTTGTTTTTTAAGTTTAAGGATTTCTTCTTTGACGTTCATCACTATTGCCTCCAACAGTAAATGAACGCGAAATCGTGAAATAATAAGATATTTTGTTATTTGTTATTAAAATCAAATATTATTGTAGCCGTTCCACCAACCTTATTAACCTTTGTTTTCTTTAATAATGTATGTGGCCTACGACAATGGCCTCTTGGTTCTTCCTTTTCAAATGTTGACACCATAACATATTTATCTTGAACAGAAGTTCCGGTTTCTTTAATAAAGTAAAAAGACATAAAGAAATCTTCATCTTTAACGTGAAACACGAAATCATAGTCAATATCTTTAAAATCGCTATAATAATTGGATTTGGAATAATAAGTCTCTTTGTTGTTATCGAGAAGTTCTTCAAGCTTAATGATTGTGGTTAATCGCGGAATCATCTTATCTATAAAAATAGAACTGGCGATTGCATCGCGAATGTTATTTGTATTATTTAAGACTATCTCATAGATTCTTTCTCTGCTACGATCATCGCTATGCAAAAAGTTCACGTCTTTTGTCTTATGAAAACCGATAATGTGGTGAAAACTATCTGTTGGAAATGATAAAATAATCTGAGTCTCGTTATTGTTTTTACCTATGGTAATGTGATACTCAGTATTCTTTAATCTTTCGCATGCGGCGATAGCTTGATCCAGTAATTCCCTATTAGTCATTTGAGTAAAAAGAAAACCCTATTGCTAGGGTGTAAGATGTCTTCTCGCCTCTTTGGCGTCCTGAAGCGTGGTCATTACATCTAAAGCCCCGTTGAGAACTCCCACTAAAGATGGTCAGGTCCATCATTTAGGTTCACAGTTCGGCCAAAGAAGAATTCCTTTGACACCTATATATTACATAATATGTATGGTCGTTTCAATGGTTTTTATTTTCTTTTTCTTCTTTCCATTATTTATCTTTCTTCCTTTTAGTCGAAAGACAAATAGTGGCACGATGACAAAAAGAAAATTGCGGTTATTTCCATTAATCATTCATGATGGAGTCAAATAATCTTTTAAAGAATCTAAACACTTTTTTATTATTTTGTTCTTTCATGGCGCCATTTGAACAATCAAACTTTTTATTAAAGGAATACTAAATGCTAACTTTTCGATTATACTTTTCAATTTCTGGAATAAGCAATGCTTTGGCAAACTTGCTGTATTGAGCACCAGCGTACGGGAAATTGTTGTTATCTTTGCCAAAATCTAAAGTAAATGACGAAAAAGCATTAAAATAAAATGTGTAATCCCTTGGTCCGTTTGTGTGCAACAAAGTTTCTCTAAAGGCAATGATAAAAGCATTCAAAGATATCACTTTGAGAAGTTTCGATTCTTTGTTCCAATAACTTAAGAACCTGCTTTTAATTGCTTTAAAATATGTTTCTAACGAAAGCGCACAATAATTAACATATTCTTTTATATCACAATCCTTTTCGAGAACATAATCATCACTATGCCCAGTTTTTTTAAGCCAATACATGTAGAGAGATGTGGGTGCGTTTTTCGCAACAAGCAGACTCGATAATGCGTACTGAATAATTGATGCCGTCTTAATTGGAGCATCATCAGTCTTAGATAGTTGAAACATATTTTTAAATGTGTCTCTATTATTTAGCAATTCAATAACCTTTCTAGAAATGGCTTCCCCTGATGTTGGATTCATTATTGCTTGAACTTGTATGAGTGTATCGGCGTCAACCGCCTTAGCATTTTTATTAATTGTTACAAATATTTCACTTTCAAATCTTCTTCTGGCAAATTGTTCTTTTAGTGGTCCGGTTTTTGGGTAAATAATACCAGTAACCAGCAAGTTCAATTCCTCCCTAAGTTTTGCTATTTTTTGTTCTGTTTCATTTGCGGAATCATCCTCATAATATGCGTAAACACGATGTTGTCCATCAATAATTCCTATCGAATTATAATCTAGTGGAATTTGCATAATAATGTCTTTATCAAACTGAACAATACTCTCCAGTGGAACCATTTTTGTTTCTTCTCCTTCTTTTTTAAAGAAAACCACAGAATCTGGAAGAGTTACTATTATATTATTCAAAAAGGCTGTTTTGCAATTTGCCACATATTCTCTTACGCTTTTTATTCGTTTGGCGGTCACGAGTCTTTGATACATATCAAAATCTTGTTTCCATCCATCTTTTCTTAAAACATAACTATTTTGGATAAGATCAATAGGCCTCATCATAAATGAAACCATTCTTACTCCGTTAGTATAACCGGTAATAGTTTTTGGATATATTATTGAGGTTTGAAGGTTTTGAATGTTTCCACCACCAAAAGGGTTGGGCTTTCCGACGTCATTTCTATTTAAATTAAAATATTTAAATAATTCGTAAATAAACGATCTTTTTATACTATTAGACATTATTGAAAAATAGCTAAAAGTCGATTTATCAATAAATGATAAATGACTATATCTTTCTATATCTTCATTTGAATATTTGGTTACTCCATATTCAAAATATAGATAAAACATCTTTATCTCTTGATACTCATATTTAGGTAAATACTTACTTTCAGGACAATGTTGAGATAGTAAAGAATAAAATTCTTTCTTTTCATCATCCAAAATAATACGAGCCGTTTCTTCTTTTTCCGACTTATGCTTGGTGCGATTAATTTGTCCACCAGGATTATTCTTTTCTTCGCCTTTTAAAAATTTTAAAGTGTCTTCACAAACAATCAAAACATTCTCATAAATAAAGCAATGATCAAGTTCGTTGTTTTTGCCGCCTAGCATAAATTGCCAGTTTTTGACATTCAGTTTTTCAAATCCAGAATTAACAAAAATCTTTTCAATTTGATTTGAAAAATCTTTCCTCTTTTTGTTCTCGGCAATTTGTTCTTTTGTCAGCTTTGGTTTGTTTGATTTTTTCACCATTTAAACTCCTTTGGCTTTTGTGCAACTTTTTGTTTTAAATCTGGCTCTGAAACAGGGACGTCAGGTCTCACTAATATGCTACCGTCAATCGCTTTTTCAATTCTTTCTTTACATATTTCAATATATTCTTTTTTTATTTCTGAACCGATAAACCTTCTTTTTTCCAAAACCGCAGCAACAGCAGTCGTTCCACTACCTAAAAACGGATCCATGACCCAATCACCAGGTTTAGTAAGTGCTTTTATAAGGCGTTGTGGTATAGCAACAGGAAATTGGCACGGATGAGATGTTTTCTCAACATGATTGGCTTTAACATTCGGTATATCCCAAACATCGGATGGATTCTTTCCTAATGGATTGCCACTATATTCTCCAGCTTTTTTGCCGCGAGAATATTTTTTTCCTGGATACTTTTGAGGAATTCTAATCGAATCCAAATCAAAAGAATACTCATTTCCTTTCGTAAACCATAATATGGTTTCGTATCTTCCACTGAATCTCTTTTCTGAATTCAAACCATGTCCAAATGTCCAAACAATTCTATTATGGAGAATTAATTTATCTTTATCTTCGAGTTCTCTGTTAATCTTTTCAACAATATTATAAATAATAATATCGAGCGGAATTGATATGGAGTTTTTAACATGGAAACCGGTTTGCCAGCAAAGACTACCACCATTTTTTAAAACGCGAATAGATTCCTTTATAACTTTACTATTTAAATTTATAAATGAATTGATATCATCTGTAATATTCTCGTATTCTTTTCCCATACAATATGGCGGTGAAGTGACTATAAGTGAAATGGAGTTATTTGGAATATTGGAAAAAACATTCATACAATCATCATTAAATAATTGGATGTCATTATCTAAAAAACTAATAAGGTGAATTTTTGGTTTCATTTACTAAAGTCTTTGAATATACAGTGCTTACAATAACAATTGTTAATGTGCTTAAATAATAGCACATCAATCAGCTAATTGTTGCTATTTTTGATATATAACTAATCTATTTCGTTTATTAATAAAAAATCTTGAAACTTAATATGTTTGACGGAACTCGTTGAATAATCAATTGGGTCTGTAGTAATAAGGATTTTTTGATTGGAATTATCCATGTTCTTAAAAGCATCAAATTCTCTATCGTATGCCTTAGCATCGGCTACACTATAAGCCACTTGGATAAAATAAGTTTTTCCATCTTTAGTGGCTCTAAAATCAATTTCTTTTCCATTGTTAGAATAAACCGATAATTCATATCCCATATAAATCAACTCGTTATACACGATATTCTCTAAATTATGGTCAAGGTCATAGCGGCCATCGTTAACTCTTATTGAATTCAAAGCAACATCGGAATTATATATTTTTCCATAGAAAGATAATTCTCTTTTAGCTTTAGTGGAATACTGAGGTATTTCATCAATAATATAAGCTTGCTTAAGGTAATCAACATACTTCGCCACTGTTGCGGTAGAAATCTCTGGGTAATCATTTTTAATGTATTTATGAATTGATCTAATAGAAAAAATACGTGCATTATTAATAAGAATATAATTAACAATCTTGATGAAAATGGCTTGTTTTTTAATCTTATATCTGTTGATTAAATCATTTAAAACAATTGTAGAATCTAAATCATTTAAATATTGAATGGTACCTTCAATAGTGGCTGCTTCTAGTCTTCCAGGAAAACCGCCCCAAACCAAATAATTATTAGAATCCACTACTTTACCTGTAATCTTTGAATATTCAAGGATTTCTTTATATACAAATGGTCTCACTCTAAAAGAGACAAAGCGGCCACTTAAATACTTGGTTATCTCACCTGATAAAAGTTTAGAATTACTTCCAGTAATAAAAACAGAACAATTATCTATTCTTAAATCTTTAACCGCAACTTGCCAATCTTCCACTTCTTGCACTTCATCAAGAAAAACATAACATTTGTCTTCTTTGCGATTATCTTGAATATATTGAACTAGTAAAGAAGCGGTACCCGCTTTAGAGATATCCGCTGTTTTTTCGAAGTTTAAATAAATAACATTATTTGATTTATTTTTTATCTCTTCCATTATTTCTTGAAGAATAATGGACTTACCAGATCTTCTAATTCCTGTAATGACCTTGATTAAGTCACTATCATAGAATTCTCTAATCTGTTTTAAATACTTTTCTCTTTTAATAATATTATTCATTATCGTCGCCCATCTAAATAATACTAAACACTATGACTTAAGTCAATCAAATTGTTTACTATTACTAAACACTTTTCATAGATTTGGTAAAACTGTTTAGTCAAATTGTGTCTTTAACGTACTGTAGTAATCCCTATTTATTTTTCGCTACAAATTATTCCGACTGTGACAATCCCACTTAAAGGTGTATTAAGCCCATATACTTTTTATTCTATATAGTGTTTTAATTGCGAGATACACCGATAATGGTACAAAACACATGGTTGGTGTGAAAGCTGACCCGACTATATAAATCCAAATAGCATAAAAACAAGTAATAATGAACGCAAAAAAATATGAACATTATTCACCGACTATATCAATCCCGTTTGAAAATTAAAAGGGGCCGGCATTTTTATAGTTATTTAAATATAAGCGGATTTGAAACAAGTTAATTAAAGACTATTCGATACCAAGCTTTTTAAAGAATACCTTATTACGCAATTCGGAATCACTCAGCATTTTGTCAAACGATATTAGTTCAATGTATGCGTTATAATTTTTTGAGAACAAAAAAGCTCCTTTTTCATTATCAAAATAGGTAAAGCCTAGCATTTTAATCACGTTCTTAAGAGTAGAAGTTATATCACAAACAGCATAAAGAAAATATTGCGTATTATTGCCAACTCTTATTGGCCTACCATTTTTATCTAAAGCATCTCCTTTTTGTATTTTTTCAAGATATTTAATCAATTGCGTATAAGGGTTGTCCTCGATTGTATAATCATCTCTTTGAGGTCTTTTAATTTCGAAAATTGAAATCGTATTATAAAATGTAGATTCATCGTCATCACAAATAACAACAGGGCCATCGCAAACAAGAATATCGGGTCTATTGTTTTCTGGGTCATTCCCTAGTGCAATATCTGATGCAACATAAACAGAATATGATAGTTTTTCATCAATTAGCCACAGATTGTGATTTTCATAATTACATGACTCGCTTGTCGTTTTCATTGGAAAAATTAAATTATGAACAACTTTTTCAAGCTCATATTTTCCATTATCTTTCTTTCTGAGTGCTTTCTTAAAAAAATCAATGATAATTTTTCTTTTAGCTATGTAATTAGTTAGAGCTGATTTGTTCATTTCTGAAACTTTGCTAATTGTTTCAATAAGCTCTTGTTCAAAAGAATCATCTAAACCGTTATCTTCTATTTTCTGAAGAACGACGTCGCAGTCTTGTTTTACCTCTTTTTCTAAATCTCTTTTAATCTTAAATAGTGAGTCATCAAGTTCTTCATCACTAAGCCCCGGCTTTAGCTTGCTAATTTCATCTTTCTTTCTATTGAGCAGATATCTATATTCAGGAGCTTGTTTGGTTGCATATTCAGTTACTCTTTTCATTTTTTCTGCTCTTGCTTTTTCTAAGTAACCAGCCAAAAACACTTTGGCTTTGGATACAGCTTCTCTTGTCATTTTATTTATAGATATATCGAATTCACTATCCTCATCAATTGAAAAAGATTGTCTATTATAATCAACGTTTTGATCTAAATAATCACCCGTTAATATGCCTAGATACCAGAAACCTTCCTTTGCAAAAATAGCCTCGTCAAGATCAGTGATGTTTTCATCTATTTTTTTGCTCTTAACCAATCTGTCGTTTGCACAATAATACAACTTATTTTGTCCAAACTCAGGACTCTTAATTTTCAAATGAGTAATATTAAAAGAATAATTATCTATAACAAAAGTGTCCTTCTTGGAATCACCAAAATAATCATTTCTAAATTTGTCGTTTATACAAATATTGTTTTCTTCGTCGATTAGATAAATATTAGGACAATTATCAGATAATAAGCAAACTACAAAGTGTTCTATTGTTTTTGTGACTATGGTTAAGATGCTTGTAGGAATATGCTTTTTGAAATCATCATTTATGCCAATCATTTTGATTGTGGTCATCAACTCGTTTTCACCAATTTCAGAAATAGAATCCTCTATGATATCTGTGCTTTTACCAAAAGCAAATGATCTCTTATAGAACTTGTTATCATCTTTGTAAATGCTTTCAACTTCAACAACATTAAAAACCTTAAGCCATGAAAACCTTCCGTTTCCTTTTCCACCATATTTCTCTTTTAGACGAGAATCTGAGGTCATAAAGGAATCCATGTTTTCATCGGTGAAGCCAACGCCATTGTCTTTAACAATAAATTGAGCAATTGGACTATCCTTGTAATCATCAAACAAAACATTTTCTCTCAATAATTCAATTTCTATTTTTCCTTTGAAATCAGAATCAGTCTCTTTTCTTTGGTTAATTGAAAAAATAGAATTAGCAATTGCTTCAAATAAAGGCATAAGTGAATCATTTTTTGTTAATCGATAATTATTGACTTTGCCATTAATATTCATTGAAAAATTTCTTCTCATTAGCACTCTCCTTTTACTATCTCCTTTTACTATCTAGTAAAAATCTTATCGTTTTTCATAAACAACATCAAATTATCATGTATGATTCCTTTTCTTTTTTGAATTAAGAAATCTGTTGTTAACACAAATTTTGGGAAATTATCTTGAATCTTCTCCAAAGGAGCATATTCTCTATTCTCTGTTTTTTCGCTATCCAAAATAGTGTACGCGACTTGAACATAACAATAGTTAAGATTAATGTCTTTTAAGATAAAATCACATTCTAGTTTGCCGATTCTCCCAACGGATACTTCATATCTCTTGGACTTAGCGTATAGATAAACAACGTTTTCAAGAGCGGGTCCATAATTGATTCTACTATCAGGATTTGTAAACATTGTTAAAGACAAATCAGCCAAATAATATTTCTTTTCGTTTTGAAACATATTTTTAGATTTCATATCGAATCTATCGCATTCATAAATAATCTTAGCATCCATTAGATGTTGAACATATTTTGAGACAGTTTCAAAGCGAACAGAGGCTCCATTTTTGTTCAACTCTTTAACTATATTGTTGATGCTGGTTGTCGCTCCATAATTATTGATGATGTAGTCTCTAACCAAATTGAAAACAGCGGTTTTCCTTATCTTGACTCTTTTTTTAATATCCTTTTTAAAGATTTCATCCACTACTTCATGAATATATAATCTTTTAGATGCTAGGTCTGGTAAAAATAAGGTTCTAGGAAACCCACCTTCTAATAAATATTTATCAAGTTCAATAGAAGGGTTTTGATCGATCGGCATTTTATAGAATTCCTTCATTTTAAGATATTCTTCAAAATTTAGTGTGAACGCTTCAAATTCTAGGTAACGACCCGTAAGATGCGTCATTAATTCACCGCTTAATAAATAGGAATTGCTTCCAGTAATAAAAATTGAATAATCATCTTCTTCTCTAAAAGCATTTATCATTCTTTCAAAGTTTTTAACATTTTGTATTTCATCTACAAATAGATATTTAACGCCATTGATTCCTTTAGACATTGTATCAATAAGAGATTCCAACTCATCCGGAGTCTTTATGCTTTTATATCCTCTTTTATCTAAATCGATATAAATAATGTTTTCAGAATCAACTCCGCCTTCCACCAATTCATCGGCAATCATTTCCATAATGGAGGATTTCCCACATCTACGAATTCCTGTGATAACCTTAATCAAATCTGTTTCATGATAAAAAGGCCTAATCTTAGATAAATAATTTTCTCTTTTAAATAGTTTCTTTTTCATATTTTCTGATTCTATACTATCGATTTTAGTAGTTAAATGCAAGTTAACGCGTAATAATTTGATATTTTTTTAAGTTTTTCCGCTTTAAACGCCATATAAACACTCTTTTATTACATAGCCGAGGGATTGTTGGCAAAAACTGCTGTAAGATGAACTATATTTTAATATAGTTCATAGGTATATACTTTTTATATCTTGCTATAAAAAGTATATACCTTTTTATGGGCAGCCTCTTTATTATTAATTGTTAATCGCGCACTTTATTGGCAATCTATAAATATAGAGTTTTTGTAAGGACATTTCCTGTACACCCTTCTTTATAAACAATGCTAGATTAGATATCAACTTATTAAAAAATATCCTTTATATATTTCTTAGAACAAACTTTTTTAGCTTGTTTGCCTATTTCTTGCAATTCTTTTATGTCTTTTTCTTTATTATATTTATAAGAGTTTGCACATCACCTACTACGCGCACACAATAAAATTATTGATTATAAAAAACACACAACCACCATTAATGAATCTAATAATCGTTTTACCCCGGCGAGCGTTCACATCACAAGCAGTAAAACATATCAATCATAATTGAAACACAAGCCATGTGCTATTTACACGTCGTAATATATTTATTAATGCTTTGTTAATTTGCTTCTAGCAGAAGGTTTTTTAAACATTTTTGTTTTTTCATCTTTGTTTAAAGATGAATAATCAAACGGTGAAACATCAAGACTCTTGTATTGAAGCAAATAATTGCGTAGATTGGATATGTTTATTTTACCAACATGCACAAATGAACGTTCCCCGCCAGAAATAGAGGCAATTGTTTTGTAGTAATTATGATATGGAGCAATTAAACGAGTGTCTCCAGCATCCGAACTATTAACTTGAGCTACATATGAAAATAACTCGCGAGACGTAGATTCAATTATATTGGAAAAGTAGTTAATGTCGTAATTAAACTCTGAAGCAACAACAAAATCAACCCTATCTCTTAGAAGGGCTCTAGCAAAAATATCCGTCAATTCATAGCAAACAAAAGACGTAAAATATGAAGCGTCCTGAGAAATAAACCTATAATATATTGGCTTTTTGGCATTTGAAGAATTATATCCCGAATTATCAATGATAGTTTTTTCATAAGGAGCATAATCGTTTTTTTCTCTTAAAACTACGATTGAATTTCTATAAAAATCGTCTTTAACAAAGGGGATAATTGTGGCCTGTAAATTAAATACTCTCTTCTTTTGCTTAAAGTATTTAATTCCAGTCACAACAGTAGTCATGGTTCTTCTAGCATATTTTTCTAAAAGAGGAAGCCACTCAATTTCTAAAAAAGTTTCAGGAAAAACCAAATACTTGGCTGGCCTAACTTTTTGATCGGATTCAGTCTCATCATCTTTTCTTGAACTTTTATTGAGATTCCTATTGTGAGTTAACAAATATATTAAATCCTTTTTAAAATCTAAGCATCCATATTGAGAAAAATCCATTATGGTCTTAGTTTCACCGTCAATTTCAACATCATTTGTGAGTTTATGGTTTTTCATATTGATATTTGCAAGTCCAATATAACTATCAACAGTTGGCATGTTTTTATATATCTGTGGCATTTCAATCTCTACCAACTTATAATTTTTAGTATTTTTTGGGGTAATATCTTTAATTTTTACACAATCAAATGTACTTGAAGAAAAAAGCGGAAAAACTTCTTTCTTGTATCTATTCAAAAGGTTAAATAAAAAACTAACATTATTAATTTGACTGCAGTTGATTAATAATTGGATATATTCAAACTGACTAAAATGGATGAAAACAGGGGAGTATTGTATTTTAAAATTATTAAGTGAGCACCCTCGACTCGAAACATTAAATAATTTTTCTTGATTCGTAGCAAATAAATTAATTTCTTCTTTAAAATCATAATAATTCAACAGCGGCATTGAAATACATGTATAGTCAAACATATTTGAATGTCGAATTTGCATAGCAAGCTTATTGCCCGATGTCTTTCCAACTAGCGCCCTGTTGCTAGAAAGAGCGATATCCAACGTTTCGTTAAGAGCATCTTTCATATTATTCAGTAGATATTTTTCGTCTTTGTATCCGCTGGCAAACCATGATGTTTTTTTACCATGCGGTTTTTTGAGGCTCTTAATGGAATTCCTAATTTTCTTTTCAAAAAAATCAGAACCATTGAACAACACATCAAAAAAGAACAATAATTTATCCCATCTATTTTTCAAAGAAATGATTATATCATTAGGAAAAATAGTTTTAATTTGTTTTTTAAACTTTTCAAGTTGCTCTTTAGACAAAATAACATCGTTAGATAAGCCGCCCATCAAAGAGAACAAAACACTTTGAATTAGAGATGTCATTTTCTTGACATCAACGACTACTTCATTCGCGTCCCTAAGTTTTAAAGATTCTGAATCTTTGTACATGCTTGCTGAGAATTTGTTCAAATCGGAAATGATTGTTGGAAATAAATTATGCTCGCTAGCTCTGAAATTCTCCTCTTTTAATTTTTCGATTATCGCTGTGGTGCCTTCTTTACCGACATAAATAAACTTAACCTTATCATTTTTGATGGATAAATATTTTTCACCTTTGACCCTAAATAGATTGTCAGCTTCAATATCAAAAATATTTAAATATTTTGTTAGAATTGTTTTGATTAGCATTTTGTTAGGTGGGCTGTCTTGTGAATACTCTATTGGTAACTTATCTATGTCCAAAACAAAGAGCATGTCATCGACATATCTCTTATAATAGACAACGCAATCCAGTTCTTTTAATTGGTTATCATATTTTTCGAAGTACATATTTGCCAATAAGCCAGAACTAACTAAACCGATTGGAATTATTATCTGTTTTTCGTGAATAGCACTGAAATACGGTTTCAAAACTTGCGTATATCTCTCATATATTCTTTTAGCAATTATGTGTAAGTATAGATAATTTATATAATCTTGGTCGTCTTCAATTAATTCTTTTTTCAACTTATCAAAGTCCAAAGAAACAGAATAAAAGAAATTGGAAAAATCTAAAGCGAGCAAGGCACTATTCTTTTTACGATTGTATCTTGTTTCAATGTGTTCAATGGCATCGTTTTTCCATGATACGTATTGTTCGTAATATTTTTTATAAAAAGGCAACGATTTAAAGTGAATTCTACCTTTTAAATTCTTTCTTCTATCTAAAGATAGCAGGTCTTCATGAATAACGTTGCCGTTGCAATATTTAAGTGATTTTTTAGAACAATGTGCCGACGCCACAAAACAAGACCACAAAGTATCAACGACAAACAATTCTATAGGCATGTCAATAAAGAAATTAATTTTACCAATAATTACACTATCATTTGTTTCGTTATTATCTAAAATGGTTCTATATTTTACAGACTCATCTTTGCTTTCATTAGAATTCAAAATCGTTTTTGGAAAAACTTTAAAAGAAATTTTCGGAAGCAATTCATCAAAATAGGAGTTAAAACCTTTTGTCAAGCCGTTGCAAATATTATTAAATGATGTATCCATCGCACATTCATCTTCTTCAAACTCCGCAATTCTTTTCTTTAAATAATGCAAGTTTGGAGAATAATAAACATAGTGCTTAAATTTGCGATAGGCATTCTTAACGTCATCGACTGTTATTGTTCCATTAATCATAGATGTTTAAAAACAAATGGGTCTTCTTGTTCAATATTTTTTGAAAGAAGAAACCCTTAAAACTACTTTTCAATCCACAATGTAAATCAAAACCATTTCCAACAATTACAAACTTCATTAAATACCTCCAAATTATTTTAATGATTTAATTATACTTATTTTATTTGTATTTTTTAACTTTATGATTGATCTATAGACATATAAGGAACAGGCATCACTATGCATAATAAGAATAAGGTTATCTTAGATAAGCAACTTCCGTACGAATATAACATCTATCTTTATATCTTAGAAGAATTATGTGACAAGGGAGTTATCGATGTTTTTGAGATGACTGAAGCCATAATTCTTCTAAGAAAGAAATACAAAATACCCATATTGCATATTCTTGATGCTTCTATTTGTGTTAAACCTTTATGAATACGTATATCTTTTAATGTTATATCCATATCATATATAAAAAGTGCCAAATTGGCACTAAATATCTATTTTAAAAAATTAATTTAAATTAATTTATTATACAGTGAGTTGTATTGCTCGATACATATTTTGATGTCATGGCAATTTGCTGCTTTAATAATGTTCTCTTTTACAAAACTCACATCACTCATCTTTTGAATATATTCAATGCATTCATTAATGTCATCTTTTTTAACAACAAAGCCGTTGTTCCCTTCGATAATCATTTCACCGGCTCCGCCGACATTATATGTAAGAATAGGCGTACCACACGATAGACATTCCAGGTGAGTGGTTGGATAATTATCACCCTTTGTCAGGTCAAGAAAGAAGTTAATAGTTGAATAGAAAGACGATATATATTCTTTTGAATTGTTTTTTCTTATTGCAAATAAAGAATTATTAATCTTTGTGATTTCGTCTTTAAATTGAGAGCCCAACACAAAGATACAGTATTTTTTTTCGTCTAATAACTTTGAAATTTTTAAAAGATCATCAAAGCCTTTCTCTTTAGAAAGGTTATTCATAACACACCCAATAATAGTTTTATTAAAGGATAATTGAAGAAGATCATTGAGCTTAGGACTTGGCTTAAAAATAGATTGGTCAACACCATTTCTAATTAAATAAATAGGAATATTTGGATATTCAGAATGCACCAAATTCATAAGCCATTGGGATGGCGAAACAAATGTGATAATGCTTGAATATTTGTTTATTAACAAGTGTTTCTTCTTCCAATACTTTTTTGAACAATCAAACAATGATTTTGGATAAAACTCTTTGTTTTTGCAATTGCCACAACCGTTTTTCCATTTTTCGCAGTTTTGAAATGAAGCACACCTTCCAGTCAAAATCCATTCATCATGCAAAGTCCAAACAACCTTTGTACCACTCTTAAAGGCATATTCTAGTATGGCCTCAACATTAGTAAAAGACCTATGAACATTGTGAATATGTATCAAATCTGGTTTGTTTTTTTTAAGAAAATGCCTAATTCGAATTGAAATGAGTCCTTTGATTAAGCCATCGTTTCCGAATAAAAAAGTCCCAATTCTATGAAAAATATAGCGTGATTTAGTAAAACTAATGTATAAGGTTTCTCCTTTAAGGTGATTAGTTTTATCACCAACTATAAAAGAAGGCTTTTTTTGAGATTGCATTGAAAGTTTCATCACCAGCGAACCAGTAGATCCTGCTGTAGAACAATTGACGTAACAAATTTTCATTATGATCTAAACCTTTTAATAAACCAAAATGCCAAAAAATGCATGTGGAACATAAATGCCAAAAGCATTAATTTGTCCCTTCCTTCCATTATCCACCACATTTTTAGAGCCATACCAAAAGAATAATTGCATTCTTTTTTAACAAATTTTATATCTTTCTTAAAATCATACGAATCAACAAAAAATTTTTTGTAATAAATGTATGGCAAAATCATTCTAAATAAATAGATGCCTAGGACTTTTTTATTACAATCAGAAATATTTATTTGTTTATACCACTGTATTGGTTCCAACAAATTATAATTAGCTATTCTTTGAGGAACTTTTGTAGTTGAAATGCTGCCCCCTCTAGTTCTATAGAAATAACAACCTTTTCTTGTGTATCCTACTTTAGCACTGGTATCAAATTGTAGAATGAATAATGGTAATTCTGCAGACAAATAATCATAAGAATGTTCAAGCAAGAAAGAGCGCTTTGCCATTCTATTCCAGCCACCATATCTTCCGCGAATTAGAATCTTTTTTAGCTTATCTGTTAAAAGAGGTATTGTCTTAGATGATAGATACCTTTTTCTATTCTTTTTAATTCCTTTTTCGTTGATTCTTTGACACGAAGAAACCGCAAAATCCAAATCATTCAAATCAGCAATTTGATATAGAGATTCTAAATAATCTTCAGAAAATTCATCGTCCGAATCTAAATAAATTACATATTTACCAACACAATATTTAAAAGCTATTTTTCGAGCTAAATCTGGCAACATTTTTTCTGTACCTTTTATTATTTTAATTGCCATTTCAGGGTGCTCTTTTGCAAAGGAAACTGCGCTTTCATAAGACCCGTCAGTAGATAAGTCATCAACAATAATTACTTCGAATTTTTTAAATGTTTGTTTTAATAAGCAATCAAAAAAAGATGGAAGGTATTGGATTGTATTATACAATGCTACTATTACAGAGATTTGAACATCATCCATTTTGAACACCACGATTCTGAATAGCTTTTTCAAGAATTTCTAAAGATTTATTACTATTCTTATCAAAAGAAAAATCTTTCTCGAACATTCTTCGACAATTTTGAACAGCATCGCTCCAATCAAAATCATTAATCTGTTTTAAAGATAAATTATTGATCTCTTTGGCGGTTGAAATAACCATACCACATTTATTATCTCTTATATATTCAACAGTGCCGGACAAATCATTCCCAACGCAAATAATTTTCTTACCAAGGCACATTGTGTCCGCGATTTTTGTTGATAAAGATAAACTTATGTATTTAGCATATTTGCAATCCAAAGGTTCGGCTATAACAATGTATTCATATTCTTGAATTTTAGAAATCAACATTTCGTATTCAAGAAAGCCACATTGTTTAATGCCTTTATATTGTTTTTTGTTCTTGAAGCCACCATTTCCGTTTACTGGGGAGTAGATATCTATAGATACATTTTCATTAATAGATGACAGTTTTTTAGCAAGCTTAATTAATGTTTTACTTCTATTGAGACCTGTGTTTCCAAAATAGCAGAAAGTGCCAGTTTTGATTATGTTGGGATTTGAATCAACGCATCTTTCTCCGGAAATATGGATACAATCAGAATTTGAAATATTAAATAAAGCATATTTTTGTTTCATTTTTTCACTAATAAAAAAACACCCGTCGGCTCTTTTCAACATAGCTCTAAAAAAATTTCTATATTTTTTGTTATAAATGGTTTCAAACAATAACGGGATTCTTTTTGAAAAGTAATAATCGTCACTTATTTCAACAACTAATGGTAAATTAAAAAAATCAGAAATTGTAAAAGCTATTTTAGATATGAACAACGAGCTAGAGTTGTGATAAAAAATGCAATCAGGTTTAAAATCATTAACCCATTTGATCAATTTTTGGGTAAACCAGAATTTCTCTTTCCAAATTGATAATCTTATTAAATGGATAAGACCAATATCTTTTTTCAAAACTGAGTTTTTACTAACTTGTTTATCTCTAAAGGCAACACACTTGCAAGTTGGGTCTAGCATCAAGCCTGGATCTTTTCTTCTTGAAAAATGATTTTTAAAAACTCTTTTGTCTGTAATTTGATAAAAGTTATTGCAAAAAGAAAAATCTGGAGCACAAGGATTTGTATATATTTGAGCCAAATCGTCTTTGCCAAAAGAATGAAAATATGTTCTAAATGCTCTAGTTGAAGATGATAAATTGTAAGGAAGAGCAGAAACAATGAGTACTTTCATATGTTAGATTATAATCTAATCAGTGGCCTTTTGAAAGACAATATATTTGTCTATTCAATTCAATTAATGTAAAATCATTTTATGACTAAATCGAGACTAAAAACGATCTTAAAAAAAGCAATTATTCAATTTGCTCTTTTTACTTTTTTGTTTTTATCGGCATCAGTAACTTTGATTTCTTTTGGTAACACAAGTTATTCTTCCTTCTCTTCTTTTTTGGTCCACCAAAGAGAGAACAACAAACTTAAGTTTAATTATGGCGAGGTTAAAAGCAACAATCTCGAAGGGTATACGAACTTTTATTGGCATGCTGATGATAAACCCGGATCAAACTTACGAGAAAACATGTTCACTTTTTTCAAAACACTCACCGATGACGAAAAGTCTTATGTTTTTAGTTCAGAAGAACAATCAACATCTGCAGATCTTCTTTTATACACAACGTGGGATTTCGAAAACTATCATTACAATTTTGATATAGTAAAAAACAAAAATGATTATAAATTAAATGTTGGCGAAATTTATTTAACAGAATCTTTAGCTAATATTCTTTTTCCAAATTTAGACAGAAAATTTGAATCAATTTTAGATCAAAATATCTCGAGTGGAAGCAATAAACTAACCATCAAAGGCGTCATTTTGGATGAATCATTGGGCTTTTTTAAATCAACAATAGGAAATACCTTTGTGATGGGAAACTATAATTATAAGCCTTTTATTACCAGGAAAATGATTTACGAGTTCATGATGTTTGGCGGAGATGTAGATACATTTGCCGATGTAGCATGCATAGAAGGTGCTATACAAGCTTTAAATAGAAAAGACAAAATATTTGAATCATTTTATTATGACTATGAGAAATCTTTCGTCTTAGGAAAAAGTCAAAACATTAAACAATCAACTATTATTGACTACAGATACAATGTTTTTCTCATCATTATTGGTATGATTCTTTTGGCATCTGCGATGTGTCTTAATCTATATTATTTCATTGGAAATAACAATAAATTCACTATTTTGAAAAACGCAATTAAGAATAAACAAATCAATAATTGTTTCGACTTCTTTGTTTCTTTTGCTTCTTTTTCGCTAATACTTCTTTTGCTGAGAATAATAGGGTTGGTAAAAATAAACAATGTCGTAATCAACCTTTTCGACTTCAACATTGTTACTTTGTTATTTATTATTTGGATAGGCCTTAGCATAGCCCTATCAATTTTTAATATAGTCATAAGAAAGGATAATCCGGGAAGCCCTGTAGAAGCAGCCTTCTATAATTTAAAAATTTAATGCTTTTTTATTCGTTATTAATTGCGTCATTAATAGGTTTATCTGTGGTTGAATATATAGGAACCGAAAAGAAATTCAACAAAGTTCTTCTAATTTCTATAAAAATCCTGCCTTTTGTAATACTTTACTTTTTAAATACTTTTAAAGCGATAACTGTTGGCTATGATGCAGTTGCTTATTACGATTGGTATAATCAATTATTAAATGGGCTTAAACCAACTGGTTCATATCCATCGGTTGAAATAGGATTCAAAGTTTTCATTGAATTATTTGCAAAAACAAAAGCGCCTTATTTGGTTTTTTATGCTTTGTCAAACGCAATTGTTTACGGAACTACCGGATTTGCAATTATAAAACTATCAAGGAACAGCTCTTTCTCTGCCTTAATATATTGTTGCCTTTCAGTAATGGTATTAAACTTTTCCGCCCTAAGACAATCTATTGCTTTAGGAATGGCGTTCCTATCATTAATCTTCCTAATAAAGAAAAAATGGTGGTCATATTTACTTTTTGCGGCTCTTGTTATTTTGGGCGGATTGTTCCATAGAAGTGCTTACGCATTTTTGATATGTTTGCCACTATCTTTTATCAAAATTAAACCGTCTTATCTATTTTATATAACACCATTTATAGTAATGTTTTTTATTGTCACGCCTTCTTTGTTTCAATCAATATATTATTTAACCGGTTCTACGATGTACATGCCGACATATAGGGATGGCGTCGGAGAATATTATTTCATTTTCTTCCTGTTGTTTTTTGTATTTGTTTTGTTATCAACAAAAAACAAAATCACGACATGGATTTTTACTGGAATAGAGTTTTTGAAGGTGCGCTGTTTCAAAAAGAGTCATCAACTAGATGTAGATGTTTATCAGCCTGAAGTTGATTTGGACACAAAAAAATATTTGGTTTTATTTTTGGCTGGGGTATTATTTCAAGCAACCTCAAGAGTTAATTATGCTGCACCAAGATTGGCAACCCAATTTTTGATGTTGTGTTCTCTTTTTGTTCCAAACACATTGATACAAATCAAAAACTTAAAGTTCAAAATTTTTATGTTTACAATTACTTGCTTGGCTTTCTATGCTTTCTTTGTATATGATTCGATTCTTCCTAATTATTTAGGTATTGTTCCATATGATTTTATTTGGAACTAGATGATATTTTTTGTTTTTTTGTTTTTTTCATTTGATTTTTTAAATACCACAATATGGTTGGCAAATGAATATGCCCATGATAAAGGTGGAGCATGCGATATGCTTGTTTATTGGTGATTATTTTATTTTTTGAAAGATGTTTAAAGATTTTTAAGAAACCAAACGATTTTTCGGAAGGACAATGGAGAATTTTGACATAATCATATCCTGAGTTTTCGGAATGTATTCTATACATACCCGTCCAATATCTACCAATATAATTGGCTGAATTCATAATAAGATCTCTTCGGTGCTCAGCAAAAAGGCTGATTAAAAACTCATCGCCAGATTGAATTGAAATATTGTTTTCTTTAATTGTTTTATATAGTTCTTTAAGACACGACATCATTTCAATAAGGTTTGATTTATTTGTGGCTATAAATTCACCACCATAAAGAATAATTGGAAAAGCATCACTACTATAAAAGGCTTTTAAATCATTATAAAAAGCTTCATATTCAGGAGAATTTAAACGCCTTCCTATATCGTATAGCAATATTCTTTTTTCACAATCTTGGAATACTTGATCAAGGGAACTTTTAATGTACACATCGTTATCCAGCATAATCAAATTATCAAAAGGAACAAACCCCTCACTTAAAAACTGAAGTACATTCAACTTATAATAGGCTAATGCCCACTTATAATTCTTATCAAAGACAAAATAAGAAAATGGTAATTCCATAATTTCAATGTCGTTATTTTGAAACAGCTTTGAATATTTCTCCTCTGGTTGTTTGTTTACAAATAAAATACATCTTGTATTGGGGTTATTATTTTTAGCGCTTTTCAAACATACAAAAGCATTTTTTAAATAAATCTCGTAATTATTAGTGGTTTTAAGATTGCCGGAATCCCATCCATTCATGAAACAAAAATTAGAAATAATAATATTCTTTTTCATGCTAAGCACTCCTCTTAAACAACGTGTTTTTAAGTGAAGTCAAAATCTCTTTATCTATAAACAAGAAAGCTAAAGTGATATAAATTTCAATGCAACAAATAATAGATACAATCAAGTTTTTCCATGAAACTAAATTATTGTTAAAAACAAAGACAAGAGAAGAAGTTAAAATAACAGGTAACACAAATCTTAAATATGTTGAGAAAATAAATGATAAGACATTAACACTTAAGAATTTTCTATATAAAATCATTCTTCCAATAAGGTTTACTGTTTTGGAAATTAAAATAGATAAACAGGCACCAAAAGCCCCGAGGTAATGGGATAGGAAAAAGCAGAGCGCCACAAAAATAGTAATTGATATTAAATCAATAATGGCAATTTGCTTAACACATCCCTTTAAATATAAAGCGTTATCGTAAATTGTTAGTGGGATTATCAAGAATAGAGCAAAAAGAATAAGAATGGTTCCATAATAAACCATTTTATATTTTTCAAAATCTCCAATCCAAAGAGCTATAAATTGTTTGCCACAAGCAACAAATCCAGCAAGCAATAATCCAATTATGAAAAGTTGTATATACCCCACTATCTTAGCAAGCTTTTCCAATTCGTGATGAGTTGATTTATCAGTTTGTTTTAATATTCTAGCTACCTTAGGAAGAAAGAAACCGGCAATGACTGCACTGACAAGATAAGCATAGCCCTCAATTGTTGATGCAATACCAAAAATGGTAACATTGTCACTGTCACTAACAACGCCCAAAATATTAGGTGATAGATTGTATGGAAATCTAGCCAAAATAGATATAATGGCGGTCCAAATCGAGAAAAATAATATTGGTTTTATTATGGTTTTTGTAAATTTAACTTTAAGATTGGCCTTTAAATTCAATTTAAATCTCACATACAAATATTTAAGCAATATTGCAGCTATCGTAGAAACGGCATGTGCTAAAACAAATATGAATAAACCTAGCCTAAAATAAAGAACAAATATCATTAGAATGATATAAACTATCTTTTGCACCAAATCAGCTATTTTAAGAAAACCAAATTCTTCATGTGCCGAGATTATTCCATCAAGAGTCGTTGCCGGCAAAGAAATTAAACTATAACCAATGCAAATAATAAAAACAATTCTAAAGTCATTAATTTCTGCCGGAGTTAATCCGCGATAAATGTTACCAATCAAAAAATAATAACCAACAAAAAACGCCAAGAAAAATAAGTCTAAAATAATGTAAAGTTTATAAAAAATACCAATAATATCTTTTAAACCATCGGTATCTCCCTCAATTCTTTTTCTCGTTAAAAAGATATTGGCTGTAGAAGATAAACCAAAATCAACAAGAAATAGATTAATGATCGATGTGGCAAGAGAAAACAAACCATACTGATTTCCCAACTGTTGCAAAATCAGTGGTACAAATAAGAAACCGCTGGCTATATTTAAAGCTAACGAAATATAACCAAAAATTGTTCCTTTTTTAATGTTTTTTAAACTATGTTTTTCAGTCAAAGTCTTGTCCATAATTTAACCAAAAATTTTATAAAACAATCTTACAAACGAATCATACCATTTAGGTTCAATTTTTTTCTCATAAACTTTATTTCTACTAAAATTTGTGGGATGAACAATCGGCGATTCGATTTCATAGGTTTTTTTATTGAAAAGAGAACGTGTTTTTGGTGGTATTTTTTTGAAGTTTAAATTTGAATGTGTTCCTGATGGGCCAAAGCCTATATTTGATATGAGATTCATGCACGGAACGGTTTCTAACATCCCATGGTAACGAGCGGCTGCATAAATGATGGTCTCAAAATATGGTTTATCTTCTTTTTTCCTTTCTTTAGCCAATTTTACAAATTGATCCGCTTCTATTCTACTACTGAAGTTCTTCTTAATTTTTTTAATTGCTTTTTTGTCTTGAAGCCAAGAGTATGTTGGATCACAAAGCTTGTAAAATCTAGACCAGCTTGCCCATCCCCAAATACCTCCATGAGAAGTAAAGAAATAAGAACCGGGATTTTGTTGGTCGCTGAATTTGTCGAGCAAATTAAAGCCAGAAACCAAAGCTATTCGGTCATCATCCTTATACTTTAACAACACTTCTTTGCAATAAAGGAAAAAGGAGTTGTTTGGAACGCAATCATCCTCCAAAACAATCCCATATTCCACGTTAGCAAAAAACCAATTTTGAGCTATAAATCCAGACGGATCACATCCAATATTCTCTTTTTGGAAAAAAGTTTGTATATCACATTCCCAATCAATTTGTTTAATCAAATCTCTGCATTTTTGAATGCCAATTACATCTCGTTCATCTCTTGGACCATCTTGGTACAAAAACAATCTTGTTGGTTTAATTCTCTGAATGGATTCAAATACCTTGCTAAAGGTCTCATAGCGATTAAAAAAAACTAGGAGTATTGGAATATCATATAATGGCTTTTCTTTATTCATACTTCACTTCAACCCTATCTTTCTTAAAAATCTATTTAAAGATATAGAAAGTCGCTCTTTTTTAGACAACCAGGAACCCAAATAAAGATGAATTGCTAGTGTGTTGTTGGTGAAATGGGTCTTTCTAGTATAGTTATTTAAAGGACAGAAGTATTCAGATGGATAAATGTTATAACCATCAATCGATTGAAACTTATCGATTGTTTTAAATCCTTTGGAAGCAAAGTATTCAACAGATCTTTGACAAATTGTTTTAAAGGTAAAACCATCTTTTACAAAAGCTTCTTTTTCATATTGTCTAAGCATATTACAGCAAAAACGATCTCCAGCATGTGTAAAAAAAGCCAAACCTGGAGCTATCGAAACTTCTTTTCCTGTTTCTAACCCAAGAAATGGAGAATCAAAAATATTAGATGGAAATGGTTTTATAACCTCGACATCAACATCAAAATATAACCCGCCATAAGCATGCAAAACAAAAAATCTACAATAATCAGAAACAAATGCCCATTTTTTTAGTTCATAAGCCGTCTTCACATAATTACAACAATTAATGTCAAAATTATCCTCATTCCATTCTTTAATTTCCCAATCCGGAAAAAACTTTTCCCAACTAGAAATACATTTCAAAATTTTGCGACTTTTTTTATTATGTCCAAACCAGCAATAATGAATTGTCTTATTCATTTTATCTTCCTTTAACTGCGCCAAGTATTTTTAAGAATGTGTATCCAAAAATACCGACATCAAACCAAAACGACATTCTTTCAACATATCTATGATCCCATTCAGCTTTAAATTCTGGGTCATGTTCTCTTTTCATCTTTATTTGAGCATAACCACTAATACCTGGTTTAACATCATAGGCATTAGGGGTGTATTTTAATCTGCACTCTCTTAAGAACTCTTCATTGTGTGCACTACCTGGTCTTGGACCAATAAATGCCATTTGACCAATAAAAATATTCAAAAGTTGAGGCGTTTCATCAATTGATGTCTTTCTTAAAAACACTCCAAATTTAGTATCCATGCTTTTTTGTGTTTCTTTATCCATATCACTAGGAGCAAGATTGGGATTCGCACTTAACTTCATAGATCTAAATTTAATCATCTTAAAAACCTTTTGATTCTTGCCATATCTTTCTTGAACAAAAAAAGGATGGCCTCTTGTAACTATTGCGTTAACAGGGATAATCCACCACCATAAAAAAATAAAACAAACGATTATTCCGACAATAGATCCGAATAATCCGATTAGTCTTTTAAATGGCAAATATATCTTTTGACTTGTTTTCATATTTATCGTAGTTAGATTATATATATCTAAAACTAATAAATAAAGTAAAAGACCCTTTTAATACTGGCAAATTTTATTGATTTAAAAAGAAAATATACCTAAGGTATATTTAATTATCAGATACTTAAAAACCATTTTATATCTTATTTATCAAAGACAAATTTTAAAAATTTGATTAGGCCAATAATAATACTTAGAGCTATTGGAGATACACCTAAAGCTATAGCGATAACATTTTGCCATAATCCGCTGATTTGATTATAAAAAGCAAAGACTGAAAGGAAGACTTCCAACCCAAATTTCACATAGTCAAATAGTGTTGTAATCATAAGATGTCTCCTTACGTAATATTAGATAAAATCTAATTAATTTATATCTTAAGCATATTTACAAATAAATCAAATTAACTCCATATAATGTGAAGTTTTTGTTTTAACTTCTAATAAAAAAGCACACCACTTATTTGGCCTGATAAATGGGGGTAGTTTCAATATGATGTTGACCCCGTTTTTAGACTTTTGTCTATAAACCCACTACCTGTCCATAGAATTATTGACGTAAAATTTGACCCATCTTAGCCACTCACTCGGTCGTCTATTCATAATAAAAATCCCCTTTCTTTATGGTACCAATTCTTCAACAAATTAGTCCAAAAAATGGGGACATTTTCAACATTTTTGGTGCACCTAGCAGGAATCGAACCTGTACGAGTTTCCTCACTAGATCCTAAGTCTAGCGCGTCTGCCAGTTCCGCCATAGGTGCAGTGATATTATTAAATAATAAATAAACAAATGCCGCAAGTTATTTGTTATTCATCTTTTTCAATAATAACAGCATTGCCATTGGCGGTGACGCATATGACATATGGCTCATATTCTGTTATTTGTCTATTCCAACCATTAGCGTGTTGAGGGTCCATTGTTAAATAGTCAAAATCTACACCGATAACAGCATTGCAACCTAGTGCATATGCCGCTTCTTTCAACTCTTTAATAGCTTGTCTTCTAATTTTTACTAATGCCGGACATAATTCTTCATCAAGTTTTTTCTTGTCGCCCCAAAAAGAGTTTCTGGGAATAGTAACACAATCATCGCCAGAAATATATCCTGAATACTTTTTAATTGTGTATCCATCGAAATTAAAGCCCGATGTAATAAGCATTTCTGATAATGCTTTCTTTTTTCTCTTTGCCTCTTCTTCAGCAAGCCTTTTCGCTTCCGCTTCAGCGGCTAGTTTGGCATCTTTTTCTTCCTTCGACTTTGCAATATGCTCTTTATATTTTTCAACAATAGCAGGCGCATCTTCGTCGTTAACAGTTAATGTCATAAAACCATATCCGAACGGAATGTTATTATTCTTTAAAAAGGATTCAAATCTTTCTATATTAAATCCATTTTGTTTACATAATTCTTTAACTTTCATAGTTAGACCTTCTTCATATTATAAATATTTCAAAGCATCAGTATTATCTGGGTCAATATCCAAAATAAGATTTGCGTATTTGCGGGCATTTTTTGGATCTCTTTTACATTTTTCTAACAATTCTTCGACATCTGAATTTACCGAAATTGCAGTATCTGCTGCCCTATCACTTTTTTCAAGTGAAAAACGAGTTCCGCAATATCGACAAATCATGAAGTTACCTTCTTGATATAAATCTTCGCCACCACATTGTGTGCATTGTATTTTTTTCATTATTAATTCTCTCTACAAAAATAATTATAAATATTATTTTATAAGCTTCAAAAGACAATTTTCTTTTTCTTAAACATTTCAAGTTATTTAAAATGAGAGAGATATGAAAAAGATAATATTCGTTTGTCACGGTAATATCTGCCGCTCTGTAGCCGCAGAATATATTATGAAATCATTAACTAATGAATATGATGTAGTGTCACGTGCAACATCATATGAAGAAATAAATAATGATATCTATCCTCCGATGAAAAGAGTGCTCTTATCTCATAACATTCCTTTTAATCGACATTACGCAAAAAGGATTGATTATAAAGATTATGAAGAAGCGGATTATATATTCTATATGGATAATGAGAATATGTATTCTTTATTAAGAATGTTCCCACATTCTAATAAGATATATCCCATATATAAATATACCCCTAGTATTCATGAAATAGAGGATCCTTGGTATACAGGTAGATATGAACTTGTCTATTCTCAAATAAGACAATGTATTATTGATATATTAAATAATATTTAATTATTCTTTCTCTTCTATTGGTGGTTCATTAAATGAATTGTCTATTTTATATAGACATTTTTTATCTAACCAAGATAAGAACTTATCAATTAATAATCCAATGGAATATTTATATATAATTGCCACCGCTAAGCCCATAAGGAAGACTAATAGGATTATTCCTATAGAATAAAGAATTAATAATGGAGAAGCGGCAAAAGAGGCATTCTTAAATAAAGTAATCCATAAGAACTTTCTCATATCAATATGATCATGGAATAAATATATTCCTAAAGTAAATGAAGCGATATAGTTGATAGGTTTAATTTCTTTCATCTTTATTCCTTTAAAGGATAAGAAGAAGGTAATCACAGATATAATCTGAACGAAGTTATTCATATCATCTAAAGCAAACCATCCGATGATACGTCTTAAGATATCCTTATCAGGATTAATATAAGCATGTAAGACATTTCTTATCGCAAACCATATGAGGAATATACCCACTGAAAGAATAATTCCTAACCATGGTTTCATCTTTAAATTAATGTCATATAACTTAATATATGAAGCAATAAGATATAAAGTGATAAACCATCCAAAGATGGAATATCCATAATTCTCATATAAGAATGTCGGAAGTAATGACCATATTATTAATAAAATAATAATTAATATTAAATGCATCTTCTTATTCATCGCTTTAATCCCGCGATTAATAAGTGGAGATAAGATATATAACACTAAATAAGAAGTCATAAACCACCAAAGATTATCCCCAAACGGGAATATCATCGAGTGGAGTAAAGAAATAGAGAATTCTTTCTTCTCTACAAAGAAGAATATTAATCCTAAGGTAATAGAGAATATAAACATCATAAGAATGATGCTAATAATCTTTTTGGATTTAAATTTATTATTATCAATTAAGAAATAGCCAGAGATTAAAACAAATAGATTAACCCCTACTTTTCCTAGTTGTAATAATAGATCTGTCCAAGTTCTATTAAAGGTAATTAAAAAAGAATTACCTAATTCAGAAAAATCAAAGGCTCCATGGACTGAGAAATGATGGGCAATAATAAAGATAATTGCGATAATTCTTAATATCTCAAAAGCACTATTACGACTAGGTTTAGATTTAGCTATTTCCATAATCTATTTCATTATAAATGATTTTATATAAATGTAATAAAAAGAGATTGGATAATCCAACCTCTTTGTTCTTTTTTGTCTTTGTAACTATAACCGATAAATGATTTTAGAAATAATCATTCTAAGTTTTTCATTATTCCCGTTTGCACTTTCATAACTAGCAACAATATTTTCTTCAACACCAACCTTAGACCAATCAAATCCATATCCATTTTTAAGCCCAATATATCTAATGAATTCTCTTTGGGTTCTTCCATTACCTTCTCTAAAAGGATGTAGAGCGTTTATATCCGCTAACAAATTAGTAACACTGTTGATAAAATCGTCTTTAGATAATTCTTGTAAATAATTATTCTTCCTCAAATTATCAAAGATGTCTTGAGCATAAGTTTCAATGTATTGTGGAAGGCAAAACAAATTACCTTTTGCAATAGCAACAGTCCTAATTTTGCCAGCCCAATAAAACAAGTCTTGAAATAAATAAAAATGAATCGCTTTTAGATGTTTAAAATCTAGATCACCGTCTATTGGCTTATTCAATAATTCAGATTGTCTAAGTCCGCTGTATAGACGTTCAACTTTATAAAATGTTTCTTCATCTTGAATGTTTAGTTTATTAATTAAAACATCACTGTTTTTATAACAGTAGATGCCTTTTTCGTCTAAATAAGAATATTTGTATTTATCCATCGATTCCTAAGTTAACATTAAAGAGTCTAATAGCTTCTTCTCTAGTAATTTCACCATCGACCACTTTAGATATTAATTCAATATCAAAATCGCTTAATGGCATTCCTTCTAATGCCATCGTTGCATTAACATCTTTTATAATTCTTTCGGCCTTTTTACTCATGTAAATATTATACATTATTAGGTCGTAATAATCATTATCATATTCAGCATTTAAAAAATTTTTTTTAAATAAGAATAGAACTAGTTTAATTATATAGATTTTATATAAATGTAATAAAAAGAGATTGGATAATAATCCAACCTCTTTGTTAATTGTTAATTATTATTTTTGGTGTTTCTTTTTCAAATATAAGATTGAAACTACTGCGAATGAAATAACCATACCGCTAATAACGATAATCAATAATACATCATAACTATTATCAATAGTTTTGATTGCGTTTGAACTAGATGATTCTTCAAAGGGATTTGTATCATTATTTGCATTTGCCCATGCTAAATATCTTTCAAGAGCAGAAGTAAAGGCATCGTTGGTTCGGAATTCATTAATACAATCACTACCTAAGTTTAATAATGCTTGTTTTGCACTAGCGTAATAATGATGGGTGTTATCTTTACAATAACCAAGGTTTTGGGTGTAATCAGACATGTGCATATAAGCATTAACGAAATCGTTAACCGCTTTCTTATTAGTGGCTATACCATTAATGGTAATAGTAATATCAGCAAGGATCTTAGAGCTAAAGATAGTCACTACACCAGTAGTTTGATTCCAAGAATAATCAGTTCCCGCTGTTTTGGTGATACCACCAATAGTCACAACAATAGTTGATGGTAAAGCGTAAAATCCATTAGAGGTTCCGGTAAATGTCAAAGAGAAATCACTTTCATGAGTGGCATAATAAGAATTTGAACCACCTTCAACATTTGTCTTATTAATAGTCACGTTATAACGAACATAAGCATATCGGGCTTTGGAAGGATCGATGGCATCACGTTGAATGGACATATATGTCGGGGCGTTTTTAAGAGCAAATTTTAGATATGTTTGTGTTCCTTCGGGGTTATTCGCCATAATGAAAATAATGTCATTGGGGGTAGGAAGTGTTTGATAATTTAAATTAATGACTTGGCTGCCAGTATAATTGATACCATCACAATAGGTATACAAATTTGTATAAGCATTATTGCAAATACTGATATAACTTCCAAAGACACAAGTTCCGCCAATAAAAAGGGTATTTTTATTTTCAGCAGTAGCATTATTTAAATTAATAGCAGGCGCTGTTCCAGTCATAGTGGTCACACCTTGGCATTTAATGTTATTACCACCACTAAGAGTGTAAATGCCATTACCGCCACCACTAGTTTTTAAAATAGTGTTACTTTTTAAATCGAGGTTACCGCCACCACTATTCATTTGAATAGCATGGCAATTGGCACCGCTTTGTGTGTTTTCTAAAGTAACGTTTACAGTATATAAAGTTCCGCCTTCATTGACATAAATAACACAGTTATTGCCGTTAGCGAGCAGCTTTCCTCCACCACCGACAATCCTAAATGTTTTATTACTGGCAACACCAAATAAAGAGGCACCGGCACTCGATCTAGTTAAGGTAAAGCCATTCAAATTCAATGTGATATCGTAATTGATTGCAAAACCTTCTTCATATGTTTCGCTAGCATAAAGATCAATTGTGGATGTGGCGGTAGCATTATATAATGCTTGTTTGAAAGTAGAATAGTATGTTGTTGTTCCACTTATTGTTGTGGAAGCATGATATTCAGTATGTGTGACTGTGGGGTTAATAGATAATGTTGCATACCATTGATGGTTAGTGCTTGATTGTTCAACAAAAGCAAAGAAACCAAAGTATAAATAATTTACAGTGCTTGAACTTGTGTAGTTAGTTAATGTCTTATTGAATGTATGACTACCGGTTTGAGTTCCACTGTTTCTTAAATTAATACGATAAACACCACTATCATCAGTAAATCCAGTAGCAATATTAGATGCTCTTGAAGGATTATCTTTTTCCACCCAAAGATTAAGTAAAGATAGATGATCGTAACTTGTGCTGTCATAGAATTGCACTTCTGCAATATGGTCGGCTTGGCCACCTGCTTCTTTAGTGGTGTTGAGGTTACATGGGAAGGCGATATTCGCAGATGAATAAGCTGGTATTGTAATGGAATAAGAGAAGGCCACATATATACCATGCCAATTACCGTTAGAGGAATTCTCATTCACTGTCAAAGCCAATGTTCCACTGGTATTTTTAAAATTGACGCCTCCCCAAGTGGAAGATGTCGCCATACTTGTGCGAGATAAATATTGGGCAGTTGGATCACTAGTAGAACTTTGATAACGTTCTTCTTGTTTTCCAAAAACACCTGTTAATGTTGCAGCTTCTGCTTGTTTAATATCGTTTTGTTTCAAGCGATTTATACTTAAAGCAGCACCCGTAGCAACACCCGCTAATAAAGCAGCACAAATAAAATATTTCAGAAATCGTTTCATAAATGATCCTCCAATATATACTTTTAGTATTACACACGAAGCGCGATATAGATATTAAAATATTGATACCGTTTAACTATTTTTATAAACAAAAAGGACTTTGCTTTGCAAAATCCTCATTTTCAATTATTCTGGTGCCGTCTATCGGAATCGAACCAACAACCTATCGATTACAAATCGATTGCTCTGCCAATTGAGCTAAGACGGCATATATCGCTTTACAGCGTATATTAATATACCTATTTTGTTTTTGTTTTACAAATAGTTTTGTTACTGGTGGACACTACAGGGATCGAACCTGTGACCTCTTCCGTGTGAAGGAAGCGTTCTCCCGCTGAACTAAGTGTCCATGTCGATAACGTCTAAAATACTAACAAAACATATATTTATTTGCAATAAAAAAGAGCGCCCGTTAAGAGCGCTCTATAATAGTTTTACCAATTAAGCTGTTCTTGCTCTAATCCAAAGCTTGGCATTTGTATTCATTGCGCCACTATCTGGATTGGTGACGATTAAGTAATAGTATTTATTAATCGCTGGATTGTTGATGGTTTGGTTATAACCACTAGCAGCAATCTTTTCACCTTCGAGATATAAACCAATTGTGTGTTTGACTGCGATGTAATCGCCACCGATGTACATTTGGTTATAAGCACTATTTGTCACTTTCCATCTGAAGTAACGTTTAACGCCACTACCTAAATCGCTAAGATCGTATTTGGTTGAACCATCTGTGGATGTGTTGATTGTTTCACCACGGAAATAACCACAAGAACATTCGCCCCATTCTTCATATTGGTGACTGTTTGCATCAATTTGGAGTTTGAATGCAGCATGTGTCGTCACTTTTGTGGCTTTAATAACTAAGCAGTAATCACCTGTTTGTGGAGCGACATAGAATGCACCATTATTGAAGACATCAAGGCCTTTCTTATCAAAGGATTCTTTGACCCATTGACCTGGATTCTTTTGGAAATAGTAAACATCAACGTCGTTTGCTGGGAAGGAAGTAACACCTGCGGCAACGTATTTGTGATCTTTATGGAATTGATATTTGAATTTGTGAATTGTGCCAACTTCAGAATCAAATTCTGGAGTTAAGGCATCAATGTTCATGGATTTATATCCATCAGTTTTACCACATTCACATAAACCAAGGTCATTATAATGATGTTCAGCACCGACTTTGTAGGCATATTTGATATAGCACTCTTTTTCTTCTGTGCAAGCTTCATCTGTTTCGATGTGGAGGTAATAAATACCAGTAACTTCTGGTGCAAAATCTCCAGCACCAATATCATTTGTTTTAACGGTTTTACCTTCAACCCATTTTAATTTAGCGGTGGTCTTATTAAAGTTGTAAGCAATACCAATGGTAATGCCGTGACCAGCATAGCCTTTTAATTTGAATTGCGCCGCTACTTTACCACCAAGGTGTTGGTGGGCGCTTTCATCACCAGCGGTAACGAATTCGATACCTTCTTTTTCTTGGATTTCACCACAACTACAAATACCAAATTCATCAAAGCTATGAACATGTGCAGGTTCTTGACTTGATGTTGGCTCTTTCTCGGAAGATGATGCTGGTTTTTTAGAACATCCACCGATAATCATTGGAGCAATGGCAAATAAAGCAATAATAAGTTTTTTGAACTTCATATTATTTCTCCTTTATGTATATATATTGCTGCTTTTATTGTATGTAATAAATGTCGAATTAATCAAGCAAATAAGCAAAGCGAAATAAAAATCCCCATTAAAGGGGATTCTTATAACAAACTATTATTTTCTTCTATACATTAATGCTTTGATAAGTGCGGTCGCACTGACAATTAATGGTGTGACTACCACCACTAATGTAGCGATATTCACACTCGCGGTAAAGGCGACAGGGAAGACACCGAATCCTGCGTTAGATGGACCATCAGTGTTCATGCCTAACGCCACAAAGTATAAGACCATCACTATGACTGATAAACAAATACCACATAGTGAGATAGGTAATAATAATTCTTTTCTTTTTTCTTCTTTAAGGTTGTTATAGAAGAATTCCCAAAATGCTAAATAGCATGGAGGTAAGAGGAACACTAATAATAAAGCGATAGAAAAGAATTGATATCCATGGACAAAGTCCATAATGAATAAGCCATATAAGAAGGCTGAGCCACCATAGAAAGCAATTAACATCCAAATCGTCACAAAGAAGTGATGAATAAATCTTCCTTTAGCAACTACTGGGGCTCTACTTGGAACAACATAAGGTAATTTACTTTGTAATTTCTTTAAGTAAATAATTCCAAAGGCACCAATACAGACAAATAATAATGAGAATAATAAAGCATCTAATGGGTAGATATATGTTGGAGAACCTTCCACTAAGGAGAGGTATCTACCAGCAATTCTCATAATGAGAATATAAAGGATATTTACACCCGCGAAAGCGAGTAAAACTATTGATTTGTGGAAGATCGATTTATTTCTTCTTTCTTCACTTTCATTTCTATAGACATCATGTAATAACCATAATGTCCAAATGCACATAAAGAATGATAAGAAGATTGGTAAGGATCTACCTAAATCTCTAATTGCAATATCCGCACTACCACTGACAAATGAACCAACGATATCTGCAAAAGCATATAAGAAGTTCATAAATCCAAATGCGCATAATAAACCAAATATCACGATTAGGCATGTCATAACTAAGGATTGAACTCTTTGTTTTTTATCAAATGAAGATATTAAGAAATCTTCTTTATTAAATAAACGTTTCATATTACCACTTCACCCAACTAGTGAAATCACCAGATGCCCTTTCGTTGAGATATAAATGTTCTAATTCAAAACTTAAACCATCTTTGATGGTGACTAATGACGCACCGATTAAATCAAAGTTTTCAGTAATACCGACTGATTTTAATCCCGCTTGCATATCAACATCAGTTGATTGTGTATCAATATGTGCGAAATATAATTCAGTACCAGTTTTAACACCTAAACCGATAACTACACCATCGACTTCAACGGTCCAGTCAACGTTATGTGCGTGGCCCATAAATGCACCTTTTAATCCATGTTCTCTAGCGACATCGATAAAATCAGAGGCATATTTTTCATTACCATTATCCGCAAACCCTTCAAGTTTGAAGAATTTATTTTTGTAGGCTTCAGGATTTTCTTTAACCTCTTTCCAAGCGGTTTCATTTTCATCTTGTGGAATATGATAATAAGCAAGGGTTGGAACTGTTTCACCGACTTTTTCATGTTCTTTGACATACCAGTCAGTTTGATCTTTACGAATATAATCGTAATCTCTAAATGGAGATAAGCTGGTTTCAGAGAATGATGCGCCTGAATCTAGATTGAAGACTTGCCAAACTGCACCACTATCTTTTGTGCCATCAAGAGTTAAGTTGATAACAAAGTTACTACGACCATATAAGTTATCGTTAAGTTCTTTATAAATACAGTGCTTAGATTCTTTGAATCTCTTAGCTAACCAATTCGCATTATATAGACCTTGTCTATCGTGGTTACCCCATATTACTGCATAGTAGAAACCATATTTCTCCGCTTGTTGTTCGAAGAACTTCAAAAATGTATCAATATGATATGTATTCGCAAGCATGAATTGATCGCCTGTTAATTCAACTAGGTCAATCTTTGCGTCATTGCCTTGTAATTCTTTGATGTGTCTATCAGCTTCCGCAATAGTTTTCTCTAAATACTTCTTAGATCTTAATGTGGAGGATTCATAACTCCAGTGGATGTCAGTGAGCTGTAAAATATTGAAATTATCATGATATTCCATATAGGAAACATAATCATCAAGATGTTCCTTATAATCCATGACCTGACCACAACTGGTCAACGCCATAGAAGCTACCGGCATCAATAAAAATATGATTTTATTCTTCATATTCATTGTCCTTTCACTTTGACTTATTAATTATATAAAGGATTATAAACAAAAACTAATTATAAAGATTAGATTGAGAAACACATTAAAGATTGTGTAAAAGAAAAGAAGGATTTCTCCCTCTTAATCTTACTATTTGGTGGGCCTAATTGGACTTGAACCAGCGACCTCGCCCTTATCAGGGGCGCGCTCTAACCAACTGAGCTATAGGCCCATGTGTCTAAAAGACAGCGTTATTAATATACATTAGTAGTTGATAAATATCAATAATAATTAATAAAAAGGAAAAGGAAGGACTTTTCATCCTTCCTCTTAGCACGCTTCTTTGTACTGATATCAAAGATATCAATATTGTAAGATTAACGTTTGCTGAATTGTGGAGCTTTTCTCGCAGCTTTGAGACCGTATTTCTTTCTTTCCTTTTTACGGGAATCACGGGTTAACAAACCAGCGACTTTTAAGGTTGAACGATCACAACCGGCTTCTAATAAAGCACGGGCGATACCAAGACGAATTGCACCAGCTTGGCCGGTGAATCCACCACCTCTAACTTCAGCTTTAACATCATATTTAGTTTCTGTACCAGTGAGAACGAGTGGTTGTTTCAAATCAAGCACTAATGTTTGATATGGCATATATTCGTTCACATCGTGGCCATTAACAATGATTTTACCTGTACCAGAAGTGACATAGACACGAGCGATAGAAGATTTTCTTCTACCAGTGCCGTAATATTGAAGATCAGCTTTCTTTGCCATACTTGTTAGACCTCCTAGAATTTGAACTCAAGAACTTCAGGTTTTTGAGCTTCGTGTTTGTGGTCAGCACCCTTATAGACGAAAAGTTTCTTTTCGATTTGACGGCCAAGTCTTCCTTTTGGAACCATGCCGTGAATGCATCTTTCGAACATTTCTTCTGGGTATTTTTCCACCATTTCTTTCGCGGTTCTTGTACGGAGACCGCCATCATAACCAGAAACATTGTAATATTTCTTGGTTAATAATTTGTTGCCAGAAAGGCTAACTTTTTCACAGTTGATAACGATGACATAATCACCACAATCAACGTTAGGTGTCCATGTTGGTTTATTCTTACCAGTTAACACCTGAGCCACTTGAGAGGCTAATCTACCTAATGGTTTGTCGGTTGCATCAATGACGTACCATTTTCTTTGGATTTCGTTTGCTTTCGCAATAGTAGTTTGACGTTGCATACTATTAAAATCCTCCTTTACCAAACTAACTTTGTCTTTACCGGGGACTTCGCTAATTTAGCTTTTGTGCCGAGTAAAATAATACTTGTACCCAGTTATATTGTCAAACATATTTAAAAAAATATGCTTATGACATAAAAAAGAGAAGGCATTTTGCCCTCTCATTTTCGATTGATTTAAGATTATAGGTTCTTAACGTTGTGATAGACGTTTTGAACGTCTTCGAGTTCATCGAGCATATCGAGTAACTCAGTGAATTTTCTCTTATCTTCAGGATCTTCTAATTCGATTGGATCGTTCGCTAAGAAAGTAATTTCTGCGGTTTCGAATTCAGTAACACCCATACCGGATAAGACATCTCTTGCTTGTGCAAATGCTGATGGTTCAACAAGAACTTCGATTTCACCATCTTCTTCGGTGACTTCTCTAACGTCAACATCAGAGAGAATTAATGTTTCTTCGACTTCGTCTCTGTTGCTGCCTTTAAATGCAAAGACACCAGTTTCAGTGAAATTGAAGATAACGGAACCTAAATGTCCGCCTTTTTTAGTAATAGTTGTTCTAATTTCCACTAACGCACGATTGGAATTATCGGTTAATGAATCAACGATTAAGAGGGAACCACCAGGACCAAATGCTTCATAACGTCCTTGTGTATATGATTCGGCAGAACCACCTTTAGCTTTTTGAATAGCTCTATCAATAACTTCTTTTGTAACATTTTGACCTCTCCATTTTTCAATTGCAGATCTTAACGCTAAGTTCATTGATGGATCTGGCTCACCAGATTTTGCTGCCATATAAATTTCTTTTGAAGCTCTGTTAAATAACGCACTTCTTTTTGCGGCGGTAGCAGCCATCGCCTTTGCTCTAACTTCATGTGCTCTTCCCATGGGTATTTCCTCTTTTCTCGCTTTAGAATTTTAGCAAACTATTTTTTTAATGTGAATACTTAATAATTCACATCAACAAGATACAATCCTTCACTTGGTGCTTTATAAGGCACAATCTCACGATTTGTTTTATCACTTAAATGGTATTTGATATAGTCTTCTTTCTCTTTTTTGGAAGCAATCGCTAATGCGGTTCCAACCATATTTCTAATTTGATATCTCATAAAGCCATCACCAGTGAATGACACCATAAATTGTTTAATCTCTTTGATGTAAGTTGTTTCTACTTTATAAACAGTTCTGATATAGTCTCCATCATCCTCTTCTTTGGAGGTAAAATCTTTAAAATCATGCTTTCCTTCAAACTGTTTTAAACAATCGGAAAGTAGGTTTATATCAACTTCGTATGGAATGTTGGTTTCCAGCTCATAATTAAAGGGGTTTCTCTCATCTAAACGCATGATATAAGTGTATGTTTTACCCTTAGCAGAAAATCTGGCATGAAAATCATCAGAAACCACTTTTATTTCATTGATAAAGATATCTTTTGGAAGCAAACAATTAGCGGAATATCGTAGGCGATTGATATTCATGTCTTTATCCATGTCAAAATGGAAATATTGTCTTTGGGCATGGACACCAGCATCTGTTCTTCCACTTCCATAAATATCAATTTTAGTATTTAAGATTTGAGAAAGAACTCCTTCAATTGTTTCTTGAACTGTTGGAGCGTTCTTTTGCTTTTGCCAACCTTGATAATTTGTTCCTTTATATGACACACAACATAATAATCTCATTGCAAAAACCTCTAAAATCCCACGTTAATTCCAAAAATTTGCATAAATAAGTCAATTTCTTCAACATTGTGATCGTAAATGAATAAGTAAAGGATTCCACCGAAAATGGCTAATCCAAACAATAAGGCAATAATATCTCTCCAGGAGAAAGTAAGCTTACGATATCTAGTTCTTTTCTCTCTTGGATTATAGCCTCTTGCTTCCATGGCATCAGAAAGTTCTTCACTTCTTTGAATTGCGGACACAAATAGAGGAATAATTAAAGAAATGACAGCTTTAAAACGTTTAAATAATCCGCCTCTATTGAAATCGACACCACGAGAAGCTTGCGCTTTCATAATCCTATCGGTTTCATCCAATAAAGTTGGGATAAATCTAAGAGCAATAGATAGTGTCATCGCGATTTCATGGACTGGGAATCTAATGACCTTAAGTGGAGTCATATACCATTCAAATGCATAGGTTAAATCCATTGGCTTAGTTGTGGATGTTAATACCATAGTTAATGAAATCATCAAAATGAGTCTAAGAATAATGTATCCACTTTGATAGAATGAGTCCCAATATATCGCATAATGATCGTTAAATCGATAACAGACGAACTTATATGTTGGGTTTGGGATAAATACATATATCACTAAAAGGAAGATGACTAAGAACCACATTGATTTCAGTGATTTAAATAAATCCAAGAAATTAACTTTAGAGATAAGCATCAAACAAATTAATAAAATGAGGAAAACTCCACTTAATAATAATGTCGTTGACCAAACATGGAACTGTAAGAAGATTGAGACCATGAGCAAAATAAGAATAAGAATCTTATTCCTTGGGTCAACTTTATGGGTGAAGGTATTAAGTGGCGAATAACGCCCAAAAGTTACGTTATTCATTACTTTTTCCTCCAGGAGTTAACTTGTTTAATTAAGTCTTCTGCATTTTTAATATTTTCTATATTAATTGGTGCACCTCTATCTTTAAGTTTCTTCGCTAACTTAAATAATGGAGGTATCTCAATTGCACTATCATCACTAATTGTGTCAAACAATTGGTTTGTGGAACCGCCAAAGGTAACTTTACCATCTTTTAAGACAAAACATTGTTCGGTATATCTTAAAACCAAATCCATATCATGAGTGACCATGATGATGGTTTTGCCATCTTCATGCATTTGTTTAACTAAAGACATAATATCTTTAGAACCTTTAACGTCTAATCCCGCGGTAGGTTCATCAAGCACTAAGATATCTGGATTAATGGCTAATATTCCAGCAATAGCGACTCTTCTTCTTTCACCACCAGATAATTCAAATGGTGATCTCTTGAAATACTTTTCATCAAGACCAACAGAAAGCAAAGCTTTATGAGCTAATTCAATCGCTTCATTTTGTTTATAGCCAAAGTTCATTAAGCCAAAGGCTACATCCTTTTCTACGGTCTCTTCAAATAATTGATATTCTGGGAATTGGAAAACTAATGAAAGATGTTTTCTTAATTGCTTAATCTTTTTGTTTTTGCGTTTCTTATTACCAATGTGGAATTCATCCACAATGATTTCACCTTCGGTGGGTATTAATAAAGCATTGAGATTTTGCACTAATGTAGATTTACCACTACCAGTTCTTCCAATTAAGCCAACAAATGAACCTGTTGGTATAGTTAAAGAAACATCATCTAAAGCGGTTTGCTGATATGGTGTCTTTCTACCATAGATATAGAAGAGGTTCTTTACTTCAATGGCCATAAAACCTCCGCTATTTCATCTAAATCTTTAGATTTATCAACATTGATGCCTTCAGATTTCAACCTGTCTTTCAAATCCATAATGAAAGGCATCTCTAGATTTAGAGATTTCAATACTTCGCGATTAGAGAAGACCTCTTCTGGTTTGCCTTTAAAAGCAATTTCGCCTTTAGACATGATGATAATCTCATCACTCAAGAAGGCTTCTTCAACATCGTGGGTAATAGAAAGGATGGTAAGAGATGGGTTATCTTTTCTCATCTCTTCAATAAGCTCTTTAATATCGCTTTTACCTTTTGGGTCAAGCATCGATGTAGCTTCATCTAAAATGATAATTTCTGGACCTAATGATAAGGCTCCGGCAATAGCCACTCTTTGTTTTTGACCACCAGATAATCTAGATGGTTCTTTATCCAAAAAGTCTTCCATTCCCACTCTTTTTGCGAATTTTTCAATAATTTCGTGCATTTTTTCGCGTTTGATTTGGCGGTTTTCCAAACCAAAAGCAATATCATCTTCAACAGTCGCACCGATGAATTGGTTATCAGGATTTTGAAATACTAATCCGATTTTCTTTCTGATGTTTCTCACAGTTTTATTTGTGAGTAGTTCGTCATCAATATAGATTTCTCCATCGTCTGGGGCGAGGAGTCCGATTAATAATCTCGCTAATGTAGATTTACCAGACCCATTATGTCCAACGATAGAGACATAAGATCCTTCATGAATGTTAAAAGATACGTGTTTAACAATTGGTTCGTCCTTAACGTAGGAAAAACATAAGTTTTTAACAGAAATCTTTTTCATGAGCGTTATTATACCATAGCTTTTTAGCTAATAAACAATAACGTTATTTCTTATTGATTAAAAAATGACGAAACTTTTTGATTATTTTCCTCAAGGTGCGATAACTTTTCGTGAGACTAACGGATAATATTTCACTAATATCTTTCATCTCATAACCTTGTAAATAAAGATTGAAGAAAGCCTTTTCAAAAGAAGAAAAATCATTTGGATTCTTCTCAACGATTAATAATAGAGAAAAGGCTAAATCGTTAGATGGTACATTAACACTGACAACGTCATGTAGAGTTAATCCTTTAACAATATCTTTATCTAAAGATAAGTGTGTCGGTTCTTTCTTATATTCCTTGATATAATCAACCATATTTCTAATCGCTATAGTTTTCCAATAGGGATAGAATGACTGACCGTTCTCGTAATGTTCTAATGCAGTTTGGACAGACGAAAAACAAATTGCTGTTAAATCATCAAAAGTCATTGTCGTATCTGTGCAGTAAACCAAATAGCACGCCGCTAACTGATTAGAATAAATACGATATTTTTCGAATAATAGAAATTGAGCCCAATCGTCACCTTGTTTAATCTTAATCAACAGTTCTTCATCATCTGGGAACTGTTTTTTGATAACAAAAAATCCTCCTTTCTTTGAATCTCAGGAGGAATCTTTGTTATTTGATATATAGCTTATTCGCGGATTTTCGCTAATAAAATACCCGCGGCCACAGAAGCATTTAATGAGTTTACATGCCCGAACTGTGGAATCTTTACGACATAATCGGAATTATTTAAAACTAATCGAGAGACGCCTTGGCCTTCACTACCAATCACTAATGCGACTTTGAAATCGTATTTTATGTCTTGGTAATTATAAGAACCTGAACCATCTGTGGAAACAATCCAGAATCCATTCTCTTTTAGTTTTTCAATGGTTTGATTTAAGTTTCCCACTAAAGCAACAGGAACATAATTAATCGCCCCAGCTGATGTTTTAGCCACCGTAGCGTTAAGGGGAACTTGATTATGCTTTGGAATGAGAATACCAGTCACATTAAAAACATCACAGCATCTTAAAATGGCACCTAAATTATGAGGATCATTAATACCATCTAAAATAACGATAAGTGGCTTTTCTTGTTTGTTGGCTCTATACAAAATAGATTCTAAAGAATAATATTCATAATCTCTAATAATTGCCGCAACACCTTGGTGTACACCTTGTGTCATAGAATCTAATTCTTTAACTGATTTATAAGTCACATTAATATGATTTTCATCAATTAAAGAAAGGACCTCATTATTAGAGAAACCGTTAGCAAGATAAATAGTCTTCACCCTCTTTGAGCGAAGTGCTTCCTTAACAGGATTCCTCCCGTAAATTAGACTATCTGTTTTGTTGTTCATATTACACTACTTTAGATTAATAAATATGTTCAATTTTTATTGCTTTACATGATACCTTTAGAAATAAGAATTTGACGAATTTCATCGGATTTTGCAAAGTTTTTCTCGCTTTTCGCGGCTAAATAGTCACTATATAAGGCTCTATCATCTGCAGTCAATTTGACATACTCAATATTTAACCCTAAAACATAGAACATGTCTGTGAGAGTTTTGAATTGATTATTGAGCTTTTCAAAGTCAATTTCACGGCTTCTGATTGTTTGATTACTTTCCTTAATTAAGTTATATAATTCCGCTAAAGCATTTGCGGTATTTAAATCGTCTGCAAGAGCATTTAAGAAGTTATCAATATATAAAGGTTTTCCATTTTCTAAATCGATATTGTTAACTTGAAGTTGCAATGCCATTTGTTTATATGCCATTTGCATCTTATTGATTTCTTGAATGGCGGCATTAACTGTTTCATCAGTGAAATTCACTGGTTGACGATAATGAGCGTTTAAAATCACTAATCTAGTAACTGGACCGCCATATTTTTCTAGCATGTCTTTTGCGTAGACAACATTGCCTAAAGATTTAGACATCTTTTCATTACCAAAATTGATAAATGCATTGTGCATCCAGTAATGAGCGATCTTATTGTGGTTCATCGCTTCGGATTGAGCGATTTCATTTTCATGATGTGGGAATTTTAAATCATATCCACCACCATGGATATCAATTAAATGATCCGGGAAGATAGTGTCAATCATGACACAACATTCTGTGTGCCAGCCTGGACGACCTTCACCCCAAGGTGATTGCCATTTGATACCTTCGTTTGTGGTTTTCCATAATGCGAAGTCCAAAGGACTTTCTTTCTTGGTGTTTTCTTCAATCCTCGCACCGACTAATAAGTCTTCAACATTGATTCCGGATAAGGCACCATAGTCTTTGATTTTGCTCACTCTAAAATAGACATCGCCATCAACGACATATGCCGCACCTAATTCCACTAGTTTAGCGACATAATCGATAATTTTTTGGATATATTCAGTTACTTTAGGTGTAATCGTTGGTCTATCACTACCGATTAACTTAGTAACCTTTAAAAATTCATTTATATAGAATTCGGTTAATTCCTTTTCACTCTTTCCTTCTTTTAAGGCCTGTTTAATGATTTTATCATCGACATCAGTAAAATTACTTACGTAAGTAACTTTGTAGCCGACATAAGTTAAAAAGCGCCTTAAAGTATCAAAGACCACGACTGGTCTCATGTTGCCGATGTGTGGATAGTTATAAACTGTTGGTCCGCAGACATACATTGAGACTTCGTTTGGATGAATGGTCTTAAATTCTTCGAGTTGATTGGTTAAGGAATTGTAGAATGTAATTTTCATAGTTAATAGAGAGAAAGGGGGCGAGATAACCCGCCCCCATTTAATTATTTACCTTCAGGGTATTTTTCTCTGTTGGCGTTATAGTGTGTGTGTAATAATTCTTCGGATAATTCACTAAGTGGTTCACCGAGGAAATCTTTATAGAGCTTTTGAATGTCTTTATTGTTGTGAGATTGACGGATAACTTGTCTTTCATCTTCACTATATAAGACTGCGGCTCTCTTTTGACGATATGTATCTAAGATATCATCGTCTTCATTTGGTAATAATGATGGCAAGACATATGGTTGACCACCACCATTGATACATCCACCTGGGCAACCCATGATTTCGATGAATGCATATGGTGATTTACCTTCTTTAACTTCTTGAATGAGTTTAGAAGCATTCTTCATACCGGAAGCAATTGCGACCTTGATACCAAGTTCTTTAATTTCCGCTTCACGGACACCTTCTAAACCACGGACGTTTTCAAATACGATTTTATCGTATTCTTTTCCGGTTAACACGAAGTAAGCAGTTCTTAATGCGGCTTCCATAACACCACCGGTGACACCGAAGATGACACCAGCGCCAGAATATTCGCCTAATAAGTCTTGGTCAAATTCTTCTTCTGGGAGTTTTTGCCAATTGATACCAGAACGTTTGATCATCTTGGCTAATTCACGTGTAGTTAAGACAGCATCAACATCTTGATCCATTTCTGGACGTTGTCTTTCAAATTTCTTTGCGGTACATGGCATGATGGAAACCACGAAGATATCCTTTGGATCGATGTCATGTGCTTTAGCAAAGTATGTCTTGGTAATTGCACCTTGCATCATATGTGGAGACTTACATGTTGAGACATTTGGGATCACTTCTGGATAGAAGTATTCCATGTAGTTTATCCAACCTGGTGAACAAGAGGTGATTTGTGGTAAGACACCACCATTTTTAATTCTATGAATTAATTCATAGCCTTCTTCCATAATGGTTAAGTCCGCACCGAAGTTAACGTCAAAGACTCTAAAGAATCCTAAGCGATGTAATGCGGCGACCATTTTACCTGTACCTGGTGTACCGATCTTTTCACCGAATTCTTCAGCGATAGCGGCACGCACGGCAGGTGCGGTTTGGACGATGACTTTTTTGCCAGCTTTCATAGCTGCATCGACTTTGTCGATTTCACTGTGTTCCATTAACGCGCCGACTGGACAGACGTTAACACATTGTCCACATTGCATACATGGAACGTTAGCAAAGCTTCTGTTTTGTACTGGAGCAACAATTGTATTAAAGCCACGGTTTTCAAATCCTAAGATGGAAATGCCTTGAGCTTCTTTACAACGTTCAATACATCTACCACACAAAATACATTTAGCGGTATTTCTGATGATGCCAGGAGCGACTTCATCATATGTTTTTGGTGTCATAGCACCAATGTATTTACCTTCTCTTGCACCGACCATTTCTGCGACATGGAGAAGTTCACAATGACCATTCTTTGGACATTGTAAGCAGTTCTTTTCGTGGTTAGAAAGGATGAGTTCAACAGAGGCTCTACGAGCTTCAACGGCTTTTTGTGAAGAAATGGAAATTTCCATTCCTTCATTCACTGGATATACACATGATGCGCATAATCCACGTGCGCCTTTGATTTCGACTAAGCAAACACGGCAGCTCGCTCTTGAGCATTTACCATGATTGAAAGCACATAAGGAAGGAATTTCATATCCGCATTTGCGGCAGGCTTCTAAGACTGTTAAGCTGCTGTCAACTTGATAGTCACGGCCTTCGATTTTGATATTAACTAATGCCATAATCGTCTCCTCCTTATCTCTTGATAATTGCACCAAAGTGACATCCGGCGATACATGAACCACACTTCACACACTTATTTGGATCGATGTGGTGAACGAATTTATTTGGAATCTTCGCTGGTTTATCTGTAGGGGTGATACAACCAACTGGGCAGTTACGTGCACATAATGTACAACCCATACATTTTTCTGGAACGATGTAGTATTCCATCATGTTCTTACAAACATGTGCTGGACATTTGTGATCGACAACGTGCGCTTCATATTCCTCTGGGAATGCTTTCATTGTGGATAAGATTGGGTTTGTCGCAGTTTGACCTAAAGCACATAAGGAGTTAGATTGAATGACTTTACTTAACTCTTTGAGTTCTTCTAAGTCTTTTGGCTCGCCTTTACCATCACAAATCTTGGTTAAGATGTCTAAACATCTTCTTGTACCAATACGACATGGTGAACATTTACCGCATGATTCATCACAGATAAATGTCATATAGAATTTAGCGACGTCCACCATACAGTTATCTTCGTCCATGACGATGGCGCCACCAGAACCCATCATACTGCCGGCAGCGATTAAACTACCAAAGTCGATAGGTGTGTCTAAGTCTTTCTCGGTTAAACATCCACCGGAAGGACCACCTGTTTGAATGGCTTTAAATTTCTTATTGCCTGGGATACCGCCACCGATATCATAGATTAATTGTCTTAAGGTTGTTCCCATAGGGACTTCCACTAAGCCAACGTTATTGACTTTACCACCTAACGCAAAGACTTTTGTACCTTTGGTATCGTTAGTGCCGATAGCAGCGAATTTTTCCCAACCTTCTCTTAAGATATATGGAACACAGGCTAATGTTTCAACGTTGTTAACAACGGATGGATGATCCCATAAACCTTTAACTGCTGGGAATGGAGGACGTGGTCTTGGCATACCGCGTTTACCTTCAATACTATTAATTAAAGCGGTTTCTTCACCACAGACGAAGGCGCCTGCGCCTAAACGAATGTGACAACGGAAGGAGAAGTCAGTACCTAAGATGTGATCACCTAAGATGCCTAATTCTTCTAAGTCTTTAATAGCTTTAGCTAATCTTTGAACTGCGATTGGATATTCCGCACGGACATAGAAGTAACCATTTTGTGCGCCAATGGCGTAGCCAGCAATCATCATACCTTCGATAACTGCACATGGGTTACCTTCAATAATGGAACGGTCCATAAATGCACCTGGGTCACCTTCGTCACCATTACAAATCATGTATTTTGGCTCGTCAGTGTCAGGAACGAATGACCATTTTCTACCGGTTGGGAATCCAGCGCCGCCTCTGCCTCTTAATCCAGATTTTAAGACTTCATCAATGACTTCTTTTCTGGACATATGTAAGGCTCTATTTAAGCCTTGGAATGCGCCATTACCAATAGCTTCATCAACATCTTCTGGATTAATTTCGCCATTACCATGTAATGCGATGTCTCTTCTTTGTAATTTATAGAAGTTAATATCGTGTTGTTTTTGAACGTGTTCTTTGGTTTGAGGATCAACAAAGAGTAAACGTGTGACGATTTCGTTATTTAAGATGTCTTTTTCGAATAATTCTTCAACATCAGAAACTTTAACTTTGACGTATAAGGTTTCTTCTGGGAAGATCTTGACGAATGGGCCTTGGGAACAGAAACCGAAACATCCAACGATGTTGGCGGTGACTTTGTCTTCCAAACCATTCTTTTTAATTAATTCCTTGAATTTATCAATGATAACTTGTGAATCAGCGGATAAACATCCGGTACCACCACAGACGACAATAGCCTTGTGTCCTGGTTCACAATGGAATTTCTTTTGTAAACAACTACCGCAGTGTTCAAATCTGGCTTGAAGTTCTTTTTCGTTAGTAATTTTTGCCATACGATTAAGCCTCCCTAGCGCGATAATCCGCGATAATATTCTTGACGTTGTCAACTTTCACTTGTGGGTAGACCTTACCGTTAATGCTAACAGCTGGTGCGACCGCGCATGCTCCGATGCAACGTAATACGTCTAATGTGAATAAACCATCCTCAGTGGTTTCTCCTGGTTTAATGCCTAATAATTCAGCAAATTTATCAAGCACTAATTGACTGCCTTTGACGTAACAAGCAGTACCTAAGCAAACACCAATAACATATTTGCCTTTTGGTGTCATGGAGAAGAAAGAGTAGAAAGTAACGACACCATAAATGTCACTCACTGGGACACCGGTTAATTCGCTAACTAATTCTTGAACTTCTAATGGAATATAGCCGTATTCCTTTTGAATGTCTTCAAGAATCATCATTGTAGCGGTTGGCTCGTCTTTGTACCTTTCAACAATTTCTGTAATTTGTTTTACAGCATGTGGTTGTAATTTAGCCATAATAGCCTCCTACTTGGTTATTATTCTTGTTGTGATTTTCATCTCACGCGATATTTATTTTACGCACAAGAGCGCACATTCACAAGAAAAGAAAATAAAAAGAGTATAAATAATGAAATAGATGGCAAAAATGCTAAACTAATTGAGGAGGAAAATATTATGAAAGTTGCCTTTTTTGATACCAAAGAATATGACGAAATAGCTTTTAAAAAGTTCATGGAAGAAAGAAATATTGAGATTAAGTTTTTTGAACCAAAACTAAATATCGATACAGTCGATCTTGCAAAAGGCTATGACGCAGTTTGCATATTTGTAAATGATGATGCTAATGAAGAAGTTATAAACAAACTATATGAATATGGCATCAAAGCAATTTTCTTAAGATGCGCTGGATTTAATAATGTCGATACAAAAGCATGCTTTGGTAAAATCCATGTCTATCGTGTTCCAGCCTATTCCCCATATGCCGTAGCGGAACACGCAATGGCTTTATATATGACAAATAATCGCCGAATCCATAAAGCCTATAACCGCACAAGAGAATATAATTTCTCGTTAGCGGGTTTAACCGGTAACGACATGCATGGAAAAACTGTCGGTGTTATTGGTACAGGTAGAATTGGAAGATGTTTCATCAATATTTGCCAAGGCTTTGGAATGAACGTCCTTTGCTATGATGCATTTCCTGCAAATGATTTAAACTACGTTAGCCTAGATGAAATATTTGAAAAAAGCGATATTATTTCCCTTCATTGTCCTCTAACTCCAGAGACTAGACACCTCATCAATAAAGATAGTATTAAGAAGATGAAAAAAGGTGTTGCAATTATCAATACATCTAGAGGCGGTTTAATCGATGCACAAGCATTATTAGATGGTATTGTTGAACGTAAAATCGGTTCTGCTTGCTTAGATGTCTATGAAGAAGAAGCAGAATTGTTCTATGAAGATAAATCTGGACACATTATGAACGATGATACATTACTAAAACTCATCGCCATGCCTAATGTTATTATCACCTCTCACCAAGCTTTCTTAACACATGAAGCTTTAGAGAATATTGCGGACACAACAACACAAAATATCTTGTCATTCTTTAAAGGTGAACAAGGTAACGCAAACGAACTTTGCTATCACTGTGGCAACGAACAAAATTGTAAAAAATTAAGAAAAGAAAAATGCTTCTAAATTGAAACATTTTCGTTAAAAATCTAGCAAAAAGCGGTCAAATTACTCTAAATTTGATCGTTCTTTTTGTTTTCTGACTATTCCTGTTTTGATGATTAATTGAGCGACGATACCCACGAATACACCAGTGATAATCGCTGAGATACCGATGATTGGAAGATATAAAACTACATAGGCACTTCCTAAGAAAATCATCGCGATAATGACTTGCCCACCGACATGAAAAATAGAGCCTATAACACTGACACCAACTACTGTGAACTTTCTTACCACTAAATAGAAGAGAATCATAATACCCAAAGAGAATATCGCACCAGTTAAGGACATCAAAAATCCCATTGAGAAGATATTTCCCCTGACTAAACCAACGACTATTACTCTTAATAGATTAACCATAATCGCATCAACGATTCCGAGTTCATATAAAATCACCAGAATCATGATGTTAGCTAAACCGAGCTTAACACCTGGTATTCCTATACTAGGAATAAATGATTCTAAAATCGCAATGACAATTGTCGCTGCGGTCAATATACCTAATAATGCGATTCTGCGAACGCTCATTATCCGATCTCCACATCATTAGCTTGTCCATTACCTTCGATAACAATCGATACTGCATTATATGCACAGATAATTGGGCGATTACTTTCATTAACATATCCCATGCGAACACAATCTTGATGAGGGCAGTTGCTTTCTAATACTGCAATCGCGCCATCATGTGTGTGCACATGCAAAATTCCCTTTAATCCATTGATGTAATAATCATGGTCTTCTTTATCAGAAAGATTAACGGTTTCAACCACTTTATTTTGGACAGAAATCTTCGCGGTTAGATTAACCTTCTTTCTTGTACCTAGAACAATTCCAATTGCGATGCCCGCAACGGCTAATAAAGAGGTGATTAAAAAGATATCATTACGGTATTTTTTCCAGAAGTTCATCGATGTAACACCTCTATATCAGGATGCGAATAAACAATTTTATTGCTTTTAATGACTATAGTTTTTAAATTATGTTCTTTTTCGATTGTTTTTATCTCATCAATCGTATTCATCATCATAGATGTCGACATAGCGTCTCCATAATATCCAGTTTCAGAAATAACTATGACCGCGTCATTTTCATTTAATGCACTTCCATCTTTAGGATTGATAATATGCGAATAAGAAACTCCATCAATTTCTACGCCTTGCACGGATTTACTAGAAGTAGAGACAAAACAGTTCTTTAATTTGATATACGCTCCTTCAATGTCATTTAATCCAACAGAGAACAAACCATCTTTACTCTTTTTCTCTCCTAAAAGAATGCTAGAAGAACCTCCATTAATGAGATAGCTATTAATCTTTTGTTCTTTCAAATAATCGAGCGCTCTATCAAGAACATATCCTTTCGCGATTCCGCCTAAATCAATTTCCGCATCGCCTAAGCGTTGAACGACATTGTTTTCTTTAAATGTTAAAGTGGTATTTTGCATCTTCAATAATTCTTCATTTTTGATAGTTTCATCGAGAATTTGCTTATTTTTTAATGCTTCTTTCCATCTTTTTGCTAAAGAACCACATAATGGATTGAAATATGTCGCACCTTCTTTATTCACGTCAAAAGAAGTCTTTAATAACTTATAGAGTTCTTCACTTATAGTAACGTCATCGTTTGTGTGATTAATCGTATAAACGTTACTGATATCTCTATTTTGATAATTATCTGAAAGCTTATCGTATTTAGCGATTAATTCTTCTAAATATTCGCCATCAGTTTTTTTCCCTTCATATAACCTTATATTTATATAAGTGTCAAAAGAAAAAACCCTTTGATCAACAACCGGGTTAGTATTTGTGCACCCTAACAAAAGGGCTATTAAAGGTAAAGAAAAAAGGGTTTTATATTTCATATTAGAGATGGATATTAACTTTTGAACCATCTTCATTTGGATTTTGATCTAAATATTCGATGATTGGTTTAAAGTTAACATCTTCTTTTCCTGGTTTACATTTTCTTAAATTGGTTTCTTTGCCATTAACAATAGCTTCCGCCATAGCTTTACATCCAGCATATCCGCAGCTACCACAATTGTAATTTGGTAGTCTTTTCGCGACTTCTTCGATTCTTTTATCTTCTTTGACATGCAAAATAACCGCAGCAATCGCTAAACCTAAACCTAATAATAATCCAAGTCCTAATAGGACAAGTGCAGCCCACAATATTTCCATAAACTATTCCTTGTCCTTTCCTTGATAGAAGTGGCATTCATTATGGCCACATGTTGAACATTTTTCTTCGCTCATTTGTAAATCTTCGCAACCTTTAGGTACTGGAGTTCGACGATAAATGACAAATGAAACAATGAATGTTACTAGTAACACCACAAGAATTGATATAGCAATGATTAAATAGGCGACCTTACTCATAATTGAATCCCTGAAAACAATCCTTGTAATCCCATAAAGGCAATCGCCATGATCGCAGCGGTAAATAAAGCAATTGGTAATCCTTTAAGTGCCTTAGGCGTATTCGCACTTTCTAAGCGTACACGTATGCATGAGAAAGCCACGATGATTAATAAGAAACCAATGGATGTACCAATACCATTTGCTAATGAACTTAGGAATGACAAGCCTTGGTCGGTATTACTTTGAGCAACACCCAAGACCGCGCAGTTTGTGGTAATTAAAGGTAGATAAATACCTAAGCTCTTATATAAGGATGGGGAATATTTCTTAATAAATAGACCCACTAATTGGACTAATGAAGCAATAACTAAGATATAGGCAACTGTATCCATAAATTGGATACCAGCAGGAACTAAGACAAAGTTATATAGCGGCCAACAAATAACGGTAGCGAGAATAATAACAAAGACAACCGCAACACCCATGCCCAAAGAGGAGTTAACTTTTCTAGAAACACCAAGGAATGGACAAATACCATAAAATCTTGATAAAACAACGTTATCAATCAACATGCTAGAAATAATCGCAAGTATAAATGAAATGAATATTTGCATTATTGATTACCTCCTGTTTCTTTTGCAGCGGCAAGCTTTGCTTCTTGCTCTTTTCTAATTCTTTCTTGTTTGGCTTTATTAAGTTTGAGTTCATCTTTTCTATTTTTAATAAAGGCGATGACACCCAAGATAATGGCGAAAACAATAAAGGCACCAGCAGGATTTTGGAACATAGAAATCTCATATCCCTTTGGAATGATTTGTAATTTGAAGGCTGGAATAAAGGTAAAGATTTTACCAAAGCTAAATGCACCTGTTCCTAATAATTCTCTAAAGAACGCCATAGCGATAAGAGCTAAAGTATAACCAAGTCCCATACCTAAAGCATCAATTAAAGAATCAAAGACATTGTTCTTAGAAGCGTAGGCCTCGGCTCTGCCGAGAACGATACAGTTAACGACGATTAAGGAAATGAACACACCTAGTGTCGAATATAGTTCTGGTAAGAAGGCGTTTGTGGCCATCTTTACTATAGTAACGAATGTCGCGATGATTACGATATAAGCGGGAGTTCTAATTTCTTCAGATATTATCTTTCTTAATAAAGAAACTAAGATATTTGAACAAATAAGGACAACAGTAAATAAGATACCCATACCGATCGCCGCTTCCACGCTCTTGGTGGTGGCTAAAGCAGGACATGTTCCGAGAATCGAAACGAAAAGTGGGTTCTCAATAAATAAACCCTTCAGGAAATTCTTCTTTGTGTAACCTTTTTCCCTACTCATCTTTATTCTCCAAATCCTTTATTAACGACTTCTTTTGCTTCGTTAACCATATCTCTCACGAGTTTAGCGCCATAAGTCGCACCACAAGAAACATCATCTAAGTCTCTAGTTTTTTTATTTAATGGATCAATGTAGTTTTCCACTAAAGTTGAAGCATATGTTTGTTCATTGCTGACAACATATAATCCTGAGAAGACATATTCTGTTTCTTGATATTTAAAACCAACAATTAATGACACCTTTCCATACATGTTTGAACCAGTTGTTCTTAAGGCGTAATTGTTGTCATTTTCTTCTTGTTTTACTTGATACACATAATTGCTATACTTGTACTCTTTTATTGCAAATTCCTTTGAAATTGTGGCACTTTTGCCGAAAATTTCGCTAATTCCGGCATTAATTTTGTTTTGTTCGTTCTTCTTAATTTGGTTTCTTGTGGCGAGGTTTGTGACACCAATTAAAACCGCGCTTGCCATGGCGATAGCACCGAGAGTGATAGAGGTGATGATGTAATGCTTTTTACTAGGCATGATACACACCTCCAAATCTAATCACGATAAACGTTACCGCACTAGAAAGAACAACGATTAAAGCCATCGCTAAAATGTTCTTCCAAGTATAACGAGGATTACTCCATTCATAGTGATCTAAGACAACCGCAACCATATTGGCGATTAATATGGAGAATCCAACACCTTCTGGTAAGGCGGCAAATAAACGGATAAAGACTGTGACAACCGCAGCCACCATACCATAAATAATTCTTGAAGGTGAATTAATCGGGCTTGTGACTGGATCGGTTAACATAAATGTCGCTCCAAATAGCACGCCACCAGTTAATAATTGATATAAAGTGAACATGAATGGATTAACTTCTTTATTGAGCATAAAGACGGATAATCCAGCGCATAACATCAAAACAGAGAATGTTCCTAAATAGGAAACAACAATTCTAAAGTCTGCGCTTCTTCTAATTAATAAGTAAACTAAACCAATTAAGATTGTAATCTTATATACTTCACCAAGGGTTCCTGGAATACGTCCAAAGAATAAATCGAATAATTGATATTGGCTAATATTGGCGAAACCTCCGCCATTTAATAATCCTAATGGAGTAGCACCTGCGGCCACATCAGGCATCGTATAGTACCACGTTGGAACATATGTTTGATATTGACTACCAAAACATAGTTTAGCGAATAACATACCAACCGCTGCGGGGTTAAAGATATTACTACCCAAACCACCAAAGACTAATTTACCAACAACAATACCAAATAATGCGCCTATAATAACTGCATATATAGGTGCACCTGCTGGCATAATGAGCGTGAAGATAATCGCCGATATAGCGGGAGTTAATATGTTGTTTTGATTGTATTTACCTTTATAGGCATAGGTGAATTTTTCTTTGAAGGAATGTTTTAATCCGTCTTTTGGCATCATATTTCTTAAGCCAACATAGACGAATTCTGCGCCAATCATCACAAATACTGAACATAGATATGTGAATAATGTATTAAGTGGATAGACGACAAAGGAAAAGATTAGCGTTGGAGCAAGCGCGATTAAAACATCTACCATCATTCTTGTAACAGTAGCTTTTCTTCTTATATGAGGAGCGCTTTCTTTGTTAATTATCATAATTTAGCGATAATCTTTGCCTTTCTAATATAATCAGTCACTTGAATCTTGGATGTGCATGAATAGGTACAAAGTCCACATTCAATACATTTCAAAGGATTGAGTTTTTTAATTCTTTCCTTATCTAAAGTCTTTACCGCGTTCATGATTTGAACTGGTTCAAGATGGACTGGACAAGATAAAACGCAGCTACCACATCTCACACATGGTTCTTCTTTATAATCTGTTTTATTTAAAATAATAATGGATGTCACTGTTTTAGTGATGATACAATCATCACTTGGTACAGAAGCACCCATCATTGGTCCACCTAAAATGAAGACCTTTTCTTTTTCCGGGTTTTTATAACCACCGCACATAGGAATCAAATCTTTAATAGATGTGCCCACTCTAACGCGGAAGTTCTTTGGATAATTGATGCCGTCACCAGTGATAGTGATATCTCTTTTGATGACTGGCATATTGTATTTAATAGCTTTATATAAACCCACCATAGTGGAAACATTGAAGTTAATAATTCCACGATTTGAAGGGAGTTCTCCGGGTTTTAATTGAATTCCGGTTGCGCTTTTGATCATCGCGACTTCCCATCCTTGTGGATAGAAATTGCCAACGCAGCATAATTCAATTCCGGAACCTTCATATTCTTTTAAGACTTGTTTATAAACCGCTTTGATATCTTCATATTTGGATTTAATACAAATCTTCGCGTGTTTGCAGCTAAAAGCCTGCATCGTATATTTGATAGCTTCCATAATGCGATATGGATATTCAAGCATGATACGATGGTCCGCGGTAATATATGGTTCACATTCAATACCATTAATCAAAATCATGTTAATTGGTTTATCAGTTTTGAATTTGATATATGTTGGAAAAGATGATCCACCTAATCCGACAGAAGCGACATCTTCTAAGATTTTAGTCATATCATCTTTAGTTAATGCTGCAATTTGCTCTGGCGTTCTAATTGTCACCGAAGGATCTAAAGTATCTTTAAAGTCATTTTTAATCTTGATGAAGTCTGTTAATTTACCATTTCTATGGTAATGCTTTTCAAAACCCACGAATGTGCCTGAACATGTCGCGTGAATTGGTTGTTCAAAAAAAGGTCCATGTCTCATGCCGATAACTTGGCAAGAATTAACATGATCTCCTTCCTTAATAAAAAGTTCCGCTTTTGGACAACGAGCGTTAGCCATGGCGATATATAAATATTCTGGATTTGTATATCTAATTGCAGGTAATGAACCAACTAATTTTTTGGTGTCTTTAATATAAACGGTCTTCGCAATCATATATTTAATTCTAATTCAAAATCGGTATATTTACAAAAGAGAAATGTCTTTGTGTTACTTAAAAAAGTAACTGTAATGTTTTTATTTTGGGCAAACAAAAAGCCCATACGATGTATGGGCAATTGTGCCGATTAATTAAAGAATAATGACTGTGCCGTCTTCTTTAACTTCAATTTCATCGTCTGTTTTAACAGTATTTAAGAATTCTTCACCTAATTGATCGATGGCGATAACTGGTGAATTTTCCCAAACCTTCGCTAAGACGATGCCGGAAGCAGCGAGTGAATCGATGGATTCGGAGAACAAGAAGCAAGCGGGAGCAATACCCATTTGGCAAACGGTTTGAATGACTAATCCACCGGTTGTACTACCAATAGTAATTGGTAAGCATAAGGCTTTTCCGGTAATATTGACACCAAATAAATCTTTATTATTTTGGTCAGAAACATAGACTTGTTTGGCATTCTTTAATGCACTTTTTTGGAATGAAGCTAAGGTGTTAAAACCTTGATGGCTAACTGCCGCTTTACCTTTCCAGTTTCCTGCGGCAATGACACGACCTTTAAATTGTTTCATCTTACTTTGCCTCCTTACCAACGATGAAGTTTAAGATTTCTTCATCTTTTGCGTATCTAGCATTACTATAAGTTCTTAATTTATTAGAACTTGTGTAGATTCTTCTCGATTTGGTTAATGGGTTATTTGTGTACATTAATGGACAAATAGATGTCATTTTTACACCGGTTTTTAATAATTCTTGATATTTAGGTGTTTGTTTGAATTTCTCTAAGATATCAGGAGCGGTTGTCATGATAGTTCTAACAACAACTTTCTTGCGTCCTGTTTCTTTTAATCCGGCGACAATGCGATCTGTCCATTTGTTGCATTGGGCAAATGTTAAGTGTGGACAGCCAATAAAGACAAGGTTTCCTTTCTTTTCTGGTTTCTTCCACATAATTGGATAAGAACGATAGACTCTTTCAATCTCTGCATCATCAATGATGTATTCTTTTGCATCATCTCTAATGAGTTTTTGTCCGTATTTCTTCGCTTCGGGAGTTAATCCATCAATGTGATATAGACCAACCGCACCGTTAGAAGCGGTAGCGGCACCGAAGTCTTTAAGATAGCTTACTGCGTCATCATTGAGTTCATTGCCTAAGAATTTATCTAAACCGATGACATATGGAACATCTTCCATGACTTTCATGCCGATTGCAGATCCAAGGATCTGTGCTTCAGGCATCTTCTCACATTTAATGATGACTTTCCATTTGGCTTTTCTACCTTCATCTGTGATAAATCCAAATTCTGGAACATATCCTAAGATTGAGCCGAATAAATCGAGCATACCAGAATTACGGTTGCATCTAGCGCCTAAGACTGAGTTAGCGAAGACGACCGCGGAAGATTCCGCCCAAGAGAGAATGTCGCCTTCTTTAGGAGTATTGCCAATTTCTGGTAGATAAGATGCACAGGTAAAGGCATTTTTATCTTTTAAACCCGCTAAAGTGAGCTGTCTTTCATACATCTCTTGTTTCGCGTACATAATTTTTGAGAAGACTAATTTCTCCAAGAGATTACATTTAACATTTTTATAATCGATTGGTCTTGGGTCGACAGTGAAATGACCTTTTGTTTTAATACCAGCTTCGTTGATTTGTTCCATGGTAGAGAACAATGGTTTTAATAGTTTAATACCGAAGCTGGTCACTAAGTGACCATCATCATGAGTGACTTTAACTAAACGTGGCGCACCAAAAATATCGCCAAACATGGTCACTGTTTCCATGATTTTAGCGAGGACTGGTCCTTGTTTTCCTTCAAGGATTTCACGTTGTTCTAAAGTCAATTCCATTTTAGGTTCATACATAATAGGAATTTCCTTTCTTTATATGCATTATTTTAACACGCAAGCGTATATTTGTGTAAAATATCAGTAGAGGCATTTGCGTATGAAAGATATTTATAAACCTTTATTTACACCTTGGAAAATTAGGGATGTCGAAATAAAGAATAGATTTGTCATGACATCCATGGGTGGAACAAGTATTTTTGGTTGGATGGAACCAGCGAAATTCGATGAAGAAGCTGCAAAGTTCTTACTCGAAAGAGCGAAGAATGATGTCGGTTTAATTCTTCCTGGTATCGCACCAGTGAAAAACCCAATGTTAGGTGGATGGTTATATTCCAATAAATCCATGTATAAGAAGTTAAAGAAATACATGGAAGAATTCCATAAAACCGGAGCGAAATTGTTTATACAATTAACCGCAGGATTTGGTCGTTCAATGGCGATTAATGACATCATGGAAAAAGCCTGCATCAATAAATTCTTAGGTGGATTATTAAAACCAGTCTTCAATATGGCTTGGATTAATGCCGCGCCAAGTGTCACTCCAAACCGCTGGTCAGAAAAAGTCATGACTAGAGAAATGAGTGAAAAACAAATCTTAAAACTCATCGATGCATTCGCGAAAGTGGCAAAACTCTGTCAGGATGCCGGTGTTGATGGTATTGAAGTACACGCAGTCCATGAAGGCTACTTATTAGATCAATTCACATTACCATACGCAAACTTAAGAAAAGATAGATGGGGAGGAAGCTTCGAAAATAGATATAGATTCCCTGTTGAAATCGTTAAAGCTATTAAAAAAGTCTGTGGAGAAAACTTCCCAGTTACTTTACGTTATTCCGTAGTTAGTAAAACTAAGGGATTTAATAAAGGCGCGATGCCAGGCGAAGAATTTGAAGAAGTCGGACGTGCCATTGCGGAAAGCGAAAAAGCCGCAAAATATTTACAAGATGCCGGTTATGATATGCTCAACTGTGATAACGGAACATACGATGCTTGGTATTGGGCACATCCTCCAGGATATATGCCAAATAACTGTAACTTAGAAGATGTCGCACACATTAAAAAGTTCGTTGATATTCCAGTGGTATGCGCTGGTAGAATGACACCAAAAGTGGCCGCAGAAGCCATTAGAAAAGGTGAAATCGACGCCATGGGTGTCGCTAGACAATTCTTAGTGGATCCAGAATGGGTTGTGAAACTCAAAGAAGATCGCGAAGAAGATATTCATCCATGTATTCAATGTCATAATGGCTGCTTCAATATGGCCCATTATAAAGGTGTTCCAAACGACCAATCTCTAGGCGATGCTTTGCATATGGCTAGATGTGCCTTAAATCCAGAAACCATGCAATCCAAAAAATATAAGATTGTTCCGGCAAAGAAAGCAAAGAATATCGCTGTTATCGGTGGCGGTATCGGTGGTATGGAAACCGCTTTAGTGGCCGCTAAACGTGGACACCAAGTGACCATCTTTGAAAAGAGCGAACAATTAGGTGGCGTCTTTATTCAAGCTAGTAACATGTCATTCAAGGAAAACGATAAGGCTTTAATTGAATGGTATAAGAGAGAATTAAAGAAACATCCAAACATCAAAGTTCAATTCAATTCCAATATTGAATGTGAAAAGTGTTTGCAAAAAGAAGGTCAATTTGACGAGATCGTCGTGGCCACAGGCGCAAGAGCCAGAAAACTCAGATTATCTGGCGCGGAAAAAGCTGTTGAAGCATGTGAATACTTAAGTAATAAAGATATGGATTTAGGTGATAATCCAATCATTATCGGTGGAGGTCTCACAGGATGTGAGATTGCCTATGAATTATCACTCCAAGGCAAAAAGCCATCAATCGTTGAAATGAAAAATGATTTGATCGCAGTCAAAGGTGTTTGTTTAGCGAACTCATCATATTTAAGAGATTATTTCGAACTTCACAAGACTCCTGTTTACCTCGAAACAAAGGTTAAGAGCGTCGATGATAAGGGAGTGACAATAATTGCTAAGGATGGCACAGAAACTCACTTAGACGGCTCAAAAGTGATATTATCCGTGGGATATATTCCAAATCCATTGTTTAAGGAAAGCAAACATATTCATCTCGTCGGTGATTGCAACGGTGTTGGCAACTTAAGAACCGTGATCTGGCGAGCCTGGGATGTCGCAATGAAACTATAATTAAAGAGCTGGGTAAAACCAGTTCTTTTCTTTTGCTAAAAAATATCCAAATATTTATATTATTAATAATATATCTATTTATAACTATGCCCCATTAATATAAATATATGGATAAAAAATTGGGCAAGAAAAAACACTATTTTGGTATAGTGCTTTTTGTTATACTATGCCCGACAAAGCAAAGTCGATAAAACTCGGAACGGGACCTCACAAATCTGAGCACAGAGAGTGAGGTGATGTACAGTGAAAGAACAATTAACTGAAGTTTTAAAGATTTTAAGAATTGCTCTTTTATGTCTCTTCTTATCTTTATTGGCCTGGCTAATAAAATAAAAAGAGCCTCTAAAGCTATTTAACCACCAAGTGCTTGTGAGGGCTCCGTTCTTCTGGTTATATTATAGTCTAAAACATCACATTGTGGGACACTTATTTTGAAATCAGTAAAACATTTATTTTATAAATAGTATGTATTTGATTAAAAGATAGAACATAGTTCTATATATTAGTGAGAAAAATCGATATTAGGTTAAAATTTTTTTATTGCATTTAATTTGTGTGATTATCACTTATTTTTTTGGTATTTTTTTTACACTGTCTAATATGTAGTTGTGTTTTCCTTGTTATATAACAATTACTTTGATAAAGTTTATTCACATTCCATTTAAGGCACATCTTATAAGGAAATTCCTCAAAAACATCAATTCGGATGTTTTTATATCAAATACGAAGGAGTAAGGTTTTATATGCTAAAAATTATTAAGAGAAGCGGAAACGTCGAACCATTTGACATCAAGAAAATTGAAGCCGCAATTGAAAAAGCTTTCTTTGCTGAACACAAAGTCTACACCAAAGAAATCATCGAAATGTTAGCGTTACGTACAGTCGCTATTTTCAATCCAAAAGCGAAAAACGAAACAATCGCTGTTGAAGATGTTCAAGACGCTGTTGAAATCGCTTTAGTTCAAGCAGGTTTTGTCGATGTCGCTAAGAGTTACATCGTTTACCGTAAACAACATCAAAGCTTAAGAGAGATGAAATCCACAAGTCTCGACTATAAGAATGTTGTTAACAATTACTTAAAGATCAATGACTGGAGAGTTAAAGAAAACTCCACAGTGACATATTCTGTCGGTGGTTTGATTCTTTCTAACTCTGGTGCGGTTACCGCTAACTATTGGTTAAGTGAAGTATATGATAAAGAAATCGCGGACGCGCATAGAAACGCTGATATCCATATTCATGACTTATCCATGTTAACCGGCTACTGTGCAGGTTGGTCATTAAAACAATTAATTCAAGAAGGTTTAGGTGGCGTTGTCGGTAAGATTACATCTGCTCCAGCGGCACACTTATCAACATTATGTAACCAAATGGTTAACTTCTTAGGCATCATGCAAAATGAATGGGCAGGCGCACAAGCTTTCTCATCATTCGATACCTATTTAGCGCCATTCGTTAAAGTTGACAACTTAACTTATAAACAAGTTAAACAATGTATCCAATCCTTCATCTATGGTGTCAATACACCTTCTAGATGGGGTACACAAGCTCCATTCACCAACATTACATTAGACTGGGTCGTCCCAAATGATATGGCCGAACTCAACTGTATCGTCGGTGGTAAAGAAATGCCATTCAAATACAAAGACTGTGTCAAAGAAATGGCAATGGTCAATAAAGCCTTTATTGAAATCATGATCGAAGGTGACGCTAATGGCCGTGGTTTCCAATACCCAATCCCAACCTATTCCATCACCAAAACATTTGACTGGTCCGAAACAGAAAATAACAAGTTGTTATTTGAAATGACCGCGAAATACGGAACACCATATTTCTCCAACTACATCAATTCCGATATGGAACCAAGTGATGTCAGAAGTATGTGCTGCCGTTTAAGACTTGACTTAAGAGAATTAAGAAAGAAATCCGGTGGTTTCTTCGGTTCTGGCGAATCCACAGGTTCTATCGGTGTTGTTACTATCAACATGCCAAGAATTGCTTATTTAGCCACAGATGAAGCTGACTTCTATGCCAGACTTGATCACATTATGGATTTATCCGCTCGTTCACTTAAAGTGAAGAGAAATACAGTCACCGCTTTATTAGAAGCTGGTTTATATCCATATACCAAGAGATATTTAGGCACATTCAATAACCACTTCTCCACAATTGGTTTAGTCGGTATGAATGAAGCTTGCTTAAATGCTAACTGGATTAGAAAAGATTTAACCAATCCTGAAGCTATTCAATTCACCAAAGATGTTCTCAATCATATGAGAACAAAATTATCCGACTATCAAGAATTATATGGTGACTTATATAACCTTGAAGCCACACCAGCTGAATCAACAGCGTTCCGTTTAGCCAAACATGATAAGGCCAAATATCCAGATATCATTACCGCTAACGATGAAGGTATGACTCCATACTATACCAACTCATCACACTTACCAGTCGGTTTTACCGATGATGTCTTTAAAGCTCTTGATATTCAAGATGGTTTACAAACCCTTTATACATCCGGTACAGTTTTCCACTGTTTCTTAGGACAAAAATTACCATCATGGAAATCATGTATGAACTTTGTTCGTAAGATTGCTGAAAACTATCACATTCCTTACTACACAATGTCCCCAACATATAGTGTCTGTAAAGAACACGGTTATTTAGTCGGTGAACAATTCGTCTGTCCACATTGTGGTCAAAAGACTGAAGTCTATTCTCGTATTACTGGCTATTATCGTCCAATTCAAAACTGGAATGACGGTAAGACAGCAGAATATCACAACCGTAAAGAATACGACCCAGAAAACAGCCATTTGACACATACTTTGAAACAAGACAACTGCGAACAAGAAGAAAAGATCAGCAATGAATCTTTAAACGAAATCTTATTATTCGCTACAAAGACATGTCCAAACTGTAAGATGGCCAAGATGCTTTTAGATAAAGCTGGCATTGCCTATACAGTTATCGACGCTGAAGATAACAAACAAATGACTTTAAAATATAAAGTCAACAAAGCTCCAACCCTCATCGTTCCAAACGAAGATGGCTATGAAGTTTTCGAAAACGCCTCAAATATCAAAGGATATATAGAAAGTATTAACTAATATGTACGATGTCATCATTATCGGTGGCGGTCCTGCTGGAATGGCAGTCGCTTTAAATACCCTTAGAAACGGACGCACCTGTCTCCTTTTAGAAAAGGAGAATTTTGGTGGTCAAATGGCGACTTCTCCAAAATTAGAGAACATTCCAGGCATCAAAGCGATATCCGGAATCGAATATAGCGATAAGATGTTTGAACAAATCACCGATATGGGTGCAGAATTCGAACTCGAAGAAGTTGAACAAATCACAAAAGAAGATGAGAAGTTCATTGTTAAGACTAACTATAATACCTATGAATCATGGGTTGTAGTCTTAGCTAATGGCTGCCATCATCGTAAGATGAATCTTCCTCATGAAGATGATTTAGTGGGTAAAGGTATCTCTTATTGTGCGGTTTGTGATGGAGCTTTCTATAAAGGTCAAACCACAAACATCATCGGAGATGCCAATACCGCATTACAATACGCATTACTTTTGAGTAATTATTGTCCAACCGTCAACATCTTCGCCTTATTCGATCATTTGTTTGGTGATCAAATTCTCATTCAAAGAATCAACGATAATCCAAACATTAATGTTACATATAATGTTTCCCTTCAAGAATTTGTCGGTGAAGATGAATTAAAAGGATTAAGATTCTTCGATAAAGCTAATAAACAAGAATTCCTTGTGGAAACAAACAATGTCTTCGTCGCTATTGGACAAATTCCATGCAATGAACCATTCAAAGATTTAGTGGAATTAGATTCTAAGGGCTTCGTTGTTACCAACGAAAACATGGAAACTTCCTGTGCAGGCGTTTACGCAGTAGGTGATACGCGTGTGAAAGATATCAGACAAGTCGTAACCGCATTAGGTGACGCCAGTGTCGCAAGCGTATATATCAATCGTTATATTCAATCGTTAAATAGAAATAGTTAAGCTCGATTCAGTCGGGCTTTTCTTTTATTTCTTTTTCTTGATAAATACGGAATAATAAATATGTAAAAACAATTTAAAGGAGATAATTATGAAGAAGATTATTACTTTAGTCGCATGTTTATCCGCTGCCATGGTTTTATCTGGCTGTGAAGTCAAAGCGATGTTAGATGATTTAAATAAAGATACTGCTGAACTTAAATATGATCGCGCTACAAGCCGTTCAAAATTATTAGAACTTGGCGAAAAGCAAGGTTTCTTGATTGCTTATGACTATTTATCTTCCGAAGGAGATAAAGGTACTGCGAAAGTTGGAAATAAAGATGGCTTCTTCTGGATCTTCAACGATGTCAAAGAAGGCGAAAACGTTGAAAGCTTCGGCAAGGCTGCAGAAGCCAAAAACGACTCCTACGTAGCCTACGATTATAATGAAGAAGGCAATAAGTTCGAAGCGACAGAAACAATTGAAAAAGAAGCGTTTGATGCTGTTATTGAAACTGGTGTTAGCTGGTTATTATATGCTCATTCAGTCGATTCCGCTTTAGTGGAAGATGGCAAAGATACAGTCTTAGGTAGAGAATGTACAAAGTACAAATTCAAATATACCTCATCCGCAGTTATCGCTGGAAAGAATGCTGAAATCAATTTATCCGTCGATGATGAATTAGGTATTACCTTAAAAGCGAAAGTTTCCGGCATGGATGAAAACAATGCTTCTGCGAGTGTTGACTTCGAAGTTAAATCGTTTGCTATCGGAGATGCAGTTGTCTTGCCAATATTTGAAAACGCTTTATAAGAAAAATGGCTTCTCAGAAGCCTTTTTTAATACCCTCTTAAGGATACGTATTTGATATCTTTAGATAATATGTCTTTATATTTATTCGCTTTTTCTTCACTGACTTCATGAAGACCTTTTTGAATGCAGCTTTCTCTTTCCACAAACTTTTGAAGATATAACTTCTTTGCACCTTTTAATAATTGGCCCATTTTTATAATATCTTCTTCTTCATGGAACTCGTCGACTAATGTCGTTCTAAATTCATAATCAATTCCAGAATTCATTAAATAATCAATAGATTGTTTAATTCTTTCGATATTAACGTTCTTTGTTCCTGTAGTTAATGGATATTTGATAAAAGAATTTTTAATATCCATCGCGACGTAATCAATTAAATGAGATTCATATAAATCTTTGATCGTTTCTGGATTAGTGCCATTTGTGTCTAACTTAATAAGAAATCCAAGTTCTTTTAAGGCGATGATCTTTTCTTTTAAATCCGGCATAAGTGTTGGTTCTCCCCCAGAGACCACTACCGCATCAATTAATCCTTTTCTGCTTTTTAGATATTCTAGAATATCTACAAATGGAATTGTCGTATCAGCTTCTAATACTGTCGTGCCATTATGACAAAATGGACATCTAAAATTGCATGGCTTACAGAATAAGACACACGCTACTTTATCTTCAAAGTCTAATAATGAAAATTTATCAATTCCAACGAAATCCATGGATTAATATTAGCACATTTTTCATATTTTATATTTATATAAGATAAAAATTTGTTATTATAGTTTTACTATGATTAAAAGCAATATTTCCTGGGATGAATATTTTATGGGTATCGCCTTGCTCTCCGCGATGCGTAGTAAAGATCCCAACACAAAAGTGGGAGCGTGTATCGTGGATGAGAACAAGAAAGTTGTTTCTATCGGTTATAACGGCATGCCGTGTGGATGTGACGAAAGTCAATTATCTTGGAACAAAGGCACCGGACTCGATAGCAAATACTTATATGTTTGCCACGCTGAATTTAATGCGATTTTAAATACGAGAAATGGCACCTCTGCATTAAAGGGTTGTACAGTCTATGTGACATTATTCCCATGCAATGAATGCACAAAAGCCATTATCCAAACCGGTATTAAAGAAGTTGTTTATATTTCTAATAAATATGAACACACCACAGAAACACAAGCATCCTTAAGGATGTTAACCCTCGCAGGTGTAAAAATCCGCCACTACGAAGGCAGAATTCCCGAGATTAGTTATGACCGTTAAAGAATACGTTAAAGTTAGAAAAGAAGAGATTAAAGAACTCGTTTCGAAGATGGAAATTAAACCATCTATCGCTATTGTTCAAGTCAACGAAGATGCCGGAAGCAATGCCTACGTTAAAGGCAAATTAAAAGATGCTGCGGAATTAGGTATTAACGCTGACTTAATTAAATTACCATTGGATACTTCTGAAGCAGAATTACTTAATGTAATTAAAGAACTCAATAACGATGAAGCTCACGATGGATTTATCGTGCAAATGCCTCTTCCAAAACAAATCAATGAAGATAAAGTGAAACTCGCTGTTTCACCAAAGAAAGATGTCGATGGATTCCATCCACTATCATCATTATCTCCATGTACACCTAAAGGTATTATGAACTACCTCCACCACGAAGGTATTCAAATCCTTGGCAAAAACGCTGTGGTATTAGGTAGAAGTAATATTGTCGGTAAACCAATGGCCCACCTCTTATTAAAAGAAAGCGCCAACGTCACAGTGTTACATAGTAAAACCACATTTGAAGATATGTCTAGATACATCGCTAACGCCGATATCATCGTCGTCGCAATCGGAAAACAACACTTCTTAGATAATCGCTTCAAATATAAAGAAAGCGCCGCTGTTATCGATGTTGGCATATCTAGAGATGAAAATGGATTACATGGTGATGCTTTGCCAGATCTTCCTGTTAAACTCCAAACCCCAGTCCCAGGTGGTGTTGGACTATTAACAAGATTAGCCCTATACGAAAACTTATTAGAAATCGTTAGTAAAAAATAAGCCACAAAATGTGGCTTTTTTTATTCTTCTTCTGATAAATCAGAAATGTCTTTTTCCTCAATCAGTGAGGCCGTGTCATTTTCTTTAATGGCGTCGAATTTTGTGGTGATCTTGCCCACTCTCTTATCGAGTTTTTCTCTACCACTTGTGGCCTTTTCTAATTTATTAGAGAAGTCTTCCCATTCTCTGGCGAACATTTCAAAGTCTTTTCCCAGTCTCGCTAATTGTTTGCTGATTTCTTGAACATTCTTTGATCTAATTGATTCAATACGAATCATATTAATAGTCCATAAAATACTTGGTAATGTACTTGGAGAGGTAAGAATAACACCTTGAGCTCTCGCGTAGTTAACAGTCTCTTCTAAGTTATGATGGATGAAAGCAAAGACACCATCATTAGGAATAAACATAATCGCATTCGGTGCGGTTTCACCATCAATAATATATTTATTCTTAATATCGGTAATATGCTTTTTCACTGCCGCGGCAAAGTCTTTGGTTAATTGTTTGGTTTCCGCTTCATCGTTTGTGTCAAATAATCTCGCATAGTCTTGGAACGGGAATTTAGAGTCCACACAAATCATCTTATTTGGTTCAGGCATAAAGACAACTGCGTCCGCGCGAACTTTCTCACCATCGACGACTTTTTTGAAGGTATGTTGTTCTTCATAACAACCAACTGTGTCGCCAAATACATTATGCAAAACCATGCTTAATTGGAATTCGCCATATTGTCCACGACTTTGATTTCCTTCTAATACTTGTTTCAAAGAAACAACATCTTTAGATAATGACTCAATATTCTTCTGTGCGGAATCAATCGCTTGGAGTCTCTCTCTAACTTGGGCCATAGATTCAGAAGTACCTTTAAATCCTTCTTGTAGTTTCTCATCAACTTTCTTATTGATGTCATTTAAACGATTGATGATTTGCTCATTTAATGCGTCAAATCTATGATTTAAAGATTCAGTGATATTCTTTTGAAATCTTTCTAATTTTTCATTATTCGCTTCACTAGCTTTATTGGATTGTTCTGATGTTTTAGTCATCTCTTTAGAAACAGCAAGTTCAATATCCATCTTCATCTCTTTAGAGAGATTTTCAATTTGATTAGATAAAGCACCAATTTCTTTTAAATCTAGTTTTTGTTCGACTTGAGGTTGAGGTTTTCTTTTTAATAAAACAATTAATAAAACAACACCCACGACGAGTATCAATCCAGCGATTATTAATATAATAATTTCTAACATAACCTAACCTCCTATTTTCTTAAGAATATGTCTTGATCTTTGATGTCTCTTATGACTGTGGGACATTCCCCACCGATTTGAATGTCATAGACGATTTCTCCAGAATGACTGATAGAAACATCATAGATGATTCCTGGACATATCTCATTTCGATATTTAAAATTCACCACATCACCTTTATGGTAACGGCTGTTAATGGTAATAACTTTCTTTTTTCTTTTAAAACACATAATGATACCTAAAACAATTATAGCATTTATAATGATAATTTCATTATTTTTATAATGAAAAAATATTCAGGATCGACGATATAGGCATTTTTGCCTTTACCGATAATACCAATTACCGCGTGGATAATCGTCTCAATAACTATTGCAATACCTTGTAAAACAATATGGATAGCTAAATATCTTTTTGTTTTCATATATACGTTAACTTATTTTCTAAGATATATAAATTTTTTATATATTTTTTTGTATTGTGTCTTATAATATTCCAGTTGAAAGGAAGGAAGAAAAATATGTTATTCGTTAAAGAACGTTTAAGCAGTTGGATCCAAGCCGCAATCATCTTAGTGGTCGGTATTTTATGTATCGTCGCTGGTGCAGCAATTGGAAACAACGACCCCGAAGCAGCAAAAAACACTATTGATGCAATGAGCGTTGTCATTGGTATCGTCTTGATAGTTGTCGGTTCATTGTCATTAATCTTATCAGTCTTAGTCGCTGTCTTAGCCAAGAAAGGATTTGCCGCAGTCGCCGCTCCTGGTGCTATCTTAGTCGCACTCGGTGCTAGCATTTTAGTTTGGAAATACTTCTATAACTTTATCGATATCTTGATTAAAGTTGTTCCATTCTTATTAATCGCTTTAGGCGTCATCGTTTTAGCAGATGCTATCTTCACCTATATCTTAGCCCTCAAAGCTAAAGAAGGTAAGAAAGCCTTATTAGGCTTAGTCGTCGGTTGCCTCGTCGCTGTTGCCGCTATCGTCTTAGGTGCTTTATGTATTGGTACAGAACCAGTCATCAAATACGGTGCTCAATTAATCGTCTTTGGTATCGTTGTTTGCTTAGTTGCCTGCTTCCAAATCATATTAACATTTGTTAAATTACCATCCGCTGTTGTGGTAGTTAGCAAAAAAGAAGAAGAATAATTAAACGATTATTAACAAGAAACCCGCTTCTAATTGAGGCGGGTTTTTATGTTGTTAATGGAAATTTTACAAAAATGAAAATTAGTTATTAATAAATTACTTAAAATAATTTATGATAATTCGTATATGAAAAAGACTCCGTTTGATAATGACAAGTATTTAACTATACAAAGAAAAAATATTCTTGAAAGAATCAAGAAATTTGGTGATAAGCTCTACCTCGAATTCGGTGGTAAGTTATTTGATGACCTTCATGCATCAAGAGTGTTACCTGGTTTTCAACCAGATAGTAAACTCCAAATGTTATTAGGTATCAAAGATAAAGCGGAGATTCTTATCGTTGTTAACGCAAACGACATTAACTCTAACAAAGTTAGAAGCGATGTTGGTATCACCTATCAACAAGATGTCTTTAGATTAATCGATACCTATATGGAAGTTGGACTATATGTCTCTTCCGTCATTATTTCTTTCTATCAAGATTTGCCAAACGTTTTAGAGTTTGAACAACAATTAAAGAATAACGGCATTGCCGTTTATAAATCCTATAAGATTAATGGCTATCCACAAAACATCCCACTTATCGTTAGTGATGAAGGTTTAGGTAAAAACGAATACGTTAAAACCACTAGACCTTTAGTGGTTGTCACCGCTCCTGGACCAGGAAGTGGTAAGATGGCGGCCTGTTTATCACAAATTTATTTGGATAACAAAAACGGTATACGCGCAGGTTATGCGAAATATGAGACATTCCCAGTTTGGAATCTCTCACTTAACCATCCAGTTAATTTAGCCTATGAAGCAGCCACTATCGATTTAAATGACGTCAATATGATTGACCCATACCATTTAGAAAAATATGGTGTGACCGCGGTTAACTATAACCGTGACGTCGAAGTCTTCCCACTACTCAAGGCAATATTTGAAAAGATCTATGGCGAAACTCCATATCACTCCCCAACAGACATGGGTGTCAATATGGTGGGTTTAGCGATAAATAACGAAGAAAAAGTCATGGAAGCCTCAAGAAAAGAAATCGTTAGAAGGTATTATGATGCTAGATTAAAGATCTTTTTAGGCAAATTACCGAGCGAATCATTGGAGAAAATGGAAATGCTTATGAACAAGGCAAATGTTTCTCCAGATGACCGAAAATGCGTGAAAAAGGCCTTAGAGACCCAAGCAAAAGAAAACGAACCATCTGAAGCTATTGAATTAGAGAATGGAAAAATCATTACTGGTCACCGTTCACAACTACTCGGTGCTTCCGCGGCGGTCCTACTCAATACACTGAAATATTTTGCGAAAATTGATAAGTCAGTCTTCTTGCTCTCGCCTAATGTTATTGAGCCTATGCAAGAATTAAAGGTCAAACAACTCCACAAGAAATATGTACGCCTACGTGCAGAAGAAATCTTACTAGCCTTATCTATTCAAGCTTTAACTAATCCTCTAGCTGAATTAGCGATTAAACAAATTCCAAAATTAAGAGGAACGGAACTACATTCCACGACCATTCTTTCTGAAGTTGACCGCAATACATTAAAGACACTGGGTATCCATGTCACAGAAGAACCCGCGAACTTCCAAAGAAAACTATTCTTTAAAGGATAATTAATCATGAAAAAATACTTTGTATACTTCTCTTTCACGGGAAATGGAGACTTTCTCGCTTCTTTACTAAAAGAAAAGGGATATGAGCCAGTAAAATTGGAACTCGTTAAACCCGTTAAAAAAATCGGATTCTTCACCATCATTAAATACGGTGGACGAGCGATGTCTCATAAGAAAGAGAAATTGCTTCCAATTAATCTTGAACTAAAGAATGATGATGAAGTAATCATCGGTTCACCAATATGGAACGATCGATTAAGCACACCAATAACAACATTCTTAAGTGAACATGAACTAAATAAAGAAACCACTTCTTTCATCCTTTATCCCGCTGGTGAAAGCACCAAGAAATCACTCAAACAAATTGAGAAGATGGGATTTAAGAAAGAAGTTAAAGTTATCTCTTATCCACTGAAGAAACAAGAACAAGCGAAACAAATATTAGGTCTATAAAATAGACCTTTTATTTTTGCATCAAAAAAGCACATCCGAAGATGCGCTTAATTGATTTAACGATTAGTCAGCGTAACAGTTAATTAATTTGACATCGCTGAATTGAATTGTGTCCACACCGGTAACGGTAGCGACGAATTCAAGTCTTAGTCTGTATGTTTTGCCTTCTTCCGCGAGGATAATTTCATCGCCTGCTTCTGTCTTTCCAACAATTGATAAACCTTCGATCTTTTCGACTTGATCAGCGAGAGATGGGAAGTGTGCTACTACGTGTTTCATCTCTGCATCTGTGACATATTTATCGATAATGTCTGTGGAATGATAGAGTGTAAATGCATTATTTGTGGAATCTGGTTTGAAGGTAAACATGATAGAGAATAATCTTGTTTGAAGATCGGTTGTGTAATATTGTGCACCAGCACCAAGGTTTGTTTCACCATTTTTGGTCCAAACACCATCAGCGTACTTACCATTTTCGCGATAGTTATAATAGCTAGATTGCATTGGTTTATTAAATTGTTCTTCGTATTTAGAGAAATCACCACTGGCTCTTGTGCCGTATTTAAATGTGGTTGCATCTTCTTCGTGCACTAATAATTTAACATCTTTTGTATATTCTTTGGTTGAACCATCAAGATTTGAGTAAGAATTAGCAATTGAACTAAATTTTGTGATTTGAAATTTAGCGTTGATTTCATAAACGCATTGTAATTCTTCAATTTGAATTAATTCTCTAGTGTCGTTGCCATATTCTTTTGGTGTATGAAGTTCACTTTTTTGACTATCGATAGCAACATAAGATTTGCCTTTTTTATATAAAGAATAATCTTCAAACATATTTTGATATCTTTCAGGATAAGAAAATTCTCTTTTTGCTTTAGCGGTTGCGGCTTCATCTGGATATTTTATGTTACTTGTATAAATGGACTCTTCACCATTAAGATTCCTTAATGTGTATCTGGTTGAGAATTTTCCATCAGAAGAAATGAAAACGTGTGTTTCAACTTTGTCTTTTGATGTAAATTTAATTCCTGATTCTTCACCAACATTATTAGTTTCATCTTTTACTACATAGTAGTAATTGTCGTAATAAGTATTAGTGATCTTACCAGTACTTATGTTTCTCGATAAGGTTTGTTGATAATCATATTTAAATGTGTTGGTTGTTGAAACAACATTCTTTAGATTATCAAATACTTTGGCGAGAACTTCGTCTCTTTCAGCACCATCAAGTGCTTCGCCGAAATTATAGTCATCTTTAAATCCATGGTTATCTTTCTTCTTTTGACATCCCATCATGGAAATTGAAAGTAAGATAGCGGTTGTAAATAAAATCTTTTTATTCATAATAAATCCTCCTATTATCCTTTCTATTAAATATCCGCTTGTGGGAATGATCTAATTAAAGAAACATTCGATAATTGGACTTTAACGTCGGCACCGACTTCAACATCCCAATCAAATCTAATTGTGTATGTGCCTGGTTCAACATTGATAACTTGTTTTCCAGCGGCTTTGGCTTTTTCGTTAACGGAGAAACCTGGGACATTTCCGATGCTGTCTTCAAATGGTAAGACTAAATCTTCTGTAACTTTCTTTTCAGAATCTCTTTGGGCGTCTGGATATGTTGTAGCATTAATTCCAAAGACAAAGGCGTTATTATCCGCGGTTGCGGTAAAGGTTGCTTGTGAAGAGTAATGCACTTTACCTAAGTTTTCAACTTTTAAAGAATTATTAAGTGTTACTGGGCTTCCTTTTTGGGTAAAGTTACCATCTTCATCAACACTACCTTGCCATAAAGTGTTTTCTAAATAACCAACAACTGGTTTATTGAGTTGTTCTTCGTATTTAGCAAAATTGCCAGCTTTTCTCTTTCCATAAGTAAGGCTCATTTCAATATACTGATAGCTGACTCTTTGCATTTCATTAAGATATTCTTTGGAATCGCTGAAATAGTTCATGAATGTACCAGAATAGTTTTGCACTTTAGTAATTTCAAATTTGGAATTAACTCTAGCAACAGCTTGCGTTTCCATTCTGCCATGAGCGACTTTTGTATCATTACCAAATTCCATAGGTGAATATTGTTCGTTGACAGAAGAAGCAACAAAAACATAGTTTTTGCCATCTTTATATACTGTGCCTCCTAAGAAATCTTCGACATCTAAAACACGACCGAAACGTTTTTGTTCATCAGCAAGCGCGGCTTCATCTGCAAGATATTTTAAATCATCAACATCCATTCCTTCCTTTTCACTAAGACTAAAGCTGAATGAATATTTATTGTCTGAAGAAATAAACCAGTGATTTTCGGCTTTTTGTTTTGTGGTGGTTTTAATACCACCTCTTTCCACTACTTCAGTGCTTTCTTCTAAGCCGGACATATAGTAGTTAGAATATAAAGTCATGCTTTGCTTCATTTCTACTCTACTTTTGTAATTGCCACCAACTTGTTCATAGACCATAGTGCTTGAACCTTTGTTAATGCCACCAAGTTTGTCGGCTATTTTTTGTAGGAGCTCGTCTCTTTCACTACCTTTGATTTCTTCTTTAAAAGAAAAGTTATCTACAAACGAGTAATCTTTTGCTTTTCCTTTACAAGCGACCATTGATAGAGGGAGTAACATAGCTAAAACAAAAATGAGTTTTTTGTTCATAAAGTTTTTACCTCTCTTATGCATTAATTATATTATTTTTAATGTGCGAATGTATATAAATATGTGAAGTGAACATGTTTTTTTGTAAAATAATTATGAGGAATAAAAATATGGATGAATACAAACTAAATAATGGAAAAATGATTCCAAGTTTAGCTTATGGAACATGGTTAATCGATAATAAAATCGCTGATAAATGTGTCCTTATGGCGTTAGAAGCTGGATATCGACATATTGATACCGCGCAAGCATACGGTAATGAAAAAGGTGTCGGTAAAGGCATGAGAGACTCAGGTCTAAAAAGAGAAGACATCTACCTCACCACAAAAGTTAAAGCGGAATATAAAACATATAATAAAGCGAAGAAATCCATCGATGCATCTTTAAAAAGATTGGGTGTCGATTATATCGATTTAATCTTAATCCACTGCCCACAACCATGGATTCTATTTAGAAGCAAAAGAAGATTCTTTAAAGAAAATATCCAAGTTTGGAAAGCTTTAGAAGACGCTTATAAAGAAGGCAAAGTTAAAGCCATCGGTGTCAGCAACTTCCTCGTTGATGATTTAGAAAACATTTTAAATAATTGTGAGATCAAACCTATGGTTAACCAAATCTTATGCCATATCGGTAATACTCCAATTGACGTCATTAAATTCTGTCAGGAGAACGACATTGTTGTCGAATCTTATAGTCCAATCGCTCATGGTGCCGCTTTAAACGATGAAAGAATTGCCAAAATGGCGGAGAAATATCATGTTTCTGTCGCTCAACTTTGTATTAAATACACATTGCAACTAGAAACCATATCTATTCCTAAAGCATCAAGCAAAGAACATATCGAAGATAACGCAAAGTTAGATTTCACCATTAGTGATGAAGATATGATTGAATTAATCAAATTAAATAAAATCGATTATGGCAAAGATTCACTTTGGCCAGTATTTAGAAATAAAAAGTGAAAAAGAAACTAGATAAAAGAACTATTATTGCTATTGCAATATCTGCGTCAGTTGTCGTGGATATTGTTTTAGCAATTATCTTTATCTCTAAATTTATTAAAGGGAAAAATAGTTCCTCTGAACCATATGTCGTTAAAGAAAAAACAATTACGACTTATGAAAACATGAAATCATATATCAATGACAATGTGGAATATCTTGTGGGATATGAAGATATCAAAGATATCTATGCTCTACAATTTATCGATAAAACACTATATATCGCAGGAGAGGGTGAAACCGATCCAATCTATATCGAAATGGGTACTTCATGTAATGACATTTATGAATGCTTGGACTTATTCTCCACTACCTCAATTCCAGAAACGACATTCCAAATAAGAAGGGAAAACCATTTTGATAAAGAACTCAATATCAAGGGGAAAAAGATTGTGGGTGAAGTCACTTCCAATAAATACAAAATGTATGCTTCATTCACTATTGAATTTAATGATGGAAGATTGGGTTCTTTAGTCCATCAAGAATACACCGACACAATTGATGAAAATAAAATCACCACAGTGACCTATGGTGATAATAATTCTTTATACGATTTTTATTATTATTTATTAAATAAATAACTTTTAGATATTTCTCATAGATAGAGAAGGTTTTTTCTTCGTGGCGATAATCGCTGGACCTAACGCGGATAAGACGCCGACAATCAAAGCGATAATCGCAACGATAATCGCGTTATACCATTGCAAAACGATAAAGTTAGAGATGACCGCCGCGGAAATTGATTTTTCAATGAATTTATTAAGCGCAGGTATAAGTGCATAAGTTAAGCCTATACCCACTACACCTGAGAACAATCCCGTCATACCTTGTTCCACCATAAATAAGGAACGGACGTATGATTTAGATGCACCTAGGGAACGATATAGACCAATCTCTGTTGTTCTTGAATAGATTTCAAGAATCGCAATAAGCGATGTCACTAAAAAGCTCGATATCATCACCAAAGCAATAACTGCGACTAAAACCGCCACTAAAATGCCGACATATCGTTTGACCATATTGACGATCATCGCACCGATATCGCTATAGTAAATCTTATAGATGCCTTGATGGTTGTCATTCCATGCATCGAGAATCTTTAAGATTATTTCTTTTGTCTTAAAGTCTCTAGCGACAATCTCTAATTGATAGACAGATTCATCGACACCAAATGACTTTCTCGCTAAGAGGTATGTATATACCGCAGGCATTTCGTTTTTAACCTTCCTATTGTTATCAATAAGGTTATAAACATCAGGAAGTTCTAATGCCCCTTTACGACCTTCTTCAGTGCGATCATAGGTAATGTGATTTTGATATTCTTTAGCCAAATCACTTTCCATATTCTCTTTTAAGAATAAGTCACTATATTCTCTAGAATAATAGAAGCCAGGAGTAAGATATGGGAATAGTTCATGTCTTTTTGGTCTAACGATACCGCATACTTTCATGACATGGCCTTTACTTGTGTCTTCATAAAGATTGAGCAAGGATGACACTTGTGTGTAATACGCTAATTTCTTATTTGTTGGAGTATCTTCAAAGTATGTTTCAACTTCATCTAACTTTGTTAGCATTTGATTGATATTATCTTGTCCACCTTTTTGGTATAAGGTAGCGGCCTCTAATAACAATGATTGAATTTGGTCAGCTTGTTTTCCATCTGCGGCAAGTACTTCATTACTCTTCATGAATTTACCAGTGACACCAGGATCATCTAATACAGTACGACGATTATAAAATTCATCGTTATTTACAAATTTAAAGTCATGTTGAACGATATCAGAATATTCAATGGTCTCGCTCTTATAACCCATCAAATCTAACATATATGTTGGGAATGAATCGTGATTGTCTAAAACAAGCAACAAATCATCATCTTTTTCAGGTAAGTTTCCATACACTACATCATATGTATCTTGTAATGTATCTAATCCGCCCATTAAAGGTCTAAAGTAATTCGCTGCGTTAACGATTAAAGACTCAAATCCAGTAAAGGTGGTAATGTCTGTAGCTTCAAATGTTACTGCGTCACCATTATCGCCAAGTGTCACTATTTGAGGGGCCAAGCCTTTCTTTAGAACTAAGCAATTTTGATCGATACCATTTTTATCAAATTCATCGCGAATATATTTAACATAGTCGGATGTAATTGAATTAACATGTGTCGTGGATTGATCATCAGAGATACGGTGAATCTTTCCGTCGTTTGGATATAAATCCGCACCACCATCAAGGAAGCTATTTCCTGTACCATAGAAGACATTACTAACGGTTAATGGGTATGTCTTTAAAGCATCTTGTTGGGCGTTATACGAAAATTTTTGTGACCCAGCGTATACGCCTAATGCAATTGCGATACCGATAACACTAATGGTGTTTAAAACTGAGAGGAAGATGTATCTTCCTTTTTTATTGAAAATACGTTTATGAGCTAATTTAAATAATGAGAGATAACGATGTTCTGATTTAACAACTTTATTCTTGTTTTTTGGTTCCGCGAGCAATGGATTAGAATCGAAGAAAACATAACCATCATGGAATCTAATGACACGATCAGAATACTTTTCGACGAGTGATTCGTTATGAGAAACCATCAAAACTAATTTTCTTTTTGAAAGTTTCTTTAATATTCTCATCACTTCTTCGGCGTTTTCATCATCTAATGCACCAGTCGGTTCATCAGCAAAGATAATATCTGGATTGTTTGCTAAAGCTCTAGCGATAGCCACTCTTTCTCTTTCACCACCAGAAAGTGATGTGGTAAATCTTCGACTTAAATGAGCAATACCAAAATCTTCCATCAAAGCATGGACTCTTGCGTCTTCTTGATCCTTTGGTATTGTGGAGCCTAAATCAAAGGCTAAACGGATGTTATCATAAACATTCAAGTGTCTAACTAAGTTATAGTCTTGATAGATGTATCCCATCTTCAAATGACGGTATTCGACTTTTTGTTGTTCGCTGAATTTTGTGATATCGACACCATTGATAAAAATCTCACCTTCATCTGGGGTATCCATTGTGGAAAGGATGTTTAAAAATGTCGTCTTTCCACAACCAGAAGGACCTAAGATAGAGACGAATCCTTTATCGGGAAATATTAAATTAATGTCTCTTAAGACATAACGGCTTCTTTTGCCTTCTTCGATAACGAATTTCTTCTGAATATTTTTAACAACAATCATTGAATTATATTATAGAACAAATCGGACCTTTTATGAAACCCTATTCTGTGCGCTAACGTGCTTACATGAAAATTAATGTTTACACATGCGCATCGGGTCATTTATGATAGATTTAATCTTTATAACAATTTTTGAAAGGAGACTTTATGAAAAAAGTACGCAATTTATTGTTATTAGCGTTAAGTGCGTCTTTACTCATTGGATGTTCCAAGAGTTGGAATAACAAATCCGATTCCAATACATCCGGTGATCAAAGTGAATCCTCATCTGAGCCATATGACCCAAGTGAGCCAGGTAACTACGACGTTACTTATCCTATCCAAGATCCAGGACTTAATCCTATTGATCCTTCCTACTTAAACACTTTCTTAAACGGTGTTGTCGGTACAGAGCTCAACGAAAGAGTCTATAGAGATTTCTTTGGAGATGACTTCTTTGATGCTGTTTTGAACAGCAATCACATGAAAGAAGAACAGGTCGGCCAATTATTTAACATTGTTAAGGCTATTGCTGAAGTTACTGAACGAGATGATCCAACATTAGATTTCTTTGTTTATCTATTTGATCAACTTAACCACTTAGATATGGACTCTGCAATCCTCACTATTAGAGATCTCAAAGCTAACGAAAAAGGTTGGGCGGGTTTCTCTAGATTAATCAAGGCAGATCATTATACTTTTGAAGGTTCTATGATTAGTTATGCATCCGCAGACAAAGCTTTAAATGGTTCCAACCCTGGAATTAAAGCTGGCGCAGAATACGAATACGAATTTGATAAATTGACATTTGATCCTGAAGAAGCATATACATTTGATAGTTTGTTCGAATTGATTGAAGACGATGGAGCTTTAGGCTTCTTCCGTTTCGTTGGTCACGCTGCGACATGTTTAAAAGAATACATGACAGATGATGAAATCAAATATCTTATTTGCTTAATCGCAGGTGAAGAATTTGAATCAGAAAAGGCTAAATTAGAAGAAACTTTATTAGCAACACCAGAATCCATTAAGAATTTTGCTAACCACGCTGGTAATGCTTTTACCAACATGAACTTAAATGAACAATCTTGGGAAAGTATTCTTCCAGCATTAAGAAAAGTTGCAACAATAAGTGTAAAAGTAGATTTATACCATTCTGTTAGACCAGAATTAACATCTAACTTTAACGCTGTTGATGCCATGATGAATAGAATATTCGCAGGTTTAAGACCTGTCGCTATTAAGTCAATCATCAAGTTTGTTGGTTTATTAGGCATGAATGCGACAGAAGACATTGTCTCTGCGGCTATGGGTGATCCAGAACAACCATTAACGCTTGTTTCCACCTACTATAACAGAATGTTTGGTTTATTAAGTGAAAGAGAAAAGAATAACGTTGATGAAGGTTTCTTCGTCTTCGGTGTTGATATTGCTAAATTCAACGACGACTTAAACGAAGTTGCTGAAACAGGTGATTTCGAAGCTATTCAAGAATTAGCAGGTGAAGCTTTTGGCCCAATGGGTGATGCGTTCTCATACGATAGAGAAGATCTTGGCGTAAGTGATAGTACAAAAGAAGAAGGTATCTTCTTCAAGCAAGGCGACAACATCGACACAAACAGACTCAAAGCAATTTTTGCTACCCGCGACTATTTCTATTTTGATGGTGAAAATGAAGAAGATATTGCTCAACGCCAATATGAATATATTAAAGGTATTGACACATCCACACCTGGACACAAAACAATGCAACTTAAGATTACTTATAGACAATATGGCTCTTCCAAAACAGTAGATGTCATACTTTCTTATTTTGTTGTTCCAAGCAATGTTCAATTCTTCATGGAAAGACTAGATATTGAAGTTAAACCTACTGAAGGCAATAGTATCTATGATAATCAAATCTATGAAGATGAAAACGGAAATAGAGCTTCAAGACTCGGCAGACGATTAATCTTACAAAAAGATCAACATTTCGCTGCTGATAAAATCAAGGTTCGCGTTGAATCTGCCGAACCACATTTCTATTTACCAGAACAATATAGATATGTTCATAGAGATTCTCGCATTCTTGATTACAACGAAACTACAAAAATGACTATTGATGTATCCATACTTGATACTTCCACAATCGGCACACACTATGTCACCGGTTTTGAAAGCTATAAAGTGAGGGAAACTGGCACAGTTGTTAGCATCCCAGTGTTTTTTGCTTATGAAGTCGTTAATGAAATCATTGGCAACAAACCAGTTGAAGATGCCCATATCGAGCTATAAGGAGGAAAAAGAACATGAAAACAAATAAACTTATTATTGGTCTTTTACCACTATTACTTATCGCTACAGCCTGTAAGCCAGCTCCAAAACCATCTTCAAGTGAAGAACCTGCGCCAAGCAGCGAGTCTTCTGGTGAAGAAGAAAAATCATCAAGTTCTGAAGCTCCAGTTGTCCCACCAGAAGTGAGAGAACAAGAAGCCAAAGAAGAATTAGCTAGACTTTTTGGTTTAGTAAGTAATGGCGATTACACAATCAACCTTACTTCTTATTGGAATAATGATGCGTCATACTATATCGCTGATAATTTATTCATTAAAGAATATCCATATTCTTATTACTATGACAAAGATGACTATATGGCTTCAATCGGTTATTTAGCCGCAGAAGATGGTGTTAAAGCTTTACAAAGAAAGAATCGTCGTGAATGCGAAGAATTTAGAATGGTTGGCTATGCCAAAAAGACTAATTCTTTAGCAGAATCACTACAAATTGTTGAAAATTTAAAAATCAAGTTATCATTCACTTCTGATGATTGGACTTATAAAAGCAATGATGGAACAGTTTCTGAATTTACCACCACATCATTACAAATGAGAAACCAATACGCATTATTGGATAATCTTGAAGGAAGTGGCGATTTATATAATTCTTTAACATTAAGAATTTATAACAACATGGATGACTTTAGATTAATTCCTGATATTAAGGATAATGAACTACAAGTCTCTGGTGCTGTTTTCTCTAACTTCGGTAAAGTTAAACAACTTCCAGAACTCCAAGACGCTTTTGAATGCGCCACAAACTGGACAGAAGCCAAATGGTATGAAACATCTGTCAGTAAGAAGAGTAAACTCAAAGAAATTCCATTCCCTACACAAGGTGATAAATACTACTTTGTTGATAATTTAAATAATGCTTATAAAGATGGTGAAGCATCTTATTTCAAAGTTGGTTTTGTTAATACCGGTGATATTGCTGCTTCTTATATTCAACAATTATTAGATGACGGTTATACTCTCGATCCTAGATATGAGGGAGAAAATAGCCGTTATGCAAGAGCATTAAAATATCCAACATATGAGTGGGAAGAACCACAAGATTGGTCATCAAGTGTGACGTCCGCTAACGTTCACTTATCTTTTGACAATTCACGCGCTGAGTATCCACAAGGTATTTTCTACATCACATTCTTTACAGATACTAATTTCCCAAAGCATACCGGTTATGAATGGTCAGACCAAGAAAAGAACCAAGTTAATCGTCTCCAAGAACTCCCATTCCCAAATCAAACTCCATTTATGTATTATTTCCTTAGTGGCTGGAACGATAGTTTCGGCATCGAATTCTATGGAGTGGGCGAGGAATTTATAGATTCTTATGGCGCTCAACTTGAAGAAGCTGGATTCACACTAGATGATGAAAACCAACACTACTATAGTAAATTCATTGAGGAAATTAATTTTGATGAATACACACAAACCAGAACAATTCGTCAATTCGTAATTCATCTTTATCTTTCAGAAAATGGTGTCAATCTACAAGGCTACGAACAACAAAAAGAAGAAAGAGTGGATAACCATGACTTCACTCCATACGAGAGAAGTGAATACTTATATTATGCAAATGATCTTCCATTCTTAGCAGATCACAGTGCGTTAAAATATTACTTCAACGATACTGCTTGTCAACAATTCGGAATTACCTTCGAATATGTCGAAGAAGGCGATCTCGATGTTTATAAGCAACAATTAGTAGACATTGGTTTTGAAGAACGCGAAGTTGAAATTGATGTGTTCAAATATGTCCGTGATTTATCCGATAAGTATGAAAGCGACGAACGCGGTTATATTGACCCAGTAGAAACTAGAGAAGAAAGAGACGAATTTGATAACGTTACAGTTTATGAAACCAGATCTTATCTTGCTCTTGCGCTTGAAGCTCTAGATTATGGCGATGTTCCTGTCTTAAGAGTTTCCGCTCAAATCATTAGATTAGAAACAGTTGTTGAATAATAATTGTCACAAAAACAAATCAAAAGCTAAGGCCCAAAACCTTAGCTTTTTTATTACCACTCAACGGTGATCACTTCATCTACTAAATCGAGAACTTCTCTTGATGGTGGTTCGAATTTATTATTTAAGGCCACTAGAACATCGTCTGGGACTTTATTTGGCCACACTCTTGCACTATTGAATTTCATCGATTTATCAAGTGTTGTCGGGAATAAGACCAATATTTTATGATCATATTCTGGTGTGGTACTGAGATATTTATATCTAACAGTGTTGACGTCATTTAAGGCATCGAGGATGACTGTCACATCATCGCCTTTATTCGCATATTCATGGATGCGTCTTTCGAAGAGTTCCCAAACCTCTTTTTGTTTAGAACGATCTTGATAATTGCCATTGGTGAGTTCCATTCTCACGTCATCACTATTGATGATATAGACATTATCATGCTCTTCTTGATACATCTTTGCCCAGGTCGTTTTTCCGGCAGCGGGCACTGCGCTTAACATGATTAGTGTTTTCATTTGTTTCTCCTTAAGTGTCCAACCTTCAAAAGGGAACAACCAAATTATACAGTATTTTTCCTTTAATTTAAAAAACAAAAAGCAACATCACACTGGATGTCGCTTCATGTTTTATTTCTTAAGTTGTTCGCGGTATTTTTCTAACTCTTCCGTATTCGCCATAACGAAGTGGCCAGGAGTGATTTCCACGAGTTGAGGAAGTTCTTTAGAATAGTCGTGTTCTTTACTTGGAACATAGACATATCTTTTTCTCTTCTTTTCAGTATATGGGTCTGGCTTTGGAATCGCAGATAATAACGCACGTGTATATGGGTGTAATGGGTGTTTGAATAATTCATCACTACTTGCGAGTTCAACGATTTTACCGAAATACATAACCGCGATTCTATCACAGAAATACTTAACAACGGATAAGTCGTGAGCGATAAACATGATGGTTAAGCCCATCTCCTCTTTTAAATTATTCAATAAATTGATAATTTGGGCCCTAATAGACACGTCAAGCGCCGAAATAGGTTCGTCACATATGAGGAAGTCTGGATTCATAATTAAGGCTCTAGCGATGCCAATACGTTGTCTTTGTCCACCAGAGAATTCATGTGGATAACGAGAAGCATATTCTGGTAATAAGCCAACCTTAATTAAAGCTTCTTTCACTTTTTGTGAATTTTCAAACTTATTATATTGACCTTGGATATGTAGACCTTCTTGAATAATATCTTCAACGGTCATACGTGGGTCTAAGGAATCAACAGGATCTTGGAAGATCATCTGCATCTTGCTCATTAATTTCTTATCGACATGAGAGTTGTCGTATTTAATTTGTTTAATGATTTCTTTTTGTTCTTTAGTGACTCGAGCGATATTATCCTTAATATCCTTAATTTGTTTTCCATAAGATTCATTGAGTTTAGCGATTTCGCTTTCTAATAAATCTTGGCTACCTTCGGAGTCACTTAAAACTTTGATTCTTTCTTTAAGTTCTCTTTTGAGTTCGACGATTTTTCTTTCGCCTCTAATTCTCGTCCATTTGATTTCTTTTTCGTTCCATCTTTTTCCTGCGGAAATACGATATCCCTTAAAGTAAACAGAACCAGAGGTAATGTTATATAGTCTAATCAAACTTCTACCAGTTGTGGTTTTACCGCATCCGGATTCACCGACGATGCCGAAACATTCACCTTTTTTAATATCAAAGGAAACGTCATGGACCGCTTTAGTGATAAAAGCGTTCTTACCGTGACCGAATTTAAAGAATTGCTTTAAATGTCTGACGGATAATTCAATATTGTTTTCCACTAGTTCAGGACGATAACTAACGGAGCGTTTTTCAAAAATACTCATAATTATTTATCTCCTTTCTGGCTAGAGGCTTTTTGCGCTTTTAAAGAATTCTCAATACGCGCTTTAACGATAGCAGGCATTTCCACTTTTGGTGCACGTGGGTCAAGTAACCATGTCGCTGCATAGTGAGTGTCACTAATTTTGAAGAATGGAGGTTCTTTCATAAAGTCGACCTTCATCGCGTATTTACTTCTTAAAGCGAATGCATCACCTTTAGGTGGATAAATCATATTTGGTGGAGTACCTGGAATAGCGTCGAGTCTTTCTTTACTATCAACATCAGGGATGGATGATAATAAAGCCCAAGTATATGGGTGACGTGGATCATAGAAGATTTCTTCTTCTGTACCATATTCCACGATCTTACCAGCATACATAACCGCGACACGGTCCGCCATATTAGCAACAACACCTAAGTCGTGGGTAATAAAGATACATGAAATGTTTCTTTCCGCTTTTAAGCGGTTAATTAACTCTAAGATTTGCGCTTGAATGGTAACGTCCAATGCGGTGGTTGGTTCGTCACAGATTAAGATATCTGGATCGGCGGTTAAAGCAATCGCAATAACGATTCTTTGTCTCATACCACCAGAGAATTCGAATGGATATTGTTTGAATCTAGTTTCAGGATTTGGAATACCAACTTCCTCCATAACCTTAAGAGCTCTAGCTTTTGCTTCAGCACGGGTCACTCTTAATTTAGAGACATATTTAGATCTTGCTTCTTTAAGTTCTTCTTTTGAGCCATTTCTGGACTTAATTTCATTAACTTCTTTTAAATATTCATCTTTATATTGCTTTTTAATTTCATTAACTTTAGCCTTAGCTTCTTTAGATTTCGCTAAATAAGCAGCTCTAGTTTCAGCAATAATTGGTTTATATTTGGCTTTTAATTCCACTTTTGCGGCTTTCTTTTCTTCGTTAGCCACTTTAATTTGTGCGTCATAATTAGCCTTTACACTATCAAGTTGTTGTTTGGCTTTTTCTGTTTCATCTTTGGCTTGTTGTCTAATTTCCGCCTTTTTAGCTTGGAATTTCGCGGTAACATCTTTGAGCTTTTCGTCGTGTTTATTATTTAATTCTGCGACTTCTACATCGTATTGTTCTTTAGAAATTTGTTCACTCTTTAATTTTTCATCTAATGCGACAACCGCCACTTCGAACTCATGTTTAAGAGTGACTTTTTCTAAGCCAAAGTCTTGTTCTAAACCATAAATTCTTCCATCCGCTTCATTCTTCGCGTTGTTTTTAATCTTCGCGATTTCTTTTTTCTTCTCGGATTTTAAGAATTTAACTTTTTCTTTCTTGGTGTTGATACCATTATTGAGTTCGGTAATCGCATTCTTATAAGCGACTAATTCTTCACTCACTAAATCGTTATACATTCTCTTTAAATGAGAACTATTGATTAAAATAGCTTCGGTGATTTGTTTTCCAATACGCATGATTGGGTTCAAAGACGATAATGGATCTTGGAAGATCATACCAATCTTATGACCTCTGATACGATGGAATTCATCTTCACTAACTTTAGTTAAGTCTTCACCTTCATACATGATGGAACCGCCGACGATACGTCCGTTCGCGGCTAAAATACCCATGATGGTCTTACTGGTAACAGATTTACCGGAACCAGATTCACCAACGATACATAATGTTTCACCTTTATATAAATCAAATGAAACACCTCTAACAGCTTGCACATAACCGTGGTCTGTGGAGAAATTGACATATAAGTCCTTAACGGACAAGATGACTTCTTTGTTGTTCTTTTCCATTATTCTTCTCCTTTCAAACTTGGGTTAATTGCGTCTCTAAGGCCATTACCGAATAAGTTAAATGAAATCATCACTAAGGCGATAACGACCGCAGGGAAAATAAGTAGGTATGAACTGGTTAATAATTCTGATTGGTTATCAGACAAGATAACACCTAATGAAGAGACGTTCTTCAAACCTAAGCCTAAATATGAAATTGTGGCTTCAGAGAAGATAACGCTTGGAATCATTAAGACAGAACCAGTAATAATTGTGCCTAATGCGTTAGGCAAGATGTGTTTGGCGATTAATCTAGCATCAGATGCACCTAAGGTACGTGAGGCTAAAACATATTCACGACCTCTAAATCTATAGAACTGGGTTCTAGTACGCGCAGCAGTACCAATCCAACCCGTCATACATAACGCTAAAGCGAATGTCCAGAAGTTACTACCTAAATGGATAATAATTAAGGTCATAACAACAATCCATGGGACACCGGCTAAAATATCGGTAAATCTTTCCATGATTAAGTCGACTGTGCCACCAAAGTAACCACAGATAGCACCCCAAACAAGACCGAATAAGAAACAGACCACGAATGTGAGAACACCTAATAATAAGGAAGTTCTTAAACCTTCAAAGACATATTTAAACATGTCTTTACCAGATTTATCTGTGCCAAATAAGTATCTTGGCATGCTTGAATAGCCGAGTTCTTTATATTTATAAATATGCGCGGCCACTTTTAATTTGGATGAGTCGATGATTTGGGTTTCGATGTTTGGATCATAACCAGAGAAATCATCTAATGTCACAGCGCGTGATAATGGACATTTCTTGCTATCTAAGATTTCACATTTGAATTGATGTGGCTTAAAGACGAATGTTGTACCACCACCGATGGATAAACCTTCCAAGGAAATCCAACCATTCTTTTTGTATTCAAGTAAGGTAATGATAGAGAAACCATTATCCACTCTTTCACCAAATGCGGCTTCATATGTGTCATAGACAAATGAACAGAAGTAAGCTTTGGATAAGAAGATACGTTTAACACCTGTACTACTCCAATAACCTTTGTCTTCAGCTTTCTTAATGACACATTTTGTCGCATCGATGAATGAAATATCATCAACATATGTTTTGATAGCTTCATCGCTTGATGCTGTTTCAAATTTAATGCTTCTAATTAATGTACAGACATTTTGTTCGCCCACTGCGTTCATACGAACGGAGAAATAAGCATTATCAAATGATGTCTTACCAGTTTCAGTTTTGATGATATTGCTAACCACGATTGGATCTTCTCTTAATGATTCAATCGCACTACCAATATTATGTGTGGCTTTATAATCGAGAAGTTGAACTTCTTTATGTTCTAATTCACCGGTTAATGTATTAGCTTCAACATAGTTGAAATACAAAGCACAATCACCTAAAACATAGTTTTCTGGTTTTTCTAAATCGTTTTTGCCTTCTTGAATATGGACTTTATCCATATCGTAGACGTCAAAGACAGAAAGAGTTAAATCATCAGTTAAATCCAAGCTATTTAATCTCATGGATGAAAAATCCACTAAAGTATCTTTTTGCACGACTTGGGTATAACCAAATTGGATATAGCCTTCTTTGCCATAGCTTTCACCACCGAAGTTTGTGGCATCGTTTGTATATGTCTCATCGGTGAATTTCTTTTTGCTAATGGCACTATGTTGCGGGAATTTTGTTGCGGATGGCCACCAATATTCTTGTTTTTCAGCATCTGTTTTAGCGTCAGGCATAGAAGAAATATCGACAGCGATATTCTTATATTTCACTGTGCCATCCCACCATCCGGTTCCAGCGTTAAATAATTTAGGGGCTAAATATGTTTCGTTTGGATGTGGGTGTTTCGTGTCACTTCTATCCGCTAAAGGAACAATAAATGATAATAACAATAAGCCACCTAAAATAAATCCTGCGACGACGGATGATTTATTTTTAGAGAATCTCTTAATAGAGTCCTTGAAGAATGTGGTTGGACGAGTTTGGAACTTTTGTTCATGAACTGTCGCATCCACTTGCACTAATTCGAAGTCTTTTTCACTGATCTCAGGTTCTTGAGAATTAGTATCTTCATTAGTAACGAATTCGAAATCTTTATCTTCTAACATACTATTTCTTTTCCCCCATTCTGATTCTTGGATCAATGAATCCATATGATAAGTCGAGGATGATACCAGCTAATAAACCAACTGTGGTAAAAACAGCCATATCAACCATCAAGACGTTATAGTCAGGATTGTTTTGATTTAATGCTTGAATATATAAGTCACCAATACCTGGAATACCGTATAAGTTCTCAAGAATCATAGAACCACCGAAAATTCCAATGAATTCCGCCAAAATAGATGGAAGAATTGGGACGAATGCATTTCTTAATGCGTGACGAACAATAGCTTGGTTTTTGGTTAAACCTTTTGTTCTAGCTAATAATAAGTATTCACTAGACATGACTTCACATAATTCCGCTCTGACGAATCTGGTGTAACCACAGACAGAACCAAATGATAATGAAGCAACAGGAATAATGAATGCTAAGGCTTTCACTGTATTAGATTGGTCTGGTGTTGGCCACATCGTGGGCAATAGACCGCTCTTATAAGCGAAAATATAAATCATAAATGTGATAACGACGAAGGAAGGAATGGAAATAAAGACCATGACTAATGTTGAAATGGTATGGTCAATCCAGGTATTTTTCTTTAAGCCTGCTAAGATACCTAAAGCAATACCCAAAGGAACAGAAATAACAACGGAAACGATGTTAATAGAAATAGATGCTGGTAAACGTGTGGCGATAATCACCATCGCGGATGAGTTAGGTTCAATAACGGTACTTCTACCCCAATCCCATTTAGTAACGATATTGCCAATCCATGAGAAATATTGGTCAATAATTGGTTTTGTATAGAAATAATGTGTCGTCGAACCAATTGTAAACGACTCTAGATATTTGCCTAGCGATGGCGTTTCTACTGGCATATCCAAACAGTAACCTAATTTGACTTGATCAACATAGAAAGCGTATCTGACGTTTTCATCTGGTGAGAAGACTCCTCTAGGTGGTAAGGATTTGACCAAAAAGAAAGTGAGCGTCAAGATAATGAACGCTGTAATTAACGCTAAGACAATTCTTTTAAGTGAGTACTTAAGCATGTTCTTTCTTTCCTTCCCTTTTTAAAGTATTTAAAAATATACCACAACGCGCATATGTTAACAAGGAGACTTTATTATTACTTTCAACACACAAAATTGAAAAACAATAAAACATTTTGCAAAAAACACGATATTTTCGCTAAAAAATCCCGCAAAAGTTAAATATTCCACTATTTTTAGATAAAACAAAACCAGGCACAAATTGTACCTGGTTAAGTTATTTAAAGATTAATTATCGTCTATAATTTTTCAACGGCGGCCATATCTAATAAAGCTTGTTTATAAGCGGCTTTAGCATCATCAAATGATGTTTCTTCTTTACCGATTAATTCAAGAGCAGTATTGTAAATGCCTGTTAATGTTTCCCAGTTTTCTGGAGAATAATCAGTTTCAACATATTCGCCATAAGCAGCAGTTAATCTAGCAGTTAATGTTGCTTTATCTGGTGTTAAAGCTTGTAATTTTGCAATAGCTTCATTGAGTTTAGCTTTACCTTCAGTAGCGGTTGCACCTTCGGTATTGACGACATCTGTAAATTCTTGAACAGCGGCCTTTGCATCAGCTAATGCAGTAGCATCAAAGTCATCATCATCATATTTATATGATTGAGTGGCTTCATCCCAACCAAATGCGGCTTTATAAGCAGCATCTAATTGTGCTTGATATTTATCTCTCCATGTTTGGAGATTGGCAAGGATGTTTTCTAAAACAACTGCGTTATAAAGCACATCCATGTAAGTTTTACTTTCTTCGGCGGCTTCAATAGCACCTTGTAAACCGGTAACAGCAGCTTGAAGTTTATTCCAATCAGCTGTTTCGTAATCTGCTTGAACTAAAGCAGCAGCATCTTCTAAATCCGCGTTAGAGTATTGGAGAATGGAGCTACCAAATTGTTCATCCATTAAAGTGATAAATGCGTTAACAGTTTCTTCTGCGGTTGTAAATGTAACGTTTTCACTATTAAAGAGTTCAATTGCTAAATTGAGATAAGGCATGACATATTGTTTAAATAGAGATGAACCAAAGAAGCTTCTGAAATTCGAACCATATGATTTTTCTCCACCAAACATATATTTGTTGAACAAATATTGAGCATATTCAGCGGCAGAAATTTCATAGCCTTGTAATTCAATAACTACAACACCATAGTCTGAAGTATAGTCAACCAATAAAACTTTAATTTCGATAGCGGTTTGGTCATCAGAAGTAATTAATTCAACTTCAGCAACGTATAAACCAGATTCGTCATCATATTCAAATTCGACATCTGTAACGCCTAATTGAGCAAATGCTTCAATAGCTGTTTGAGTGGCTTGTTCAACTGTGACACCCCTAGCATATATGTCAGCGACATAATATTGCATTGTGGAACCAGATGGGGTCCAGTATTCAAAATCACTTGCTTCAGCACCCATGAGTGTACCGGCCATACCGACAACACCTTCACATGTGCCAGGCATTTCATAACCTTTAACAGCATAGTCTAATTTGATGCATTTGATTGTGCCTGCTTCATCAAAGTCTGATAAGGCATAACCAACTTCAACGTTTAAACCGTTGTAATCATATGTAGCGAGATTTTTCTCATCATCAAATGAGACAACATATTCACTAGCTTTAACAGTTTCAATTAAAGCATCGAGTTGTTCTTGAGTATAGCTAACTGGAGCTTCACCATCTGTATTAAGGAACCAAATGATAAATTCGGATTGATCATAATAAGATGAATAAATGTTGGATAAGAAATATGGAGCTTGTAACGCTGGGTTATAGCTAACACCATATGTTTGTTCTTTAACGATTTCTGGGTGAACAATTTCTGGAGCAAATGGCATTGCATTTGCGGCAATTTCCATAGATTCTGCTAACATAGCACTGAAAACCATGGAATATTGTGTGGCCATGAAGTCAACTTCTCTACCTGAAGATGATTCAAAAAGAAGAGGATATGCTTCCATACCACCACCAACGATACCTTCCCAACCAGTGAATAATGGTAAACAAACTGTTGCGGATGCAACTTGGAGTAAACCATCTTCATTGATACCAACAGAAACTAAGTTTTGGTAACGGTAATCTGTTTCTAAAGTTGGATCGAATTCTCTTAAGTATTGATAGACATCACTTGCGTCTAAATCAAAACCTAATAATTCAAGATCTTGTGTGTTGCCATCAATGAGATAATCATTGATTGCGACATAGCAATTATCACCATCTTCTGTGACTTGTTCTTCTAAGAGTGCAACATAGGCATCAACATCATCAGTTGTGGCTTCTTCCTTGCTTGCAGCAAGAACGACACCGTCTGTAGCATCTTCGATTGAAAGTTCACTTGCGAAAGGTAATACTTCGATTTTGTATTGACCGAAAACTAATTCTTCAGCTCTTGTCCATTCAGTCTTTGGTTCTGGTTGTGGTTCTGGTGGAACAGGTGTCTCACTGCTTGATGAACTAGAACTAGGAGCCTCAGAGCTTGCTGGTTGATCGCTTGTTGGATCGCAACTGCAGTCTTTTTGAGGAGAACATGCAGCTAACATGCCAACTAGTAATCCACTAGCGAGTAAACATTTTACTAATTTTTTCATGTTTAACTTCCTTCTTTCTTTGAAATTTTTAGTAATTGCCTATTAGGATACATTAAATATAAATATTTGTAAATAATCTTTTTGCGTTTTTATTGATATTAACTAGCCATTTTTTAAGTGAAAATACGTAGTTGGGAAATATACGAAAAATACCGCAAAAACGACTTTTTTTCGATGGAATCAACAAAAAAAGCGCACCGTTTAAGATGCGCTTTAATTTCGTCTAAAGATTAGACACCGAACAAGTAATCCACTAATGTATATTGTTCTTTGTCAGGATAGTAAAGATCGTTTTCTGGATCTTCATATCTTGTGATGATGTGATTAGAATTGATGACTTCTTTATAGGAATCTCCACCAAATTCATATGTTTGAACGATAACGTTTTGTTCAGCCACGACTTGGAAATCTTTGATGATATATTTTGTATCAGCATAAGCGTGCATGACTGTACCATATGGGATACCATATCTAGATTCATCGTCTGTGTCCGCGGTAGAATCACTATAGTTAATTCTACAAGAGAAGATCGCGTGACCATCGCCTAAAGAACCGGTTTTCTTATTCTTGATGTTAGAATAGCTTTGTGTTGCATAATCCAAAACGTTATTAAGAGTAAACATACCATAAGTAGTTCTACCAGTTTCTTCATCTATACCATTAAAAGCTTGAGTGAAAATCTTTCTACCAGAGACAAAGATGTTGTCTAAGATTTCGAGCATTGGTTCGGTTTGATCTTCGCCAATATAGGCTTGTGTTGCAGCAACATAGTAGTTATTTGCAATACCTTGACTATGGAATGTGTATGTATCGAAATATTCGTTTGTGTAGAAAATCCAGTCTGAGTCTGCGAATGAATCGGAACCACCATTAAGACGTCTTTCAGTGTCGGTTTCATAAACACGGAAATAAGCGTGTTCTTGAGAATAGACTAATGTTTGATCCGATAAATCATATGTTAATAACTCGTCGTTCTTATAGACGGTTTTTTCATACATTTCATGGTCTTCAAAGTTATCCATGTTTTCGCTTGTAGCGTATGGTCTAATGGTGTTGTACAAGGTTGTCGCTTTAGCGGTTGTTAATTTGGTAACAACTTGAACTTTGACGAACTTACCAGCAGAGGCTCTATTTAAGTCTCTAACCATAATTTCAGTTTCACCATCCGCAATCGCGGTAACTAAACCATTTTCATCAACTGTCGCAACCGCAGGATTTTTAGAGATGAACTTTAAATTGTTCATTGGTGTTCTAAAATCTGGATAGGCGACGATTTGTTGTGTGTCTTTAGCAAATAACGCTAAAGTATCGACATCAGTTCTAATTTCTTCTTCGAAGGAATCTGGAATAACTTCTGGATCTGGGACCACTGGTCCAACTTCACTAGAAGAAATGATTGGAGATTCACTAGTTCCGGAACTGGTTGGCTTTTTAGAATTACAACCGACTAAAACAAGGGCTAAAAGGATAGTTGAGGAGAGGAATAACTTACTCTTCATATTATTTTCCTCCTAAGAGGCTAAAACCCTTTAAACTCGCTGTTTGAGCGTCTCTGTTCTTGGCGACTGTCACATAGGATTGTGATGGAGTGCCACCATTGATGGATAAGTTGTAATAAACTTCGAATGTGAAGTACACACCGTAGTTTTGGAATAAGAATGGGTGTTCAACAGGTTTTGGATCAGTGTCTGTTAATTTATTAACGACTCTAATTTCTTCGTTGATTTCTTCTGCTAAAGTGGCATCAACTGTCGCAGTATAGACGTTACCATTCTTTGTGAATGTTAAGTTAATGTTTCTACTACCGACGATGTAGAGTTGGACTTTAGCTACTTCTAAATCCACGCCTGGAACATTGATAAATTCGACAGGAATATTAACTTTGAATCCTTCATATAAGTTATTTGTGGCTTTGCCAGTGCTTGGGTTGAGTGGTAATCCAGCAACATAACATTCTTTGACGGATTTAACTCTCTTACCATTTTCGACGACTGAACCATGGTCAGCGGCTTCCCAAAGGGCGTCGAAGGACCATAATTTGTGATCGTATTCAACTGGTTTGCCTTCTGTAACTTCAGAAGTATCAGTACCCCAGTTAAGAGTGAAGCCTGAGGAGTTATCGCTCTTAAGAACTTCTAAGAAGTTCAATGGGTTATATGTGTTACCAGAAATAGCACCGAAGCCTAAGTCGAATTGACCTTTCATTAAGTATTCGTTATAGACTTGATCCCAAACTGTAACAGCTTCTTGTTTGACTTCGAGTTTAACAGTGCCACCACTGACGGCTTCATTGTTAAATGCACTTTCGAAGTAACCACCAATTTCATCACCATATTCTTTAATGTCTGTTTGATACATCCATCTGATGTGGATTTGAATCTTGGTTGGATTTTCTTTTGTACCTTTTTCAATCTTACCTTGAGCGGCTAATTCTCTAACAGCAGCTTTAAAGGATAAGACGGCCTTATCATAGTCATAACCAAATGTATCGTTACCATCTTTATCTTTTGTTTGATAATCGGCAACAGCTTGTTTATGAGCTTCTGATGAGTTATAGGATTTACCATTTTCTGGATCGCTTAAATAAGCGTCAGAGAAATAGTTGATGGAAGGTTGGACACCTCTGTTGTTAGCGAACACTTTTCTATTAATAGAATAGAATAAGCCACTTAAGAAGTTATCATTACTCATCCAAGGTTTGACTTCCCAGTTGGAGTTCTTGTTAATTGTGCCGTTAGGGCCAAATAACTTATTCCATGTCTCTTGTGTACAAGAGTTAACATTTAATTTAAATGTGGAATCACCTTTAGTTTGTTTGACACCTGGTTTACCCATTTCTTCAGAAATGTGTTTGGTTGGAATACCACAGCTATCGAGTTTACCAGCGTTAAATTCTTTATAGATAGCATCTGGGTCACTTGTCGCGGCCTTGATGACGACTAATTTAACACCTTCGATGAAATAACGACCAGTTTCAAACCAATCGGTGTTCTTTTTGAAGATGATTTGTTGTGTTTTATCCCAGTCTTCTAACATGTATGGGCCTAAGCATAAGCAATATTTGGTCATGTCAGAACCAGAGTTGAAGTTACCGTATAAAACAGCACCTGTAGAGATTTCTTTACCTGCTTCGTGACTGACTTCATTACCTAAATCGTAAATGAATTGTTCTGGAAGAGGAGAAACTAAGGATGAGGATAATGTGTACATCGCAGTAAATCTATCGATAGGATTTAAGATAGAAATTTGGATGTATTCTTGACCATTATCAACACCTGTTGAGAAGCCTAATGTACCATCGGCTTTCATGTTGTTCCATAAGGTCTTTGCAGTGGCATCTGGAACATCCTTTGTTCTTTGGTTGAATTGAGAGGCACCTTTAATACCATAAGTGGTATCGCCCGCCATTTCAGTACCACGAACTTGACCGTTAGCAGCGGTTAATAAGAAACGATAGATGAATTCATAGTCTTCAAGAGCGACGCCTCTATTGTTATATGCTGAACGGACAGATGATGCTGTACGGTATGCAATACCATCAGAATCACCGGTTTTAACGTAAATTCTCCATGTATCGTATAAACCTAATGGGTTTGGATCTTCTGTTGGTTTAACAACATTGCCTTCGTACACAGGGAATGGACGTGTATTTGCGAATTCTTGGCCGTCGACGACGACTGTATCTTTCGCTAAGACTGGATACCATTCATATCCATCTTTTGTGCTATTGAGTTTTGTACCCCAGAATGAGGAAGTAATATAACCGGCTAAGTCAGAGACTTGGCTACCAGTATTATTCTTTTCATTAATGGTTAATGGGTCAGAACTGGTTGCGCTATGTAAATACCAAGGATAGGTACTATCACTCGCTAATGGAGAAGATAATGAACCTTCGCTTAAGATACCGAAACCATAACCAGTGATATATTCACTTGTTGGCAAGTGAACACGTTCATTGTATTTAACATAACCACCATTTTCGAAAAGGGTGATACCTGTTAAATGGTTATCCATAGCATATTTTTCTAAGTGACCTAAGACTTCTTCACGTGTCTTTAAGGCTTCTGCACCAGTTAATGAGGCGTAGTTGAAACCACCACTAGCTTCGACAGATGAGCTAACTGTGATTGTTAAAGCGGATGTTGTACCGGTTGTGGATTCTGTACCAATAATTGTGGCGACACCATCAGCTTTACCAGTTGCGACATCACCAGTGACGTCTAAGACGGCTGGATCTGTACTTTCAAAGCTATAGGTTTTTCCTTCGTTATCACCATCAGCGTAGACAACGATACGGCTGGATGAACCAGTACGTAAACGTTTGTATCCACTTTCTAAAGCGATGGAGAAGGAGAATTCTACTTCTGAGGATTTATTTCCTCTTGGTTTACAACCAACCATGCTGCCGAATGTGAATAAACCGACAGCAGCGATTCCTAAAATAAACTTATTTTTCATAATTATTTGGCCTCCTTTTTCTTCTTAATAATGAAGAATGTACCAAGTCCGATGCCTGCTAAGAGAACAACTCCGCCGACAACGATAAGGGCGATTGCCCATCCAGGTAAACCACTCTTTGTTGGTGTATCTGGAGTATCTGATCCTTTAACTTCATCAACGATAAGACTTTCGTTAATGTTGACGACATTACCTAAGTTATCTACGATAACAACTTTACCGTTTTCAATCTTGAAGTCGTAACCAACATTTAATTTGGAGTTTTGGACCTTAATGTAACCTTTTTCAAAGTTAGAGTAATCATTGAAGTGAATGATTGCACCGACACTACCTCTTGCAAAGTCTATCGCACGAACGAATAAACGTTTGCCACCTGTTGAGGAGATTTCGTTAACACAGTTATCAACGAACTCTTTGGTTTCATCGAAGTAGTATGTCTTCTTTTCTTCGTCGTATTTAGCTTCGACTCTGTTTAAGCCGATAACGCCGTATGCGACTCTTTCTTCTTTAACATCAAAGCGCACGCGCTCAACACCTGAGTTATCTTTGTATTGAGTGATGTTACCAATTTCTGGTGTATCGCTATCGATGTGAAGTGTGTATGCTTTATCGACCCATTCTTTTGTTGCAGCAAGTTGGTAATTGAATTTGATTTCATATTCACCACTGGCGAACTTTTCGCCTGTGACTTGATCGTACATTGGGACGATAGCGTATGCTCTATGTGCAACATAGCCAGCACTGAGGTAACCAGCATCAACGTGTGATTTGTATAATGCCCATTTGCCTGCGGTGTCACCGAAGAGCATATCTTCGAGTGTGGATTTATAGACAACTTCACCAGTTGCTTTATTAGTAATTGTGAAGTAGTTATCCGCCACACTTCTTAAAACGAATTGTTGAATGATTAATGTATTTGTGGTGTCTGGAGAACCTAAGTAGAGGTTTTCACTTGGATTTTCCATATATTCATTACTCACTGGGTGAGTACCTAATTTATAGAATCCCACCATCTTGTCGAATGATTGGTCATTGGAGAGAACCTTATCAGTATCTAACTTAGAAGGTTGATCAACATAACCTGTAACCATCATAGATTCAAAGTTAACTTTGTCTTTACCGACTAAGGCTTTAGTGACGTCATTAACTAAGTCAGATGGATAAACTTTGGTAATGTCTTTTTCAAAGTTCATTGGTTCAACTACTGGAGCGCTGCTATATGTTGCGTCTGGATCGACATCAGCACCACTATAGTAACCTAAATAAGGAATGGATAAGTCAGTGTGACCATCTTGGCTGGTTAATGTGACATAACCTTCGATCATACAGCCATATTCATATGTCTCTAAGATTTCTTTTTTGGCTTCTTCAGATAATGAATAAGATTCTAATGTCACTTTGTGATCACCAGCAGCAACGCTAACGTTACCTAAGCTGACGGAGTCAATTAAAACATCTTGGACAGATTGAGCTGAATAAGATGGTAAGTCTTCCCAACTAACACCTTCATTTGCAGCGTTATAGTAGAAGCCTTGTGGAATGACTGTATATGCCTTTTCTGCTTCTTCAGGATCGGTATCCTTTAAGGATTCATATAATTCATATGCGGCTTGAGAAGCAAAATATTTAATATCTCTAGAAACTTTATAAGCATCTTTATAAGCATAAGAACCAGTTGCGGTTTCCATTCTCATTAAGCTGGTATCAAAGTATAAGCTACCTGGTAATGATTCGATGGATTCGATTTCGCCCATGTAGTTATAGTCTTTTGTGACGATATCATTTGGATGAGCAATAGCTGGTCTATAAACACTTAATGTTGCGGAGTAGTTTCTAGTTTCACTACTTTCATTGTGTGCTAAGAAGGAAAGCTTAATATCGCCTTTGGCGATGTCTGGATTATTTCTTAAAGCAATCTTGGCTTTACCTAATCCAGTTGTGCCATCAGCGGCATAACCTTCGAGATAGACGTCTGTATTTAATGCACCGGCTAAATCGACCATACCAGCACCTTGTAATCTCACAGATGTTAATGACTTAATGTTAGTTTCTGGATTTTCTACGGCATCGGTCATTGGGTTAGCGGTAGACATTAATCTCATATCCACAGTCTTACGGAAATTATTGATTTCTGTTTGTTGTAAGGTGGTTGGTTTGCTACCTGGAGTTAACGCATGGTAGATAGGACCAGTCTTCTTACTTAAGACGACGGATTGTGCGCCTGCATAGTTAGGAGCGGACATTGATGTACCACTTAAGTATTGATAAGCCTTGTTCTTATAAAGAATTCTTTCATCTTTATCAGTTAAAGCATGTTCTGGAACAGCACCTTTAATGCTATCACCAGGAGCAGCGATTTCTGGTTTTAAATCTAAATCGAATGTTGCACCATCAGTGGAGAATGATGACATTGTGAAGGCATTGACGTTATCACTTGGTTCTTTATAAATAAATGAGAAGGAACCAGAACGTCTGGATTCAAATGTATTCTTGTCACGATAGAGAACAAGAGCACATGGCATGGTTGGGTTGAAACCATCACCGAAACTACAACGGAAGTTGAAGTCACCGGCAGTTGGGTCGTTATTGATAATAACCATACCGATAGCACCTTGAGTTCTAGCGGTGGCATATTTGTCTGCGAATGATGTACTACCACGATTAACGATAGCGATCTTGTCGATAACATCGACATGTTCGTAGTCTGCGGTGGTACCAAATCCTGGGACGTAAACCCATTCAAGGGTTGGAGAGACATCAAATAAATCTTTGAATTTGTATTCTCTAGAATATTCATCACTACCCGCACGGTTAACGATTTGATCTTCAAATGCGACTTTAGTGTTAGCATCTAAGTCAAAACCATTTTCGAAATAGGTCTTGGTTGGTTGAGCAGAAGCAACTGTCGTGCTCGCTGCGTTATTGGCGTAGCTAGACATAATGCCTGTTTCCACCATTTCTGTTCCCCAGTTACCATAGGCACCGGCGAAAGAGAATGATGATTTACCAGAGTTACCAGCGGAGATGGCGCTTAAGATACCTTCTTCGTGTAATTTAGTTAATGTCTTTAATGTGATGGAATCGCTATCAAAGTCATCTAAGTCACTACCTAATGACATGTTGATGCCATCAACTTTTAATCTAATGCAGTCTTCAAGTGCGGATAAGATGACAGAGTCATAAGCACCTGTAGAATTGCTTAAACCGATTGTTTCACCAATACCAGCTTCAGCATTGAAGTCTGTAAAGACCTTCATTAATGCTAATTGAGCTTTTGGTGCAATACCTTTATATGTAGGTGCGTTTGCAGCAGTAATGGATGAAACGTGACTACCGTGATAAGAAAGATCGGAGTGGACGTCGTGTTTTGGAGTACCTGTCTTACCATAATAGATACTTTCTCCACCATAATCGTAATAGAATGGGACCTTGTTATTGAAATATAAGGAACCTTCTTCACCAGCTGCAGCGGTTTCAACACGTTTAGCGTTAAGATTTGGAACTGCTTTAATATCGTCAAATGTGTATCTCACTCCAACGCTATTATCGAGTGGTTCATATACTTCGTGATGCCATTCTTCTTCACCATCATGTGCGGCTCTGAAATGGAATTCGTTATCTAAAATAGCAACGATTGTTCCTTCACCATCATTAGTATCGGTTGGTTTATTCATTGTTGTGGCGGAAATGTTCTCTTCGATTGGTTCTGGTTCTCTTGAAATATAAAGAGGTTGAGCACCATCGTCCTTATTGAACACTTGTTGCCAGTGGACGGTATCAACTGTAACGCTTTTGACACCGGGGACATTCTTAATCGCAGGAATGTCGTTTTCATTTACTTCGAGTACGAAAGCATTGACTAATGTACTATAACTATGAGTTTTTCTAACATTGCTAGTCGCATATGTTTTGATGTTGTCATAGACGTACTTTTGTGAATTTTTAACACCTTCGGAATCCAAACTCTTAAGGTCGTAACCAACTTCGACGATAACACGTTTGTTTCTCTCGGGTAACTCTTCTAGGCCTTTACTAACTAGTCCACAACCAGTTAGGACCAAGGCGCCTGTAGCGCTTAATAGAAGTAATCCGTTTTTCTTCATGTTTTCCTTACCTCCTCTCGTGTGTAAGTTATAAAAAGTGTGCATATTATATAATAGGCGTGCAAAGTAAGTAAAGCGAAAAAACAAAAAGATCGATAACCAAATACCGATTTTCTTATAAAAAATATGCAATTAAAAACTAAAATTTGCTGTGATAAATAATCTCTAAAATTATCGCTGCTATTAATATAATTAATCCTGCAGCAATAATCGCTAAATAACTATGAGATGAAGATGTTCTTTTTTCACGCTTTTTATCACGATAATCAGCGTATGTTCCATCTCTCCTCGCGTTTTTCGCAAACATCATGCTTCCGAGTTGTTTGAAACCAAAAGCAAAGGTATCAAAAGCTCCTAAAAACGCTAATAAAGCTAATAGACCGGATAAAAGAACGAACAATGCCGCTAAAGAAACACCATTTACTGCATCCATAAAAGAGCGATTTCTTAAAAAGAAGAATAAAACAAAAATAATTCCCCCTAATACTAGTGATATAGCGAACACTAATAGGTTGATCTTCCAATGGTTCTTAAATTGAATGAATGCGTTTTTCATGTGGTAGGTATTGTATGTGAATTTTTATATTCTTTCAAACTGTGACGCTATGATATTTTTTTTAGTCTTTGACTAATATTTATGAGATGACAAAATATTTAGTTTTTCTCCCTATTAAATAATGGAGGAAAAGTATGATTATTAAAACGATTAACCTGGGAAACCGAGAAAAAGCTCTGAAAAGTATCACAGAGTCCAAAAACAAAAACTACGGCAAAATAGATATCAAAATAGAAAACTTGCATTTAAAAGATTTGAATAAGTTGGTTGGTAAAATGATATTTAAAAAGAACGATGCTTTTATAAGTGGGGAGACTTTATTTGAATTGATGCAACCAATTGGAGAAAAGAATCATCACCATTTTCATAACTTGTCCGCAGAAACAATATTTAAAACATTGTTATTTTTAAAAAGACCATATTGCATCTTAAAAACAGGTGCCAATAGATATTCAATTCTTTCAAAGCACATGGAAAAACTAAAAAGAATCATAACAATTATTGAGATTAATGCTAATAAAGTATCGGAAATAAATAAAATTAATAAAATTGTCACTATTTATCCGAAGGATAAAATAAATAACTATATTAATGGTAAGACTATTTTGTATATTGACTGTGATTAAAAAAATAAGAGCCGCTGTGCTATCCCAATGACCGCACGCTTTGCCCTTTACCGCTAGATGGTGTACCTTTTTACGGGCCCTGTCATCTACACGACATTAATTTTGTAACGCCTAGACCAAGAGGTCATACTGACTTTGACTAGCTAAGTTCATTATATTTCAACAATCAATAAAAGTGAATTGTTAGTTGGCAATCTTTAAATGCTTAATGCACCACTCACCAAATCCAGTGGCGAATATTTGTTGATATTGTTTAAAGCTTACTTGATGACTTCCATAGTATACAGTTTGGAAAACAACACCGAATTCATTAGTCTTCAAATTATTGTTAATAAAGCCATTTTTTAGGTAAAAAGCCTCTCTTTTGCGGCGTTTTTCATAATCTTTGTATTTTTTATCGACTTCTTCATAACAAAGCAATATGACATATTTTTCATACATCTTTTTAATTGAATCTAATATCTTTGAACCATATCCTTTTTGACGCATCTTTTCATCCACTGCGAGGAAGAATATATAGCAAATATCTTCATATAAAACTACAGAGGCAAAACCCACAAAAAGACCATTATCATAAAAGCCAAAAAGCTTCTTGTTATCACTATTAAAAGAAGCAAAATAATAATCCGCGGATGGTCTTTCGTTCTCTGGAAAAGCAGACACAAATAATGGTTCAATATCTGAACGGATATTTTTGTTACCTAAATAATCGATGCAAATCATTTAACTATTTTATAGAAGTTTTCTTTTCTTGGTCTTGGTTTGGGTTGTTCTTGATCTGAATAGCCCACAGCTAAAGAGGCAACACCAATGAGGTCTTCTTTAATACCCCATTTCTTTAATAAGGCTTTGCCTTCTTCCATTTCAAACATTTGATGGCATCTATGGATCCAACATGAGCCTAATCCTAATGCATAAGCGGCATTGAGCATATTGGTAATCGCGGATGAGGCATCTAATACACCAAATTCATCATTAGTAATTCCTCGATCATAGAACACTAAGATAAGTGTTGGGGCACCGTAATATGGTGATGGGAAGTCTCTACCCATGATTTGTCGACTTAAATCATTGATAGTAGCAATATCTGCCTTATCTTGAACGGCAATAAAGAATGGAGATTGCAATCCCTTTGCCGTTGGAGCGTATTCTCCTGCTTCTAATATTTGTTTTAAATCTTCATCTTTGATTTGTTCTGGTTTAAATCTTCTAATTGAACGTCTATTTATTAGAACTTGCATTGCATCCATAGCATTGTCTCCTTAATAGATATTTTATTATAACAAAAAATGTCCTTTTAAGGACACTTATTGCTTGTCAGCCAGGGCAATTATATCAAATTCCACATCGGAAATTGTTATAGAAATAATATATTTCCCATACACAATATGACGGGAATAATACTCTTTGCCTTCAAATAATCTTGTCCCTTCTAATGGAAGAGAAGAGACACTATTCATCTTCATCTTTATTCCAGTACCAAGACATTTAAGTAATGATTCTTTGTTTGTCCAAATTTTAAAGAATTCTTCATTATTATCTTTAGATAGTTCATATTCTCCATCATCACAAACATATCTTTTAAAGTTATCATCCATATCTCTAATTAATTCAATATCCACACCGACGGGATGATTGTCATTAATTGCTAGAACAACCACACCATGACTATGAGAGATATTGAAATATGCATTATTAGATACTGGTTTACCACTGCTAGATATTTGGTATTCACCTATATATTTATTTTTTAAATAAAATGAAGCCTTCTTTTCTCTTAACACTACTTCATTCGTGATGCTTTCATCATCAAAAGATAATGATGCTTGTTTTAATAATTCATCAATATCAATTTCGTTAGTGTTTAATATAATTAATCTGACTTCTTCCATGTTTATATTTGTTTAGTGAATTTACATTTAGGATAGTTTTCACATCCATAAAAATGCGAACCGTTTTTGCTTGTTCTTAAAATGAGCTTACCGCCACAACGTGGACAAATATTATGTTCAATCTTTTTCTGAGTTTCCTTGATGTTTTTGACGTGTTCTTTCGTGGTCGCAATTGGATTATTTTTATAATCAATTAATTTTTCGTAGGCGATTCTTATAATCTCGTCATCATAATTATCTTTTTTTAGTTCTTCATTTAATGAATCTTTTACTTCTCTTAATGTAAATATTTCATCAGTGATTTCTAAATAATCTAAATTGGCTCTTAATATAACAATGCATGAGTAAAAATCTATTTTGTTTCCCACTATTTGTTTCAAATTATAGATATGGGTTTTGTTTTGAAGTAAGGGATTATACAACTTGTTTTTTGTGTTTCCGTAAGCTAAAACTTGTGTCCAATATTGTTGAGAGGCACTTCCATATAGTCGACCACTATAGTTTTTGGTTTCAACAACGACAATACCAAATCTCGATAATAAAATATGATCAATTTGTGAGGTTCCACCATTGCCATTAGGAATGATGATGTCATTTATGACATAACCATTATATTTTTCCGCTAAACGTTCCAAAATTTTGCCTACTCTTTTTTCTCCTCTTTTTCCTTTATTAACAGGAAGATTCCAAATTAATGCAAAAATGAGAACTCCAAGAACAGAAAATCCAATGATTAGTATCATGATGAAAAAATCTTTAAATGCGATTCCCGCACCAGAGATAATAAGTGAAACGAGAACTATACCGATAATAATAATTGCAACAATTGGATTTTTCTTTCGTCTTCTTCTGCTCATACACAAAATAATAATTCACCTTAAGGTGTAATTCAATCCGCAATGACTTTGTATTATACTTATTATTGAGGTTTGATTAGATATGAACATTAAAGATGAATTATTAAATGGTAATAATACATTTGCGAAAGAAATAGAAAACAATGAAGAATTAAAAAATGCTTCATTATCTTTATATAAAGATGGGCAACATCCGTATGCCTTAATCATTACATGTTCAGATTCTCGTGTAGTCCCTGAATTATTATTTGATAAATGGTTAGGTGAACTATTTGTAATTAGAACCGCAGGAAATGTCATAAATGAAGGTGAGTTAGCGACGATTGAATACGCAATTGCACACCTACATATCAAATATATCGTTGTGTTAGGTCACACCTCTTGTGGTGCAATTCACGCGGCAATCCACAAAGAAAAAGGACAATATTTAGATCCAATTCTTTCAAGAATTCAACTCGCAATTAAAGATGAATGCGATGAATATAAAGCAAGTGAGATAAACGCTAAAGAACAAGTGAAATATATCAAAGATAAATTCCCTCAATATGATGGAGAAGTCGTATCGATGATATATGATATTAAAACCAACAAAGTGATTTAAAAAAGTTTGGTTTAATCATGCTTATTTGAAAAAAAGTTTACTAAAAAAATAGCAATTCAAAATTGCTTTTTTTATTTTATAAAAAGTTTTTTGTGTTTACTAATTATTCAAAAAGTTTATCAACTTTTCTACATACATTTCATACACATAAGCGTATATTATTAAACAGTTTACGAAAGGAAGGAAAAATATGAACATTACATTATTTAAAAAAGTCTCATTGGTTCTAGGAATTTCTCTAGGTGTTGGTTCTATAACATTTGCTGCAACAGCGAATATTAACTCCAAATTTCAAAGAGTTAACGCTGATCAATTTTCGATTGTCCTAAACAACAATAACAAACCTTTCACTTTAACAAACGAATATCAAGATAACGTTGTCGGAAACGTCAAAACCGGAATCGATAATGATGTACAAATATCTTTAACAAACGCCAGATTGCTTAATAATGGCTTTGCCCAATTAGCAAGCCGCGGTGTCGTTCATAACTTCACCTCCACACAAGGTGCGGTCACTGGTTTAAACACCATTACCGTCGATTACACCGGTTCATTAACTTTAAGAACAAGTCTCTCAAGAGAAATTAGCAATAACGGCATCACTTTAAGTGATCCAATTACTGTTAATAGAAATGTTCCTATTGCTATTCCTTCAACAAGATATTTTGCTTTAGAAGCGGGAGATTCTGGAGCTAATATTACTTCTATTCAACTTGGTTATACCTGTTCCTTCTATGAAGAAATCGGTCGTATCAACGGTACATACACCACATCTAATCCAAGTGATAACAATTACATTTATAAATTAGACTTATCTAATGGTAATGCGACATTAACATCAGTTAATAAACCCACTACAACATCTTATAACGGAACCGCTAGTTTATCTGGTTCAACATTAAACCTCACATTTACTGATGGTCCATCTTATTCATTAAATGTCAGTGATGATGCATATTCATTATCATCTTCCGGAATCACATTCTATCGCGTATATAACGTCGAAGATTTTGAATCTTATAGTGAAGCTGGTCATGGTTGGACATCTCATAGAGGTTCTTCATCTAAATATGACGGAACCGGTGTGATGGGTAATTATTACGCTGACTTTTATGGAAATGCTTCTATTACTTCACCTATAGGTGGAAATGGCTGGAGCATGGTTAATAGCGAAGATTATATGCTATTTGAACCCGGTAGAGGATATAACAATAGCAATACTGTCGCATTTAAAGGTGCTAACTATGGAAATAGATATTTCCAATTAAAAGCCTACTATGGAATTCCTCAAATCATTGGTAAAGGTACTACTTTCTCATTTAGAGCAAGAGGCGCTGTTAATAAATTATTTGGTGACTATGCTGGTGATACCACCTTTAAAGTTTTAGCATACTATAACTCCAAAGTTACAAGTTCTAATCAATCAACAAGAACCGAAAAAGAATTCACCATTCATTCTGAAAGTTCTTGGAAAGAATACACAATGGAATTAGATAGTTCTAAGAACTATTATGCATTTGCTATCTACGCCAATAACCATGATTCAAATATTAGATATACTCCTATTGATGATGTGAAAATTTATACACATTCACCATATTCACCAATTAGAGTCTCAGGTATTACATTAAGCGAATCATCTAAGACATTATCAATTGGTGACTCACATCAATTAACTGCGACAATTACTCCTAGTAACGCCGATAATCACAATATTAGTTGGACAAGTAACAACACAAGTGTTGTGACTGTTGATGAAACAGGTTTAATCACCGCAACAGGTGCTGGCAGCGCCACCATTACTGCTACAACAGAAGATGGCAATAAGACTGCCACATGTGCAATCACAGTTAAAGCTTCATATCCAAGTGGTCTATTCACATGGTATGGATCTGTTGATGGAGGCGATGCCTTAATCATCGCTTCTATTGCCACAAATGGTGATGCATTATTAAAAATTGATACAGAAAAATATAATGGCACTGTGGAATCATATTCTAGCAATAAATTTGGTATCCATTTCGAGGGATCTTACGATGATAAAACAATCGGTTATCTCATTGGAACACTCGATGGCACAACGTTAAAAGATTGTGCGTTCTGGAAGAATAATAAAGATGGATTACTTGATTCAAAATCTGATTTCGGAAAAACCGTTAACAAAAACTGGATTGGCGCAGCACAAAAATTCGATATGACCACATCTAACTTCTGGGATTGTGATGGCACAACCGCACAACTTCAAAGTACATTCATGAGAAGATATGGTAATCCATGGAATACTGACACCACTAACGCTGATAGAATTACTAGCTATACGCATGAATCCATCGGTGGACATAAAGCTTTACAACTTCGTGGATATGCAGAAGGTAGATATGCCTTAACACTCGCAAACGATTTAAGTGGTTGTACCGCTCGTAATATTGGTTTCTGGATTTATAATCCAACCCACACCAATGAAACAGTAGATATCTATGGTTATAGAGGTGCAAACCATACTAGTAACATCACTATTGGTAGCGTTGTTGCCTATGCGAAAGAATGGCACTTCTACTCCATCGGATTCGGTGCTGGAACACTCTATAACATTCAATTCACTATCGCTAACCCAAGTGTTGGTGCTCCATTAGTGTTTGATAACATTGCTTTATATTAATAAAGTGCAAATGAAAAGCTGACTCAACGGTCAGCTTTTTTCGTTTGTTGTTTTATTTATTTTGGATTATCGACGTGGGCGTTTCCGTAAGTATAGGTCTGCTCCATACCTTCTTCGTTTTCTGGATGTTCTTTTGGATAATATGAACAAGTAATTGAGGTTGGTTTTTTATCTTCAAACTTAATTTCAATATTCTTGAAATATACTTTATGGTCTCCAACTTCCATATAGATTTGTTGTGCGCCATAAGCTTGATGATTTTCATTATAAATGAAATCGCTGAATAAGAATGGGACAAAGCACGCTTTATCAAATAAGTATTCTTTGAGTTCGCTCATTTGGAGATTGTCTGTCTGATACCAATAACCGTCTTTATATTGAACAACCGAAAAATAATCTTTAGTAACTTCGAAGTCTAAATATGTCATATCTAAATCTGTATCGCCAGATTTGTAATATTTGGCTTCGCAATTTTCCGCTTCAATAAAGAAATCTCTTTCACCTGTAGAAAAAACGGTTTTAACCACAACATTATCTTCTAAGAATAATTTTTGTTGTTGGAATATCGCGTTAAATTCTTCTTCAGTAACGACTGTGTTCTTTTCTGGTTCAGAACTTTCCTCTTGTGAAGAAGGATTACCACTTGGTTGAAAATTATGGTTTTTACATCCCATCATCATGAAAGCGGGAATTAATAAGAATAATCTAGATAATTTCATATTTTTTCTCCTATTTGTTTAATCAAATTATATATAAGCTTCATAAAATAATAAAGTTGATTATTTTTTATAAGTAAAAAGACCATCGTTGATGGCCTTTTATCGATATTAATTATTTAGGATTCACTACTTTTGCGGAACCGTAAGTAAATGTTTGTGAACCGCTTCCAGCGTCGCTTGGAGAATCTGTTGGTTGGAATTCGAAATTAATCGATGTTGGTTTACCATCATAGAATGATAATTCCGCGTTTTTAAATAATACAGACATCTCTCCCACAGTGATAATGGAAGCAGGAATCTTATAGATTTTACGATCTTCATCACGGACTAAATCACTATAATCAAGGGGTGCAAACATCGCTTGGTTGAATAAGACAATCGTTAAATCACGATAGTTATCATGATGTTCATTAACAAACCAACCAGAGCTGTTCTTATCATAAGCGATGATATCAAATCCCTTTGTACCATCAAGATAGATATATCTTTGTTCTAGTTCTGAATCTTTTTCGGCGTAGTATTTCATGTCGCCATGATCGGCTTCAAAATAAAACGCTTCGCCAGGATAATGTGAGATGAGGCTTTTAATGACGACGTTATCTTCTAAGAATAATTTGTAATCATGGAAGATTGCGTTGAATTCTTCTTCACTAATGAGGGTGACATCTTCTCCTGGGTCATTTGGTTTGAAGTTTTGTTTCTTACAACCCATTGTAAAGACCATCGGTATTAATAAAACTAATCTTGATAATTTCATATTATTGTCTCCTATTGCTTAATCAAATTATATATAACACTTTTCAAATATTAAAGTTGATTGTGTTTTATAAATAAAAAGACCATCATTTGATGGCCTATTTACTTATTTAGGATTGACGATTCTCGCGGAACCATAACTGTAATTTTGCACCCCTGTTCCACCATCACCAGGATGATCTCCAAATTGGAATGCAAAGCTAATAGAGGATGGTCTTCCATCATAGAAAGATAGTTCGACATTTGTGAAATACATAATCTCTTTACCATTGGTTAATGTTGTAGAAGGAATTCTATAAATCTTTTTATCTTCATCACGAACGAGATCTTTGTATTCAAATGGCACGAAAGCGGCTTCATCAAATAAAACAAACTCTAAATCTTTAGGATCATTATAATGATCTTTCACAAACCAACCAGATTGACCTTTATCATAAGCGATAATATCAAATCCTTTATCACCATAGTAATAGATGTATTCATGATCTAATTCTGTGTCTTTTTCATAGTAATATTTCATATCGCCATGATCGGCTTCAAAATAAAGTGGTTCATCATTATTAGAAATATCTGTTTTAATAACGACATTGTCTTCTAAAAATAACTTGTAGTTATGGAAGATATCATTAAATCTTTCTTCACTAATCATTGTGATATCATCACCTGGATCATTAGGTTTGAAGTTTTGTTTTTTACAACCTAATGTAAAAACCATAGGAATTAATAAAACCAATCTTGATAGTTTCATAGTTTGTATCTCCTTAATTTATTGAGTTAATTATACATAATAGCGTTGTATAACAAAATGTATTAAATAGTAAACACTAAAGTGACTGATTCTTTATTTAATAAATCATTTAATTCAGATTGATTTAAATTGATATGACCAAGTTTTGTGTATCCCCAGGTATTAGTTCCAAAGAACACGACAATTTGATTGGATGAATATAAAACAATATCGCCAGGAGATGTGGTCATCTCTACATCATGACTAGTAATTGTGTGACCTAATGGTCCCACTTGTTCAAAAGTGGAATATTTATGCATATTTATTGTTATCTTATCTTTAGATAATTCTTTTAATTCTTTAACAGAAGCATTATCTTCCCAAGTAACGTTAAGTTCTTTATTATCAATTATTAATTTCATATCACTATCCTGTATAGATGTTTTATTTGATCCACTAGTTACACTCTCTTTATTAGAATTACAGCCTAATAAGAATGGAATTAATAAAGTGATAAATAGTTTCTTCATATAGTTATTCTATTTTATAAGATAGAACAAATGTAAATGATAATTAAAAAACCTCCCAACAATTTGATTAGAAGGCTTTAATAAATCTAATATTGCTTATGCTTATGGTAAGCAGTATTTTGCGGCAATTCCTCTTAATATTGCGGCGTTTTCATCGGTAACACCATTATTCCATGTACATGTATCAGGAAGGGCTTTATTGAAGAATGAGTTATAGAAACAACATTGATATAAATAACCAACGCCCGCTTTATCTTGAGTGTAACCCTCAGCATATTCACGATACGCACTAGAATATTTGATGGCTTTACCATTAATCTTAGTGGCCATAGTTACCGCTAAATCAGAATAATATTGGCACATTTCGGCATTTGTCGCAGTTTCTTTACTACCTTTAGTGTAGTTATCACCAGTATTAAAGAATGTATATTGTGAGGCTTCTCCTTTAGGAGCGAAGATAAAGATATTATCAGTTTCTGAATGTAATAAATCTTTTAAGGCTTCACAATATGATGTTTCTGCTGCGGTGACATCTGTGGAATGCAATGTCGCACGACGAGATATTTGTAAAACAATCTGGTCAAATTGATATGTACCTAAGGCTGCACGTAGTTCACTATTCTTTGTGGAACCGTTTGTCGCCATCATCTTCATCGTGTAACTAGAATCATAAACGCCAATAACACGAACTTTTTTACCTAAGTTATCCATTAAAGCAACAAAGTTATCTGCGGCTTTATAGTCGTCACGCATAATTGTCGGTGCACCGACGAATAAGACTGTTTGATCAAATTCTTCTTCTGGTTCAATTGGATCGTCTTTATCTGGAATTGGATCTAAAGTAGGAACTAGACCATTAACTACAGTCATATCTGCGATAGATTGCATATTAGCCGCTGTTTGAGCGGGTACTGTAGATTTATAATCTAAACCACTACTTTCTAAACCAAACATCGTATCAAAGATAGTACAAGCCACTAAATATGAACCGGTAGCGTTTGGATGTTGATCATCTGTGTAATAAATATTTGTGCTTGGGAATGTCGCAATAGAGTTTTCAAAAGCATATCCCGCTTTAATGATTTGACGACCGCCGAGTCTTTCAGAGACTTTTTCTCCAAACCAATTCATATAGTTACAATGCGCAGATCTAGTAATCGCATGTGTACCTGTTTTAATGGAATCATATCCGACTTGTTGATAAACACCGGTTTCACCTTTATTTAATCCCCATACGGAATAAATAAGTGTTTCTGCACCAGCATCTTGTGCTAATTGATCTAACACTACCGCGGCTTCTAATTCAGCTTCATAAATTGAATCTTCAAAAGGTGTCGCTCTTCTCGAAGGTTCAATAATGACATAGTCCCATGTCTCTTCAGTTAGTTTCTTATAAGCTTGTAATCCAATACTTGTTTGTGTTGTCGCTAATAAGGACATTGTACAAGAACCTTGTGTAACTGAATCAACATACATTGGAATGCCATCATAAATGCATAAGTCTTCAAACATTTTTGGCATGTCATTAAAGAATATTAATGAATTGCCTAAGAAAAGCACTCTATAAGGATCATCAAGATCTCTATCGTGTGGATCTTCACGTTCACTGCTAGATGGCTGTGGTTGCTCTTTGGATGATTCTTCTTTTCTTGTATTACAAGCGGATAATAAACCAAGAGTAAGTAAACCAGCTAATATTAATCTAAAACTCTTTTTCATATAAGACTCCAATGATTAATACTATTCAGAAATAATGTCTTCACCTAATACGTTAATTTTATGAGCAACGTTTCTAATAATCTTAGCAGCATTGGCTGTGCATCCATTATTCCAACTACCAGCAGCAGGAACTGCACGATTATAGATGGCGCCATATAATGAACAGGCGGTTGTATATTCTCTTCCGCTATCTTTTGGTTGGGAGACACTATTTTCATATGAAATTAATGCTGCACCATCACGGAATACTTTGCCATTAACGATTCTTGCCATTCGAGCAGCATAGAGATCATAGAATTGAACCATTTCTAATTGTGTTTTCATTTCAGTGTTTCCTGTTTCTGTATAAATAGAACCAGATTCTGGGACGGTATAGATTGTTGGATTTGCACCACTAAGAGGAGCATAAATAATGATGTCACTTGTTTCTGCTAAAAGTTGATCTTTAAGAGTTCTTAAAGCATTTAATTCTGATTCAATAACATCTAAAGCAGAAGGAGTAACACGACGTGAAACTTGAATAACGATAGTGTTAAAGTCGTTCTCGTTTAATACATTTGTCATACTCTTTGATGATTTTGTAGAAGAATCAGCTAGAACGCTGAGAGAATATTTATCTGTTCTTGTTTTTGGAGTCATACAAGTGACAGTTTGATTTAAACCTTCCATGAGGCTTGTATACCTGTCCATAATTGGGTGATTTGAACTACTTATTAATTCATCATGGCCCAAGAACAATACTTTGGTTTCTGTTTCAGGTGCCACACAGTCATATTTGAGATATAAAGCATCTGTAGTAAATGAACCATCAGTGATTTCTGCATTAAATTTTGGATTATTCATATAATGGGTGATGGTTTCACCATCTTCGGCTTCAGCGATTAAACCAGTAACACCATTAAGAGTGAATGTGAATTCACAAGCACCGATAGAGGTAAGAGTTAATGATTTAAAGCTACCACCAACCATTCCACTTGCTGACATGGAACTACCGGATTCACCATCAAACACTAATGTGCTACCAGCGGCAAATGATAATTGATTATTACTAACAGTAACACCTGTGTAGTTAAAGGTATTGCCATTAATGGTGACGCTGCCACTACCACTAGTCATATTACTTGCGTTAAAGACTAATGTATTTTGATAGTCTTCTTGTTGTGTAGATTTAACTAAGTAATCTTTTTTTGCTAAAGCAATTGCAGTCATGGATACTGCAGCGGTGCTTAAAGCAATCGCAGTTACACCTAAAACTAATTTTCTTTTTGTCATAAAGTTACCTCCAAAAAAGAAGTTTAAGTTCATTTTTAATTGTATTAGGTGCGCGTTAATTAAACAATTGACTTATTTGCGAAAAAAGTACAGTATTTTGCTATGGGAAAGGTTGAAACAAATACACCTTATAGCTGGTTAGGAAAAGCCAAAAATATCTATTCAGAAGAAGATATAGTTTATTCTCCTTTTCTTTATGGAATTAAAAGATTTGGGGTATTAGAAATATCACCAAAAGAAGAAATAAGACTCATATCATATGCCAGCCACTACATGTTTATTATCGTTAATCATGGAACATTATTATTTGAACAAAATGATTTCCAAATCGAATTAAATGAGGGTGAATGCTTATTTAGAGAGGCCGGAGAAGAGACTCACTGGAAATGCCCTGGAAAAGAAAAAGTTGAATGTTGGTATATATTGATGACCGGCAATAACATTTCTCATTTTTATTCCGAATATCAAACACAAAACAAAAACATCATGGAATATGATTCAAATATTAAAGATGTCATAGACTCTATTGTTGTTGAAGTTAATCATAATAAAGTGGATAAAAAGAAATTATCCACATTGATATATTCTTTGTTATTAGAAATAATTAATCCTTCCGAAACAAAGAAAACTAAGATTACTCAAAAAGCTATAGAGTATATTGAAAACAATTATCAAAATAGTGATTTATCGATTCAAGATCTCGCTGATTCACTTCATATTTCTTACCACTACTTTTGTCATTTATTTAAACAAGAAAATTTATTATCGCCACAGAAATACCTCGCAAAATACCGCTTAAATAAAGCATTACAACTTTTAAAAAGCAGTTATTTATCTATTGAAGACATCTTTGTCAATGTGGGATATAAAAACAAACAAGCCTTTATTAAAGATTGTAAGAAAGAAACCGGCCTAAGACCATTCGCGTATCGTAAAGCCAATCACAGTTCACCTTTGATGGCCAAACAAACTAAAAAGATATTATTTACAAATGTCAGTAATATCGGAGATCCATTTATCATCGTCGAAAATAACAAATATTATATGTTCACCACAATTAGAAATGGATATAACTTCCACTGTTATGTCAGTGAAGATATGAAATATTACGAATTATTAGGAGATGTCTTAGATAAAACAAATAGCTTTGGAAAAATCGATTTCTGGGCTCCAGAAATAATCAAATATCATAACGAATATTATTTGTTTTATTCTTCAAGAGGTGAAAACAACATCATTCATATCAGTGTTGCTAAATCAGATAAAATCACTGGGCCGTATCAAGATTTAAATAAAGATAAACCTTTAATTAATTTAGAAAACGATACTGTCGATGCTCATCCATTTGTTGATAAAGATGGAAAGGTTTATTTATTCTTTGCTGTGGGAAAGACAAAAGCCATGGATGGTAAACATGTTTTGGAAATATGCGGAGCACAGTTAAGTGATGATTTAAGCGAAGTTGTCGGTGATATACATAAGATAATCGCTCCCACCGAAAGATGGGAAAAGAAATCAAGAGATGGATATTTAAGAGTGCAATCACCAAGTGTTATATATAAAGACGGAACATATTATCTCACTTATTCCGCAAATAACTTTAGAGATATTAATTATTGTTCTGGATACGCAAAAAGTGATTCGATATTAGGTCCATATATCAAAAAGAAAGACGGCCCAATTACTAGTCGTGTAGAGGGTGTGATATCTTCACCTGGACATCTATCATTTTTCTATGATTTAAAAGGTAATCTGAAATGTGTTTATCACGTCTTTTCTAATATTAAACAAAACACGTCAGATAGACGTGCTTGTATTTCTTCTGTTTATATCAATGACCATGATTTAGTTATTGATTATAAAGCTTAGATATGTTTTTTCTTCTTAGATAATTTGCTGTTTATAGGGTTTATTCTTTAAAAATTCCTGATGCAATATATAGAACACTTGATATACCTAAATAGATTAAGAATTTAGCGGTAACTTCATTCATTCCACCACTGAATAATTGGCTATCCTTATTTGTGGCATAAACAATCAAAAACGTGAGAAATAATGTAACGCCAAAGCATCCTGCAAATATATTGACTTTTGTTGGGGTGTAAATAATAGATGAAAAAGTAACTGCCGCAGAGATGATTAGAAAGATAATCATTAGAATAAATATGACAATCAAGCCAGGATATCTTTGCTCAAACGCAGTTGAAACTATCGAATAGTACCCGTCTGTTTGTCTTACAAACATAAAAATAAAAGAAATAATTGCAAAAACTAGACCTAATAAAATTATTACAATATTGAACTTTGATTTTTTCATAAACCCGCCTCCATCTATATTTAATAAATATGTTTTTTCTTCTTATTTAAGCATTATTTACATTTCTATATACCTTGGTATCTCCTGCAATATCATAGCCAATAATATATCCATACATTTCTATAGATATATCGTCTTCAATTATATAGCTACCATAATTTGTGCAGCCAATAACAGTGGCTTGATTATAACCAACTATGCCACCCAAAGAAACTGATCCATATTTAGCAATAGATTTAAAATCGCCTTTGTTCGTGGAATTTAAAACAAAACCAGTTGCGGTTTGAGAAAAACCTAATATGCCACCAACACGATATAATCCTTGGATTAAGCCATTATTTGTACATTTATCAATTGTGGAAGCATAATTACTTCCTACAATACCACCTACACCGCCAGAAGAAGAACCTAAGCCGTGAACATAACCGCTGTTTGTGGAATTAATAACACTTATATTAGAGCCGAGCATGCCAACAATACCGCCAGTCCAATAAGATATTCTATTTTGGTCAGCTTCAATTTCGCCATAATTGGTGCAATTATTGATAAAAGATCGGCAATACCCCACTATTCCAGCGACAGCAACATCACCATATATATGCCCTTTATTAATGCAATCGTTGACATTAGAGGCATTTCTACAATGACCAACGATGCCTCCCACTTTTTGTTTAGCAATAATTTTTCCTTCGTTTATGGAACTATAGATATTGGTATTAAAATTATTGCCAATTATTCCACCCGTTCCACCGACAGATTGGCCACCGCCAATTACATCGCCATAATTAGTGCAATTATTAATACTTGCTCCACTGCCACAAGTACCGATTATTCCACCTAAACCAGAATAATTTTGGTCAGGGTAATCATTGGCTTTAATAGTGCCATAATTAACGCAATTATATAAAGAACCGATTTTACCACTAGAAACCATGTTATATCCAACTATCCCACCAACACAATTTGTGCCACATATTGTTCCTTCTAAATAAGAACAATTGGTTAATTTCCCACCAGCATTACAGCCAATAAAACCAGAAACATAGGTACCAATAACATTGACATCACCTTTGCTGGAACAATTATTTATTTCTCCGTAATTGATTCCTATGAATAATCCATAGCAGGTATTACCATTAGCTCCTCCGTTTAAAGAAGCTTCTATATTTAAGTTAGATATGGTTCCAGTATTGGAATTAAAGAAACCTTTTCTTTCGCTTGTTACATCCATTTTGATGTTTTTAACTATTTTATTGTTTCCATCAAAATGACCTTTAAATGCTTTAGCGTTAGTACCTCCACCAATGCCAGACCAACTATTATTGTTTAAATCAATATTGGCGTTTAAAATAATATAATTATTTTGATAATAATTTTTCAAAGCTAAGCTAGTTCGAAAATAAGCCAATTCTTTAGCGGTATTAATAATATATGGGTCACTAACGCTACCAGAACCGCTGGAAAAGGAAGAAGCTACAGTTCCATCCCAAACATCAAACACTAATTGTTCATCATTTTTTGAAATAGCCATTTCTTCTATCTGATTTTTTGCTTCACTAGTTTTATAAGCATGCTCAAAAGAAGAATAACCACTCGTTAACAAAGCAAATGATAATGCGAATAGAACTGCTTTATTCATAAATTAAATTCTTTTTCTTTTTCTTAGTAAAAGTAATGAGAGTGATCCCAATATAGCGGAAATACAAACAATAACAGCTATTAGCACTGCATTATTATTTGTTATACCAGGGATTATTCTATTTAATCCGCTGACATTGTTAGATAAGTATTCGTTAATATATAAAGCAGATCCATAATAAGTTTCGGCATAATCATTTGCACCGTAATGAATGGTCAAAAACAAAACATCAATCTCTTCCGGAGTAAGATTATCAACACCAGCAGAAACGATACTTGCCATTGTAGAGTCATATGAACAATTAAATTCTCTAATAGCTCTTATTAACTTAATGGTGGTATCAGATAATTCCACTCCGTGTTCTTTATCATTCACCGCTAAATTAGTATCTTCGTCAGCAACAAATTTGGTTTTAGATAAAGCAATACCAGTAGAGAAAGCGTTACTGCCAGAATAAGAAATGGATGCCATGGACTGGCATTTAACTAAATTAAATAAAGCTGCTGTAGAATCTTGGCCTGCCATAAAGCCACCGATATTGCCCGTTGTGCTATTATCAACTACTTTTGAAGCAGATAAAACATTAGTGAAATTAATTGTTCCAATAGAAGCACTATTAGCATATCCAAATAAGCCGCCAGCCCATCCAGCGCTTGTGGTAACTGTGCCAGAAGAATAACAATCAGTAAAAGAGAAAGTCGAAGACATATTTGAATTGATGAATCCAGCAATGCCACCAGCACCGCTATTTGTGCTTGTTGTAATATCACCATAATTAGAACAACTTGCACAAGTCAATTTGGGGAATATACCTCCAGCAATTCCTGCGACCTGTCCAGCTCCAGAAATATTACCTTCGTTAATACAATTAGTTATTGTTGCATCAAATTCTTTATTGTTTGCTTGTCCGATTAAACCAGCAATGCCAGCAACAGATGTCGAAGAAGCCGTAACGTTGCCTTTATTAGTAGTATTAGAAATTGTGCCTACTCTTAAATTACCAACTATGCCTCCCACATATTTGGTGCCTGAAATAACAGCATTATTTGCACAATTCTGAATTGAAGCAGCACTATCAATTTGTGATGCAGCAATTCCGCCTAAATATCCAGTGGCATTTGTGGAAGTTAATTGGCAGTTATTAATGATATTTTTGATAGTTCCATAATTCCAAGAACATACAGTGGATGATCTTGCTCCAACACCAGATAGATTTCCAGCAAATACAATATTAGAAACGGAACCGACACTTCCAACGCAGTTAAACATTGATACATAAGTTCCTGTTGCGGAAGTGGATAAAGTAATCGTGTGATTGCCGCCATCTAAATGACCTCTAAATGTCTTACCATTAGTAGTTTCAACCAAAGAAACAGATAAATCATTGGTGATTGATAGATATTTATTAGCGTAATCTGTCCCACTATTGACATTAGACATTACTTCTTCTAATTCAGCCGAAGTGGAAATAATAATTGGGTCTTCACTAGTCCCAGTACCGCCTAAAGCAATGGTTTTTGCCATTGGTCCTGATGCTTTAAATAAGTTAACACCTAATAAAGCAACCGGAATAATAGATAAGGCGATTACCTGAATTAAACGTTTGATTTTCTTCATAATAGATACCTCCTTTAATCAGAAAAATCATAATTTTTTACATTCACAGAAACATTGAATGTATTTATTCCAAAATAGGCTTTTCTTAAACCTATATTTGTCACGTTTTGTATGGTTTTAACAACTACACCATTAAACAAGAAATGATATTGATCTTCTTCTCTATCAATACCTAAAGAAATATAGTTGTCATTTTGATAAACGGAGGAATTAGTGCCAACACTATAGCCAAGAGAGGCATAATTCGAGAATGTTCCTCCCGTTACTAAGCAATATCCTAAGTCCGTTCCATTCATTGAATAACCATTTCCATAAGCGTCAACGTAATAGAAAACTCCGTTAAATTCTTCATCAACAAGAACGATGCCAAATTTTGGCCATGGATCATAATTAATTACTCCATTAGCATTAATGGAAGCATTGAATGATAAATTAATATCATTCTTTTGATAAGCAAATACGGTATTAAGAGCCAAACCTTTAGATATATAGATTTGTTCTTTATCATTGGATAATTCCCATCCTTTAGTGGCTTTTAAGTTATTGATGGAACCAAAAATATGACCATTCGTGACATTTTTGTTATCGACTAGATAATTATTTTCGATATAAGGATATGTTTCTACATCACTACTAATGATTTTCTCATCGTGGTAAAAAGTAACGTGTCCATCTTTTATCATTCCGAAAGAAACAAATATTTTGTTATTAGAAGGATTAGGAATCGTTATGTTAATACGATAACCAATTAATTCATCGTTTTGTTCAATTAAACCATCGATGGAATTGATGAATTCATCATCGGTCGTTGATTTAATAAAACCCTTTTGCGCGAGAGAGTATTTAAAAAATTCAACCCTATTATCGATATATAAATTTACCTTTCTTAAATTAACGCTATTTATTTTGTCTTCATCTTCTGCGAGACAATACTTAATACATATTCCATCTTTAATAGATAAATTATTATCAATTACATCGCTAGTTATTTGATCGTTATCAAAAGTGAAATTAGCTTTTATATATCGTCCACTTCTAATGGTTTCAATGACATATTTATCTTCTAATAACGAATCGTTAATTCTGTTTTCTAAAATATATTTATCATCAGAAATTATTTGATCTTGCATGGATAAATATGCTTTCGCAAATAAATTACCTAATTTTATTTCACCTTTAGCATCGTAATGAACGCGATCCATATTATCTTGATTTCTTGTGACATTGCCTAAGATGGTATCGATATAAAAATGACGTGAATCATTACTCATTACTTCTTTTTTAGAATTGTTAATATTGCGGTAATTAAGCAAATAATGAGAAGATATGCCAGCATCAATAAAGGACATGCCGTTAATAGGGGCATATTTTTGATATCTTAATTTCACATCGTTAACAAAATCTTCTAAATAATTTCCATAATCAACATTATAGTTTTTAGCGTCACTTTCACCTTGCACAAACATAAAGGAAGAAACATCAAAATTAATTTGTTGATTCACTAGTTTATTCAATTGTTGATCAAAGAATTCCACCATTTTGTGATAATAAATTCCGTGATCGACATTCCATTGATATGTGAATGATGATTCGCCACCACCAGCGAATTTAATAATGTAATATTCTTCGCTAGGACGCATATTAGATAGATATTCTGCAATGCCAACTTCTGGGCCCAAACATCCAAAGCGAATGCCTTCATCTGCGGCTTTGCCTTGTCCTATTCTTGTATTAACAAAAGACAATTGTTCTTTGTGTACAAGACCACTATTAAGCATATTTCTATAGGATATTTTGACATTGTTATATCCTTTTTGATATTCTTTGAATTTATCCATACTCACACCATCAATTTCTTGAAGATGATAAGAATAAGAATAGCCCAAACAATTCTCGCCACCGGCAAGCAAAATAACATGGCTAATCTTTTCTTGTTGTTCTTCTTTAACAACATTGCTAGTCATTGTTGCTTTGCTACACGCCACTAAAAATGGCAAAAAGATAAGAGCAATCTTTTTCATTAATGGTTACCGGATAATTCTGGGGATTCTAATATAGCAATCATTGTTGCTAAATCTATTTGGATATTTGTTTCACTATCAGTGTATTCATCAACACAAAAAGCAATATAACTTCCAAACATTGGACACATAAGTCTTGATAGCGTCGATTGACCATGAACAGAAAACTTAATATCGAGTTCGTTTTCAAGAATCATACAGGCTTTTAAGTGTTCGATAACTGTTTCTTTGCTGGATCCAGAAAGAACAATTTTAGCAACATCAACACCGACGCTTTGAATGAACTTAGCAGCCGATACAATTTGTGAGCAATCCATTTGAACACCAACATGAGCGGAATATAAAACTTCCCCACCTAATCCATGTATTTCAGAAATAAACTGTTGTTGTTTGGCAATAACTGTTTTATCTAGCGATATTTCTTTGGCCTTAGCATCGACGAAAGAAACATCAACACCTTCGGCAACATAAGTTGGTTTTAAATTGGTGTTTTGGGTTGGGATATCATCATAATTAGGAGTGAACAAATAGCCAGGCATATCAACTGCGCAAGCACCAGCTTTGACAGAAAGTTTTAATAGGCTAGCAAAATCTTCCCAACTTTGATTAACTGAATTACCAACGAAATTTCCATTATATGCAATTGCTAAAACCGGTAAATTCGTGCAATACATAATTCTTTGTAAATCATTTATGTTCCAATATTCGCGATTTAAAGCGGTAATATAAACCATGATTCCTTTTGCCCCATGGGCTTCTGATTTTCTAATTTTGATAATTGCATCATCAGGGTTATTTTCTAAAATCATGGAAACAGGCATCACACTATGGTCAGTAAAAACGGGTTTTTCACGATTTAAATCAATATCGACATTAGTGTCAAAAGTTTGTTCGATGAAATCGTATTGCAAATATCCACAGACATCACAAATGTGATAAACGATTCCATCATCTCCACCAATAGTCAAATCTTGATAATGGTGTTCAGATTTAGGAACAATATTATCTCTATAGACATATCCATCGTTTTGTATGTGTTCGGTATAGCCTTCACTTATACAAGTTGGTTCTATAACTTTTACTTCGACATCGTATGGTACTTTACTAGAGCACGCAAAAAGAGAAAGTGAAGTTATAAGTGTTAAAAAAATAGATTTTTTATCCATAATATATAAACCCCAATTACAAATATAATTATAGGAATAGGAAAACCTATTTAAAATTGCGTTTTATATATTAAAAGTAACATTTTCTATATTAGATAATGCTATTTAGTTTTCTAAATTCGGTAGGAGTTAAACCGTTATGCTTTTTTTCAAAAGCGCGAAAGAAAGTAATTTGATTAGTAAAGCCACATTCATTCGCTATTTGATAAACAGGCCGATCTGTTGTCAAAAGAAGATCTTCCGCTTTGTGAAACCTTAAATAATCAATATATTGTTTTGTTCCCTTCTTTATATATTTAGCAAATAATTTCTGCAAATAAATAACAGAAATAGAACAATGTTTTGCTATAGCCTCATTGGTAATATCACTATCGGCAAAATGATCATGAATATAATCTATGGCATTTAATAGAATTAATGGGTATTTCTTTTCCTCGTCCGTTGTTAATTTAAGAATAATATCAAGAATTAATCTTGAGATTACTACAAAATAGCTGGAATCTGCTTTATATCTATTTATTCTTAATCGATCAATATATTCGACGATTGAGTTAACATTGCATTCAAAAGATTTAAAAGTAGGAAAAGTTTTAGTGCATTTAAAATTAATAACATAAGAAATATCTCTATTTTCGATTTCACGATGAACACCAAGTGGCGAATAGACTTGAAATAAGCCACCTATATCAGTCAAATAAAAATTCTTAAAATCCTCGTTCATACTTGCATTTTATATAATAGCATTTTATGTAATACTATACCAATTCTAGTTATACATTTTGTTCCACGCTTCCCTTTGTTTCCCTAAATTATCAACAGTGATTTTGTTTAACAAATAGTAATATTGTGTTGGAATAAGGAACAATATAGAAAAAAATGGCACTTAATTGCTCACAGCAGAACAAATATATTCTCTGATAAGGGGTGCGAGTGTTGTATACACCGATAGCTTTTATCATCATATTTTGGTTACTAAGCTATGCTTAATGGTTATTTTTATATCTTTTTTGTTGCGAAAAACATATTCCCTGGAACAGTGTTTATTCTCAAAAAGAAAAGCGGATCATTCCGCAATTCTAACAATAATCATCAATAACGTCTCCACCGGCCCACTCTTCGCCTCTGGCTAGAGTCATATACTTCTCTAACCCATCTGGAGAGAAGAAACTCCTGGTTGAATATTCAAATTCGTTGTTTTTAATTGTTACGCTCGTTAAGAACAAAGTTTTGACTCCTTCTTTGTCTTCGCTTTGAGTTGCAACAGAGAGAACGCCTGTATCCTTATTATAATAATAATCTAATATGCGATAGCCATAAGTCCCGCTTCTGTAGGTCTTATAGCAGAACCTTTTATTTGGTTTGAGATTGTCATAGTACTCTTGAAGTGACAATTCGCCTCCAATCGGTTCCAGAGGATAAACCATAGCGTTTGGTCCATTCCTATATTTAAAGTATTGCATAGTGACTTTGTCACATTCTTTTCTTTGAGCCAAGTTTTCAGTCCATTTTCTCCATGTGTTTAATGATTCTTCAGCTTCTTCTTTAGTAACAGCTTTCATCCATGCAATATTTGGAGGAAGGTTTTTATTTTGAATGATTGACCAGTCTTTGACTATCTCTTCGATTGAGCAACCACATATCCATTCAAGTTTCTTTCTAGTTATGTCATTCAACATAGCATTTTCAAGTTTAGTTACCCACCTCAGATTCTCTGGTCTGTTATTTTGTCTATTTGTGTCAATGTGATCCACTACGTGCTGAGGAGTAGGAGGCTCTCCTAAAAAGGCTGTAGCTACCACCCTATGAACAGCTTCGTTCCCTATTCGCGTATATCCTTTTTGAGTATCTAGAATTCCAAATGTCCAAACACCATCAAGAGGTCTTGGTCTTTTTCCTTCTTTGGCATGACGCATGATGGCGCCATTATCCCTAACAGAATAATGTTCATTTCTGTAATCACACTCGATTTCTCTATCAAAGATATCAATTAGCTTCATATGGATTCCAATGCCGTTTTGGCTTTTCTGATTACGAAGAATAAGATAGAAACAACTACTGGAGAAACACCCAATGCTGCCGCCCAGAAATCATTTTGAATTCCAGTTAGCTGTTTGTATAGGCTGAAAGCTGAGCTAAGCATAGCCCACAATAACTTTCCAAACGCATCAAGCACTTCTAACATAGATTATTTTTCTCCAAAGATAATTAAAACATTCTCTTCGTCTGGATCTCTTTTAACTCCATAACGAGTAGCTTTGTTTTGCGTACCAGCTAAACCAAAAAGCTCAGCCATTGTACCTTTATTTGAAATATCAATTCCGCCAACAACACTACCGTCTTTTAGTTTTCTTCTTTTAATAGGAAGGGAATTGGTTGTTTTAGCATCTTCTTTAAGAAATCTAACACCGATAAGGGTTTCGTTATTAACAACAGCCTTGAGCAATTCGACATAAGCATAGGTATCAAAATTATCAATTAAATCGCACGCAGCACAACTTAAAGATAATCTACCAAAGCCAACACTCGCATAAGGCATGGTTCTTCCTTTTCTTTCGTTTTTAATTTTTACAGTTTCCCAAAGCATAATAATTACCTCCTGGTCTAATACCTTGACACTTTTATTGTATTGCTCCTTATGTTGTTTGTAAATTGTTTTTGTGTATTTGTTTGTTTTGTTTGTTTGATGTTTTTAAGAGTGTAGCACTTTTGTATATAAGCATAAAAAGAAAACACCCATAAGGGTGAAATCAATTTATCTTTATTGTTTAATTGTTTTAGTGTTGTTTTTAGTTTCGATTATTTTTTTATTCCGTAATAATTCAAAAGCTGTTTTAATCCACCATTCAACTTAATATTTTTCTTCTCAAGGGCTTCTTTTCTTTCATCATAAAGTTCCGAAATCATACGTTCGGCTTCTTCTCCGTGATGAATCTCTCTATGACAAGAAGGGCACAAACAAACAATATTTTCTGGAATATCAATGTTGGATGAGAATTCTTTACAAACGCTAATAGGGATTAAGTGATGGGCTTCCAAATAAGTTCTGCCACTTCTTCTTTTAAACAAAGGATGTTTGCAAGTTGGTAAAGCACAGACATCGCCGCTTTGCATCATGGCGATTTTCTTAGCTTTTTCGTTTCTTGGATAAAACTTAACTCCATCTCTGGTCTTTTCTTCAGGAGGAACATCTGTAATTTCACCATAATAGGTTTCAATGATTTCATCATCTTTATCAGCCTCACTAGGAACTTCTTCCTTGTCTTTATCCTCTTTGGTGAGACCATTTAGATATTCACCTAACGTTAATCCTTCGATGGTTTTAAATTCTAATAAGCCGTTTCTATTGTGGCCTGCAATAGCAGAAGCGGCTGATGAGGAGCTTGAAAAAGTATAATCTTGTGAGAGAATACCATTTTTAAGAAGTCCACTGTTTTCAAGATATAATCTTTCAGTTCTTCCACCAGAGATAAGACTATCGTGAATTGTTTTTGCAAATTGAGAATTCTTATAAATAAGAACTTTTCCATCAGAAAGATATTCTCCTGTTGCATAGAAGTGTTTACCGTGGAAAACAATTGAAACAATTTTGTAAGCCATATTATTCTCTTAGAATACTCAATAATTCGTTATAGTTGGTAACTTTGCCGTAAACAACATCTTTGTCTGAAATAGATGAGAATAGTTTTGCGGCGCAGTCAATCTTAGCGGCTTCTATCTTTCTAAGCTGTAAAGATGACATGCTGCCTTTGGTTTCGGCAATAAAGTAAATATGTTTGACAGTTCCTTGTTTGAAAGCAATAGCCCAGTCAGGTGAGTATTTACCTACTGGAGTTGGAATATAGAATCCTTTTGGAAGTTTTGCATAAACCATAACTTCATCAGCGTTATCTAAATCCTCAGCGAATCTTCTTTCAACGGATCTATCTGCACTTCCATCAGTGAAGACATAGTCTTGAATACACTTTTTAGCAGCATATGCTTTTCTGAATTCTTCACTATTCTTTTCTTGGACAAAGATTTCTGAATCAAATGGATCTTCATCAGTCTTGTTATAAGTAATGTGTTCGACAATGATTGAAGCTTTCTCTTCGTTGATAAGTTTAGCAACTTTAGAAATGAATTCTTCTGGGTTAACTTGATACATACCAAACTTAGCCGGACTAATCGAGCACAAGATCTTTGCTACAGTCTTTCTTGTTAACTTTGTTAATTCACAAACCTTGCCTAACAAGTCATATTTAACAGATTCGTTTGCAAACGATGTAATTGACTCGGTTCTGGTTTTTGCAGTTTTAAAGCCTTCTTTTGCATCAAGACCTTCTTTAGTTTGTTCGTCTCTTTGTTCGCCAGTCGAAACTGTGTAAATAAGCTTTGTAACATGAAGTTGACCATCAATAGCTTCAATAGCTTTGGTAATAAGCTCTTCAGAATTGAAGTCAACCGTGTAAGCATATTTAACATTAATCATGTTCCACAATTCTTTGAATTCATGCTTAGCAAAGTTGTCGTTTAAGCCATTTGTCTTCTTAGGCATATTACCGTTTTCAATAGCGATTTCGTTATTATATGTTCTCTGAACAAGTTGATGGATTGCATAAGCGTTTTCTTGGAGCGTTTCGTTCTCAAAAGCTGCAAAAACGCCATTCTTTTCATCGTCTTTATATTTTTGTGTGACATGACCTTTAGAATCAATATAAGCGTTTTGAACCAAGTAGAAATAAATTTCTGTGGACTCTTCAGTAGTAATCTTGTGAGCCTCTGTTTCCACTTCACCATCTTGCCCTTCAAGGACCTTGCATTTCTTGCCAGCAAAGTATTCTGGTGTAATTTTGCTTGGTCGATCAAAGAGGTCTTTTCTAATTTCAGATTGCAAACCGTTAACAAAGTCTTCATACGATTCGTTAGCGATAACGGTAAGTTTGTTTATCACATGGACATCGTTGCCTTGAACAGCAGCATCCATCCTGTCTCCATCATTATTGACACAAAGTCTAAGACCACGACCTACTTCCTGGTGGCGTTGGGTGTCGTTAGCACTATGCTTTAATGTACAGATTTGGAAAACATTAGGGTTGTCCCAGCCTTCTCTTAAAGCAGAGTGAGAAAAAATAAATCTTGTTGGTTCTTCAAAAGATAGTAATCTTTCTTTGTCTTTTAAGATAAGTTCATAAGCCGATTCATCATCAGACTCATCGGTTCCTTTCTTAAGGCTAGAATCAACCATGTGGCCTTTCTTATCTATCGAGAAATATCCATTGTGAGTTTTCTTTGGATCGATGTTTCTCAAATATTGCATATAAGCATCATCAAAGATGCCTAGATATTCATTTAAAATCTTGATATATTCTTCTTCAAAGATTTGTCCATAAATACCTAATTGCTGGTTGCCATCCTCATCATAGATGCGGTATTTTGCAACTTCATCGATGAAGAACAACGAAAGGACTTTAATGCCTTTATTAAATAGTTTTCTTTCTTTTTCAAAGTGAGACTTAATGGTTTCTCTAATTTGAATTCTTCTAATATCATTTTCAGAGATATCACCATAAGTCTTCTCTTTTTTGATAATTGTTCCATTAACAAATGTTACGGTCTCTGAAATTGGATCAATGTCTGAAATGGTAAAACCATCGCTGTATTGTTCCATTTCCTTGGACTCATGATAAATGCTGTCACCAACATCAAGAATTCTAGTTTCTCTATTAATAGAGTTAACATAGCCAACTTCTATTTCAATTTTCGCTCTTGGAGGTTTGTTTGGAGATAAGACAAAATCTCTGAGGTATAAGTAACTGTTTGTTCCGCGCAGATTTTTAACAGTGAAACCTTTAACTTCAATCTTTTTAACAAGTTTGTGATTAAAGGCGTCCAGAGCGTCTAAAACATACACTAAATTATGTTGTTCTCTGTGAGTTGCTGAATAGTTAATTGAAAATAACGGATTAAAGTTCAACAAAGCCTTTTGGGTGGCGTCTCCACCCATCTTTTGAGGTTCATCAAGAATCATGATTGGTCTATTCTTGGAAATAACATCGATTGGTCTTCTTCCTTGGAAGTCGTCTCTTCTGGAATAGATAATTAATGAGTCACCTTTCGTTCCTTCTTTGAAGGCTCTATTGAACGCTTGGATATTAATTATCATGACATGGATAGCATTACTTGATGAAAATTCATCAATTTTGCCTAAGTTATCTGATTTATAGATAAAATATCTAATCTTTTTGCCATATTGCTCATAGAAGTGATCTTGAGTCATATCGAAAGACTTTTTTACGCCTTCCCTAATAGCAATTGATGGCACTACAACTATGAATTTTGACCATCCATATTTCTTGTTTAGTTCATACATGGTTTTGATGTAGACATAAGTCTTACCAGTACCAGTTTCCATCTCAACATCTAACGAGACAGCACCAATGTTTGAAACTAGTTCTCTAGATTCACGAATATTTGACTTAGATTGAATTTCGTTAATATTCTTGAGCAAATCGTCATCTAATATTCTAATAGGGCTATTAGCGTAGCCTGTATCAACATCGTCATCATTCCATGCCTTTTCCCCGTCATCAGCAAAAAGAGATATCTGTTGTGGTTGTCTAGTAACTCTGTAATCTCCCATATCTCTTGTATAAGTAGACATAGCAGAATAAGGTTGACCACTAAAAACATCAACAACAGCGTTGACTGCATCAGTCTGATACTTTTGTGTCTTAAATTTGAATTTCATCACTAGATAACCTTAATCTTTTCTGTGTTTGGGGAATAAGTTTTGAAAATTTGTTCAGCATTAATGTTAGCTGAATCACTATTGAATGATGAGCCTTTAAAGCACGCATAAATTGGTTTTAATTTTGCAATTGCCTCAACTGTCTTGTCATCAACTTCATCATCGAAACAAGCAGCAATATAATTATCTTCAACAATGTACACTTTTTTACCGTTAATCTCCTTTTCTTCAATCTTGCTCGATAATAAAGCGCCACATTCAAGCATAACCTGGAACAACAAATCCAAAGGCGTTCTATCTGGTTTTATGTTATCCACAGTTGCTTCTAATAAATTTTGTGTCATGGCTTTTGGGTTGTAGTAAACTTCATTCATATTAGAAGATGATAATTCGAAGACTCTAAAACCATCATCAACAGGGCCACCAAAAAGATTAGACTCCTTTTTCAAATATTTTGAGCATCTTCTAATTCTCTCTTCACTTATTTCGCAAATTGTTTTAAATCCAAGCTGATATGCTTCACTACCTTCGTCACACAATTCAGGTAATTGGACCATTATAAACTTTCTCGTGCCGCCATCTTCGTTGTTAAGCTGAAGAACAGCTTCAGCGCTACTTGCTGAACCTGCAAAGAAATCCATAATCGTAATGTCTTTTCTTTTCATCGTCAATTCAATTAGATATTTGACTAATTCGTATGGTTTTGAAAATGAGAAAGAGAGTCCCATATCCAAAACATGTTTGGTAGCCATTGAATTTTTGAAATCATATAGGACGTCTTCTGGTAAATTAGTTGCATTCTCTTTTTCATCCAAATAGACTTTATCGTAAATATTCCAGGAAGCCTTTTCGCCTTTTTCATTTAAAAGAGGAGATTGTGTAGATTTTGTGAATATTAATCTATCTTTTTTTGCTAAATAAGATTGCCAAGACCATCTCCATACTTTATCTTGACTATCCGCTGGCTTGACAAAAGCACCATCTTCTATTTTGTCTGGGAAGGAATGGCCTGGAGGAATTAAAAAGCTACCATCTGGGCATTGAATCCAATATCTTTGATTAACGCATCCTCTGAGAGGATCAAGTGATGGTTGATAAAGGGAAGCTCCATTTTTCTTGTATCTGCCATGTTCATCTTCATATATGTATTTGTCTAAATCATCAATCCCCTTGATACCAAATCCAGGTAATTCGACAATGTTTTTTGCATAAACATAAATATAGTCTTTTGTTGGCTTGAAATATGTGCCTTTATCTGAAGTTTTTTTGGCAACTCTTGTTAGGCAAGCGATAAAGTTTCTCTCACCAAACACTTGATTACAAACGTGATTAAGATTCGACGATTCATTTTCTCCGATGCTTATAAAAATAACACCATCATCAGTTAACAAGTCTTTCGCGACCAATAATCTAGGATAAATCATATTTAGCCAGTTTGTATGAAATCTAGCTCCGGCTTCTTGATTCACGTACAATTTGTTGCCCAATGAATCATAATCGTTCTCAAGTGAAAACTCTTTTTCTCTAATGCTAAAGTCATCATCATATAGCAAATCACTTCCTGTATTATACGGCGGGTCAATATAAATGAAGTCAATCTTGCCTAAATATGTTTCCCTTATTGCTTTCAATACTTCAAGGTTGTCACCTTCAATGTAAATGTTTTTTGTGTTGTTAAAATCTTTACTCTTACTAACATTAGGTCTAAGCGTTTGCGTAGAGGATTTGTTTGCTTTAGCAATAGAAGCTTTTCTATCTGGCCACGACATAGTATATCTTTCTTTTTTATCGTCAATCGCACCTGATCCAAGCATTTCCTTTAATAAGTCAAAATCAACTGCAAAAGATTTGTTTCCGTCATCATTAAGAACCTCGACCATTACATTTGGAAAAAGTTCTCTAATTTTTTTGACATTTTCTTTTTCCATATCAAGTGACATCATTTTTGCTTTTTCAATTTCCATGCTACTCATCTCCTCTCAACAAGTTATCAAGCTCATGTTTATATTCGTTTAAATTTAGATTGTATCTATATTTCTTTTTTGGCTGTGCTTCATGAATAATGGCCTGAGCTGTTTTCTCAATCTGATATTGAAGTTTATGAATTTGGTTAATTCTAGTCATGAACTCATCAGGAGTTTCAGCTCTTCTTCTAGCAACTTGAAACTGATAAGACATCAAGTATTTATAAGCTTCTGGAACGTTGTGGAATGAAGGAATCTCCACCATTGTGTCGACTTTGAAGTCTTTTAATTCGTATTTGCCACAAGACACTTTAATACCAATGGTTTTAAATGCCATAGCTGTAGCTATTTCTTCTCCGCACCTAACAATAAAGAAGGTCTGAAACTTAACTGCTTTATCCAACATTGTGATAAACAATTGAGGAACAAATGGATCCTTAACATCTATTAGAAATAGATAAATTTCTTTATATTTTTCGTCTGGCTCACAATTGATTGTGTTGGCGTTGATTATATTTGTAAGCATAAGCGTATTAATATTTTGAGTTTCAATTCTTACATCTCTATCGGCGCCTATCTGGCGGAGAACATCTCTGAGCTTTAGTTCTCTGTTGACTTGAGTCTTACTTGAAAACGAAAACATTATTTCACCACCACAAAAGTTATTAGTTCAAAGTCATCTAGACCAGAAATTGTATTTTCAAACAAGACATCTGAACCTTCAGTAAATAAAGACATCAAGTCGTTTTGCTCTTCTTTATGAATGATTGTTTTAACAGCGGCTTTTAATAAATTGCTGTATTTATCCATCTTATAGCCATCGTTAGTTTCTTTATTGAATGCTCTACATAAGCTCATAATTGGTTCAAATTGATGCTTGCATGTCGTTCTTAAAACATCCAAAACCTTCTTTGGATCCATGTGATCAATTAAAGGTTCTCCATCTTGGTTTAAGTAAACCAGGTAATATGGGTGGAGTCTGTTTTGCTTGTCAATATTAACGCCTTCATTACGATTTCGTAACACGAAAACAACGCCTTTCTCCACTCCTTTAGATTCGTCTTCAGGAACAACGGCATATAAACCGTTTGGAATGTTTCCTGGTTCACCGTGTTTCTTAATGTAATCCACCATATCCATGCGAAATTCATTCAAACCTAAATCGGTGATAGTTACTGAACCATCAACATCTTCTAAGTCTTGGAGCTCGCCTTCTTGGAGTTTCTTTAATTGAACAGCGCGATAATCTAAATCTATCTCTTCCTCTTTGAGGACGTTATCGTCACCAGTAGCAGTTGCGTTAACGATGCTCATTCTGCTAGTAACACGTTTATTAAGTTTGATGTATTCATCAAGAGAAACGTTCGGCCAGAAGTTAACTAGTTGAATATATTTATTTTTGCTTCCAATACGGTCAATACGACCAAAACGTTGAACGATTCTTACTGGATTCCAGTGAATGTCGTAGTTAATACAAATATCGCAGTCTTGTAAGTTTTGACCTTCTGAGACGCAATCTGTCGCGATGAGCATATCAATTTCTTGAGTCTCTTCTGGGAAAGCTTTGTCTTTTTCTTTGGAAATAGGTGAGAACAATGTTAAAAGTCTATCCGTTTCTTTGTTTCCAGAAACATTAGTAGCATTGCCTTGAGAAGCACCTTGAATACGTGCGCTGTACATTCCATATTTCTTTAAAACATAATCAGCTAAATTTTCGTAAAGGTAATTGGTTGTATCAGCAAAAGCTGAGAAGATAAGAATCTTTCTGTTGCCTTCATTGATTGGATTAGCAATCTTATCGTCAATAATTTCTTTTAGTTTTTGAAGTTTTAAGTCCTTGTCTGGAGTAATCCATGACATGAAGTCATATAAACCACTTAATTCATCAATATCGTGTTCAAGGTCGTTTCTCCATGCTCTTAAATCCATATCAGCCAAGTCAATCTTGACTTTACCAATGGTCTCAGAGGAACCAATTTCAAAATCATCATCATCAAGATCGTTTTCATCGATATAAGACAATTCTTTAATCGCTCTTGTAACTCCACCATTGGCTTTATTCTTTTCAAATTCATCTATCAGCCTGAGTGTTTCTTCATTCATCTTTTTGATGTTCTTAATAGTAATTCTAAAAGAATCAATGCAGCTTTCTAATCTCTTCAGCATGTTGACAGACATTAATCTCTGAAGAGCCTTTTCACGGTTGGCTTGCAATAGTGTTGGCCTACCTTCAACAATGCTGTCATACATCTCAGCATACTTTTCAGCTTTGCTTGGGAAAATGTAATTCGTTGGAGCGTAAACACCCATTGTTAAATTCATCAATATCGAATAGATATCGTTATAAGCAATTGTGTCTTCGTCCCTAGCAATATCTGTATAGAAAGACTTTGGCTTCAACCTGGTTGGAAAGTTGCCAATTTCTGACATGTCATAATACTTAGTGATGTGCTTTCTACTTCTGGCAATAGTAACGTTATCCAAAAGGATGGAGAAATCCACATCCAAAGCATCCATCAATGACTTTGATGATCTTTGTTCTTGTGGAAGTTTTGCCCACTCGTTAAATGCACGTTGTGCGTTAGTTAATATTTCACTTACTGTTTTTGCAGTATCTAGTTTTGAGTTAAATTCTTCAACTTCATCACCATAAGCTAATTGGAGCTGATTCTTTAAGTCTGTGAATCTATTGTTAACTGGTGTAGCTGATAACATTAAGACTTTAGTTTTTACACCGCTCTTCAGAACCTTGTTAATCAGGAAGTCATATCTTGTTTCATGATTCTTATATTTAAAAGCGTTTCTGAAGTTATGAGATTCATCAATAACAACTAAATCATAGTTGTCCCAATTAAATAGAGATAAATCTATTCCATTACTGAAGCCTTTCTTTCTTCCAAGATCTGTATGATATAAAACATCAAAACGAATATGGTCATTGTAGAAAAGGTTTGTTTTTAAGTTGTCTTTATATTGGTTCCAGTTGTTGCTTAGTTTTTTTGGTGTGAGAACGAGAATATTCTTGTTTCTGGAGGCATAATACTTCATGACTGCCAAAGCAGTGAAGGTTTTGCCAAGACCAACAGAGTCAGCTAAGATACAACCATTATATTTTTCTAGTTTATTGATGACGCCAACAGCTCCATCTCTCTGGAAGGCATATAGCTTGTTCCAAACAACGGAATCTTTATAGCCAGTAGCCTCATTTGGCATATAGTCCTCAGACATAATGTCATCAAGGAATTCTTTGAAGATGTTATAAAGAGTTACAAAATAAATGAATTCTGGAGCGTTTTCCTTATAAGCATTCGCAATATAATCCACCACTGATTGAGTGACATCTTCTAATCTATTTGGTTCATTCCACACATCCTTAAATTGGTTAAAAAAGTATTTTGTGAATTCTTCTTTATCTTCTTTCACAACAAAAGGATTCATGGCGTTATTTCTCTCATAACCCAAGTCAACAGCAGTAAAACCATCAATGGAGGTATAAGCCGTTTTCTTTTCACCATTATCAACATAAATAAAGTTCTTTAATGTGTCAGAAGTAACGTTAGATTTGAATGTAACTTTATTCCTTACCCATTCAGCACATTCTCTAGCTACCGTTCTTTGAGTCATTCTGTTTCTTAAACGAATCTCGAATTCGGTTCCATACAAAGAGTTCTCTCTCATTTGTTTTGGGATATAGAATTCTTTTGCTTCTTTCTTAACGGTGCCTTGAATTCCTTCGCTAACAAAAGTTGGGGAAGGGAAAATGAACTGAAGCTCTTTAATTTGGGATAATTCATCTTTAAGTGTTTCAAAAGCGTAGATAGAAAAATAAGACGCAACAATTTTAAGAGTTGCACCCTCTTTCAATTCCTTTTTTAAATCATCTCCAAGAAGTTTGGACCTGTTATCTATAACTTCTGACATAATCGTAATCCAAGTAAAAGTTTAACACAGGAAGAAATAAATTTATATTATTTCCACGCAAAACTTAGCGCAGCCAAAAAGAAAAAACAACTTATTCAATAACTCTAGTTCTTGCTCTGTGTGCTGTTGTGGATAAACATTTATTTCTATCAGTTGGTTTCTGATCATCGGTAATTCCTTCACTAGAATAATACATGGCGTGATTCTCAAAGAGTTTATCTTCATATCTGTTTCTTACTGGTTGAAAGGAATTAAGTATAATAGTATTTCTACTATTGATTGGTGCCATTCCTCTAGGACAAAACGGCACCAAAAGCTTCAATCGATTTTTTGGGAATAAGTATTTCCTACTTTGAAATATGATAGTTCCAACGTTAAGCAGGTGGATGGAAGAAGTGTTTTAGAGCAAACAATTATGAACTCTTTTTTCTTCTAATAACAAAATTTCTTCTTCCTTTGTTATTGACGGTCATGCTGTAATCTTCTTGTATAACAAGCGCAGCAAGTTGATTTTCATATTTTTTCTTTGCTTTTGAATCCTTGCCAAATGCAAATTCTTCAAAATCATCTCTGGTAAAACTACCTTTTTCATCCAAGGTGTTCTCAACAAGCTCTTTTAAATATTCATTGACGTTTCTTTTAGACATGAAATTAAAGGTGTGATACTGAAAATCACACATTGTGTAAAGAAATCCGTGCTTCAAACAGTAATTAACCAATACTTGGTATTTGGTCCGCACTTTATTGTCAGCCATTTCAAACATTGGTTTGACTTCAATGATGCCTATGTATCCATCTTCTGTATAGAATACAATGTCCGGAAAATATCTTAGTGTTTTTGATCTATTCTTGAATATTGCGAAATTATTACCTCTCAAGTGTAAATATGTGTCTTTGTTGTTAAGCTGAGTAACTAATCTTTTTTCATAACTTCCATCGGCAATAAAAGTGTATCCGTCTTTGAGCTTTACTTTGCTTGGCTTTTTTATATAAAACGGGACTGGAGCATTCCAATTATTCAAATCATTCAAAAAATAATGTTCACTATATTTCTTAGCATTTTGCGTATTGTTGAACATCGCATATGCCGGATCATAGTTTTCATTAATTACATAATAACTGCTGCCTTTTTTGGACGTAAAACACAGTATTCTTTGTTGATCTAAAAGATCATCTAAAGCAGACTCAACAGAATCCATTGATAGAGCGTTATAAACTCCGAAATCATCACAACCGCAGCAATCATCATATATCCAAGAATCTTCATCGCCAATTAAAAAAGACCAAATCACTTTTGCATAAGCCCGATAAGACGAACTCTCGTTAATTTGTTCAATAGCTTGCATAACATCTTTTCTAATTGTTCCTATTGAAACAGAATGGAAATTTTCCTCGTCAAGATCATCTTCGTCATCTTCAACATCGTCTTCATAATAATCATTCTGATCATCGTGTTGTTTATAGATAACATAGTTAATATTGTCGTAAATAATACGTAAATCTCTTTCTGTTCCGTCATTAAAAAAGATCAAATCTCGATCAAAAATATATCTGGTTATAGTTTTAACAGAACCATCGTTGAAGAATACTAAATCCCCAGGAGACAGCAAATCTTCCATAATATAAATTGGGTCTTTTCTTTTGTTATCCACTTTATTTTTTTCCTTTTTTACATGAAATAGTCTTCAAATTCTTCAAGATCCATTTCTTCTTCATCCCAGCCAGCTTCTTCAGCACGACATCTTCTTTGTTCTAAATCTTTATCGTCGTCTTCATCATCATTGAAGTCATCTTCTTCATCTTCAAATAATTCTAAAAAGTCTTTAAATGACATTTCTTCTGGATTCCATCCGTTTTCTAAAGCCCATTTCACTTTTAATTTAAAGTCTTCTAAAGTATTGAGATCACCATCCCAACCCATTTCTTTAAATTGCTTACCTGTAAAATGAAACTCTGCCATAAATTGTGTATTTGTATTTTATATCAGTAATTATCTTTGAATTTAGAATAATATGACCAAACACAATAATCGAGTTTTCTTGGTGTGATATTCAATTCAGAGGCAACTTCTTTGAAGAGGTTTTGACACTCATCATTGCTTTTGGCTTTTCGACCAATTGCTTCTTCAACACATTTATGTATATGCACGTCTGGTTTAACTCTATTTTCATCACCAGTTAGCATAAATAAATAATCTGCGGCCGCATCACCAAAGCCTTTTATATAGCAAAGGGAATACTTCAAAAATGCTTGGTCTTCATAATTGGCAAAATCTTCGATTGTATTAATGTTGAATTTGGTTTTTAAAAGATTTGCTAAATCATAACAAACATTCAATTTTGGTCTATTTCCGACATATTGATTATTTTGAACTATTTTTTTAATGTTTTCGGCTCCATGTTTGTTTTTATCATTAAGAAAGTCATCAATGTTATAATCCTGTTTAAATAACTTGCTGTCTTTATAATTTTTTACAACATTAGATGCGCTTTTATAACGGGCGTTCAAAGAAAACACACAATCCAAAATGCAAATTGGTAAAGAATTGAAGGTTTCCGGGAATTCTTTATTTAAATCTATTTTTTCTTTAATGTGCTTTAACAATTTTTGTGCATCATTTGTCATGACGTTTTCCTTCTTTAGTTTTATTATACTAAATACTCATATTTCTTTTAGAAAGGTAATTTCTCTTCTTCGTTGTTTTTGCTTGTGTTTTCCTTTTCACGACTTATTTCAAAACCTTCAGTAATGATATCAAATTTAGTTGTTTCTGTATCGGTTAATATGATCGGATAATCTACATAAATATCATTTGCAGCGCTTGCCTTAATTGCTTTAACGATTCTAATTTTGGGATCGTCGTTTTCTGTCGATAATAAACTTCCAATGGCTTCTGAAGACCCACTACCAATTGCGACATAATCATCAATTTCTATAACGCTTAAATCGTGTTCGATTAAAAACAATTTATCTTTATAGGCGAATAAAAAAGAAGAGTTTATATGATCGACATAACTTTCATCTTTGATGAAACCCGCTCTTTTAAGATCTCTTACAATATTTGGAACGATGAATTTAACAACAAATTTATAGTTAACACGATTAACGAATTCATCATAATCGTCCACGATATTGGATACCAATCTAATGACATTAGAATCCCTAATATCACCCACGCTTGCCATCAAACAATTCTTCGAATCATTAACTTTCCAAATTTTAAAATTGTTTGGGTTTCTTAAAGTAATTCTTGTTGTTCCTTTTGTGGCTTGAGAGTCTGCCCCAATATAAATCTTTTTGCCATCTTTAATTGCTACCACTACGCTCATATAGTCCACCTACTTCTTTCTTGTGTTTCTTCTAGCTTTACTAATAGCAGCGCAGCAACATTTCATAACTCTATTAACATCACCACTGTCGGCTTTAAAATCTAGAGTCATGTTTCTATCAATGCCTAAACGATCAGCTTCGTATTCTGTATCGATATTTGCGGCTTGAAATAAGAATGTCCAACCACATTTCTTTTGCAGTTCAATCATGTCTTTTATTCTTTTATAAGAATATTCTCTAGAAGCATTCTCTAAACCATCAGTCATAATAGAGAATATTGTGTGTTCAGGTAATTCATTCTCTTTTAATTTAGAGTGTTTAGCTTTAATTAAACTAATAGCGTCCCCAATCGCATCCAATAAAGCGGTACAACCACACGGTTGATAACTTCTACCATCTAATGGTTTTACTTCATTAATATCCACGCCTTCGTGGACGAAAGAGACTTTATCATTAAAGAATATTGTGGTGACCACTGTATCTCCTTCTTTCTTTTGTTCTTCAATGAGTGAGTTAAAACCACCCACGACATCTTTTTCTAGTCCATGCATTGATCCACTTCTATCAATGATGATGACTAATTCTGTTTGCTTATTCATTTAAAAATCCTCCTGTTGTCTTTTGTGACTTCATTATGGAGGATTCATTATTTATTTTGGTCAATTCAGAAATGACTTTTAATCTTCTCGTGGATGCCAACCCAATAATGGACATCCATATTCATCAAGTTCACTATTAATTAATCCAAAATCATATATCTCTTCTTTGATATATTTAGAAACGATCGCATCTAACAAAATAGATTTAGAAAAGGCATATCCTGCGGATGTCATTAGATCTTTTGCAATGACATATGGTAGTTCTAGACCAATACATAAAGATATAAGCGTAAGTTTTTTAGGTATCATATCCTCATTAGACAATATATTAGAAAAGACTTGTTTAGATATTCCCGCTTTTTTATATATTTCAACATTGTCTTTACCGGATTCTATTAATAGTCTTAAGAATTTTTTATGAAAAGATTCTTCTAATACGACAGAATAGGTCCTATCAATTCTATAGCCCTTCTTTTTCTTCTCTACTTTAAAATATTCGCGGCTTCTTATTATCGGTTTAGGAGACGCACATTCTTTTCGTTCTTTAAACTCAAGAACAAAGGGTAGGCTAGGTCCTGACACACAAGAAGAATGGCTAAAAAGCATATTAGAGCTAGTTACACCATAAGAATTCAACAAATCCAAGTTTTCATAAAACATAGATCTTTCATTGGTCAATAGACCAATTGATATATCGTGATTTAACAAATAATTAGATAGATACTCTAATAAGTTGCTTAAAGGTGTGTCATCACTCAAAAGAATCTCATATGAATCTAAATTATTATCTTCCGCATATTTATTAATGAGGTTATATGATTCAATGTTTTGCGGTCCTAACTCAAACAAAGGATGAGATATTTGATTCTTAAAACGTCTAACACAATAGTTATCACGAAAATAGAATACGGATTCCGCACTTCTGTTATTGATGTTGGATGTATAAACAAAATATAAACTCATAATCTAACTATATAGTATTTTACTTTTAAGTGGGTCAATTCAAAAACGACATTTAATAAAAAGCCAACATTTTGCGCGTTTTATGGCATTTTTGCTGACTTTTTTATTTATTTCTAATAATCTTCAACCCTTTTGCTTGCGGTTTATATTAATTATCAATATCTTCTTTTGTTGTGGCGGCTGTATATGATTTAGACCAGTCATATTCAATGCTTGTTTCTAATCTGAACTTAACTTGGTCTTCGCTTTGTTTTTCAACGTAGAAGCCTTTTAAATCAATATCAACTTTAGATAATCTACCAGCTGAATCGATAGTATAACTGAATGATGCTTTCTTAGCGTCAAAGTCAGATTTTATATTATAGATATCAAAAATAGTGACTCTATTGAAATCGATTCTAATGGATTTGTTATAGTACGCTAATAAGGCTTTAACACCATTTGTGGATAAGCCTAATTTATATGTTTTATTAGAATTCTTGTCTGTTGTTGTTTTAACAACCTTAACATTCTCATAGTTCAACAATGAATCTGCTGGAAGCATATAATAGTTATCAATTTCAGATTCGTTATAATCAGATAATAAAGTATATTGATTAAATCCAACTTTAGGATCCAAGACATCATAGACATCTTTATTGGCGTTATTTAATCTTGCTCTATAAGAATCGTAGTCCTTGACTAAATCTCCAAGTTGATCCTTGTTCTTATAGTCACTATCAACCATTAATCTATTGTTAAAGAAAACGTCACTACCAATGATTTGGCGTTTGGCAGATCCTTTTGTTGTGGAATTAACTGCTAATCCTAAAGGATTTCCTTTGGACACACCATGGTCAACTGTGGTTTTAACATTATAGTCATAATAGGATGTTGAAGCAGCTTTAGATGTACTAATCTTTGTTTTAAGACTATTTAACACATTAGTAACTTCACTTTCGCTAACAGCGGTATTGGCGAACTCAGGGGTTTCAATAGCAACGCCTTCATATTTGGTGAATGTTTGTTCAAAATCAAAACCGATTTCAACTGTATCTTTAATAGTAACTGCGGCATCAAAATGGAATTTCTTTAAATAGTTATTTGTGCTATCAAGTGTGACCCATGAATTAACAATAAGGCCGACGCCCCATTCCTTTTTGGTATATGAATTTAATGTTTTTAAGATAATGCTGCTATCAATATAATTGAGCACTCCTAATAATGAGTCTTGGCTGAAGTTTGTTTGAAGTGATAAATCGTATCTATCATTATTCTTTTTAACTTTAAGAAATCCATCATCATTTAATGTTTTTAAAATGTGACCAAAATTATGTTTATCAAAATCATAGACTGAATCAACAGTCTCATGATTGATAACAGAGAAATCTTTGCTTTCATCTGCGGATATTTTAATTAAATCTGTTCCGACATTATAAATGTAGTTTGTGCTATCAATAATTAAAGCGCCGCTTAGTTCTCTTCTTTGTAAGAATTGGGTTTCTTCGTTCTTGGTATTTACATATGTAGTGCCAGAATAAGTTGCGGGTGTAAAAGAAATAGCAGATTTAAATTTAATTTTAGCATTAAGACTGAAATCATATTGGTATTCTGATAAATCCGTAGTTTGTTTCTTTGCTCTTCTAACCAAGGCAATTGGATCAGTTATGTCAGGTTTGTCTTCTCCTGAGGTTTTAGAGCCATTGCTACAGCCAATGAGCATTGTAGAAATAACAGCCAATAACAAGATGTTCTTTTTCATTTTTGTTTTCTCCTTATAAAGCATCTTCGTAATCTGTATTAATATTGTGTATTAAAACGAATGGAAATGATACCGCACCTAATGTCGCGGATAAAACAATTGCGAATATTAAAGCAAATACACCGATTAAGAATCCAAGTATTGCAAATAGTATTTTCATCGCAATAACCCAAATAAATCCTTCAATATCCCAACTAAATATTAATCCGGGGAATCTAATAGATAATCCAGCGCACCACACAAAAACATCACCAATATAAGAACCGGATATAATGCAATATAACATCGCAAATATGCCGTATCCCGCACCAATAGATATTCCGACTGCTGCGCCAGGATGAATCACTTCTTTCGCGGATGGAACAAGTAATAAAGATAATAATGTGGCAACAAGAGCGACAACACCACCTGCTATACCCCATCCAAAGGATAATTTCTTAGCTCTAGATGATTTAGCTATTTTCGCTGCGGCTGCCGCTTTTGCTCTTTCCGTTCTTAATTGATCTAAACAATCTTTATGATAATAAGCTTTTCTATATTCCGCAGAACGGCCTCTTCCTGCTGGTCTAACAACGACATCTTCCATAGCGAGATCATCTTCTGGAATATCTTTCTTACATCTTTCACAGACGTGTAGTTCTCTTTGATGAACAATAATAGTTTTAGTTCCTGGTGGTTCTTCCTCTACTTCTTCTTGAGTGTCCACTTCTTCATCTTCATTAATAAGATAATCAACAGTAACTCCAAATAACTTAGCAATTTCTCTTAATGTTGAAACATCTGGTTCGTTTTCGTCTTTTTCCCATTTACTCACTGTTTGGAAAGTGACATGTACTTGATCCGCTAAATCTTTTTGAGTTAATCCTTTATCATTTCTTAATTTTTTAATCTTTTGCCCTAAAGTCATAAACGGATACCTCCTTCCCCAACATACTCGCTGTTTCGGCGAATATTTTAAATAACTGAGAACGCGAATTCACTCGCGCAAAAATAGAATTGAATTTTTATTTATAAAATAAATAAGTTTTGTATTATTTTTGCCTTATTTAAAATAATTTTATTCCATGAATAACTGTTAGACAAGAATTCAAATAAAGGGATTGTTTTAAATAAAAAGAAAAACTCCCGCCATCATGTGAGGAGAACACCAGCGGGAGCCTCTCTGCAGAGAGAATATAAAAAGGAGATCTACATTATTTACCAATCATCATCTTCGTCATCATCATCGAATGCACTACGATCCCAATTGTAGACGTATTCGCCTTGGTCCCAGCTATACCCATTTTTATCAATCCATTCGTAATCGCCAGAATCATAATTCATACACCACTTTGGCCCCATGGTTATACCCCCCAATGTTGCATGTTAAAAATCGGTAATTTAGAAACTAGTTTTTCAATATTACCATCTCTGATGTCTTTAACATTCACTTCTATTGCTATATCAATAACATCGTTATTTCTGATGTTTCTCAATCCGCCAAAGCCATCTATATAAATATCTTCGGGTTTTAAAATAAGGCTTTCTTTTACTATAGTATTGTGTCGAATTCCAAATTTTAAGATTTCTTCAGCTTGTTTTTTGTATTTATCTAAGTGTTTAAGAGAATAATTTAAACAACCGTTTATAATGGGGTTAATTGAGTTGAAAGTCATGTAATCTCTTCCTTGTTTCTTTTTTTCCATTCGACTAAAGGTATACTTATAAGTTTTGATATTAAACAAATCATTAAATAAATATTCATGATCCATGACTATTTCATAAAAATCGTCCTGATTATAAAGAATATAAGGATTACCGAAACTACCAGAAGCAAGCATATGATACGAGTCATAAATATCATTAAATAGCTGCAAATCGCCAATACTAGCCACTAAACGACAAAATTCAACACCTGTATCATGTGTCCAAAAAATGCCTTCTGGTTCTGTTTGAAATTGATTATTCCAACATCTTAGTTTTATTTTGTAAAAATTATGCAAGAATCTAACACCATTAACTGAATTATATTCCACTACATAATCAAGAAATGTTTTACCGAATTCATCCATATTATGAATGGTTGATTTGCCATCTTGAGCTAGCAGTTTTGATAATTCTTTCTCATATAGTTCTCTATTGTCTAAATATGCGTAGTACCTAAATCCCTTGACGTATGGCACCATTTCTTTTTCTATAGGGAGTTTATATGCATCCTCATCCATCATTCTTGCTAAAGGTACACCTAATATTTTTTCTAAAGGAACAATGTAATCGTATTTAAGTGGTCTTTTTCCTTTAAGGGTTTTTGAAAAATTGGCTTTTTCTCTATCAATAAAATCATAAATATCATCGCCTTTATAACCGAGCTCTACAGCAATTTTGCGAAGAAGGTGGCTATACATCTTGATGCCTTTTAATTCCATATAGTGATCAATGTTTTTCTTTAAGTTAGTCATGTTAACTTCCTCCACCGAACACAAATATATTAACACCAAAAGCATCAGTTTGTAGTCATTGAGGACAACTTTTCGTGGTCAATTTTGCCTCGGTCACGAATGAGTGATTTTTGCCATTAAGTCAAATATGACAACTAATATGATTTTATTTAAAAATAAAGGTGGTACATCAACACCATCTTCAATATCGATGCGATAGACACTATCCCAATTAACGGAGTGATGACAATAACGCGGTTGCGCCTATACAAACAATCATTCCAAGAATAGAGAATATTAAAGCTATAACAGAGAATGATGTTTC